>NZ_JAPYPC010000003.1 GCF_029937855.1 Christiangramia sp.
ACCCCTGTTACCAGGATGAAAACCTGGCGTCCTAACCCCTAGACGAACGGACCATTTTTGTTTCAAATGCGGATGCAAAAATACAACTATTTTTCAATGCCGCAAATGTTCCACAAAAATTTTTAATTTTTTTAATAGGCCTTGGCAAATAACACTCTTCCAACAGAAGGATTACCAGTAAGCACACATTCTCCAGCCTCATCTTCCCTATTAAAAGGAACACATCTAATAGTGGCTTTTGTTAGATCTTTAATTTTATTTTCAGTTTCAGGTGTTCCATCCCAGTGTGCCGAAATAAAGCCTCCTTTCTCCTTCAATACTTTTTTGAATTCGTCAAAGGTATCTACCTCTGTAATATGCTCGTCCCTATAATCTTTTGCCTTATTAAAAAGACTCTGCTGGATTTCAGTCATAAGCGCCTCAATTTTTGCTACAACTTCACTCCTATTCACAAATTCTTTGGTAAGGGTATCTCTTCTGGCAAGCTCAACCGTTCCTTTTTCAAGATCTTTAGGCCCAATCGCCAATCTCAAAGGGACTCCCTGTAATTCATATTGAGCAAATTTCCATCCGGGTTTTTGATTGTCATTATCATCAAATTTCACCGAAACCCCCACAGCCCTAAGCTCTTTAACCAACTCATTGGCCACTATAGATATTTGTTCTAACTGCTCTTCACTCCTATATATAGGTACAATCACCACCTGGATAGGAGCCAGATTTGGAGGGAGCACGAGGCCGTTATCATCGCTATGTGTCATGATGAGCGCCCCCATCAGCCGGGTAGAAACTCCCCAGGAAGTAGCCCAAACATGTTCCAAACCTCCTTCTTTTGTAGCATATTTTACATCAAAGGCTTTGGCAAAGTTTTGTCCCAAAAAATGTGAGGTTCCTGCCTGTAGCGCTTTTCCGTCCTGCATCAAAGCTTCTATACAATAGGTTTCAAGAGCACCTGCGAAACGTTCGTTTTCGGTTTTGCTTCCCTTAATCACCGGCATAGCCATAAAACTCTCGGCAAATTCAGCGTAAATATTATTCATCAATTCAGTTTCCTGAAGTGCTTCTTCTTTTGTAGCATGAGCTGTATGCCCTTCCTGCCATAGGAATTCTGCCGTTCTTAAAAACAGTCTCGTCCTCATTTCCCATCGAACCACATTTGCCCACTGGTTTACTTTTATAGGCAAATCCCTATACGACTGAATCCAGTTTTTATAAGTGCTCCAAATAATAGCTTCTGAAGTTGGTCTAACCACCAATTCTTCTTCCAATTTTGCTTCAGGATCAACCATCAACTTTCCAGCGTTATCGGGATCGTTCTTTAGTCGATAATGTGTTACTACAGCACATTCCTTAGCAAAGCCCTCTGCATTCTTTTCTTCCGCTTCAAAAAGACTTTTAGGAACGAAAAGAGGAAAATAAGCGTTTTGATGCCCAGTTTCCTTGAACATTCTATCCAGCTCCGCCTGCATTTTTTCCCATATTGCGTAACCGTAAGGTTTAATTACCATACAACCGCGAACTGCAGAATTTTCGGCTAAATCGGCTTTCACAACCAATTCATTATACCATTTTGAATAATCCTCTGTTCTCTTCGTTAGATTCTTTCCCATCTCCTTTTATTTGGCATAAAACTTGTGTAATTTTAGGTGTATATTACTAACCGTTCGGGCAAAACTAACTATTTTTAAGATGCCCAACAATAAAAAGAATTACCAATGGAACTTTATTATACATTAAAAAATAAAATACGCCTATTGCTTGCGCCGCTAGCTGCATTGGCGCTGGTTTCCTGTGGTTCCTACCAATATTCCGGATACGAAGCAGATGGCATTTATGGAGAATCCAGGCCTGGTATCTGGGAGCAGCCAGAACAGAGGACTACAGAGGTTAAACCTAATAATGAAAATAATTATTATAAAAACCTTTTCGCACAGCAATCTGAAATGGTTGGTGAAGTGCTGGAAAGCGATGTTTTTACAGATGTAGACAGTTATAGCTCTAATGATGGTTACGAGAATTATTCTGAAGTTGGTGGAGATGTAGCTTATGTTGGAGGAAATGCACCATGGGGCGAAGATCCCGATACCTACACAGTGAATATATATAATAATGGATTTGGCGGACTCTATGGTGGCCTTTACAGACCCTGGAGATTTGGTTATGGCTACGGCTATCCTTACGGAGGCTTTTATGATCCATTTTGGGATCCATTCTGGCCTGGAAACTGGGGTGGATTTGGACCATTTGCTTATGGCAGACCCGGATGGAATATAGGATTTGGATATGGTCTTGGCTTCGGTTACGGTTTCGGATATGGTGGATTTTACAATCCTTACAACCCATATTTCTACAATCACAACTATTATAATAATCATTATAACAATAGGGTGGCATATAATAATGGCAGGAGAAACGCCAGGACCTCTTATTCAGAAGGTCCAAGCAGAAGAAGTTCTTATTCTGAAAGGATCAGGGAAATAAGAAATTCCAGATCTTCAGAATATGGAACTTCCAGGGTTCGAAGCAATACAGGAAATTCTGACGCTAGAGTATATACAAGAACCAGTAGAAGATCTGAGCCTACAAGAAGTTATGATTATGATAGAAATAGAAGTAGCTCGCCTGTTTATCAACGTTCTTCAAGAAGCAGCAATAGCACCTATCGCTCTTCCCCTTCCAGAAGAAGTTCTGGTACATCCAGATCTGGTTCTGTAAGAAGCTCAAGTAGCTCCAGCAGAAGTTCAGGTTCAACTTCAAGAAGCTCCGGAGGATCTTCCAGAGGTGGCCGCGGCGGAGGTCGATAATAAATAGACTAAGTACGAATTAACCTTACAGGTAAAATCTGTAAGGTTTTTTTATAAAAATTAAAATACTATGAAAAGGAATTTAGCCCTCATAGCTTTTATAGTTTTCATTTCAACTCTAAAAGCTCAAACTATACAGGATGCATATAGATATTCTTCCTCTGAACTTTCAGGAACCGCAAGATTTGTAGGAATGAGCGGTGCATTTGGCGCCCTGGGAGGTGATATTTCTGCAATAAGAATAAATCCTGCTTCTTCAGCGGTCTTTTTATCCAGCAGCGCTACGGCGAGTTTATCTTATAAAAATCTGGAAAACTCATACTTATACAATAATGGTCGTAGCAATAGCGATAACAGTGAGGTAGATCTAAACAATATTGGAGGTGTTTTTGTATTTACCACCAGTAGTGATAGCAACTGGAAAAAAATATCACTTGGGCTAAATTATTCTACAGAAAAAAATTTCCAGGAAAATTATGTGGTTCGCGGAAATTCAACCAATTCCATAGATCAGTACTTTCTGAATTATGCCAATGGAGTGCCATTGGATCTACTCCAATTACAGGGATCAGAAAATATTTCTGACCTATATTCCTTCCTTGGTGAAAATTATGGTTTTGGTGTACAACAGGCATTCTTGGGGTACCAGGGCTTTGTAATTGAAGCACAAGCCGACAATCCTGATAATACCGAATATTTTTCCCTGGTTGATGAAGGCAATTTTGACCAGCGCTACGCTTATGCCTCCACAGGATTAAACGGAAAGTTAACTTTCAACGTGGGGACTCAATTCAAAGATTTTCTGTATCTGGGATTAAATCTAAACTCTCACTTTATAAATTACGAGAACTCTTCCGAATTAAGTGAATTCAATAATAACCCTGAAAGCTTAACTACTGAAGTCTATTTTGGAAATTCTTTGAGTACCAATGGCGATGGTTTCTCTTTTCAATTGGGTGGAATTGCAAAAGTGAATGATAATATTAGGCTGGGTCTTACTTACGATTCCCCAAGCTGGTTTAGTATACGGGAGGAAACCACCCAATATTTAGAATCTAACACTCCCATGGATGAATTTGTAAGTGTATCTCCACAAATAATTAATATTTATCCTGAATATCGTCTTCAATTACCTTCTAAAATATCTGCCAGTGCTGCTTATTTATTCGGAAAAACAGGTTTATTAAGCTTTGATTATGGCAGAAAGGATTACTCCAACATTAAATTTAAACCGGAAAATGATATAGAATTTCAGGATCTTAATAGCAGTATTTCAGATAGCATGAAAGCTGCTTCTACCTATAAGGTTGGTGGGGAATATAGAATCGAAAATTTCAGCTTAAGAGCGGGATATAAATTTGAAGAAAGTCCTTTCACAAATGAAAATCGTGTAGGTGATCTAACAGGTTATAGCGGAGGAGTTGGTTATTCTTTTGGAAGTATTAATCTGGACCTTGCATACAGCAATGCCAGTTATGAGCAGGCCACACCTATCTATAATGTAGGTTTAACCGATCCCATAAATATAGACAGAGATCTTTCAAAGGTGGTTTTGTCACTAACTTTTGGATTATAGAATAAATATTAAAAAAAATCACTCATGTCCGGGTAAAGAAACTAGACCGCTTCGCTTTTAGATATAAGAAATTAGACTTGAGCTTAACTAATTGATAGACAGGGCACTTTCGAAATTATATTTTGTAAAGGATTCCCCCATTCAAAAATTTGCAAAAGCAGGATATGGACAATAGTAAAAAGCTATACACTGCTGTAAATACTGGGTTCAGGTTCATTCTTTAAATTTTTTACCGGACAACACTGAAAAAAAATAAAGGAACTGTCTAAAAAGCCCTTATTTCGTCAAGCTGTCCCGAAAGCTTTCGGAATTGATTCAGCTTCTAACGGATTTTGATTTTCAATTAGTTAAGATTCTGAAATAAATTACCATCGACATATTTCTGAAACACCTAATTATAAAGTTAGATACTTAACTTTAAGAGCCTCCATTTTCCCCGGCCTATTGAAAATTTATCGTAAAATTTTGAAGTGTAAGCACCGTAAGATTTTAGGCTGTTTGAGCTATACATATTTTCTATAAAAACAATCTCAATGGCGAGTTCCTAAAATTTAGATGCTGAACGATAAATTTAGACAGAGTTTCGTAAGCCTAGATTTTTTTGGTTCTTTTTTTCATCAATGGAAAAAATGAACAGGTATCTTAATGAAATATCTCAATTTCCTACGTTAGGTAATTTTTTAACATGGGTCTCAGGATGACGTTTTCTCGACTTTTTAGATAACCTCTTTTTTATCTTATCAAAGTAAAGTTAGCCATATATTCCCTATGGCCACCGGTATTTTCATCTATAAATTCTACTTTAAACCAGTAATCATCGGCAGGTAGAGGTTTACCATTATAGGTTCCATCCCAACCAATTTGCTGATTAGGATTCAATTGCTTTATCAGTTTGCCATAGCGGTCAAAAATATATAAGGTTTTAATACTAATATTATCATCTGTGATAAGCCTCCAGGAATCATTAAATCCATCTGAATTCGGTGTAAAAAAACGTGGATAACCGACCAGAAAAAAACTTTCACTGGTAGTTTCCCCGCAACCGTTTATCTCCCGCACGGTCACTATATGACTACCAGGAGGAACGTCTGAAAATATATTACTTTCCTGCCAGTTACCATTATCCAGACGGTATTCAAATGCTGCAAACGATTCTCCAATAATATTTTCAGGAGTAGCCGTAACCACATAACCATCTCCAAAATCTGAACCTGATATAGATACAGATACTAATTGCGGACGGGAAACTTTTACAGGATTTGTAGTAAACATCAGTTGACAACCAGATTCAGGATGGGAAATTTCCAACCTGATCTCGGAGGAGACGGGAAAAGAATCTAAAGTAAGAATCGCTGAGGTAGTTAGTAGATTATTTCCATCATACCATTCATATACATATCCTTCACCCAGATCTGTCCCTAAGTTTACTGTTTTTATTACATTACCTGAAGGAGCTACACAGAAAATGAGATTTTCAGGAAGTTGATATTCAGGAAAATCAAAAGAGGTCAGTTCAAAAGAGGTGATCTGGGAAAGACATTCGCTTGTGTTATCTCTAACCTGAGCATATATAATTTTTCCTTCTTCAAAGAGAAAGGACTGTGGGGAAGCTATGGGTTGTGAATTTTCAATATCTTCTGTGGATTCATAATATAAAACCTCATAATTGGAAGCATTGGCATTGGGAGCTATTAAATCTGGAGAAGTATTGGTCAAATCTATGGAAGTATCCTCTGTACAGGCCGCAAGCCGACTAACTTCACCTATTAAAGGTTCATCATAAAAGGTCACGGTAACATCATCCTGTTCGGTTTTACCCTCAACCTCATCTGTAACCACCAACCTATAATCCCCAGATTCTGTAACTGTATAAGTAGGTCCCGTTTCATTAGGGATCAGCTCATATTGGGCAGTGTTCTCATTAAATACAAACCATTGGTAAGTTGCAGCCTCATCTGTAGTTCCGTCCAGCACATATTCATCTTCATCACATACTGAAATAAAATCACCTAAAGCCAGGTCTAATATGGAGCAGTCTGTTGAGCCCTGACCGCTATTCGTTTGTTCCAGGCTTATAAAACCAGGCACCTGTTCAAAATTGGTGATTACCACTACATAAATATCATTGGCCTGCGCATTTGGTATAGACATAAACTCTATGGCATCTGGCAGATAACTGCAGTCCACAATATTACCGGCATTCAGAGAAGTGTTGGAACAATAATCATCACCACGATCAAAAGGTCCCCATACTACAAAATCCACATCTAAAGCGGTGCCGGAATTATTCTCATTTTCATACTGAGAAATACGAAATCGAAGATCTCCTGAATCTTCCACTTGTAGAAAAAACCAGGCCGGGTATGGCTGTTCGTCAAGACATCCATAATCTGGCCCTAACTCACCGCTCACCTGGTTACTATTTTGAAAATTCGAATTCGGAAAGGTAAGACGTTCTTCACCAGCACAAAATGGTTCAATATCTGCGCACCTCGTTCCCTGAGCGTTTATTGAGTTCATCAAAAAAAGCCCTAATAAAACAGG
The DNA here is from genome assembly GCF_029937855.1 of Christiangramia sp. GTDB lineage: Bacteria > Bacteroidota > Bacteroidia > Flavobacteriales > Flavobacteriaceae > Christiangramia. The sequence continues at coordinate 6,925 of NZ_JAPYPC010000003.1, forward strand.
TAACAAGGATTTTAAAATGATTTTCATCTTCAACCGCATCTTAACCCTTGCAAAATATGAAATAATGACTAAATGACTCGCTAAGTCTTATCTAATTTTGAATACGGCTAAAACCTTATAAATATGTATCTTTGCAAGCCAATACGGTTTTTACCGACTATTATTGCAAAAAGCATGAAAGTAGATAAAATATTGAATGAAATTGAAGAAATGGGCGATGCCCATGTAGCGAGTAGCGCAAACACGCCTTTAAGAGAGGACGCCTTTGAATTAAGTGACGAAGAAAAGATTAATCTTATAAAGAAAGATGTAAAAAATATTCTTGACACCCTAGGCCTGGACCTTGAAGACGATAGTCTCAAAGGCACGCCCCAAAGAGTGGCGAAAATGTTCGTAAATGAGATTTTTTCCGGACTTCACCCTAAGAGAAAACCGAAAGCTTCCACTTTCGAAAATAAATATAAATATGGCGAAATGCTGGTAGAAAAAAACATCACTGTTTATTCTACCTGCGAGCACCACCTTCTTCCTATTGTAGGAAAAGCCCATGTGGCTTATATTTCTAACGGTACTGTGGTAGGTTTATCCAAAATGAACAGGATTGTTGATTATTTTGCGAAAAGACCTCAGGTGCAGGAGCGCATGACTATGCAAATAGTTCATGAACTTCAGAATGTTCTGGGCACACCAGATGTTGCCTGCGTGGTAGATGCCAAACACCTTTGTGTGAATAGCCGTGGAATTCGTGACATAGAAAGCAGCACGGTTACCAGCGAATTTGGAGGTGCATTTAAAAAGAAAGAAGTTCGAAGAGAATTTCTGGATTATATTAAATTAGACACATCGTTCTAATAATTCAAAACATTTTAATTACATGGCGCTTTACCAGGAACAAAGCCTGAAACTTTACAATTCGATGAGTGGTGAAAAGGAAATTTTCACCCCCATAAATGAAGGAAATGTAGGCATGTATGTTTGTGGGCCTACGGTATACAGTAATGTACATCTGGGCAACTGCCGTACATTTATATCTTTTGACCTTATTTTTAGATATCTAAAACATCTTGGGTACAAAGTACGCTATGTAAGAAACATTACTGATGCCGGCCACCTTGAAAATGACGCCGACAGCGGTGAAGATAGAATATCCAAGAAGGCACGACTTGAACAAATTGAACCGATGGAAGTGGTTCAGAAATATACCGTTGATTTTCATAATATTCTGAATAAATTCAACAATTTCCCGCCCAGCATAGAACCAACTGCGACAGGACATATTGTAGAACAGATTGAAATTATTAAAACCATTCTTAAGAATGGGTTCGCCTATGAGGCCAATGGATCGGTTTATTTTGACGTAATTAAATTCAACAAAGAACATTCCTATGGAAGGTTGAGCGGAAGGGCGATTGAAGATATGATCGCTAATACGCGGGAGCTTGCTGCGCAGAGTGATAAAAGAAATCCGCAGGATTTTGCTTTATGGAAAAAAGCAGAACCGCAACATATCATGAGGTGGCCATCGCCATGGAGTGATGGCTTCCCTGGCTGGCATTTGGAATGTACTGTAATGAGCACCAAATATCTCGGGGAAGAATTTGATATTCATGGTGGTGGAATGGACCTTAAATTCCCACATCATGAATGTGAAATTGCCCAGGGGGAGGCCGCGACCGGAAAATCACCGGTAAATTACTGGCTCCATGCCAATATGCTGACCCTTAATGGCAAGAAAATGGCGAAAAGTACCGGGAATTTTATTCTTCCGGAGCAAATTTTTTCCGGAAATAATGATGTGCTTACCAAAGCCTTTTCACCTAATGTGGTTCGGTTTTTTATACTTCAGGCACATTACAGAAGTATTCTTGATTTTTCAAGTGAAGCACTTTTAGGAAGCGAAAAAGGTTTCAACCGACTTATGGAAGCCTATCGTTCTATTGATGATTTACCAACTTCAGATAAGACGGATTTTGATCTTGCCAACTGGAAGCAATCCTGTTATGATGCCATGAACGACGACTTTAACAGCCCTATTCTCATCGCCAAACTATTTGATGCCGTAAAGCTAATTAATGGGGTTAAAGATGGTTCTACCCATATCACTCAGGAAGACAGAGGAGTATTTAAAACTGCACTGAGCGCTTTTATGTTTGATATCCTGGGTCTGGTTGATGCTTCTTCAGAAAATGAAAATGACACCGATAAACTTTCTGGAACTATTGAGCTTTTAATCAATTTAAGGGCAGAAGCCAGAACTAATAAGAATTTCGCTTTAAGTGATCAGATAAGGGATCAGTTACTGGAATTAGGAATTCAATTAAAAGACGGTAAAGAAGGCACTTCTTTTTCGATTAAATAATCTTTTCATGCTAAACCGATCTTTAGGGCACATATTGACCGCTTTAGTTCAGTTCTACAAGAAATTTATTTCCCCACTCACCCCTGCAACGTGCAGATATGAACCATCATGTTCTACTTATATGCTAAAGGCAATTGAAATCCATGGAGGGTTTAAAGGTTTCTGGCTGGGTATAAAAAGAATAGCAAAATGCAATCCCTGGGGCGGTTGCGGATATGACCCGGTTCCGGCAAAATCAAGCGACAAAACAAGCTAAAGAAATCGCAAATATGTATATTTACGGCTTATCAAATATAATTCTATGCTAATTAATGCCATTCACTGGAATCCGTCAGAAGGACTGGATCTGGGAATTCTTACCCTTCACTATTATAGTGTAATGTTTATTATCGCCTTTACCCTAGGCTGGTATATCATGAAAAGCATCTATATACGGGAGGGAATTGCTATAGAAAAATTAGATTCCTTATTTATATATACGGTTCTTGCTACTTTAATTGGAGCAAGATTAGGACATGTTATCTTTTACGACTGGGAATACTTCCAGAATCATTTACTGGAAATATTTCTACCTGTGAGATTTGAACCTGAATTTGAATTCACCGGTTTCAGAGGCTTAGCAAGCCATGGTGCGGCTATAGGAATTATTGTAGCTATGTACCTCTACGCCAAAAGAGTCATTCAGAAACCGGTTCTTTGGATTTTGGACAGAATTGTAATCCCTGTTGCCAGTGGGGCAATTTTCGTAAGGATCGGGAATTTTATCAATTCAGAAATTATAGGAAAGCCAACCAATTCAGATTACGGAGTGGTCTTTGAAAAACTGGGAGAAGATTTTGCAAGGCATCCGGCCCAGTTATACGAATCTGCTTGTTATCTGGCGATTTTCCTCATCTTATGGTTTCTATACTGGAAAACAGAGAAACGCTTTAAAACCGGCTATATTTTTGGTTTATTCCTTGTTTTATTATGGACAGTTAGATTCTTTATAGAATTTATCAAAGAACCACAGGTAGGCGAACGCGCCAACTGGTTATTGAATACCGGGCAGTGGCTTAGTATCCCTTTTGTAATTGCCGGACTCTATTTTATGTACCGCCCTAAGACACAAAAAACAGCGGTATGAAAAGGAGAATTTTAAACCTGGCTGCACTATCGCTTTTTCTAAGCATATCTTTTACTTCCTGTAATGACAAAGATTCAAAAGAGGAAAGTATAGAGACAGATCCCATTACTTTCACAAAAGAAGGGGAACTTTATTTAATCAAGGCTGAATCTGGCGACACGATTAAAAAGCTGGATATCGAACTTGCAGAAAGCGATTATGAGCATCAAACCGGTTTAATGTATCGTGAAAGTATGGAAGACGATCAGGGTATGTTATTTATCTATGAATCTGAAAGAGTGCGAAGCTTCTATATGAAGAACACGTATATCCCGCTGGATATTATTTATTATGCGGCAGATAGTAGTCTTGTTAGTATTCAGAAGAATGCAACTCCGAGAGATGAAACCTCTTTAGCTTCTGAAGGCCCGGCACAATATATTCTTGAAATCAATGCAGGATTATCTGACGAATGGGGATTGGAGAAAGAAGATACGTTCAGTTTTACCAGGACAGATCAATAATAAAATCCCACATTTCACCTTCTGCAAACCTACAACAGGCTACTTCATCGGAAGCTTATAATTAGGTGCACATGCACTATAGATCATTCTATTAGTGAAAGATTATCAGTAGCCAATTCCCTGCTCTGATTGTCTGCCATTCCATATCACTTCTGCAGAAAACAATCTCACCAAGCGCAGTCTAAATGCTTTTAACTATGCTTGGACTACGCTCAGCATGACAAGAGCAATTTTAAATTTCAAATCGAACCAGTATAAAAATTTATAACAAAAAAAAGGCTCCCCGTTATGGGAAGCCTTTTGTATATAATTATTTTCTATTGAGATTATGCAGTAGTAGCAGCCTCTTCAGTTTTCGGCTTTTCTTTCTTCTGAAGAGAAGACTTTTTCTTTACGCTATCAAACATTACAGGAGTTGCAATGAATAATGAGGAATAGGTTCCCACGATCACACCCACAATAAGAGCAAACATAAATCCTCTGATACTTTCCCCTCCAAAAATAAAGATCGCAAGTAGTACTACCAAAGTAGTAAGCGAGGTGTTTAATGTTCTGCTCAATGTACTGCTTAAGGCAGCGTTTACTGTCTTATCAAGTGGCCAGGAGGCATGTTCATTCACAAATTCCCTAATACGGTCAAATACAACCACCGTATCGTTCAGGGAATAACCAATTACGGTAAGGATTGCGGCAATAAATGCCTGGTCTATCTCCATATTAAATGGCATTACTTTATAAAGTAACGAGAAGATACCTAAAACCACAAGGACATCATGGAATACTGCAGCTACCGCTCCCAAACTAAATTGCCATTTACGGAAACGTAGTAAGATATAAAGGAAAACTACGATCAAGGATCCTAAAACTGCCCAGAAAGAGGCATTTTTAATATCATCTGCAATGGTAGCACCTACTTTCATAGATTGCATTACCCCAACCTGCTTATCATCTGCCCCATCTATAAATTCTTCATAAGTGATCTCTGCTGGTAGATAAGATCCAAGGGATTCGTAAAGCGATCTTTGAATTTCTTCATCAACCTCAGCTCCTTCTTCATTTACCTTATATTTGGTAGTAATTTTCAACTGGTTGTCTGGCCCAAAAGTTTTTGCTTCCGCACTTCCAAATGTAGCCACAAGGTCATTTTGAACTTCTGTAGGATTCACATCTTCAGCAAACCTCACTGTATAGGTTCTACCTCCAACAAAATCAACACCCTCATTAAGCCCCTGAACCATTAGGGATCCAATACTAATTACTATAAATAACCCTGAAACGATATATGCAACTTTTCTTTTCTTAAGAAAGTCGATATTCAAATTCGTAAACAAGTTTTTGGTAAGGGAAGTAGTAAAATCTAAAGATTTTCCTTTGGTTCCATATCCATCAATAAATAACCTGGTAATAAAAACTGCAGTAAATAAAGAGGTAGCGATACCAATTAATAAAGTAGTTGCAAAACCTTTAATAGGCCCTGTTCCAAGAAGGAAAAGAATCAAACCTGTTAGACCTGTTGTAATATTCGCATCAAGGATCGAAGACAATGCATTGTTAAAACCATCTTTAATAGCATCTTTCTGCACCTTACCTTTAGCAAGTTCTTCTTTGATCCTTTCAAAAATAAGCACATTCGCATCTACAGACATACCGATGGTTAATACTATACCGGCAATACCAGGCAATGTAAGTACCGCTCCAAGACCCGCAAGAATACCAAAAATAAACAGGATGTTTACTGCAAGCGCGATATCTGCAAAAATTCCCGCCTTACCATAATAAAGGATCATCCAGATAAGCACAAGGATCAAAGCAATCACAAATGACATAACACCGCTATCTATAGCTTCCTGACCCAGAGACGGACCAACAACTTCACTTTGGATAATATCTGCTGAAGCAGGAAGTTTACCTGCTCTTAAAACATTTGCTAAATCCTGCCCTTCAGTAATTGAAAAATCACCTGAAATTTCACTTCTTCCACCAGAGATAGCTCCGGTTGAAACACCCGGTGCAGAATACACAATATCATCTAAAACAATGGCGATCTGGCTCTGCTCATTAGAAGCCTTCCCCGTCATATCTTCCCAAATCTTGGCTCCCGTACCATCCATTTGCATGCTTACGGCAATACGCCCTAACTGATCGTATGTTTGCTGAGCATCAGTAATCACACTACCACTCAATGGTGGCTCCATGTTACGGTTACCTTTCAATGCATATAATCCGGTTGTTTGTGTTTCTTCATCTGGCACTCCCCAAACGAATTTTGCATACCTCATTTCTGAAGGCAGCAAAGATCTTATTTGAGGATTTTGAAGATAATCCATCACTTTGGCAGTATCCTGAACTTGAAAAGTTGCCAATACCGGTCCTCCCTGGAATCCTGGAGAAACTATAAGATCAAAAAGTGGGTTGTTACCGGTTTCAACATCGGTACTGTCTTCAGCATCTGCTAAAAGTTCATCAATTTCGCTATCTCCTGAAGTAGCCGTAGTATCAGTCTCTTCTTCCGAAGTAGTATCCTGGGAACGCTTCATTTCAGCTAACTTATTATTAGCCTGAACAAGGAAGTTACCTATTTCATTATTTTTATAAACATGCCAGAACTCTAACTGCGCAGTACTTTGAAGTAAATTTTTAACCCTGCTTATATCTTTAGCACCCGGTAATTCAACAAGTATTCTTCCTGAATTTCCAAGACGCTGAATATTTGGCTGGGTTACCCCAAATTTATCGATACGTTTCCTTAAAACTTCAAAAGCTGAAGTAATAGACTCATCAATCTTTCTCCTGATGACTGGCTCTACTTCTTCGTTACTCATATTGAAGTTCACCTCATCACTTAAAGTCTTGTTGGCAAAAATATCCGGGGAAGCTAACTTGGCATTTGGAATATTATTAAAAGCCTCAAAGAAAAGGTCTACGTAATTTTCCTGACTATCTGTTTGAGCTTCATCAGCCTCAGCAAGTGCTTTTCTAAAAGCAGGATCCCTGGAATCGTTCGCCAGTCCGCTTAAGATATCCCTAACCGAAATTTGAAGAATCACATTGATCCCTCCTTTTAGGTCAAGACCTTTGTTAAGCTCTTTGTCCTTGGCATTATTGTAAGTAATTCCTGCAATAACTTCTTTATTACCGATAGAATCTAAATACCTGGCTTCTGCCTGGTCCCTTAGTTCTGAGTAATTCTCTACAGTTTCATCAACTTCCTGCACGGCAAACTCCTCAGCATCAGCCTCAACATTATTTGTTATAAATGTAAAAGACAGCTGGTAAAGGCATACCAGCCCAAACAAAATTGCAAAAACTTTAATCAGTCCTTTATTCTGCATTATTCCTCAAATTATTGATTATAGGTCTATTTTAAAAACGGACAAATATAGGACTTCATAATTCAAATCCCAATATTTTTTTTTGGATAATTTTAACTTTTAAATCTACTAAAAAAGCCACAAAAACTGTGGCTTTTAGAAGTATCTAAATAGATTTTTGCTAAAAAATTACACGTCAAGCAATCCGTTGGTTTTCTTCACACCTTCAGCACTTTCCTTCATTTTTGCTTTTTCAGCATCATCTAATTGTATTTCCACAATTTTCTCCAAACCGTCTTTTCCAAGGATCGCTGGCACTCCAATACATAAATCAGAAAGCCCATATTCCCCATCCAGTAGAGCTGAACATGGGAACATTTTCTTCTGATCACAAGCAATGGCCTGAACCAAGCCAGACACAGCCGCTCCCGGAGCATACCATGCACTCGTTCCTAATAATTTGGTAAGAGTAGCTCCTCCTACTTTGGTATCTTCAGAAACCTGATTCAATCTGTCTTCAGAAAGAAAAGCAGTTACTGGAACAGAGTTTCTTGTAGCAAGTCTTGTAAGCGGTACCATCCCGGTATCACTATGACCGCCAATCACCATTCCGTCAACATCTGAAGGAGGACATTCCAATGCCTCACTTAATCTATATTTAAAACGAGCGCTGTCTAAAGCACCTCCCATTCCTATAATTTTATTTTTAGGAAGTCCCGTAGTTTTATGTACAAGATATGTCATCGTATCCATTGGGTTACTCACCACAATAAGCGTAACATCTGGAGAATGTTTAATAAGATTTGCTGAAACTTCTTTCACGATCCCGGCATTGATCCCTATCAATTCTTCCCTGGTCATACCCGGCTTACGTGGAATACCGCTGGTGATCACAGCAATATCAGAATTTGCCGTTTTAGAATAATCGTTAGTACTTCCTGTAATTTTCGTATCGAAGCCATTTAGAGTTGCTGTTTGCATAAGGTCCATTGCTTTACCTTCAGCATAACCTTCTTTAATATCAAGCAATACAACTTCTGAAGCAAAATTTTTGATGGCAACATATTCGGCACAGCTGGCACCCACGGCACCTGCTCCTACTATGGTAACTTTCATGTTAAAATATTATTTAATTTCTATTAATAATGACTGCGAAATTACGAATAATGAAGCAGTAATAATAATAAGGAATGGTTAAATCACAGAAGACCTACAAGAGGAAATGTAAGCCGAGGTTTAAATTCACAAATTTACCGGCCGTTGCCATCGTGGAAATTTTAAACCTGTCGAAATATAGGTTAAAACCTATATCCCCTTTAAACTGAGCTTCTTTGTCATTTAAAGTAGCTAATTCTGAATTCACCAAACCAAGACCTAAGCCATTACCACCAAATTCATATTCAAAATCTGATTGAGCAACCCCAAGTGCCCCAAAAATTTCAAAATTCTCATATCTTTTAGAAGCCATTATTTCTGCCATCCAAATTCCAGCACTAACATCAATAAGATTTAAGTTCACAAGATTGGGCACACTAACTTGCTCGAACTCATATTTTACATCAAAGATATCATAAGCTAAAATTGCGGCCAACTGTAAATCTTCCTCTTTATTAAACCTAAAAAACTGACTAAAATTATATTTAAGCCCTACTCCATAGGTGCTAAACTTAGAACCATCGACATCTAGCTCTGGCAGGGCTCTTACTCCCACTTGGAAACCGTAAGGTAATCCTACGGATACCTGTGCAAAAGGATAGAAAAGAGCTCCTTTATCTATACCTTCAATAGCCTGGAAGCTAAAATCATTACCCATAAAGCTCCCATTGAACATTACCTCTGAATCACTACCAAACGCAGTTGGAATCAAAGCTCCGCGATCTCCACCATTGATTGTTAGATTCGCAAAATCATTGTCATTTACAGTAAATTCTTTTTTACTCGAGGGCACAAAAAGGGCATTTGCATGTAAAGAAACATCAACCTTCCATGGCTCGAGAGCCCTGGCAGAAGTAAACCAGCTGGCAGTTCCTTGATAAGCAACACTTTCAGAAGCTGGACTGGCAAAACCGTCGGCAATAAAGAGCAAATCATTAATTATATCCTGACCTTCCTGAGGAACTGATTGTGCATAAGATTTTCCTCCGATAATTAGCAGAAGGAGTAAAAAGATTTTTCGAAAATTTTTCACGGCAATTTGGATTTAGGTTTTTTAAAAATATAAAAATATAGGTTTCCTTTTAAGTAAAACGTAAAAAACCCACACTTATTAGCAAGGTGTGGGTCTTTATAAATTTATTCTATTACTGCTTACGCATCAATATTCGCATACTTAGCATTCTTTTCTATGAACTCCCTTCTTGGTGGCACCTCATCTCCCATCAACATCGAGAAAATTCTGTCAGCTTCTCCTCCATTATCGATGTTCACCTGTCTTAGGATTCTAAATTCAGGATCCATTGTTGTATCCCAAAGCTGTTCAGCATTCATTTCCCCAAGACCCTTATAACGTTGGATTTGAACTCCGCCGCTATAACTCTCTGCAATTTCATCACGCTCTTTCTCGTTCCATGCATAACGCTTCTTTTGCCCTTTCTTTACAAGATAAAGAGGAGGCGTAGCGATATAAATATGTCCGTTCTCGATCAATTCTTTCATATAACGGAAGAAGAATGTAAGGATTAAAGTTTCAATATGGCTACCATCTACATCGGCATCACACATGATCACTATCTTATGATACCTAAGTTTAGAAAGGTTCAATGCCTTGCTATCTTCTTCGGTACCAATAGTAACACCCAGGGCAGTATAAATATTCTTGATCTCTTCATTATCAAAAACCCGGTGAGACATCGCTTTTTCAACGTTCAGAATTTTACCCCTTAATGGTAAAATAGCCTGAAATTTACGATCCCTACCCTGTTTGGCAGTTCCTCCTGCCGAGTCACCCTCAACAAGAAATACTTCACATTGTTCCGGATCCTGTTCAGAGCAGTCAGATAATTTCCCAGGTAAACCACCCACACTCATGGCAGTTTTACGCTGAACCATTTCACGGGCTTTTTTCGCGGCATTTCTAGCCTGCGCAGCAAGTATCACTTTTTGAACGATGGTTTTGGCATCATTCGGATTCTCTTCCAAATAGTTCTCAAGCATTTCTGAAACCGCCTGAGATACCGCTGAAGTCACCTCACGGTTACCAAGTTTGGTTTTGGTCTGACCTTCAAATTGAGGTTCAGCAACTTTTACCGAAATAATGGCAGTTAAGCCTTCGCGGAAGTCATCCCCGGTAATTTCAAACTTCACTTTATCAAGCAAACCTGAAGCATCGGCATATTTTTTAAGGGTTGTGGTTAAACCCCTTCTGAAACCAGAAAGATGTGTACCACCTTCATGGGTATTGATATTATTCACATAAGAATGAAGGTTCTCGTTGAACGAAGTGTTGTAGATCATAGCTACCTCCACAGGAATATCATTCTTTTCCCCTTCCATAGAGATCACATCCCCAATGATAGGCTCACGGTTACCGTCTAAAAATCGTATAAACTCCTTTAGTCCTTCTTCAGAATGGAAGTCGTCATGAACAAATTCACCATTATCTTCCTTATTTCTCTTATCAGTTAAACTAATTCTAATCCCTTTGTTTAGATAAGCAAGCTCACGCATACGACTGGCCAGCGTATCATAATTATATTCCAACGTTTGCTGAAAAATAGAAGGATCAGGCTTAAAAGTTACTATAGTACCACTTAAATTGGTCTCACCTGTAGGTTTTACTGGATAGAGCGGTTTCCCCAGCTCATATTCTTGCTGCCAGATCTGACCATCGCGATATACAGTTGCGGTTAAATGCTCTGAAAGTGCGTTTACACAACTTACACCTACACCATGAAGACCCCCTGAAACTTTATAAGAATCTTTATCAAATTTACCTCCAGCCCCAATTTTGGTCATTACGACCTGAAGTGCGGAAACTCCTTCTTTTTTATGAAGATCTATAGGAATCCCCCTACCATTATCCTCGGTAGTAATAGAATTATCTTCATTAATGGTTACTTTTATATTATCACAGTGTCCGGCAAGGGCTTCATCTATAGAGTTATCAACAACTTCATACACCAAATGATGCAGACCCCTAACCCCGGTATCACCTATATACATGGAAGGCCTCATTCGTACATGCTCCATGCCCTCCAGTGCCTGAATACTGTCGGCGGAATAATTATGTTTCTTAGCTTCTTCGCTCATATAATATGCTAATTAATTTTGTCTCTTTTGGATAACGAACAAATATAACAATTCGCATATTTTTAACAGGTTGAAGCAAGCTTATAAGACCTTAAGTTATCAACAAATTATGTGGAAAAACCCGAAGCCTTTAAGATTTCTTTCAGGTTTCGGGTCTTAGAATTATTAGGCAATCAAATTTAAACTTTTACAAGCTCTTTTTTCATTCCTGGAGCCACATGGGTTTCATTAGCCCGCCCACTTGGATCAAGGTCTTTTTGCCATTTCGGGATCCATCTTTTTACCGTCTTTGCAGCAGATTCCTGAGGGAAATGCTTACTAAATAATTCACGATAGAAATAAGCTTCTTTCGTAGCAGGTGTGTTAATTGGATATTTTTTGGCTGCTGTTTCCATTTGCGCATCGCTAACCTGTCTTGAAGCATATTCTATAAGCTCATCTATCCAGTTGTACCCAACTCCATCGCTGAATTGTTCTTTTTGTCGCCATAAAACCTCCTCTGGCAAAAATGGTTTTTCTGGAGTATCAAAGGCTTTTCTTAAAATATACTTTTCGACCCCAGCATATGTAGCCGGCATTTTTTCTTCAGGAACGATTTCCATAGCTGTTTTTAGAAAATCTTTATCTAAAAAAGGAACCCTTGCTTCCAAACCATGAGCCATGGTAGATTTATCAGCCCTTAAACAATCGGCAGTAGCTAATCTTTGCACCCTTCTAATGGTTTCTTTCTGAAATTCTACTGCTGAAGGGGCATTTTTGAAGTATAGATATCCTCCTAAGATCTCATCAGAACCTTCTCCAGAAAGCACTACTTTGATCCCTTTTTCAGCAATTGCTTTAGAAAGAAAATACATTGGCGTGCTGGCTCTTATGGAAGTGACATCATAGGTTTCCAGATGCCACACCAACTGACTCAAGATCTCAATTCCGTCTTCTACAGTAAAATGTATCTCATGATGCTCAGTACCTAAAAATTCGGCAACTTTTCTCGCTGCGACTAGATCTGGAGCATCAGCGTCCAGACCAATGGAGAAAGAATGTAATTTTTGACCAGTACCTTCTATTAAACGTGCAGCGATAGACGAAGTTAAAGAAGAATCAAGCCCCCCGCTTAACAAAACCCCCAAAGGAACATCTGCCATTAATCTTTTTCGGGTAGCTTCAATCAGGCTTTCCCTTAATTTAGTAAGATCTGCAGGTTGAATTGCTTTTTTAGATTCAAACCAATCCGGCTTATAATATCTTACAAATCCTGTTTCCGGAGTATAGTAATGCCCAGGAGGAAAGGCAGAGAATTCCACACAATGATCTGCCAAAGCTTTCATTTCGCTGGCGAACCACATTGCTCCAGACTCATCTGTTCCGTAATATAAAGGCTTCACTCCTATAGGATCTCTGCCTACGATAAAATCGTCTCCATCTATAATTACAAATGAAAAAACCCCATCCAGTTTATCCACAAAATCATATCCATATTTTTCATACATGTGTACGATCACTTCTGAATCCCCTGTAGTACGGAAGCTATGATCCTTCAACTCATTATTTCGTAAAGCCATGTGGTTATAGATTTCACCATTATGAATCATCCAGGCTGAACCTGAACCCTGAATTGGCTGAATCCCGGTTGTTAGATCTACAATAGAAAGGCGTTCATGAGATAACACATATCCTTTCTCTGTAATTTTCAATCCGTTTTCATCGGGCCCTCTATGGGACATTCTTTTTGAAAGGCTGCTAATTTTTGCCGCTTCAACGTCTTTTCCGATAACTGCTAAAATTCCACACATGACTTATATTATTTATAATTACAATACAAATATTAGTTTAAACTTACTTTTAGCAAACAGTTGATATCATTTCAGTAATATATAACAACTAAAAATTTTACTTTTGATGCTAATTTCAATTTAAAATTGTTGTATTCTGTAATTTTCTTTCATCTGTATAGTTTTAAAATTTTAACATCAACTTTATTCTTTTTTAACAAACCTAACAGAATCATCAATTATCTTTATAAAAATATAAATCAAACAGAAGAACATGAAAAAGTTAATAATAGGTGGATTAAGCCTTATTTGTTTACTAGTCGCTAATCCTATGAATGCACAGGACGATGATAAAGTGAATTTCACCAAACAGGAATTGAAATTCGCTAAAATGGATGCCAGCCCAATGGATCTTGCTTTATATCGTGACAAAAATGATGCTGCGGTTGCGAGAGTTATTTATAGCCGACCTCAGAAAAGAGATCGTGAAATTTTTGGCAAGCTAATTCCTTACGGTGAAGTATGGAGAACCGGAGCTAATGAAGCTACCGAGCTTACGCTTTATAAAGACATGAAAGTGGCAGATGCTGTAGTTAAAGCCGGCACCTATACTTTATATACTATTCCAGGAGAAAAAGAATGGACTGTTATTTTAAATAACAAAACCAATACTTGGGGAGCTTACGAGTATACAGACAAAGAAGATAAGGTAAGAATCAATGTACCGGTGAGGCAGGCACCAAATACCATTGAATCACTTTCCATGGCTTTTCAGGAGTCAAATAAAGGAGCTGATCTTTTAATTGGCTGGGATGACAGTTATGTAAAAGTCCCCTTTCAAAATGTAAAGTAGTTCTCTCGGGAAATATGATAAAAAAAAGACACCGTCTCGGTGTCTTTTTTTATGGAATGTTCAAATACTTATGTGTTTGCAGGGAGACTTTCCATTTAGGATTCTCCATCACATAATTCACAATCAAAGGGATCATTTTATCGCGGTTACTCCACTCGGGCTGAAGATATAAAATACAATCTTCACTTACCTTTGCAGCCTGCTCTTCGGCAAATTTTAGATCATGCTTATTAAAAACGATTACTTTTAATTCGTTAGCCTTTGGATAGATCTCTTCTTCAGGAAGCTTGATCTTCTTTGGTGAAAGACATATCCAGTCCCAGGTTCCTGTAAGTTTATACGCCCCGGAAGTTTCTATATGTATATCGCAACCTTTCTTTTTTAAATTTTCTGTCAGCTCGGTCATATCCCACGTAAGCGGCTCTCCCCCGGTAATCACTATAGTCTTACTATACTTTACAGCATTCTCCACTATTTGACCAATATGAGTTGGTGGATGAACTTCTGCATCCCAGCTCTCCTTTACGTCACACCAGTGACACCCTACATCACACCCACCTATTCTTATAAAATAAGCCGCCGTTCCTTTATGAAAACCTTCCCCCTGGATGGTATAAAATTCTTCCATCAAAGGTAGCATCACCCCTCTGTCTACCAGCTCTTTTGTCTCTTCTGAAATCATAGCCTGCAAAGATAACCAATATCTTTCAGGTTGAATAATAGATTTTAGAAGTTCTGGCGATACAAAAAGTATTGGTATTAAAGATTTTTTCCTGTTATCTTTAAATCGAAATTACTGTTGTCTTGAACCCACTCATAACTAGATATGCCCTAATCTTAGCTCTCATCGGCTTCATTTCCTGCAGTCCATCAATCGAGAAGCAATTTAAAAGTTCTAAAACTTCCCATCAGGGCTTTACCGGATTAGCCGTTTATGACCTGGCTAAAGAAAAAATGTTGTATGAATATAATTCAGATAAATACTTTACCCCGGCATCAAACACCAAATTATTTACTTTTTACACAGGTTTAAAGATACTAGGTGATTCTGTACCTGCAGTGAAATATGCCATTAGAGGCGATAGTCTAATTTTTAAGGGCACAGGCGATCCTTCTTTAATGAATCCAGCCCTTGAAAATTCGAAGGTTTTAGAACTTCTCTCAAAATCGCACCATAATTTATATTATTATCCGCCTGTTTTTACGGAAGAGTTTTTCGGTCCGGGCTGGTCGTGGGATGATTATCACTACGCATTTTCTGCAGAGCGATCTGTTATGCCAGTTTTTGGTAACAAAACCACATTTTATTTTAATAAAAATACTGAGCCTCAAATTGAACCGAAAATATTTCGAGATTCTATTTCCTATTCACAAAGGGACTTAAGCCCAGGTATTCAAAGAAATTTATCTAATAATAACTTTCAGGTTTCAGAAAATTATAGTTCTAAAAAAAATTATACCAGAGAAGTCCCTTTTAAATACTCAGATAGGCTACTGCTGGATATTTTAGAAGATACCCTTAAGAAAAAGATCGAGCTAATTAAGAATCCTCAAAGAAGCCTTAATTTTAACAAAATACTTTTCAGTATTCCTATCGATAGCATCTATAAAAAAATCCTTGAGGAAAGTGACAATTTTATTGCTGAACAAATACTGCTCATGGCCGCCGGTAAGATTTCAGATACTTTAAAAACAAGTATTGCTATAGATTATATGAAGCAAAATTATTTAAAAGATCTACCGGATAAACCTGTTTGGGTAGATGGTTCAGGACTTTCCCGTTACAATCTTTTTACTCCGCGTAGCCTGGTGAAACTACTTGAAAAGATCTATAAAGAGCTGCCTCAGAAAAAATTATTCAGCATGATGGCCACAGGAGGTACCTCTGGTACGCTGAAAAATTATTACAAGGCTGAAACACCTTATATTTTTGCGAAAACAGGAACTTTAAGCAACAATCACAGTCTAAGCGGATATCTTAAAACCGAATCAGGAAAAATTCTGATATTTAGTTTTATGAATAGTAATTATACTATTCCAACTTCAGAATTAAAAGAAGGAATGACGGAAATCCTTGAAAAGATAAGAGATCATTATTAAAAGATTTTACTCAAATGCTAAGAAGAAATTTTATTCGAAATATTGGAATTGGGGGATTGGTTTTACCATTTAATACAATTTCCTTAACTCCTAATGAAAGTTCCAATCTCAATAAAGATGTTTTAATTCCTGAAGCACTCTCTGAAGGAGATACCATAGGAATCGTGAGTCCCGCCAGTGCCATTTTTGAATCTGAACCTTATGAAATCGCTAAGGAATCCTTTAAAACCATGGGACTAAAAGTAAAATTGGGAAAGAATATTAAAAACAGGCATGGCCATCTAGCAGGAACCGATGAAGAGCGCGCCGAAGAATTAAATGAAATGTTTCGCGACCAATCTGTAAAAGCAGTAATCGCTTTAAGAGGTGGTTCGGGTTCGGCAAGGATTCTGGATAAATTAGATTACGATGCTATAAAGAAGAATCCGAAGGTCTTTATTGGATATAGCGATATTACGGCAATACACCTGGCCATTTATGAAAAGACCGGATTGGTTACTTTTCATGGTCCCGTTGCGGTTTCTACCTGGAATGCCTTCAGTACAAAATATTTAAAGGACCTTCTATTCAATAAAGAAGCCCTTATCTACAAAAACCCTGTTTCTATAGGCGATGAACTGGTTCAAACTAAAAACAGGATCAGGACAATCACCGAAGGAACCGTAAAAGGTCAACTCCTTGGAGGAAATCTTTCTGTACTTACCGGAATTATGGGATCTGAATACTTCCCGAAAAACTGGACAGGAAAAATCCTTTACCTGGAAGATGTAGGAGAAAAAATATATGCTGTAGACAGGATGATGTCGCAAATTCAACTAGGAGGTGTTTTTGAACAGATAAGTGGGTTCGTTTTCGGTAAATGTTCAGATTGCGATCCTGGCGGCAGCGGCTATGGCTCCCTTACCCTGGAAGAAGTTATAGACCATTATATAAAACCACTTGGTATCCCGGCCTATTCCGGAGCCATGATTGGTCATATCGATGATAATGTAACCATCCCGAACGGGATCGAGGCAGAATTGAACGCCACTGAGGGTATTATAAAACTTTTATCCCCGGCAGTCGCTTAGAAAAGTAAATTTATTTCGATAAAGCTACCTGAAGTTTATTTGTTTATGAAAGCATCCGATATCCTAATATTTATAAAAGTAGAACTAAATTAAATTTATAATGAGAACACTGAAAGAGAAAATATTCAATAACAGCTATGAATCTATTATCAAATCCAGATCTCATACAGCTTTCTTCTTTTGAAATACTAATTTTATAATAACTTAGCATTAATGGACAAAGCGGCACAATTCATTGAAAAAATTAAAAAAGGCTATACCACAAAAGGCGATTATCTCTATTTAGGTGCCGGAATACTGAAAGGTGAAGTCTATTCTGAAGCAGCAGTAAAGATTCCTTTAAAAACCATGAACAGGCATGGATTAATTGCCGGCGCTACCGGAACCGGAAAATCCAAAACCCTCCAAATCATTGCTGAAAATCTATCTAACAAAGGTGTACCTGTTTTGCTGATGGATGTGAAAGGAGATTTAAGCGGCGTAGCGAAAGCTGGCGATAGAGCCGAATTTATTGACGAACGTCATAAAAAACTGGATTTCCCATTTACCCCTCAAGGATCTCCGGTGGAGATTCTCACGCTATCAGACCAGCAGGGAATTAGATTAAGAGCTACCGTAAGCGAATTTGGACCGGTTCTTTTATCACGAATTTTGGATCTTACCTCTACCCAAACCGGAATCCTGGCTATTATTTTTAAATATTGTGACGATAATCAGCTTCCGCTTCTGGATTTAAAAGATCTAAAGAAAATTATTCAGTATTCTACTGAAGAGGGTGAGGAAGAGTTTGAAAAAAATTATGGAAGAATTTCAAAAGCATCCACAGGTGCTATTTTGAGAAAGATCGTTTCGCTGGAACAACAGGGAGCAGATCTTTTTTTCGGCGAGCGATCGTTTGAAGTTAATGATCTACTTAGAAAGACAGATGACGGCAAAGGCTTTATAAATATCCTGAGACTTAACGATATCCAGGACAGGCCAAAATTATTTTCCACTTTTATGTTGAGTCTTCTAGCTGAAATATATTCTACTTTCCCTGAAAAAGGGGATATGGACAAACCGGAGCTGGTATTGTTCATAGATGAGGCACACCTTATTTTTAAAGAAGCTTCAGATGCATTACGAGACCAGATAGAAAGTATTGTAAAACTCATAAGATCTAAAGGAGTAGGAATTTATTTTGTAACTCAAAATCCGGCAGATGTTCCCGAAGAAGTTCTTGGACAATTAGGTTTAAAAATTCAACATGCATTAAGGGCTTTTACGGCAAAAGATAGAAAAGCGATAAAATTAGCTGCAGAAAACTATCCGATTTCAGAATTTTACGATACCAAAAATATGCTTACCGCGTTAGGGATAGGTGAAGCACTGGTTTCAGCATTAGATGAAAAAGGAAGACCATCAGCCCTGGTAGCCACCATGCTCAGAGCTCCCATGAGCCGAATGGACATACTTACTGATAAGGAATTGAAAGAGATCATTAAGAATTCGAAGCTCGTTCAAAAATATAATGAAAACCTGGATCGGGAGAGTGCTTATGAAATCCTGAATAGAAAAATTGAAACTGCAGAAAAAGAAGAAGCGAAAGAAAAGGCTAAAAAAGAGAGAAAAGAAGTAACAAAACCCAGTTCCAGAAAACGATCTAATAAAACAGAAGGAGCCATTATAAAAGTATTGACCAGCGCGACCTTTATAAGAGGAGTAATGGGAATACTCAACAAATTTTTAAAATAAAAACTATTCAATCTAAAATGTACAAAAAAACTTTACTATTTATTGGTTTATTCGTGAGCATAGCATCCTGCACTAGCGATGAAAATAATCCTTTTCTTATTACTCCCACTCAGGTTGGAACACTTAAAAAAGAATCCAGAATAAATCAGTTAGATTCAATTTTCAAAGGAGACAGTATTGTTAGACAAACCAGCGGACCCCAGGAATTTCGCTCTACCGATGAGATCAAAATTTTTAGTGAAGACGGGCAGGCTCTCATGACTCTTGAACCTTTACAGGAATTTGATTCTACCAGTACCATTGGATATATTCGAATACTCGATCCACGCTACGAGACAAAACATGGCGTGAATATTCAGAGCACTTTTAAGGAAGTATTGGAAAACTATAATATTTCCCGGATTGAAAACACCATAAATTCAGCCGTGGTATTTTTGGACGAAATAAACGCTTATATCACGATTGATAAGAGCCAATTACCTACCAATCTAAGATATGACACAGACAGCAAGATCATGGCTTCCCAAATTCCGGATGACGCCAAGATCAAATACTTTATGATTTATTGGAATTAGAAATGCGAATTTTCCTGATTGCTATTTTGGTTTTTGGATTCTTGAGCTGCAAATCTCGCATAGATTATTTAAATACTAATCTTAAATCTGAAAAGGGATATTTTCAGGCCCTTATAGAAATCCCAGCAGGCACCAATTCTAAGATAGAATACGACAAGATCTCAAAAGATTTTAAGATATCTCTAAGGGATGGGAAAGAAAGAAATATTGAATTCCTTCCTTATCCCGGAAATTACGGTTTTATTCCTTCCACCTACTCAAATCCTGAAAAAGGGGGTGATGGTGATGCTCTTGATGTCATGGTGCTCAGCTCCACTTTATCTTCTGGCACCATTCTGGAAATCATCCCTATAGGAATGATTATGTTGACCGATGCCGGTGAGGAAGATTTTAAAGTAATTGCTATTCCCGCAGAAAACAAACTGAGAACTATTAATAATGAAAATTTTAAAGATTTCGTTAAGAATTATAAAGCTGCCCGGGATATACTCGAAGCATGGTTTTTAAACTATGACCCTGTCGAAAACACCGAAATACAAGGCTGGGCAGACGAAAGAGAAACAGAAAAAGAGATTTTACGGCTATATAAGGAATTGTAAAATTTGTTAATATTCATGTTACTTTCAATTGTTTATTTACTTTTATTTAATAACCAATAAATTAAGTTATGATTAAAATCTTAGCAATGATTATGCTCATTGGTGGTGCCATCGCACTTGTAATGGGTGTATTAGGAATTTTTGGTAGTGTTGCATTAATGTTAAGCCCCTGGGCGCTCACTATCCTTGGCTTCGTATTTTTCGTCGCCGGAATTTCAATGTTAAAGTACAGAAGAGATACTGATGAAGTTCAGGCAAAGAGCCAGAATTAATTTTTTCTTCTTTTATCAAATAAAAAAAGGCGATCTATCCAGATCGCCTTTTTTCTTAATATGACTAAAATTAATCTACATTATCGTGTAGAAAAGAGTTGTTTTTCCTGAAATGAAGATCATTATTTTCATCCTGATCTATACTGGTTCGGGAGAGTTTTCCTTCTCCGGGCTTAGAGTTATCAAGTTCAATTCCTGCTCTTTTATAAGCCGGTTGTTTTTCAATCTCATCTATTTGAGCAGAACCACCCGTTCTAAATTTATAATTAAATTCCTTCATTTTTGCTTTTCTTTCGGCTGTTCTTTGTCTCACTACTTCAGAAGAAATTGGATTGTCAAAAGGATCATGCCCGTCACCGGCATTTTCTTTTTCCGGGGCTGGAGCTACTGTTCTTTTTTCAAAAGCAATGGTTTCATCTTTTTCCTGTGCTTTCTTTGGAGCTTTTGAATTTTCCAGTTTCTGCTCTATTTCCATATAATCATCCAGACTATATCTCTTAACGCCCTGTGTAGAACTTTCCGTTACCGGAACGATTTCTACCGCTTCATTCACCCTGATATTCTTAGCTTCTTCCTCAATTTCTTCCTCTTCCAGAGAATGTCTTGTGACTTCCTGGTTTTTGGAAGCTGATTTTGGTGTTTCTTCCTCTTTATTCGTAGGCATATCAAAAGTAAACATGAACTGGTCTTCGTTATCATTTTTCACCTCTTCAGGCTCGTTTACTTCCATCGCCTTCACCTCTTCGCTCATATCGGTGATAATGAATTCCTCAGGATCAACTTCTTCGTAAGTAACTTCCAGCTTGCGAGCAAAATCAGGGGTCTTAAGCATGTCATCCACCCTCTTGTGAATGTTTCCAACCTCGTCTACTTCCTCTTCGGTTTCATCTAAAGTATGCACTATTTTCTCGTCCTTTCCCGGCTCATCAAACTGTAATTCATTATTCGGATTAACAGGAGAATTGGTCACCTTAGAAATGGGTGCCGATTTTTTAGTAGTTAACTCCTGTTCAGCTTTTTGTTCATCTTCGAGCGTATGGATGATCTTTTTGGTTTCCGTATTGGTGATCTCATTTTGCTGTTCCACATCAAAACCAGTAGCGATGATAGTAACGGCAATAGCATCTTCCAGGGCTTCATCTTCACCCACACCCATAATAATGTTGGCACTGTGTCCTGCTTCCGCCTGTATATGATCGTTGATTTCACCAATTTCATCAATAGTGATTTCCTCGTTACCAGATACAATTAGCAGTAAAACATTTTTGGCACCGGTGATCTTATTATCGTTTAATAATGGGGAGTCTAGAGCTTTCATAATGGCATCGGTTGCTCTACTAGCTCCTGATGCCTGGGCAGATCCCATGATAGCCGTACCCGAATTACTAAGTACAGTTTTCGCATCCCGCAAGTCAATATTTTGCGTGTAGTGATGCGTAATTACTTCAGCAATACCCCTGGAGGCAGTTGCCAATACTTCATCAGCCTTAGAGAATCCGGCCTTGAATCCAAGATTTCCGTAAACCTCCCGAAGCTTATTATTATTAATCACAATTAGAGAATCTACATGGCTTCTAAGCCTCTCCACTCCTAACTGTGCCTGTTCATTTCTATTCCTACCTTCAAACTGAAAAGGAATGGTTACAATTCCAACCGTAAGAATATCCAGTTCCTTAGCCTGTTTGGCAATAATTGGCGCAGCCCCGGTTCCTGTACCACCACCCATTCCGGCAGTGATAAACACCATCTTAGTATTAGAATCCAGCATTTGTTTGATTTCCTCAAAACTTTCTACTGCTGCTTTTTCCCCGATTTCCGGGTTTGCTCCTGCTCCAAGTCCTTCTGTTAAGGTTACACCTAATTGAATCTTATTAGGAACCGAACTGTTTTCAAGTGCCTGGGAATCGGTGTTACAAACAACGAAATCAACCCCTTTAATTCCCAACTGGAACATATGGTTGATGGCATTGCTTCCTCCTCCGCCTACTCCTATCACTTTGATGACGTTCGATTGATTCTTAGGTAAATCGAATGAGATGTCTCCAAATTCTGTACTGCTCATAAACTCTGTTTTACTGGTTGTATCTTTATTACTCTGCGTTATCTAAAAAATCTTTGAATTTCTCTGCCCATTTATCAAAAATGCTCTTACGGGCCACTTTTTTCGAGGATTCCTCCTCGTGATCAGCTTCATCAATTATCTGATCTTCCTCATATTCTTCGGAATTTACTACCGGACTTTTATCTGAAAGAACTGCTTCTTCCTGAAAACGGCTATTATTCTTTTCCAGACTGTTCATTACCAATCCAACTGCCGTAGCATATACTGGGCTGGTTGTTTCAGAATCTGTAGTTCCGGCTAGATGCTCATTAGGATATCCAATCCTGGTATCCATTCCGGTAATATATTCTGCCAGTTGTTTTATATGCTTCAACTGGGCGCCACCACCGGTAAGCACTAATCCGGCAATCAATTTTTTCTTCTGCTCGTCGTGCCCGTAGTTCTTGATCTCCAGATAAACCTGCTCAATGATCTCTACTACTCGTGCATGAATGATCTTAGAAAGATTCTTAAGGGTAATTTCTTTCGGTTCTCTTCCTCTTAATCCCGGAATAGAAACGATTTCATTATCCTTATTTTCTCCCGGCCATGCAGATCCGAATTTTATTTTCAGCAATTCTGCCTGTTTTTCAATGATCGAGCAACCTTCTTTGATGTCTTCAGTAATTACATTTCCGCCGAAAGGAATAACCGCCGTATGGCGAATAATTCCGTCCTTGAATATGGCAAGATCTGTAGTTCCGCCACCTATATCAATTAGCGCTACTCCGGCTTCTTTTTCTTCCTGACTCAATACAGCATTTGCTGAAGCCAAGGGTTCCAAAGTCACTGCTGAAAGTTCCAATCCAGAACTTTTAACACATCTTCCAATATTTCGTATTGAAGAAACCTGTCCAACTACCACGTGGAAGTTAGCTTCCAATCTCCCGCCGTACATACCGATAGGCTCCTTGATTTCCGCCTGACCGTCTACTTTAAATTCCTGCGGAAGCACATGTATGATCTCCTCTCCAGGCAACATCACTAATTTGTGAACCTGGTTGCAAAGGGTATGGATATCATCTGCATCTATCACCTCATCTGGATTCTGACGGGTTATATAATCACTATGCTGAAGGCTTCTAATGTGCTGCCCTGCAATTCCAACTACCACTTCACTTATCTTTAAACCACTATCAGCTTCTGCTTCCTGTATTGCCTGCTGGATAGACTGGATGGTTTGGGTGATATTATTCACTACCCCCCTGTGTACGCCAAGAGATTTAGATTTTCCAATCCCAATGATCTCTACTTTGCCATACTCATTTTTGCGGCCTATCATAGCCACAATCTTTGTTGTTCCAATATCTAAGCCTACTGCAATATCGTTTTGTTCCATAAATTATTTTTTCGTGCACACAACCTGGTCTCCAAACTGTAAGTTCACTTTTTTGTAGGTATCTAATTTATTTTCTTTCTGTGCTTTCTTGTAAAAGGCCTTAAAATTGTTGAATTTTAAAGCTACATTAGTTGAATCCCCGAAGTACAGTTCAAAATCCTGTTCCCGTAACTCAAGCGTATATTTATCTCCATTTAACCGATTGATGCCGGTAATGTGTCTTTTTAAAAACTCATCTTTTTTTATATAATCTATGATCGTATAAGCTTTAGAAACGTTCGCTCCATCAAAACCAAACATCAACGGGACCCTGGCAGAATAAAACGGGGACAGCGGCATAATGCCTCCATTTTTATCTAAATAAAAAGATGAGTTTCCTACTACTCTGCCAATCGGTTTTCTCTGACTTACTTTCGCCTCCAGTTTTCCGTCTAAAGTGAGGTAAACTTCAGCTTTTTCGATCATTTCATGCTTATTTAAAAGGGATTCCACCCTATTCAAATCTAAAGTTTCTTTATCTATGCTCGAGACGCTGGCATTATTTTGTATTAACAATTTATTAACCACTTCTTCAGTCACATAGAGGTTTTCACTATCGGTAAATTTCACGTTCACCTCTCTGATTTTTCTGGATTCATGCCGCTTTTCAGCAAAACCATATAACAAACCTAGAATTGCTACTAGAATGGCCGCTTTTATATATACTAAACTACGCTTCATGTAACAATGCTTTTTTCACTTTTTCTACCTCTTCCCCAATATCTCCAGCGCCCATCATGACCACCACTTCGGCTTCTTCAGCTTTAATTCTTTCAATAAGATCATCCTTTTGTACGAGTAATTTTTTAGGATTAGAAATTTGATCCAGCAACCAGGCTGAAGAAATACCTTCCATAGGGGTTTCCCGGGCCGGATATATATCCAGCAGGAATACCTTGTCAAAATTAGAAAGGCTGGAGGCAAAATCTTCAGCGAAGTCACGGGTACGGCTAAACAGGTGGGGCTGAAAAACCGCTAAAACTTTTTTGTTGGGATACATTTCACGAACGGCCTGATGTACGGCTGATATTTCAGTAGGATGATGTGCATAATCATCGATAAGCACCAGGTTCTCTGTTTTTATTTTATAAGTAAATCTACGTTTAACACCTTTAAAACTATTTAAAGCCCTGGCCAGACCGTCGGTTGGGGAACCGTACTCGATCGCCATCGCCAGGGCTGTTATAGCATTTAGCAAATTGTGTTTGCCGGGTAGATTAAACTTTAAATTCTTTACAGTTCCAGAAGGAGTTTTCAGATCGAAAACATAGCTTCCTTCTTCAATTCTTATATTGAGTGCTGAAAAATCACTTTCATCATTTATGCCAATTTTAACTCCGTTTAATGGCAGGCCATTCTTCACAAATAATTTTCCATCTTCCGGAATTTTTGCAGCAAATTCTCTGAATGATTTTTCTAATTCAGATCTATCGCCGTAAATATCTAAATGATCTGCATCCATGGAAGTGATCGCAGCGATATTTGGTGAAAGATTTAAAAAGGATCGGTCAAACTCATCAGCTTCTACCACTATCACTTCATCGCCCTGCATAATTAAGTTAGACTGGATATCTTCACTAATCCCACCCAGAAATGCAGTTACCTTTGCACCGGTTTCCTTCAGTAAATGGGCCAAAATCGCAGTTGTAGTAGTCTTTCCATGTGTTCCAGCAACCGCAAGGCAAGATTTCTGATTAGTTACTACACCAAGCAACTGTGCTCTTTTGATCACCTCAAAATTTTGCTGCTTCAAAATTTGAAACTGTTTGTGATCCATTGGAACAGCAGGAGTATACACTATAAGACTGCTTTCTTTATTCTGAAGAATCTCATCAGGAATAAGCTTTGTATCATCCTGATAATTAACCTCCACACCCCCACTTTCCAGGGTTTTGGTTAACTCTGTAGGAGTACGATCATACCCAGCCACATATTTGCCCTTAGCCTTAAAATATCTGGCCAGCGCACTCATCCCGATTCCACCGATCCCGATGAAATAAAAATGCTGTATGTGGTTTATATCTTTCAAAACTTTATTTTTTCATTTATGAACTTCGACAAGCTCAGTTCGACGAGCTCAGTTCGACAAGCTCATTTTGAGACTCCCAACTCAATAGTTATCCTTTTTTACTTATCAATTTTTCTACTTCGTCTACGATATCTGAAGTCGCGTTCGGCAATGCCAGTTTTTTGATATTGGCAGCAAAACGATTCCTTGTTCTTTCATCATTCAGTAAACTAAAGAAACAGGGTTCAAATCGTTCTGTTAGTTCATCTTCAGTGATCATCAATGCTGCATCATGTTCTGTTACAGCCATAGCATTTTTTGCCTGATGGTTTTCAGCCACATTCGGAGACGGAATGAATAATACCGGTTTTCCCACAATACATAGTTCAGAAACACTTCCAGCACCCGCTCTTGAAATAATTACATCTGCCGCGGCATAAGCATAATCCATTCGATTAATGAACTCTTTCGCCCTTACGTTTACCGAATCGTATTTTTTATATTCATCATAATAGAGTTTCCCAATTTGCCATATTAGCTGAACATCCTCTTCTTTGAATTTCTTTAGATCGTTCTCTATAAGCCGGTTAATCCTTCTGGCGCCAAGACTTCCGCCAAGCACTAAAACCACTTTTTTATCCTTGGAGAGTTGAAAATAGTCCAGAGCATCATCCCGTAGTTTATCCACATTCAAAAGATCCTGCCTAACCGGATTACCAGTAATGATGGTCTTTTCTGAAGGAAATATATTTTTCACTTTCTCGTAGGCTGCACAAATGATATTTACCTGTTTGGCCAAAATTCGATTGGTCACCCCCGGCAATGAATTTTGTTCCTGAATTAAGGTTGGAATTCCTTTTGAATTTGCAACTCTTAAAAGAGGACCGCTGGCAAAACCACCTGTACCAATTACCACATCAGGTTTAAATTTTTTAATGATCTTTCTTGATCTGGAAAGACTGCTCATTAACTTAAATGGGAATATGAAATTCTTAAGGTTGAAAGAGCGATCTATACCGCTTATCCAAAGGCCTTCTATTTCGTATCCTGCCTGCGGAACTTTTTCCATTTCCATCCGGTCTTTTGCGCCCACAAAAAGAATTTCAGCATCGGAATGCCTTCTTTTTATTTCATCGGCGATAGCGATCGCAGGATAGATATGTCCCCCTGTACCCCCACCAGATAATATGACGCGTAAACCTTCTTTCATATTGCTTCGCTTAAGATGTCCAGAGGATTTTCCTCTTCGCCTTCAAATTCTTTATTTTCAGATTCCTTTATTTCTTCTCTTTTTGCACTCACGCTTAAAATGATACCCAGCGCTATACAGGTCATCCAGACTGAAGTCCCACCACTACTCACCAGGGGAAGTGTTTGTCCCGTAACCGGGAATAACTCCACGGCCACGCCCATATTGATAAGCGCCTGAAAAACGACCGGGAGACCTACTCCCATAACCACAAGTTTTCCAAAGATGCTATTGGCCTTTGTCGCTACAATTACAATACGGAAGAGCAATAAAAGGTATGCAAGCATCACTCCAAAAGCCCCTATTAAGCCCATTTCTTCCACAATGATCGCATAAATAAAATCTGAAGAAGATTGAGGTAAAAAATTTCTTTGAACACTTTTTCCAATTCCGGTTCCCGTAATACCTCCCTGGGCAATAGCAATCTTGGCTTTTTCCACCTGATATTGCTCTGCTCCTTCTTCATCATCAAAGAAAGTTTCGATCCTGCTTGTCCAGGTATCCACTCGGTTTGGTAAAAGCCCTGGGAAAGCTTTGGCAGTAAGCACAAAAATGCTCAGCATAACGATCCCCACTCCTACAATCGCACCTAAATATTTTATTGGATAGCCACCTAAGAACATTAACACCAGCGTCATACAAAAAATGATCGCAGTTGTGGAAAAATTGGCCGGTAAAATTAATACTAATACCACGAAAACAGGCAGCCAAAGCGGAAGAATTGTTTCTTTAAAAGTAACTGTTTTTTCAGTGATCTTAGATAAATACCTGGCCACATAAACCATAAGCACCACCGCTGCCAGAGTAGAAGATTGGAAGGAAACATTTAAAACTGGAATCTGGATCCACCTACTGGCATAAGCACCCTCTATTGTTGTTCCCTGGGCAATGGTAAATAATAGCAGGATTATTACAATAGGTAATAAAAGTATTGATAAACCCCGGAAGTAATGATAAGGGATCTTATGTACTGCAAAAAGCACGCAAAATCCTAACAGTAAATGGAAGAAATGCACTACCAGATAACCGGAAGTACTTCCATCACCGTGGAGATACGCGAGGTTGCTACTGGCACTGTATACCGGCAAAAATGAAAAAATTGCCAACAGTCCGGCTACTGCCCAGATTACCTTGTCTCCTTTAAGATTTGCAAAAAGATTGCTCATTTATTGTTATTCTTTCTTTGTCAAACAGAATTTATTTCTGCTTTTTCACATAAGATCCTGAAACAAGGTCAGGAGTACGTTTTATAAATTTCTAACTGCGTTTTTAAATTGTCTTCCCCTATCTTCATAGTTCTCGAACAAATCGAAACTTGCACAGGCTGGGGACAACAATACATTATCACCCTTATCGGCTAATCTGTAGGCCATTTTTACTGCTTCGCTCATCGAAGTAGTTTCCACCATAGTTTCCACAATATTGCCAAACGAAGCCTTAATCTTTTCATTATCTACTCCCAGGCAGATAATGGCTTTTACTTTCTCATTCACCAGCGGAAGAAGATCGTCATACACATTTCCTTTATCTACTCCTCCTAGGATCCAAATGGTTTCAGATTTCATGCTCTCCAAAGCATAAAAAGTAGCATTGACGTTTGTCGCTTTAGAATCATTGATATAAAGCACATTATTAATCTTCAGCACTTCTTCAAGGCGATGTTCCACTCCCTGAAAATTAGCCATACTCTCACGTATGGTCTGTTTTCTAATTCGGAGTAATTGCGAAACCATAGAAGCGGCCATGGCGTTTTTAGTATTATGTTTGCCTTGAAGGGCAAGCTCTGATGTTGGCATAGTAAATTTTGTGTTATTAATGTTTACAACAATATTTTCGTTTTCTATATAAGCACCATTTTCAATTATCTTTTCTATTGAAAAAGGCAGTTTTTGAGATCTTATTGGGTTCTTCGTGAGCCAGTCAGTTATATTTTTATCATCTGCATCGTAGATGAAATAGTCCTCTTCTGTTTGGTTTTCAGCAATCCTAAATTTGGAAGCGATATAATTTTCCAGTTTATAATCATACCTGTCCAAATGATCTGGAGTGATATTGGTTAAAATCGCTATATGCGGTCTGAATTTTTCGATACCATCCAGCTGAAAACTGCTCAGTTCCAGCACAAACCAGTCATGCGTTTCTTCAGCCACCATCTTAGCATAGCTATTACCGATATTGCCACCCATTCCTGAATCTATACCCCCTTCCTGCAGTAAATGCTGCACCAGGTTGGTTACCGTAGTTTTCCCATTGCTTCCGGTAATACCAATTACAGGAACCTCAGAAAACCAGGAGGCAAATTCGATTTCAGAAATAACTGAAATACCTTTCTCTCTCAAGGCTACGATCATGGAAGCCGTATCTGGAATTCCCGGGCTTTTCACTACCACCTCAGTGTCGAATATTTTCGATTCGGTGTGCTGCTCATCTTCCCATTCAACCTCAATATGTTTAAGAACTTCTCTGTATTTATCTTTTATCTTTCCTTTATCAGAAAGAAAAACTTTATACCCATTTTTCTTCGCCAGTAACGCGGCTCCTATCCCGCTTTCTCCCCCTCCTAATATTACTATCTTCTTACTCACAACTGCCAGCTTATCGAACCTTCAAAGTGACAATGGTTAAGATTGCCAGAAAAATTCCAACGATCCAGAACCTTACTACGATCTTACTCTCATGTTTACCTTTCTTCTGGTAATGGTGATGCAACGGGGACATTAAAAAGATCCTTCGGCCTTCACCGTATTTTCTCCTGGTAAACTTGAACCAACCCACCTGCATTACTACGGAAAGGTTTTCTATCAGGAAGATTCCGCATAAAAGTGGGATCAATAATTCTTTTCTGGTGGCGATTGCTAATACCGCTATGATCCCACCTATGGTCAAACTTCCTGTATCACCCATAAAAACCTGGGCAGGAAAAGTGTTATACCAAAGGAAACCGACCAGCGCTCCTGCAAAGGCGGTGATGAAAATGGTCATCTCACCGGAACGCGGGATATACATGATATTCAAATAATCTGAAAAAATAATGTTACCCGATACCCATGCAAATAATCCCAGGGTTAACACAATTATTGCGGAAGAACCGGCGGCAAGTCCGTCGATGCCATCGGTAAGATTAGCACCATTTGAAACCGCGGTTACTATAAATATTACGATCGGGATGAAAATCAACCAGGCATAATTCACCAAATCAGGATTAATCCAACTAATCAAACTTGAATACTCGAACTCATTGTTTTTCACAAAAGGGATAGTAGTGCTGGTGTCTTTAACTTCCGGCCCCATATCGACGACCTCGGCTCGGGCAATGACATTTTCAGTAGGATTGGTTGCTGTCACTACTTCCTTAGTAGTGATCTGTGGATGAAAATACATGGTACACCCCACGATTAATCCTAAACCAATCTGACCAATTACCTTAAAGATCCCTTTCAGCCCCTCTTTATCCTTTTTAAATGTTTTGATATAATCGTCCAGAAATCCAATAGCTCCCATCCATAAAGTGGTAACAATTAGAAGGATCACATAAATATTTTCAAGTTTTGCAAACAGTAACACGGGAATTAAAGTGGCGATTATTATAATCACCCCACCCATGGTAGGAGTTCCGGCTTTCTCTGTCTGTCCCTTTAAACCCAGATCACGAACACTCTCTCCAATTTGTTTTGCCCTTAGGTAATTGATTATTCTCTTACCATAGATCGTAGAAATTCCTAAGGACAAGATGATTGCCATGGCAGATCTGAAAGACAGGAATTCAAACAACTGTGCACCCGGAACCTGGTACTGCTCCTCTAAGTATTTAAATAAGTAATACAGCATTATTTATCCAGTTGTTTTAAAAATTCGTTTACGATCTTGAAATCATCAAAATCCACGCGCTCTCCATTTACCTCCTGGTAAGTCTCGTGACCTTTACCGGCTATTAAAATTATATCGTTCGCTCCCGCCATTTGACAGGCTGCTTTTATTGCCTGTTTCCTATTGGTAACACTGGTAATCTTTTTAAAATTTTGTGGTTCCACCCCCGCTTCCACCTCTTCTATGATTTTATCAGGATTCTCGGTCCTGGGATTATCGCTGGTAAAGATTACCCTGCTGCTCAAAGCAGAAGCGATATGACCCATTTTTGGTCTTTTAGTGGTATCCCGATCTCCGCCACAGCCTACAACCGTGATCAATTTTTCATTTTTCGTGCGAATACTATTGATGGTTTCCAACACATTTTTTAATGCATCCGGCGTATGTGCGTAATCTACAATAGCCGTGATCTTTTCTTTTTCTGAAATTAAATATTGAAATCTTCCGTTTACGGAGCTCAACTCACTGATAATCCGGAGTATTTCCAGAGTTTTCAATCCAAGCAGATCTGCCGTAGCGTAAATTGCCAATACATTATAAGCATTGAAACTTCCTATCAATTTTGTCCATAATTCCTGGCCTTTTATCTTCAGAAGTAATCCGGTAAAATTATTTTCCAGGATCTGCGCCTGATAATCTGAGTAAGATTTTAAGGCATAGGTATATTTTTTCGCTTTTGTATTCTGAAGCATCACCGGGCCATTCTTATCATCGGCATTGGTAAGTGCAAATGCCGAAGCTGGCAATTCATCAAAAAAGCGCTTTTTCACGTCGCGGTATTCCGCAAAATCTTTATGATAATCTAAATGATCATGCGAGAGATTAGTGAAAATTCCGCCTTCAAATTTCAAGGCTGAAGTTCGGTGCTGATCTATGCCATGAGAACTCACCTCCATGAAACAGAATTCCACGCCTACATCATTCATATCCCTGAGATAGGAATTAATCGTAATTGAATCTGGCGTAGTTCTTATTGCTGAATGTTCATCATTTCCCACCATTACTTTTACAGTAGAAAGTAATCCGCATTTAAAACCAGCCTTTGTGAAAAGGTCATATAATAAAGTTGCAATGGTGGTTTTTCCATTGGTCCCTGTAACCCCAATCAGCTTTAATTTTTCTGAAGGATTCTCGTAATAATTTGCTGAAATATATGCCAGCGCTTTCTTTGTATCTTCTACCTCAATATAGGTGACACCGTTGATAATATTTTCAGGGATTTCTTCGCATACTATCGCCAAAGCACCCTGATTTTCGGCATTCTTTATAAAATCGTGCCCATCTGAAACGCTTCCTCTTATTGCAATAAAAACATCATTAAGCTTCAC
Organism: Christiangramia sp.; assembly: GCF_029937855.1. Classification (GTDB taxonomy): domain Bacteria; phylum Bacteroidota; class Bacteroidia; order Flavobacteriales; family Flavobacteriaceae; genus Christiangramia. Next base: position 39,375 of record NZ_JAPYPC010000003.1, read on the forward strand.
CTTTCTGGAATCGAAATGGATGTCGTTTATAGTCACACCGGTATCGCCCGTCACCGCCTTCATATTCACCTTATACAGTATGTCCTTTAAAACGCTCATTAACTCAATTCTAATTTTACGGTTTGCTTAGTCTTTAGTTTTTGGCCTGCAGACACCGATTGTCTTTTTACCACGCCCCTGCCATTAAACTTCACTTCCAATCCCAGGTTTTCCAACAAGGAAATAGCGTCCATTGCCGGCATGCCGGTCACATCTGGCATCAAAAGTTTTTCATCCTGAATCTTGGCGTAATAAGTTTCAAAATCTGTTTGCACTTTCTTATCCTGAACTTCCAATGATTCCAATTCATCCATTACAGGAGTGTCGGTATATATTTTCCTTGCGATATCCTTAAAAACAGGAGCTGCTACAATATTCCCATAATATCCTTTTCTTCGATTAGGCTTGTGAATTACCACTATACATGAGTATTTGGGATTTTCAGCAGGAAAATAACCAGCAAAAGAGGCTATATACCTTCCCGGTTCTATCCAGTATTCTGTCTGGCAGGTTCCGGTTTTACCGGCCATCGAAAAATTCTCTGTATAAATATTGGCTGCAGTACCCCTTTCTACCGTATTTTTCATCATTGCCCTAACTTTTGCAGCAGTTTCAGGAGAACAAATGGATGGATTCATCACCTGATTTTCCATAGTGATGATCGGTTTATCACGATCTTTTACTTCCTTAATAAACCTTGGCTTGATCATTTCACCATCATTGGCAATTGCATTATAAAAGGTAAGGGTTTGCAAAGGTGTAATTGAAACACCATAACCAAATGCCATCCATGGCAGGCTCAAACCATTCCAGCTTTTGTCTTGTGGGTGAGGAATTCGGGGGGAGCCCTCACCCTTTATCTCAAGACCAATCTTCTGGTTAAGTCCCATTGAATAAAGTCGATCAACAAATTTTGAAGGATTGTCCTTATATCCTTCAGTGATCATTTTCGTAAATGCTGTATTAGAAGAAACCTCAAATGCCTTAGCAGCTGAAATTTCACCATAGCCTCCATGACGAGAATCCCTAACCGGTCTTCCGTAGAATCTCACCACTCCTTTTTCTGTGTCTATAATCTGGCTGGTATCTACCACCTTATCTTCCAGCGCAGCTACCATCGCCATCAATTTAAAGGTGGAACCAGGCTCATGAGACTCGTAGACCGCATAGTTTCTTTTTTCAAAATAAGTACCTTCCCTGGTTCGCCCAAGATTAGACATAGCTTTGATCTCACCGGTAGCTGTTTCCATCACCACGACGGTGCCATGTTCGGCTTCAAAATATTCTAATTGGCGCAGTAAGGAATGGTGAGCGATATCCTGAATATTCACATCTATGGTAGAAACCACATCATAGCCATCTTTCGGCTCCATCTCATTATTATCACTAATAGGCTTCCATTGACCTTTGGCAATTTTCTGCTTTAAGCGTCTGCCATCGGTTCCTCTTAGATAATTACTGAAAGCTCCTTCCAGACCAACCCTGGTAAAATATCCATTTTCGTCCCTGCGCTCGTAACCTACAGTCCTCTCTCCCATTTTCCCTAAAGGATGTTCACGAACCGTACTTTGCTCAGTGATCATTCCTCCTTTATAAGCCCCTAGGTTAAACATGGGAAAACTCTTAATTTTCATATAATCTGAATAGCCGAGATTTTGAGCTATTAAAACATAGCGCTGTCTATTGGCTCTTGCAGCCCTTAATTTTTGAGAATAGTAGGAAGCAGGTCTACCTAGCATCCCTGAAAGCTTTTCTGAAAGTGAGCCAATATTTTCTTCGAAATTTTTATCTGAAACCGTAACCGCATCAAAACGAATATCATATTTAGGCACTGATGTTGCCAGAAGGTTCCCATTTACATCATATAAATTCCCCCTGTTGGCGGGTATCTTGAAATTTTTCAGGGTACGTTCTTCAGCCAGCTCCTTATAATAATCTCCGTGTGCGAACTGAATATCGAGCAGTTTAAACCCTACCGCTATCGCAAAAAGAAGTAGACAGCCAGCCACAAAATACAAACGATTCAGGATGCTTTTTTCGGTTGTAGCCATTTCAGGTTAATCTTTTATTATCACTCTTATTTTATTGGGCGGGGTTTCTGAAGGCCCAATCCCTTTTTCCACCATCTTTTGTGTTATGGTAGACTCCATCTTGATCTTCATTAGATCTGAACGTCTTTCAACAAATTCACTTCTTAATTCCCTCACTTCATTATTCAATCTTGCAATTTGATGTACTTTTTGTTCTGCACTGTGAGAACTGGCGATCATCACAATAGCCAGCACTGTACAAAAGACTATAAAACGCCAGTTTTTTACAGCATCTTCACTAATGAGAAAATTCGCTTTTAGTATGTTGTAAAAACCTTTCTTCATTTTAGTTAAAGCTTTCTTGCCACCCTGAGTTTGGCACTTCTCGCCCTGTTATTTTGCTGAATTTCCTCTTTTGAAGGAACTATCAATCCACTTACTTTTTTGAATGGAACCGAAATATTGCCATACATATCTTTTTCCGGCTCTCCTTCAAACAATCCACTCCTTATATATCTCTTCACCAACCTGTCTTCTAAAGAATGATAAGAGATCAGGCTCAATCTCCCATCAGGTTTAAGCAACTCTTCAGTTTGCAGCAAAAATTCTTTAAGAACTTCAATTTCCTGATTCACTTCTATTCTTATTGCCTGATAGATCTGCGCCAGGATTTTATTTTCTTTTCCTTTAAACAACAAAGGCTTCAGCAATTCATTTAATTGTTCACTGGTTTCAATAGGATTGTTTTTTCTTTCAGAAACTATTGTTCTTGCGAGTTTTGGTGCATTTTTTAAGTCGGCATATGCATAAAACAGTTTTTTTAGCTGTTCTTCCTCATAATTATTCACCACCTCAAAAGCACTTAACTTATCTCCCTGATTCATTCGCATATCCAGCTTCGCATCGAACCTGGTAGAAAACCCTCTTCCAGCTTCATTAAATTGATGCGACGAAACACCAAAATCACCAAGAATCCCATCCACCTGCTTTACACCATAGAATCTCAAAAAACGTTTCAGAAACCTGAAGTTTTCATTGATGAGTACAAAGCGATTATCCTCAATTTTATTCGCAAGGGCATCTTTATCCTGGTCAAAAGCATATAGTTTCCCATTCTCTCCAAGCCTGGATAAAATTTCTCTGGAATGCCCGCCGCCACCAAAGGTCACATCTACATAAATACCATCTGGTTTTACATCGAGACCATCTACAGACTCCTTTAAAAGAACTGGATTATGATATTCCATCAAAATCATCGTTTCCCATCACTTCTTCAGCCAGATCTGCAAAATCATCTGATGAATCATCAAGGGCTTGTTCATATTTATCTTTATCCCAGATTTCCACAATATTAATTGCGGAAGAAAGGACAATTTCCTTCTCAATTCCTGCAAAACCAACCAGGTCTTTTGGAATTAACAACCTTCCATTAGTATCTACTTCTACCGTTTTTACCCCAGCGGTAAACCTTCTAATAAAATCATTGTTCTTTTTTTTGAACCTGTTCAACCCGTTCATTTTTTTCATCAACACATTCCACTCTTCCATCGGGTAAAGCTCCAGGCAGTTTTGAAAAACTGCGCGCTTAATCACAAAACCTTCCTGCATCATGGGAGCCAATTGCTTCTTCAATGCTGAAGGCACCATTAATCGGCCTTTTGCATCGACTTTACATTCGTATGTTCCAATTAGATTTACCACGGTTAAGCTTTGTAGATTCAAATATATTGAAAATATTACCACAATTTACCACTTTTTACCACAATGTTGATAAGTTTTACCACCGTATGTATTTGAAAACCTTTTAAATAGACCTATTCACTTAGGATTCAGGAAATTGAAAATAGGTGGAAAAATGTGGAAAATATGAATGAAAAATCACGTCTGTTATAATTTTCCCACTTCGTAGAAAAGCCTTTGCAGTTGCTCAAAAATGATTATACTTGTATCGAAATCGCTATATTTGCGATTGCTAACCGCAAAGGCTATCAATGAAAGATCACTTAAGGCAAGAGGGAAAATTCACATATCTTGAGAAAGGCGAAGGAACTCCAATTGTTATTCTTCACGGACTTATGGGAGGCCTCAGTAATTTTGATGGTGTAGTAGATTATTTTCCGGAGAAAGGCTATAAAGTTGTAATTCCGGAATTACCACTTTACTCCATGTCACTTTTAAAAACCAGCGTAGGTACATTTGCAAAATATCTTAAAGAATTTTTGGACTTCAAGGGCTACAAAAATGTGGTTTTGCTGGGCAATTCATTAGGTGGTCATATTGCCCTTTTAGCTACAAAAATGTTTCCTGAAGTGGTTCAGGCTTTGGTAATTACGGGTAGTTCAGGGCTTTATGAAAATGCAATGGGGGAAAGTTACCCCAGACGAGGAGATTATGAGTTTATCAAAAAGAAAGCAGAAGCAGTTTTTTATGATCCAGAAGTCGCTACCAAGGAAATCGTTGACGAGGTTTATACAACTGTAAGTGATCGAAACAAACTGGTAAAAACCTTAGCTATTGCTAAAAGCGCCATAAGACATAATATGGCTAAAGACCTTCCTAATATGGAAACTCCTACCTGCATTATTTGGGGGAAAAATGATACCGTAACACCACCGGAAGTAGCCGAAGATTTTAACCGACTTTTACCAGATGCTGATCTTTACTGGATAGACGAATGTGGCCACGCCGCTATGATGGAACATCCTGAAGAATTTAATCAGGTTTTTTACCAATGGCTAAAAGACCGTAAGATCTAAATAAGCTTCTATGAAAATCAAGACAGCTGAATTTGTAGTGAGCAACTCTAAAGTTGATCAATGTCCAAACAGTACCTTGCCAGAATATGCATTTATAGGTCGCAGTAATGTTGGGAAATCCTCGCTCATCAATATGCTTACAGGCAGGAAAGCGCTTGCTAAAACCTCAGCTAAGCCCGGAAAGACCCAGTTAATCAATCACTTTCTTATTAACCAGAACTGGCACCTGGTAGATTTACCTGGATATGGCTATGCCCAGGTTTCAAAATCAACAAAAAAGGTTTTTCAGAAATTTATTACTGCTTATTTCGAAAAAAGGAAACAAATGGTCTGTGCTTTTGTATTGATAGATTCCAGACACAAACCTCAGCCAATAGATATGGAATTTATGCAGTGGCTGGGCGAACACAATATCCCTTTTTGTATAATTTTCACCAAAGCAGATAAGCTTAAACCAAAAGTATTAGATAAAAATATCGAGAATTATAAAAACGAAATGCTGGAAAGCTGGGTGCAAATGCCTGAATATTTTATCACCTCCGCTTCTGCAGGTATGGGAAAAGACGAAGTTTTGGATTATATCGAGAATATAAACGAACAGCTTAAGGCCTCCTCTTAATAATTGATCAATCTGGTTTTCACTTCCTTAATCAACATAACTTCATCCTTTATTTCTGAAAGATCCTGCCTAGACATGAACACTTCCAGGCCTTTATCTGTTTGTGCTAAAATCACCGGAAATTCAAATGTATGTCCGAATTTAGAAGCATATTCTTTCTGGAATTCATCCTTGTGCAGAAATTCCATTTCTACCTGCGCATTCTCACGGAAACGCTTCCATTCTTCACGTTCCTTTAAAACTCCATGGGTAATATCACATAAACTGCAGGGATAGGTCTTCGGACTTATTACTTTATGCAAAATATCCTTATAAAGATTTATCTTGCCAGAATCTGCATTATAAACAAAAATCAGTTTTTCCAATTAGCTCTTTTTTATTTCTGTTTTTTCAGCGAAATAATCGCAAAAATCCTTCATCGTATCACGCATTTTATCATCTTGCGTAGCTCTAAAATAAGTATCGCTCATGGAAACAAGGGTTTGATGAAAGAATTTCTTCATCTCATCTACCGGCATTTCTTTCGTCCAAAGATCTATTCTCAAGGTTTCCTGATCTTTGCTATCCCATACTGAAAGCATCAAAGCCTTAGCTTCTTCTTTATAAATATTCCCATCCTCGGCACTCCAGGTGAGACTTTCGGGAACGTGATTCTCATCGGTTACCACCTCTATATTAATTTCAGATTTTTTATATTCAGCCATTATTTCCTTGGTTTGTAATTTGCTTTATTAAAAATTTCTTCTGCTGAAGTATTCAGCATTTTTTGGATGGAAACATCGTTTTTATCCATAAATGACCTAATGATATTCCAGCCGATATATTGCCCTAATCTCGCTGGAGATTCGGCATCCAGTTGAAGATAGAATTTAGAGAATGGAGCCGGATACAGGAACCTGGTATAAAGTTCTGAATCTGTATCATAAATAAGCTCATTCTCTATAAAATACCGCCATATCTGGTCTTCGTTCGCCCGGGCCCATTCTATTTCTTTTTCTGAATAGCCAATTTTTTCTGCATCAGTCTTAAAAGGAATAAATAGGTCTTTTAAGTAAAGTAGCTTTCCATAGTACAGCATATGCGCTAAAAAAGTCCTGGAATCGGCTTTCGGAACATATTTCCTGGCAATCTCGTTTGCGGCATCAGGTACAATTTGATCTTTAGAAAAATTCTTTTTCAAATATTCCTGCATCCCAACATAAAATTCGTGCTCTTCCCCCAGATAAGTATCCAGAGAAATAAACAGATAATCATCTGTATAAATAACCTTATTTTTATAGTCGACTTCGGAAGTTACCGTGATCACCTTTGGTGCATGAAACTCTGAAAAATAAAATTTTACATGCTGAAAAAGTGAATATAATTCATCTGTTACTTCAGAAAATTCCGGATAGGCTTTATTTATTTCTGTATTGATCTCCTTCTGAATACTATCGTTTAACTTCTGAACCCAAACACTGTCAGGATATTGTTTCGGAAATAAAAAGGGGTATTTAGATTTAAGTTCTGGAAGGCTTTTTTCAGTAGTTTCAGCAAACTCCTGATCAAATCGTATCAATTCAAAATTAACCTCTACCTGCTCTATTTTCTCTTCAGTTTCAGATTTACTATCGCAGGAAAGCAAACTTAGCAGTAGTATTAAAAACCAGAATCTATTCAGCATAAATCTCTATTATGAAGGCTTTAACGCCCGTCCCTTTTAAAAATTGGCTTTAAGTGTTAGATTTGTGAGACAAAGGTATTACATACAAACTTAATGACCCAATATTATGCAGATCGAAAAAGTAGCTGATCATATTATAAACTGGCTTAAAGACTATGCTGCCAAAGCGGAAATGAATGGTTTTGTGGTAGGTGTTAGTGGCGGAATTGATTCTGCAGTGGTATCTACATTATGTGCAAAAACTGGTATGCCAACCCTTTGTCTGGAAATGCCTATTCATCAACATGAAAGTCAGGTGAGCAGAGCAAGAAAACATATCGATGAGCTGCAACATAATTTCGCCAATGTAAGCGCACTGGAAGTAAATCTTACACCTGTTTTCGAAGCGTTTAAATCAGGGATGCCACAGCATAGAGAAACATCTTCCCTGGATCTCACCCTGGCAAATTCCCGGGCAAGATTAAGGATGACCACCTTGTATTATTTCGCAGGTCTTCACACCTATTTGGTAGCTGGAACAGGAAATAAAGTAGAAGACTTCGGAGTAGGATTTTACACCAAATACGGTGATGGAGGTGTAGACCTTAGCCCCATAGCCGATCTACTCAAAAGCGAAGTGTACGAGTTAGGTGAGTATTTGAATATTATTGAGGAAATCATACAGGCAGCTCCTACAGATGGATTATTCGGAGACAGTAGAAGTGACGAAGACCAGTTAGGTGCTTCTTATGATGAACTTGAATGGGCAATGCAAAAGATGGAAGAAGGAAAAACTGCGGAAGATTTTGAAGGAAGACAACGCGAAGTCTTCGATATTTACCAACGTCTTAATTCCGCTAACCAGCATAAGATGCTTCCAATTCCAGTGTGTGAGATACCCGTTCATCTTAAGAACTAAACATCTTATCGAATATCTGCATAACTTTGATTTTTTAAATAACCAAAACCTTATTTTAGGTTAACAAAACCAAACTCAACGAGTTACCCCCGGACTTGTTATTAATTTAAAATCATGTATCGAGTCTTAATTGCAGATCACCATCCTATTATTTTAGAAGGTGTAAAATGTGTACTTCAAAATAATCCGGCGCTACAAGTAACAGGGAGAGTTGGAAGCGGAACTCAACTTTTCAATCAATTAGAAAAGGGAGCACCAGATGTATTGATCGTAGAATTAGATCTCCCACAAATTAACGGTATCAACGCGATAAGGCGTATTAAACAGGAGTACCCGGAGGTGAAAACCTTAATTTTCAGCTCCCATCCTGAAGAAATGTATGCTTTAAGTGCCATTAAAGCAGGTGCTGCAGGATATATCTCCAAACATACCGATAATGAAACTTTAGAGAAAGCGATTTACCAGGTAGCCCGCGGCGGAATTTATCTAAATCGAAATATTACTGAAAGATTAAATTCAGGAATATCCAGAGGTAAGAGTTTAATTACAAAATTTAAAAAGCTTTCTACCAGGGAAACGGAAGTCTTAAATTTGCTTTCTTCAGGAAAAAGAAATAAGGATATTGCTGAAGCACTGGATATTAACGAAAAAACAGTAAGCACTTATAAAACGCGATTATTAAAGAAATTGAAGGTAGATAATGTAGCTGATCTTATTACCCAGTCCAGGTTACTTCAACTAAATACTACATAACACGGCCGAGCCTTTCCGATAAAAGCGTTCTGAGTTTATTGAAACCCATCACCTCATTTTTAATATCGGTACGTTCATCTTCGGTCTCTGCTATTCTAATATCTTCCAAAAGCTCACTGAGTTTCTTATCTATAAGGTGTCTTCGCAGGTTTAAAATTGTCTGACTCACAAATTGATTAACAGTTTGTTCTTTATTCTTTACCGGAATATCATGTCGATCCCAGTTATGAAGCTCATACTGTTCTTCCTGCATTAAAATATCGGTCACCTCTTTAGATTGAGAAGTCTCCAGATCGTTTATAATACTTTCTATGGCTACCTCATCCTCGCTATTCAACTTTGTGATTAGCAATTGATAGAGCTTTCTAAAATCTTCATTGGAAAAGGCAATTTCATCTTCCTGTAAATCCAGGAATATTTTTTCAAAAACCTTCGAATGTTGCTTTTCAGGCTCTAGTACCAACTCGCCGGTTTCTTCATTCTGCTTCAGTAAAAGGTCTTCAAATTCTTCTTCTTTATTTCCATATAAAAGCAGGATCTTAATGATATTTCGTTCTAAAATATAAAGATGGTCTATTTTTACTTTAGGAGCAGACTCCTCCTTTACCACCTCCATTTTTTGTTTCTTAGAACGGCCTGAAGAGGGCACCTCCTTTTTTTCTATTTGAGCAAGGGTGGCGTAAAGCACATCTTCATTGATATCCATGATCCTGGAACACTCCTGTAGATACACCTCTCGCTGAATATTATCAGGGATTTTGGCAATACTATTTACCATATCCCTAATTAACCCCGCTTTCTTCACAGGATCATTTTTAGCTTCGTCCATTAAAAGAGAAGCTTTGTAGGTAATGAAATCATAAGAGTTCTCTTCCAGGAATTCTCGTAATTCATCTTCGGAATTAGAACGAGCAAAACTATCGGGATCCTCGCCTTCAGGGAAAGGACAAACTTTTACGTTCATACCCTGTTCCAGGATAAGATCGATCCCTCTTAAAGAAGCCCTGGTCCCCGCAGCATCCCCATCAAAGAGTACCGTGATATTTTTGGTAAGCCGGTTAATAAGCCTGATTTGCTCCGGGGTTAAGGCAGTTCCCGAAGAAGAAACCGTATTCTCTATCCCACTTTGATGAAACTGAATAACATCAGTGTATCCTTCCACCAAATAGCAATTATCCTCTTTTGCTATTGCCTGCTTGGCATAGTAAATTCCGTAGAGCACCTTACTCTTATGATAAATATCACTCTCGGGAGAATTTAAATATTTTGCAGCTTTTTTGGTATTAGAAAGAATCCTGCCTCCAAATCCAAGGACTCGACCAGACATAGAATGAATAGGAAACATAACTCTTCCTTTAAACCTGTCGAATTTTTTATCCTCTTTTACAATGGTAAGACCGGTCTTTTCAAGATATTCCAGCTTATAACCATCATCCAATGCGGCTTTAGTAAAGGCTTCCCACTGGTCTGGAGAATATCCTAGATCGAATTTTTTAATAGTTTCAGAAGAAAAGCCCCGCTCCTTAAAATAGCTTAACCCAATAGCCTGCCCTTCATCGGAGTTGTGTATTTGTTTCTGAAAAAACTCATTGGCATATTCTGAAACAAGGTACATGCTTTCCCGCTCATTGGCCTGCTCCTTCTGCTCGTCGCTTTGCTGGGTTTCTTCAATTTCAATCCCATATTTTTTCGCGAGATATTTAATCGCTTCAGGATAATTAAAATGTTCATGCTCCATTAAAAAAGCAACTACGTTCCCCCCTTTCCCGCTACTAAAATCTTTCCAGATCTGTTTTACCGGAGACACCATAAAACTTGGGGAACGTTCATCTGTAAAAGGACTTAATCCTTTGAGATTACTTCCTGATCTTTTAAGCTGAACAAAATCACCGATCACCTCCTCTACACGGGCAGTTTCAAATACATTATCTATGGTAGTTCTTGAGATCAATTTCTTTAAGCCTTTATACCCAGACCTCCCAGGTTTCGAAAACCTGGGAGGTCTTTTTAATTCAAACAAAACTACAAATTTATATGCTAATCAACATCGAATCTTAAACCTATAGAAACATTATGCAACTCTATATTTGGATCCTGGAAAATTGGATTTAGATCATATTTAGCATACAGAGTGGCACCGCCCCAGCCCAAATAACCACTTAATCCATAAACAAAATCATTAGTATTATAATCACCTTTGAGTTTATCTTTTTTCTTGTCGCCGTCTACGGAATACTTTAATTTTTGGCGTTCCCCAATATTAAAACCCGCATAGCCACCTAGCCCCAATTTCAGTTTACCATCTGTATAATACCTAACTGTATTGGAAGTTTCGGTTTTTTTAGAAGGGCCAAATTCTAAATGAACGGGAACTACCAGATTATCCATTCTAAACTTTGATTTTTCAAGATTAACCGGAAACTCCTGTAAGGTGGTGAGCCTTTCGTTTTCTACAAAATACCTGTTATCTGTAGGTTTCAGTCCGTTAAATTGAAATGAAACTCCATATTTAAGTCTTAACCAATTAGAATTATTAAAAACTCTTGTTTTCCACGCCCATCCTATTTCAAAGAACCGGCTCCCCCCTATTTTAAAATCTGAATTATTTAAAGACTGTCCATCAGAAAGGGCGTTATTAAATCCAGCAGCAATTACTAAATCACTGGTGGTGCGATTATCATATTTCCTATCTTTTTTAGTGGAAGTCACCTGAAAGACATTTCCATCGGAACCTATTTCTAGAGCCACCATATTTCCATCTTCCTCATTACGTTTCTGTAATTCAAGTTTATTTTCAAGAATAGCCAAACGGTTTTCTATATTTTTAGCATGAAGTTTGGCAGCTTCTTTTTTTAAACTATCTGCTTCTTCCTGAGTAATTAACTCATTTTCTAATTGCGCATTGTATCTCTCTACTTTTTCTCTCAGCTTCTCTTTTTCTTCGGTAATAATTTCTTGTTTTTTCTTCTCAAAAAATTCCTTGTTTTTACTTGTTTGAGTTGTTTTAGCAGTTTCCTGACTAAAGCTGGTAGTTGTGATTAGTGATGATAAAGTCAATGCCAGATAAAAAATAATAGTTTTCATGATCTTAGATTGTTTTTAGTTTTTTCAAATTTGGACAAATGTCCACCTTATCAAGTTTGATTGATGATTGACCCTTGTGGGATTATAAATATTTAAATTGATTTTTCTTTTTACTCGTTTCTGGTGGCTACCGCTGTTTTGGCTTTTAAAAATTCCTCTTTCAGAAAATCAAAGACTTCCTTTCTAAAAGATTGATCTACTTCGTATTCTACATCGGCCAGTAAGGCATCTGCACTAATAGAACCTTCTGAAAATAAATTTCTTTCCCTACTTATGTTCTTAGCTGCTTCCGCCAAAAGCGCATCCACTTCAGCACTGGTTAAATCTCCAGATCTTTGCTCTTCCCTCTTTATCTTTTCGAGAACCTCCTGTCCTTTATTAGATAATTGAGATGAAAAATTTTCCACGACCAAAGCAGGTTCTACAGATATTGCTTCAACCTTCTGGCGTTTTAATATTGGCTCAGAAGAAATTTCCTTCAAATTCTTTTTAGCACTCACATTGGAGTTTTCAGCCACCACACTTTTATTAGAATTTAATGTTGTATTTATATCATTAACCTGTCCAGACTTTTCTTCAACTACTCCTTTATTTTCTTCTGAAACTACCTGAACGGGATTCTCAAATTCGACTTTATCTAATCTTTGCCGAACCTCCTTCTCCACAGGATTTTCAACCACGGGATTTGAAAATTGCTCCTCCAGATTTACAAAAACCATGCTGACAATTAACAACACCACTACGGCAGCCACAGACGAAACCCACCATTTTTTACCGGAGCTTTTCCTGGTTTTATTAAGTCTGGAATTTAAGGTGTCCCAACTTCCTGTTGAAGGCTGAATCTCTCTTTCTTCCAGCTTCTCCTTTATATGCTCTTCAAATTTAATTGGTGCCATAACCTGATGAATTATTTGTTTTTAACTTTTCCTGAAGCATTTTGCGTGCTTTAAACAATTGAGATTTTGAAGTCCCTTCGGTAATATCAAGCATTTTGGCGATTTCGGCATGCTTGTAACCCTCAACCGCATACATCACAAACACCATTTTATAGCCTTCCGGCAAAGCATCAATTAGAACCTGTATATCAGCGACCTCCATTTCAGAAGTTATATTATTAAAGATCTCTTTCGTTTCATATCCGAGATCTTCCTGAAATTCGAGTGTTTTATGCTGCCTTAAAAAAGAAATAGATTCCCTAACCATGATCTTTCTCATCCAGCCTTCAAAGCTTCCCTCTTCTTTAAAATCCTTCAAATATTTAAAAACCTTAAAAAAACCATTAAGCATTGCTTCTTCCGCATGATGTATATCTTTAATATACTGCCGGCAAACACTTAACATTTTTGGCGAATGCAGCTCATAAATTCTTTGCTGGGCATCCCGCTGTCCCTTAGATGCCCTCTTTATCAAAGAGGATTCATTTTTAAAAAGCTGTATTACTTTTACCATTTTCAAAAGGCCTTCTATTTATATAGACGTTGGAAAGTTACAAAAGGTTGCCTCAGCAAATATTTTATTTTAAGAAAGTTGATATTTAATGGGTTGTGGGTTGTGGGTTGTGGGTTGTGGGAAAAAAATAATATCCTGAAATTTTCCATTTTCTACTTTTAACTTTCCACTTCTCACTTCTCACTCCTCGCTTTTCACTTTTCACTTTTCACTTTCCGCTATTTTCAAAGTATCTTTGCTTCAGAACAATATTTATGGCAGAAGAAGTCCGAATAAACAAGTATTTAAGTCAGTTAGGATATTGCTCCCGCAGGGAAGCCGATAAACTTATAGACCAGGGAAGAATTACCATTAACGATAAAGTTCCTGAAATGGGAACAAAAGTTACTCCTGGCGATCTGGTAAAAGTTGACGGCAAACCCGTTTCAAAGGAAGAGCTTAAAGAACCCAATATTTATCTTGCTTTTAATAAACCTGTTGGAATTGTTTGTACCACCGATACCCGGGTTGAAAAAAACAATATCATAGATTATATAAATTATCCTAAACGAATTTTTCCTATTGGCCGATTGGACAAACCCAGTGAAGGACTCATTTTCCTGACGAACGATGGTGATATTGTAAATAAGATTCTTCGGGCCCGAAACAATCATGAAAAGGAATATGTTGTTTCAGTAAATAAACCCGTTACCTCAGATTTTATTAAAAGAATGTCGGGCGGAGTTCCTATTCTTGATACCGTTACCCGCGAATGTGAAGTTGAGAAACTTGGGCAACACACCTTCAGGATCATCTTAACGCAAGGCTTAAACCGGCAAATTCGCAGAATGTGTGAATTTTTAGGTTATGAAGTAACAGCCTTAAAAAGGATAAGGATCATGAATGTTAGTCTCGATATTCCGGTAGGCCAGTGGCGTGATCTTACAAAAGAAGAACTTGATACTATAAATATGTTAACAGGAGAATCAACCAAAACCGAAGAAGCTTCAGTAATTGAGACTTCAAAAAAAGAGAAGCACAAAAGAGGAAAGAGACCACGAAAACCTAAATCTTAACAGAGAATTAGTTTGCTGCACTATAGTTTTGTAGCTTATTCTTGTTAATTTTAGATTCTTGAAATTAGAGTTTTTTATTAGCTTCAGTAGCGTATCTGAATAAATATTTAGCAATGAAAATACAACCATTCCACTTAGCAATTCCTGTGTCTGATCTTCAAAAATGCAGAAAATTCTATAAAGAAACACTGGGCTGTGGCGAAGGCCGAAGCAGTGACCATTGGGTAGATTTTAATTTTTTCGGGCATCAACTGGTAATTCATTATCAGGATCCTCAGGAAATTAAAACTTCCACCTCGAACCCTGTGGACGGTAAAGACGTGCCGGTTCCACATTTTGGAGTGGTTTTGCAATGGGATGTTTTTCAGGAATTTGCTAAGCTGCTAAAAAGTAAGAATATAGATTTTGTTATAGAACCTTATATCAGGTTTGAAGGAAAACCGGGAGAACAGGCGACCATGTTTTTTAAAGATCCGTGTGGAAATGCACTGGAATTTAAAGCTTTCAAAAATATGGATCAGCTATTCGCCAAATAATGGCATGATAACCAACAACCAACCAAAAAATGGATCGACTTAAACCGTCCCTGGTGAGACAAATATTTGTCTTACTACTAATACTTTTTTTAACGGTTTTAATTTTTAGGGAAATACTGCCATACCTCTCCGGAGTTTTAGGTGCAGTAACCCTTTACGTTATCCTGAAAGGTTGGATGAAAAAATTAATAAATAGAGGCTGGAAGCCACCTTTGGCAGCTTCTTTTTTAATGGCAGGTTCTTTTGTAGGAATTCTTATCCCGGTTACATTAATAACGATCATGCTGACTTCCAAAATAGGAAAAGCAGTAGCAAATTCTGAAAGGGTGCTAAGAGCCTTAAAAGATCAGCTTAATACCCTGGAAGATAATCTCGGTTACAATTTGAGTTCGAGTATAGACACCTCATCCATAACGAATTGGGTATCTTACAATCTTCAGAATTTGGCGGGCGGGACCTTTAACGCTTTTATTGCCATTGGGATCATGTATTTTATGCTTTATTATATGTTAACCAACCGGGAATCCCTACGTGAATCTATGATCACTTATATTCCTTTAGGAAAAGACAATCTTAGAATAATAGGGGAAGAAAGCAATCAACTGGTAAAATCTAATGCGCTTGGTATTCCTCTGGTAGCTTTTGTGCAGGGAATTATCGCCTTGATCGGCTTTTTAATATTTGGGGTTCCAGATCCATTCTTTTGGTTCGTAATCACCGCTATAGGTTCCATGATTCCGTTTATTGGAACGGCATTGGGAATTCTGCCGGCAGCAATCCTTCTATTTGCCCAGGGCCAGGATTTCCAGGGAATTGCCATGCTTATTTATGGCTTCGTGGTAGTTGGATCTACAGACAATATTATAAGATTATATGTATTGGAAAGACTGGCTAGCGTTCATCCTTTAATCACACTTTTCGGAGTGATTGTAGGAGTACCGTTATTTGGATTCATCGGACTGATATTCGGTCCTTTACTCATATCCCTGTTCCTCTTAATTTTGAAGATATATAAGAAGGAATATGGAAATTCACATCACAGACTATAGAAATTAAATCAACAGAATCATGTTCGGAAAAAAGAAAAAAATAATAGATGAGGATCTGGTAAAAACTGAAGTTGCCAAAATCGATAATGACGATGTAAACCTGGCAGTAAACAGTCAGGAAGAAGTGGATGCAAAGATAAATAATTCTGGAATGCTTCAGAAATATAGTGAACTGGGCAAAGTGATGTATGGAATGTTAAAAGATTATAGAAAAGGTGTTTACACTCAAGTGCCGTGGTTTACCATTGCAACTATTGCATTTTCTTTCCTGTATATCCTTAATCCGCTGGACATAATTCCAGATTTTATTCCTGGACTAGGTTATATAGACGATATGGCTATCATTACTTTCGGACTTAGGTTTATCCAGTCTGATATCCATAATTACCTCGACTGGAAACTGGAGCATGGTGACACCACCGACGCATTATAAAAAAGTGAATATTTTCTGAAAAATCCTTTTTTCGTCAAACTGAACTTATTCCAGCATCTAATTGACCTTGCTTTCCAATCAGTAGTGTGCAATAAAAATTTTTAAGAACGAACCTGAACCTAGTAGTTTCAATAATTTAATTTTACTATTATCTATACCCTGCTTTTAAAATTTTTGAATTGTGGTATTATTCGAAAAACACAATTTCCAACTTCTTTTGTTTATCAGTTAGTTAAGTTCAAGTCTAACTTCTTATATCTAAAGGCGAAGCGATCTAGTTTCTTTGTCCGGACATAAGTGATTCTCAATCAATTCATATCTGGAAATAAGTTCGCTAGTTATGAAAAAATGAAGATATTTTCGGGCATTCATTAAACAGCCTCTCCTACTTCTTATTTGCTTCCAGAGCTCTGTGTTTATGCCTTTCTCTGGCCAGTAAAGTATTTTTCAATAACATAGAAACAGTCATGGGACCAACTCCGCCTGGGACTGGTGTAATATAAGAAGCGCGCTTGCTTACATTTTCAAAATCAACGTCTCCTTTAATCACGTAACCCTTTTCAGTAGTATCATCTGGAACCCTGGTGATTCCAACATCAATGATCACCGCGTCATCCTTGATCATTTCTCCTTTAAGGAAATCTGGAATACCAACAGCAATAATGATAATATCAGCCTGAGAAGTGACCTGTGTTATATTCTTGGTGAATTCATGAGTAAGTGTCACGGTTGAATTTCCAGGAAAACCACTTCTTCCCATCAAAATGCTCATGGGCCTTCCCACAATATAACTTCTCCCGATCACTACTGTATGTTTTCCTTTGGTAGGAATGTCATAACGTTCCAAAAGTTCCAATATTCCAAATGGAGTGGCAGGAATAAAACTGGTCATATCCAACGCCATTTTTCCAAAATTTGTAGGATGGAAGCCATCCACATCTTTATCTGGATCTACAGCGTTCAATACCTTTTGGGTATTGATTTGTGGTGGCAAAGGTAGCTGAACAATAAAACCGTCTATATCATCATTCTGGTTAAGCTCTTCAATTTTATCCAGTAATTCCAGCTCACTAACGGTATGCGGAAGTCGGTACAAGGAAGATTCAAAACCTACCCTTTCACAGGCCTTTACTTTTGAATTCACATAGGTCATACTTGCACCATCCTTACCTACTATAATTGCAGCTAAATGTGGAACTTTCTCACCTCGATTATTAATTTTGGCAACTTCAGCAGCGATTTCATCTTTAATGTCATTACTGATCTTTTTACCGTCGAGAATAGTCATATTAAGTATTAAGTTGAGCCCCTCCCTTCCTCCCCCAAGGGGAGGAGTTAAATACTCTATTTAAAATTATTATAGTTCCCCCCCTTGGGGGTTAGGGGGCTTATTGCATCCCCTTCATCATTTGCATCATTTTACGGCCACCGCCACCTTGCATCATCTTCATCATTTTGCCCATCTGGTTGAATTGCTTCAACAATTGGTTCACTTCCTGAACAGTAGTCCCTGAACCTTTTGCAATCCTTTTCTTTCTGCTCGCGTTAATGATCTTTGGCTCACTTCTTTCTCCCGGTGTCATAGAGTGAATAATAGCTTCAATCCCCTTAAAGGCATCATCATCTATATCTACATCTTTCAGCATTTTACCTGCTCCGGGAATCATTCCCATAAGATCTTTCATAGATCCCATTTTCTTGATCTGCTGAAGCTGATTTAAGAAATCATCAAAACCGAATTTATTTTTGGCAATCTTCTTCTGAAGTTTTCTCGCTTCCTCTTCATCATATTGCTCCTGAGCTCTTTCTACTAGGGAAACAACATCTCCCATCCCCAGGATCCTGTCCGCCATACGCGAAGGATAGAAGATATCGATCGCATCCATCTTTTCACCGGTACCGATGAATTTGATAGGTTTATTAACTACAGATTTAATAGAGATCGCGGCACCACCACGAGTATCACCATCTAATTTGGTAAGGATCACCCCGTCAAAATTCAGCCTTTCATTAAAGGTTTTGGCAGTATTCACCGCATCCTGACCCGTCATAGAATCTACTACAAAAAGAGTTTCCTGTGGCTGAATTGCCTGATGGATATTGGAAATCTCGGTCATCATCGCTTCATCAACAGCAAGTCGACCGGCGGTATCAATGATCACTACATTATGACCATTTTCCTTAGCATACGCAATGGCATTTTTTGAAATTGCCACCGGATCCTGATTCCCTTCATCTGAATATACCTCAACACCAACCTGTTCACCAACTACATGTAACTGATTGATCGCCGCTGGACGATAGACATCACAAGCTACTAAAAGAGGTTTCTTTGTTTTTTTATTTTTTAGAAAATTTGCCAGTTTACCGGAAAAAGTAGTTTTACCACTACCCTGCAAACCAGACATTAAAATCACAGAAGGATCTCCGGAAAGATTGATGCCTTCAGCCTCTCCACCCATTAATTGCGTCAACTCGTCTTTTACGAGTTTCACCATTAATTGTCCAGGCTTCAAAGTGGTCAAAACGTCCTGTCCAAGAGCTCTTTCTTTTACCGTATTGGTAAATTCCTTAGCAATTTTATAGTTTACATCGGCATCAACCAAAGCCCGTCTCACCTCTTTAAGGCTTTCTGCAACGTTTATCTCTGTAATCTGACCATGTCCTTTCAGGACGTGAAAGGCACTATCTAACTTATCGCTTAAATTATCAAACATAATCTTTCCTATGATTTTATTCTATTGCTGCTAAGCAGCGAATTGCAAATTTAATGATTTGAAGCTGAAGTATAAAGTCCATCTTCCAAAATTCATCCTTCGACTTCGCTCAGGATGACAATCGTATTTCTTTAACGGCTGAAAACGCTTTTTAATTTGTATTCTGAAATAAGTTCAGCATGATGAAATTTCCAACCTTAGTACTTTCTCTTTAATTTACTTTCTCCCGAAGACTCTCCCAGATTTCGCCAACTTCACTTCTCACTTCTCACTTATCATTTCAACTTACATTCTTTCCGGAACCTCGATCCCTAGCAATTTAAATGCTGATTTGATCACATTCGCTACCAATCCTGATAACTGAACCCTAAATACCTTCTCTTCCTCATCGTCAATACCTAAAATTTGAACATTTTGATAAAATGAATTGAATGATTTTACCAGTTCATAGGTGTAATTGGCGATCAATGCCGGGGAATGATTCTCTGCTGCCAGTCCAATTGTCTCAGGAAATAACTGTATCTGCTTGATCAATTCTTTTTCCTTTTCATGAAAACTGAAATCTTTTGAAAGTTCTGCTGAAGTATCAAAATCTGCCTTTCTCATGATCGACTGAATTCTGGCATAAGTATACTGGATAAATGGCCCCGTATTTCCCTGAAAATCAACCGATTCTTCCGGATTAAAAAGAATTCGTTTTCTGGGATCAACCTTCAGAATATAATATTTCAAGGCTCCAAGCCCAATAATTCTATAAAGCTCTTCTTTTTCAGTTTCAGAATATCCCTCAAGTTTCCCTAATTCTTCAGAAATATTTTTAGCAGTTTCGGCCATTTCCTTGATGAGATCATCGGCATCTACTACGGTACCTTCACGAGATTTCATTTTTCCGGAAGGAAGATCCACCATTCCATAACTTAAATGGTAAAGGGCATCTGCCCAATCATAGCCAAGTTTTTTTAGGATAAGGAAAAGCACTTTAAAATGGTATTCCTGTTCGTTACCAACAGTATAAACCATCTGATTGATGTCAAAATCGGCAAATCTCTGGATCGCAGTTCCAATATCCTGAGTCATATAAACCGCCGTCCCGTCACTTCTCAATACGATCTTTTCATCCAGACCTTCATCGCTAAGATCTATCCAGACACTGCCATCTTCTTTTTTATAGAAAACACCATCTTCCAGGCCTTTCTGGATATTATCCTTACCTAAAATATAGGTTTCACTTTCATAATAATTCTTGTCAAAATTAACTCCAAGAGCCTCGTAAGTTTTCTCAAATCCGTCATAAACCCACTGATTCATGGTAGACCATAACTTTACCACTTCAGGATCATTTGCTTCCCATTTTCTCAGCATTTCCTGGGCTTCTACAAAAATTGGAGCCTGAGCTTTTGCTTCATCTTCACTCTTTCCTTCTTCTGTTAACTGAGCGATCTCTTTCTTATATTCCTTATCGAATTTTACGTAATAATTTCCTACCAGTTTATCTCCTTTTAATCCAGTGGATTCAGGAGTTTCTGCATTTCCAAATTTCTGCCAGGCCACCATGGATTTACAAATATGAATTCCACGATCATTGATCACCTGTACTTTGTAGACTTCATTGCCGGCAGCTTTTAAAATTTCAGAAACCGAGTAACCTAAAAGATTATTTCTTATATGCCCAAGATGCAATGGCTTGTTGGTGTTTGGAGAAGAATACTCTACCATGATCCCGCTCGCATCGCTTTGAGGAAGCAGAATTCCAAAATCTTCACGATCTTTTACCTCATTAAAAAAGTTGATATAGTATTTATTACTTATCACAATATTTAAAAAACCCTGGATAACATTATAAGCAGCGACTTCTTCAACCTCCTCTTCAAGATATTTTCCAATATTTTCAGCTAATTGTGCGGGATTGGTTTTTATCTGCTTCAGCATAGGAAAAACCACCAAAGTGATATCGCCTTCAAAATCTTTACGGGTAGGCTGAAATTCGATATTTTCAGGTTCCATCTCGTAATGTTTCTTAACGGCTTCATTAACTTTTGATGCCAGAATTTGTTCAATATTCATTTTCCTACGCTTTTTAGGGTATTTCCAATAATTAAGTGCGCAAAGATAAAAAGAATTGAAGTTTCAGTCGCCAGGCTTTGTGCTCAAATCTTTATATTTAGGAAAAAAGAAATGCTTGTAAATATTTCCTATAACCGTCCGGCCATTTCAGAAAAGATAAATAATGAAGTGGGCAAACCTTTTACCCTTTTTGAAAGGGTAAAATTAAAAGGTTCCGGCTCTCCAAAACTCCAGATCACTTCTACCAGTATAGACATTCACAACCTCCTGATTCTGGATAACAATGCGAATAACTGCAACGTGGAGATGAGAAGTAAAGGGATTATTGTGATGTTTCGGTCGTTATTGGAAACGTATGCCTTAATAATTCCATATTATAAGCTTAACCTTTACAAAGGAAAAGCAGAAGAGTACAGTATTTATAAAGATCATCATTTTATTAAAGTTAAAGCAGACAAGCCGGGGATACATAATTTTTTTCAGAAGATCATCGGTTATAAGAATGATAATGCGCCAACCCAAATTGAAGATCTTTAGTAATATTCTATTTACAAAGTATAGATTTCCCTGCACTTTGTTTAACCTAATATTGATTTCATTTTAATTTTTCAGAAATAAAGCTGACGCAATTTTGCTGAAAAAATCAATGGAGTTATTTATTTATGTTTTTGCCGCCCTTTTTTCAGTAATCAATCCGCTTGGAACCGTTCCTATTTTTGTAGGGCTTACCAAAGAAGATTCAAAAAGTGAACGATCCAAAACCTCGATATTAACGGCTATCAATATTTTTGTTATCCTGTTAATTAGTTTTTTTACCGGTAGATATATCCTGAATTTCTTCGGAATAAGCCTCGATTCCCTAAGAATTGCCGGAGGCTTAATTATTGCAAGTTCAGGATTTGCCCTGCTTACGGGTTCCTTTTCCAAACATAAAGGAATGGACAAACCACGGGTGAAGGAAGATGCATTTCAAAGAGAGGGAGTTTCCTTAACTCCCCTGGCAATACCAATGTTGGCCGGGCCAGGGTCTATTTCCTTTTTAATAGGACTTTACCAGCAATACGAAGCCTGGAACGATAAACTAATCGCCATATTTGCCATTTTTAGTGTTTGCCTGGCGACTTTTTTAGTCCTTAGAAGCTCACATTATATAGTGGCTATGCTGGGAGCTTCCGGGATAAACGCTATTTCCCGGATCATTGGATTTATAGTAATCGCCATTGGAGTTGAATATATAAGCTCCTCGCTTATAAATATTCTGAACAGCCTGTTTAACTAATTATCGCTTTCCAAAAGCCAATCCTCCTACCAGCGAAAGTATTCCAAAGACAATCATCGCATAAGATTGCGTGTTATCGCCGTGTGCTTCTACTTGCAAAGGCCCTGCATCTATAGAGAATTCTGGCGTGATAAGATTATACACTCCATATCCAATTAAGCCTATTCCAATAATTAAAAGGACGATTTTAAGCACGTTATTCATTTAATAAAATTTTATTAATCTGAAGTGAAAGTAAGAATTAAATCTCTAATTTGAGATTCAAATATTTCAAATGCGCATATTACTTACCGGTGCCAATGGTTATATTGGAATGAGACTACTTCCTCAATTAATTGAACAGGGTCATGAAGTGATTTGTGCAGTAAGAAACAAGAATAGATTTACTTCCAATGAAGAGTTAAAGGAAAAAGTTGAAATTGTAGAATTAGATTTTCTCGATGATACTTCTGCTCCTGAAAAAATAAAAGATATAGAGGTAGCTTTTTACCTGATACATTCCATGAGTGCCTCTACCAAAGATTTTGATGAAAAAGAGGCTCAGGCTGCCAAAAACTTCAATAAGATAATGGCTGAAACTTCAGTCAATCAGGTTATTTACCTTAGCGGGATCATTAATGAAGAGGAACTATCAAAACATCTAAAATCCAGAAAAGCGGTAGAAGAAATTCTCTATAAAGGAGATTTTAATTTAACTGTTTTAAGAGCCGCCATTATTGTAGGTTCCGGTAGCTCTTCTTTTGAAATTATACGTGACCTTTGTGAAAAACTCCCTGTTATGGTAACCCCAAAATGGGTGAAAACAAAATCCCAGCCTATTGCCATTAGAAATATCATACAGTTTCTAACCGGCGTGATAGGTCGGGAAGAATGCTACAATGAATCCTTTGACGTTGGAGGCCCCGATGTTCTCACCTATCAGGAAATGATGGAACAATATGCGGAAGTACGTAAATTGAAGCTTTGGATTGTGGGAGTACCTTTTATGTCTCCTAAATTGAGTTCCTACTGGCTGTATTTTGTGACCTCCACTTCTTACCGACTGGCTCAAAACCTGGTAGACAGCATGTCTGTTGAAGTCATTACCAGAGATACCAGGTTAAAAGAAATTTTAAATATTGATTTGATTTCTTATAAAGAAGCTATTGAAATGGCCTTTTATAAGATAGAACAAAACGAGGTGATCTCCAGTTGGAAGGATTCTTTAAGCAGTGGTAGATTTAGAAAGGAGCTGAATAAATACGTGCAAATACCCAAATACGGTTGTTTACACGACAAAAAGTCTGTAGAAGTCCAGGATCCTAAAGAGACTTTGGAACGCATTTGGGCTATTGGGGGGCTCAATGGCTGGTACTATGGAAACTGGCTATGGAAAGTTCGGGGTTACCTAGATAAACTTGCAGGCGGAGTGGGTCTACGCCGCGGAAGAACCCATCCCAATAAAATTAATGCCGGAGATTCGCTCGACTTCTGGAGGGTATTATTGGCTGATAAAGAAGAAAGAAGACTTCTCCTCTTTGCCGAAATGAAGGTTCCAGGTGAGGCCTGGCTGGAATTCAAAATAGATGAAGATAATATACTCCATCAAAATGCCACTTTTAGACCAAAGGGTCTTTTAGGCCGTGCCTATTGGTATTCTATGTATCCTTTTCATTATTTTATTTTTGAAGGTATGATCAACAAGATTGCGAAGGGAAATAAAAAGAATTAGTTTTATAGGTAAGAACTAATCAAGTTGAAGCAATCTTCCAATACTATTCTTAAAAATTATTCCTTTTCGGTTTCTGCCGCTATATTAATATGTAGCTCGGTGCTCATATTCCTCTTCACAGATGAATTTTATAGCGGTATTGAGCTGATATCCATTCGGGTAAGGGAATACTTCGGAATATTTTATTTATGGCTGGGACTGGGCTGTGTGCTTTTTCTACTCTTTATCGCCCTATCCAAATTTGGAAAGATTAGATTGGGAAATTCACCGCCCGATTTTGACCGACAATCCTGGATTGCCATGTTGTATTCCGCAGGTATGGGCGCAGGAATATTACTAAGAGCGGTACAGGAACCTGTATTCATGTTTCTAAATCCACCAATTGAATCAGGAGAGAAGGCTGAAATTATTTCTTTAGAATACACTTTTTATCAATGGGGATTTACCGCATGGGCCTTCTACGGCTTATTTGCACTGGTAATAGGCTATTCCATTTTTGTGGAAAAAACCGATGTTCGCTTAAGCTCCGGTTTTCTAATTTTTAGAAAATATCGTTTACTTTCTCCGTCCATTGACATCTTAACAATTTTAACCACGGTTATTGGCCTGGTTGCAGCAATAGGTCTAGGAACAACCCAAATTGAAGGTGGCCTGAGTCATTTGGAATCGCGGGAACCTGGATCATTATGGCAAAATATGGTGCTGGTATTGTTAATTTGTTCACTTGCTTTTATGTCGGCCTGGGCAGGAGTAAATAAAGGCATTAAAAGAATATCGAACTGGAATATTTATGTAGCTCTGGTGCTTATGCTTTTCGTATTCTTCACCGGAAATATTGCTGAAATCATCACCAATTTTTTCAATGCTCTCTATCGCTACCTGGTAGATTTTATTCCTTTAAGCCTCGCGTTGGGAAATTATGATCCGGGAAAACAGTTTTTAACCGACTGGACTTATTATTATTGGGCATTCTGGCTCGCATGGGCTCCTTTTACAGGAATATTCATCGCCCGCATCTCGAAAGGCAGAACGCTACGTGAAATGATTTTAGGGGTTTTATTGATCCCTTCTTTGGGAAGCTTTTTTTGGTTCAGTGTTTTTGGCACCTCAGCCTTTAACCTGATTAAAAGTTGGCAGAACTATTCTAATGAATTCGGGAATGTATTTACTTCTATGTTTGTTTTCTTTGAAGCTTATCCCGCTCCTGTGGTTACAAGCCTGATCGTGATCGTCCTGCTCATCAGTTTTCTGGTGACATCTGTAGATTCAGCAATTTTTGTTCTTAGTATGTTTACCGATCATGGAGAGCAGGAACCTAAAAAGAAACACCGCCTTATTTGGGCGGTATTAATCCTTATATTTTGCGAGGCGATAATTGTGCTTGGGCAGGTTAAACCAGATTCAAACGTATTGACCGCCATGCAAAAATTTCTAATTATTAGCTCTCTACCTTTTGCATTTTTGAGCGTATTGATCATTTTGCTTTTTAGCCTTAAATTGTTCAGGAGGCATTCTGAAAAAGTTTAAGCTTTAGGCAAAAACACCTCCGCCATCATACACCTGGCACTTCCACCGCCGCAGGTTTCTATTCTTTGTATTTCTGAACTTAAAATTTCGCAATGCTTTTCAATCCTGGCAGTCTGATCCTCAGACAAGCTTCTGTGGGCCCTGGCACTCATCACCAGGTATTTTTTACCTTCTGCACCCTGCACCTGAAGCATATTTCCAGCAAACTCATGCATTTGTTCTTCACTGATAGAAATGATCTCCTTCCCATCCATTTTTAAATGCTTTACTACATTTTTTCGTTCCTTTTTATCATCAATAGTATCAAGACAGATCACAACAAATTCTTCTGCCACGCACATCATTACATTGGTGTGATAAATAGGTAATCTCTTGCTGCCCACACTTTGGTAGGCATTAAAGATAACCGGCGTAAATTCAAAATCCTCACAAAATTCAATTAACAAATCTTCATCTGCTCTTGGAGAGATTGCACAATAGGCTTTTTGATGCTCTCTATCTAGAATAAGACTTCCGGTGCCTTCAAGAAAAACATCATCTTCTTCGGCTATCGTATAATCCACAATATCGGTTATCTTAAACCCGGCTTCTTCCAGCACTGAAAAATATTCGAGCCGTCGTTCTTTTCTTCGGTTTGCTGCAAACATAGGATAAAGGGCGATTTGCCCGTCTTCATGGAAAGAGACCCAGTTATTCGGAAAAATGGAATCTGGGGTATTATCTTCCAAAATATCATCTACTACAATTACATTGACCCCGACTTTTCTAAGTTTAGTGACAAAATCATCAAATTCTTTTGCCGCCCAGGTATTCAAATCTGGATCTTGCAGGTTTTTCTGAAAATAATTGTTTACTGCAGTTTCTTCATTCATTCTGAAACCAACAGGTCTTACCATCAATATCGTATCTGTAATCTGCTTCATTTTAATAATTTAATCCCTAATTAAAGGTAAAGTGGAACAACGTAACAATCCTTCCTGCTTTGAAATTTCAGCATAAGGAACCTCCTCTACGGTGATTCCCTGTTCTCTCAGCCAACTATTCAATCTGAAAAAGCCCTTTTCTGAAATCACCACATCTTCCGAAATAGAAAATATATTGGAATTCATTTCATACATCTCATCACGAGTAATCTCATAAATATTTTCTTTTCCGAAGAAATTCACCAGCCAATTATATTCATCTTCAATTAAAAAGCCTTCTTTATAAAGAATTGCCTTATTTTTTCCTACCGGCTGGAAACAACAATCTAAGTGCAGGGCATTGTCTTTAGCTACCGAATTTGATTTTTTTAAACTAAAAGAAATTACTTTTTTATCTGGAAATTCTTTCTCCAAGGCTTCTACCGCCTGCCAGTTTGTTCTGGCGGTTATATAGTCTTTATAATCTTCCCCTTTATAAGTACCCACGAAAATATAATCGCCTATAGGCATTACATCACCTCCTTCTATATGGGCTTCTTCAGGTAAATTGATAACCTTTTCAGGAGCTATTTGCTTTACCACATGCTCAATAGCTTCTATTTCCTGATCACGATCTGGCAATATATTGGATTTAACAAATTTATCGTCGATTACAAAAGCAATATCTCGTGTAAAGATCTGGTTGTAATCTTCAATGACTTTGGGCCTATATACTTTTACATCATACTTTTCCAGGACAGCTGCCACTGCTTCCATTTCTTTCACCATATCCTCCTCTTTGGGATAGGTACCGGCCTTAATATGCTCCTGTGATTTTGGATCATAAGCTTCTTCCAAAGTAGGAATTGGCCCGTTACTTTTTGCGGTTCCGAGCACTACTGCCCTTAATCGTGAAGTTTCATTATTTATATGCAATTTCATTGCTAAAATTTTGACAAATATAAAAAAGCTCCATCCTATGATGAAGCTTTTTTTATGAATTCATTTCAGAATAATAAATGATTATTATCTGCTACCAAGTGGTTTAAAGTCTCTGTGATTTTCACCGATATAAATCTGACGTGGACGACCAATTGGTTCTTTTCTCAATCTCATTTCTCTCCACTGAGCAATCCAACCGGGAAGTCTACCTAAAGCAAACATTACGGTAAACATATCTACGGGGATACCAAGCGCTCGATAAATAATGCCTGAATAGAAATCTACATTGGGATATAATTTTCTTTTCACGAAATAATCATCCTCCAAAGCCTCTTTCTCCAGTCCTTTAGCAATATCAAGTACAGGATCTTCAACTCCTAATTGGCCAAGCACCTCATCGGCAGATTTTTTAATGATCTTGGCTCTTGGATCAAAGTTTTTATAAACACGGTGTCCAAAGCCCATCAAACGGAAAGGATCCTCTTTATCCTTCGCTTTCTGCATAAACTTGTGCGTATCTCCACCATCTTCTTTAATTCCCTCAAGCATTTCAATCACTGCCTGGTTAGCTCCACCGTGAAGCGGACCCCAAAGTGCAGAGATACCGGCTGAAAGAGAGGCAAATAAACCGGCATGTGAAGAACCTACCATTCTTACCGTTGAAGTAGAACAGTTTTGTTCGTGATCTGCATGAAGGATCAATAATTTATCAAGTGCATCGATCACTGCCTTGTCAACATTGTAGGTCTTATTTGGCTTCTCAAACATCATCTTATGTAGGTTTTCTACATATCCAAGATCTTCATCGCCATAATTTAGCGGAAGACTATTTTTCTTCCTTAGAGTCCATGCAGCAAGTACCGGGAATTTTCCCAGGATTTTGACTATTGCCTTGTACATATCATCTTCTGAAGAAACGTCTACAGAAGATGGATTGAAGGCTATCAAAGCACTTGTTAACGAAGAAAGCACTCCCATGGGATGAGCTGATTTAGGAAATCCATCAAGGATCTTTTTCATCTCTTCATCAACATGAGACTGCTCTTTAATATCATTGGTAAATTTCTCCAGTTGTTGCTTGTTAGGCAACTCCCCAAAAATTAAAAGATAAGCAACTTCCAGAAAATCTGCTTTTTCAGCAAGGTC
This sequence comes from Christiangramia sp., assembly GCF_029937855.1. GTDB lineage: Bacteria > Bacteroidota > Bacteroidia > Flavobacteriales > Flavobacteriaceae > Christiangramia. The sequence goes on from NZ_JAPYPC010000003.1 coordinate 68,027, forward strand.
TTCAATGGCGTAGCCACGATATCTTAAAATACCTTTTTCACCGTCTAAAAAAGTGATCGCACTCTCGCAGCTACCAGTATTCTTAAATCCAGGGTCTAACGTGATAATTCCTGCTTCTCCACGCAGTTTTTTAATATCTACCCCTATTTCATCTTCGGTTCCCACGGTAACGGGAAACTCATATTTCTTTCCGTCAAATTCGAGTGTCGCTGTTTTAGACATATTTTATATAGTTCTTTTTAGATTAATTTTTTAAGGATTGCTAAATTACGAAATTTAGTGTTAAAATAATTTTAAGCTGAGTAACGAAATTTCACAAATAGCGCTATTTTATTCAGTTTTCGTGAATTTTAACTATACCTAAGCAAAAACTTGGGCTTGTTTTAATAATAAAGCCTTTAATATGGAAAAAATAAAGCTTTCAATATTTAATTTCTATCCAGAAATAGACCTCATCATTTGCTTTTAAACCGATTTAAGGTTTCTCTAAATTATTTTTGATACAATTCTTTATAATATCTATCTACAGATTTTTCCCAGGTAAATCTCTGCTTTTTGGCATTACCACATATTTTTTTCCATTGTTTTTTATCTTCAAAGAAAAGATCTACGGTTTCTGAAAAGACCTTAATAAAATTCTCTGTCTTTTCATTAGTGGTTTTTCCTTCAAAACTAAAACCCGTTTTTCCGTGTATTACGGTATCCTTTAATCCACCGGTATGATTCACCAGGCAAGGCTGCCCGTTTCGCATGGCCAGCATCTGGCTGATTCCGCAAGGCTCAAACTGGCTAGGCATTAAATAAAGATTGGAATCCTGGTATAACATATCGATAATACTATCTGATTGTGCATTTATAAAAATAAAATTCTTATGCTTATAACTAGCCTCCCTGAAGATAGATTCATACTCTGGTGCGCCGGTTCCTAATAAAATATAGACACCATTTACCTTCGTAAGTTTTTCCATTAAACCGGGTAGTAAATCTGGATTCTCCCTGAAAAAAAAGAATTTTTGTTCGGTTAACCTGGCTACACTGGAACAGATAAAGTCTGGTTTTTTCTCCTGCCAACGGGTTATCTTTTCACCTGTATGCGCCATATAATGGGCTTTATAATCCTTCTTTTCTTCCTGAAGCCATCTGAATAATCTACGAGCACATTGCCTTAGTAGTATTCCTTTTTCAACCGCGTCGATGTTCGAGTAATTCGCTCCATTTAAAATTCCGAATAAACGTTTTTCTTTTTCAGCTTTCTGAAGGTCTTCTTCCAGTCCCTCTCCTCCAATAAAATGTGGCGGATTGCTGGGTTTCTGAATGTCTTCTTTATAAGATGGAGAAACGGTATGAACGGCATCAGCCAATCTAATTCCTACCGCCATTAAATTTATACAATCAGGATAGCGATGATCGTAAAGCAGTTCCCGGTTATATTCAATATCTGGAAAAAAAGCATCAACCGAAGAGAAATTATTACTGAAGGGTCTTATCCCCTGGATTGCCAAATTATGAATGGAATAAATAAATCTTATTTTTTTTAGCGCTTGAAACCTGGGATTAAATTCCCTCAAGAATAAGAGCATGCTGGTATGCCAGTCATGCAAATGTATAACCTCTATACTTCCAAAAATATTTTCCCTGATAGCCGCAGCGACTCCTGTACAAAAAAGCGAAAAAACATTCGCATCTGTATAGAAAGGTTGTTCCGGATCATTAAAATAAATATGGGCAATATCCCCAGCTTTGATATCGGGATGATGAAGCACATAATGTTTGACACCGGGAATATCTTTTTTGCCGGCCACTTTATAAATTTCCGCATTATGGGGAACTCCCCGAAACACAAAATTTACATCAGCTAGCTTTTCTGCCCCCGCCGTATGCAACCTGGAATAGGAAGGAGTGATTACATGTACCGCATCACCTTTGGCTGCGATCTGTCTTGGAACATCCCGAACAACATCGCCCATTCCTCCGGCTTTACAGCGAGGAATTCCGTCATTTTCCGCAGCTACAAATAAAAAATTGGTCTTCAAGATAGATGGATTGATTAATTATCTGAATTTAATAATTAAGAAATCGCTCTCGCAACTTAATTAATTAAATGATTGTTAATATAATGCATAAATTTATTAGGATTAAACAAAAAAGCCCCTTCTTTCAAAGAGGCTTAATAATTAATAGCACTTAAAATTATTTTATTTTGAAAGCTTTATCCTGCGGATAGTAAGCAATATCTCCCAATTCTTCCTCGATTCTCAGCAGTTGGTTGTACTTAGCCATACGATCACTACGTGAGGCAGAACCGGTCTTTATTTGACCTGTATTTAGAGCAACCGCCAGATCTGCAATAGTATTGTCTTCTGTCTCTCCTGAACGATGAGACATTACCGAAGTATAGCCGGCATTATGCGCCATGTTCACAGCAGCAATCGTTTCGGTTAACGTACCAATCTGGTTCACTTTAATCAGGATGGAATTGGCGATATTTTCTTTGATCCCTCTTCCAAGACGCTCTACATTGGTCACAAAAAGATCATCACCCACTAGCTGTACTTTATCCCCAATTTTGTCTGTAACCGCTTTCCAGCCTTCCCAGTCATTTTCATCCATTCCATCTTCAATAGAAATAATTGGATATTTAGAAGCGAGTTCAGCAAGATATTCTGCCTGCTCTTCACTGGTTCTTATTTTCCCTTTATCACCTTCAAATTTGGTATAATCATATTTACCATCTACAAAAAATTCTGCTGCAGCACAATCCAGAGCGATCATCACCTCTTTTCCTGGTTTATAACCTGCTTTTTCAATAGCCTTTAAAATCGTATCTAAAGCATCTTCAGTTCCATCTAGAGTAGGCGCAAAACCACCTTCATCGCCAACGGCAGTGCTTAGACCCCGATCATGAAGAACTTTTTTAAGATTATGGAAAATTTCAGTCCCCATTTTCAAAGCGTGGGAAAAGCTTTCTGCCATAACCGGCATAATCATAAATTCCTGAAATGCGATGGGTGCATCACTATGTGAACCTCCATTGATAATATTCATCATTGGCACCGGAAGCGTATTTGCGCTTACTCCACCAACATACCGGTAAAGTGGCATATTCAGCTCGTTCGCCGCAGCTTTTGCCACCGCGAGGGAAACGCCAAGAATAGCATTTGCACCAAGTTTAGATTTATTCGGAGTACCGTCCAGATCTCGCATGGTCTGGTCTATCAGGTTCTGCTCAAAAACCGAATATCCGAGTAAGGTGTCAGCAATCTCGCCATTTACATTTTCAACGGCTTTCTGAACTCCTTTCCCCATAAAATCTTTACCTCCGTCGCGAAGTTCCACTGCCTCATGTTCTCCTGTAGATGCTCCTGAAGGAACCGCAGCACGGCCCATAATTCCATTTTCGGTATATACATCTACTTCTACGGTAGGATTTCCTCTTGAATCAAAAATTTGACGTGCATGAATATCTAAAATAGCGCTCATTTTTTTTATTTAATTAGTTAGTTGAACAAGCTGCAAGATACAAATACGAAGGCAAAAAAGCGACTGAAGCCTTTAGTTTTAAAGCATTTATAGGAAAATAATCCACTAAAACGTTTTCGGTGAATTTAAAAATCTTATTCCTTTATTTCAGAAAATATCGAAATATGCACGTAGAGTTAACCCGATTCCGTCTTTACTACCCGCGCTATATTTTTTTGAAGTTTCTCTAAAATCAAGATTATCGAAGGCTTCTTCGGAATCTAAAGTAGAATAAGTTATTAAAACGCTAAATGTAATTCTATCGAGGTCAAAGAGATTTCCCTGCACTCCTGCTGAAAAATTCCAGAAATTGATGTTCTGCGAATTATTTATATCTTCTGTAAGCAGATAAGAATTATTTTCCGCATTGAAAAATCGTTTAAAAGTGCGAATATTACCCACGTTATATTCAGGTAGAATTACTAAGGCAGCTTCTTCATTTCCGAAGATCAGTTTAGGACCAATTGAAAAAACAAAAGATTTAAACCGTGAGTCGAATTTCCCTATTCCTACAGGAGGATTTGGGTCAAAATTTAAAATTTCCAGTTCATTTGGCGAACCTGTGTAATATTTAAGACCTATTTCCGGAGCTAAAAATTTGTACTGAAATAGTTCTGCTCCGGCTTCAAAACTACCATATACATTACTCTCAAATCCTTTATCATATATTCCCTGGAGACCGGCATATATTTTTGGCTGAAACTGGGATTGTGCAGAACCAAAAATTAATAGTACAATGAACAACAAATATAAATTCTTCATTGTTTTATTTTCCTATTTTCCATCCCAGTTGGAATCCAAACAATGGCCTAAAATAAGTGTCACCCGAATCGTTAAAACCCATTCCTAACCCAAGGTTCAGGTTCAATTTAAATCCACTGTTGTAAACTCTCTGTAATCCCCAGGCCGGCCCCACAAAAGCACCATAATTATTATCATATTCCAGATCTCCTATAATGGGATTTCCACTATTTATAGAGGCTACACCCGCTATATAATTCGCCGAATTTTCGGAAATTTTCCTGCCCTTATCTGCCCTTTTTTCAAAATTATAATAATAACGGTATTGGCCTTCCAAACCGGGATAAACACCATAGGCCTCCCCAAAGGTCGCAGAATACTGGTAAGTAAAACCAACACCTAAATTCAAATCTATGGTGGAACGGCTGGAAATGGATGCTTCGTATTCAACGGAGGGAGCTAGAAAGTTTAATGAAAACTGACTATTTGTTTGCTGGGCAGTTGAAGTAATTCCTGAAAAGAGGAAAATTAGAAAAAGGAAATTCTTCATTAAAAAGATTTGATGATCAAATCTAGACTTATTTCATATAATACCAAACTTTTTTTATCTCTAAGAGTAATAAAAAAGAGGCTATCTAGAAAGTCCTTATTTCGTCCAGCTGAACTTGATTCAGCTACTAATTGATATTGATTTTCAATTAGTTTAAATCCTAAAATAAATTCAGAAGGACGTTTTTTTTTTTGACTTTCTAGACAGCCTCTTTCAAAAATTAATATTATAAGACTAAGCTTTTACCGACTTAATCCTGTCTATAAATTCATCAAATAAATAGCTGGCATCATGCGGTCCGGGACTTGCTTCCGGGTGATACTGCACTGAAAATACATTCTTATTCTTCATGGCTAGCCCTCCAACAGTTCCGTCGTTAAGACAAACGTGAGTCACTTCAACATCTTGATGAGCCTGCGTTTCTTCAATATCTACAGAGAAACCATGGTTTTGAGAAGTAATTTCGCCTTTACCTGTCACCATATTCTTCACAGGGTGGTTTATACCCCTATGTCCATGGTGCATTTTATAAGTTTTAATACCGTTTGCTAAGGCAATAATCTGATGTCCTAAACAAATCCCGAATAAAGGATGATCCTTTTCAATGATGGTTTTAGTTACATTTATCGCACTTTCTAAAGGCTGTGGGTCCCCAGGCCCATTCGAAAGAAAGTAGCCGTCAGGATTCCATGCTTTCATATCTTCATAAGTAGCGTCGTAGGGAAAAACCTTGATATAAGCATCCCTCTCAGAAAGGTTTCTAAGAATATTGGTTTTAATTCCAACATCTAAAGCAGCGATCTTATAAGTAGCATTCTCATTTCCGAAATAGTACGCTTCTTTGGTTGAAACTTTTGAAGCAAGTTCCAATCCATTCATATCCGGTACTTCCGCTAACTGCTTTTTTAGACCCTCAATATTAGAGACATCTGTAGAAATAATAGCATTCATTGCTCCATTTTCACGAATATAGGTTACCAGAGCCCTGGTATCCACATCAGATATGGCAAAAATGTTATTCTTATCCAGAAAATCCTCTAGTGTTTTGTCAGCTGCAGGTCTAGATTCTGTATAACTAAAATTTTTACAGATTAAACCTGCGATCTTAGCACCATCCGATTCATTTTCATTTTCATTGGTACCATAATTACCAATATGTGCATTGGTAGTCACCATTAACTGTCCGAAGTAGGAAGGATCTGTAAATATTTCCTGGTAACCGGTCATTCCGGTATTAAAACAAACCTCTCCAGAAGCATTTCCTTCTTTATTTCCAACTGATTTGCCATAGAAGATTGTGCCGTCTTCTAATAAAATAATTGCTTTTCTTTTAGCCTGATATTTCATAGTTATTTTATAGTGGTATAATATTGAAAAATTTTCTTAATGTCTAATTCCTTCTTATAGGACAAATCATTTTTCTTCACAAAATGCCTGATAAAATCACTTTTTGAATCAAAGAAGTTTAGAATCTCTCTTTTTCTTAAATTAATTTGTTTTAAATTCCCATAATTGCCTAGAGAGCTATAATAATTTAATTCCTTTTCTATTTTATCAGGAAAATCATATCTGCCAGTGATAAGGTTAAGCTCAGCTTCCTTAATTTTCGTTTGATAATTTTTAACCAGGATTACATCCCCCTGCTCAAAAATGATTTCCGAAAAAACAGCCTTAGACCCAGGTATTTTAATAGGTTTAAATAATCGATTATTTATAGACAAACTATCGATTGTAGAAGAATTTATAGAAAATACGGAATCTTTGGAAAGTCTTATTTCAAGAAGTTCCTTTTTAAGATTATAATTAAATGATCTTAATTTTACCGCCTTCCTGTTTGTATAAAGAATAGCATAATTATCCCAATCTTCAAATAAATAAAAGGTGCCATCTATGTTTTTATTAAAGGACTGAATAGTTGGAGTCTGCCCTAAAGATGAGTTAGCCAAATAGGAGTTAACGTCAATTGCATTTGTTTCTGGTTTCTCCTGAGCTAATACAGGAATGACCGGAATCAAATACAAAACAAATATTAAAATATTTTTCATAACATATATTTTTAATTAATGTATAAAAAAAAGGATAAACTATTAAAGCTTATCCTTTTAAAATTTAGGTTATAAAAAGAATCATTTCTACTCTTCTTTTTTATCATCCTTTTTTTCTTCAGCCTTTGGCTCTTCAGCTTTAGGCGTTTCTTTTTTAGTCTCTTCAACAGAAGCCTCTTTTGGTTGTGCTGTTGAAGCTGTATCTTCAGTCTTCTTCTTACCAGCACGACGAGTAGATTTCTTCTTCTTAGTCTTCTCACCTACATTGTAAGTTTCATTGAAGTCTACTAATTCTACTAGCGCCATTTCTGCAGCATCTCCAAGACGACTACCAAGTTTAATAACTCTGGTATATCCTCCCGGACGGTCTCCTACTTTAGGAGCTACTTCACGAAAAAGTTCGCTTACCGCTTCTTTGCTTCGAAGTTTACTAAACACGATACGTCTGTTATGAGTAGTATCTTCTTTAGACTTTGTTACTAACGGCTCAACAAATACCTTTAAGGCTTTTGCCTTAGCTACAGTAGTATTGATTCGTTTGTGCTCAATTAGGGAACATGCCATATTCGCAAGCATTGCCTTACGATGTGCAGTTTTTCTACCTAAGTGATTTATTTTTTTTCCGTGTCTCATGACATTTTTTGTTTCATCATCTTGCTGCGACCCTTTATGGGGAGCAAAATATGATGGTTATTATATTATAGATTTGGACTGATGTTATAAAAACAACTAGTCTTTATCAAGTTTATATTTAGAAAGGTCCATTCCAAAGTTTAAACCTTTGTTGCTAACAAGCTCTTCCAATTCAGTAAGTGATTTTTTACCGAAGTTTCTGAATTTCATAAGATCGTTCTTATTGTAAGAAACAAGGTCTCCAAGCGTATCAACTTCTGCAGCCTTAAGACAGTTTAAAGCTCTTACTGAAAGATCCAGATCTACCAACTTCGTTTTAAGAAGTTGTCTCATGTGAAGGGACTCTTCATCATAAGTTTCAGTTTGAGCGATCTCATCAGCCTCCAAGGTAATTCTCTCATCAGAGAATAACATGAAATGGTGAATAAGAGTCTTCGCTGCTTCAGTTAAAGCATCTTTTGGATGAATAGAACCGTCACTGATGATTTCAAACACCAGTTTTTCATAGTCAGTCTTCTGTTCTACACGAAAGTTCTCGATGCTATATTTTACATTCTTTATAGGAGTGTAAATAGAATCTACAAAAATGGTCCCTAAAGGAGCATTGGCTTTCTTGTTTTCTTCAGCCGGAACATAACCTCTACCCTTTTCGATAGTAACCTCCATGTTCAGGCTTACTTTCTTATCCATGTGGCAAATTACCTGATCTGGGTTAAGAACCTGGAATCCTGAAATGAATTTCTGGAAGTGACCGGCAGTTAACTGCTCTTCTCCTGAAACTGAAATGGTAACCGATTCGTTATCGATCTCATCGATTTGCCTTTTAAACCTTACTTGCTTAAGGTTAAGAATAATTTCAGTTACGTCTTCCACTACACCTGCGATGGTAGAGAATTCGTGATCTACCCCTTCAATTCTTACTGAAGTGATCGCGAAACCTTCCAAAGAAGATAAAAGCACTCGTCTTAAAGCGTTACCAACAGTTAATCCATAACCAGGCTCCAAAGGGCGAAATTCAAATTTCCCTTCGAAATCTGTTGAATCAATCATTATAACTTTATCGGGCTTCTGAAAATTTAGTATTGCCATATTTCGACTTCTGTGTGAATTATTATTTCGAATATAATTCGACTATAAATTGCTCGTTAATGTTTTCAGGAATCTGAACTCTTCCAGGAACAGATACGAAAGTTCCTTCTTTCTTTTCTGAATTCCATGAAATCCATTCGTAAACACTGCTGTTATTTGATAATGATTCCTGAACCACAGCAAGTGATTTAGATTTTTCTCTAACACCAACAACATCACCAGCCTTTAGGTGGTAAGAAGGGATGTTTACCAATTCTCCGTTAACAGTGATATGACGGTGACCAACTAATTGACGGGCAGCTCTTCTTGATGGAGCAACTCCCATACGGTACACTACATTATCTAAACGAGACTCGCAAAGTTGAAGAAGTACCTCACCGGTAATTCCCTGTGCACGAGTCGCTTTTTCAAACATGTTGCGGAATTGACGCTCAAGAATACCATAGGTATACTTGGCTTTTTGCTTCTCCATTAACTGGATAGCGTATTCAGATTTTTTTCCACGACGACGGTTATTACCGTGCTGTCCTGGAGGATAATTTCTTTTTTCGAAAGATTTGTCGTCTCCAAAAATAGCTTCACCGAATTTACGGGCTATTTTAGTTTTTGGACCTGTATATCTTGCCATTACTATAGTTGTTTTAGAAAGGGATTATGAATTAAGGCATTAGTCCTTCGATAATCTAATTCCTCTCCTATTAATTAAATTTATTAAACTCTACGTCTTTTAGGTGGACGACAACCATTGTGTGGAAGCGGAGTGATATCAATGATCTCTGTCACTTCTATCCCATTGTTATGGATAGATCTAATTGCAGATTCCCTACCGTTTCCTGGACCTTTTACATACACCTTTACTTTACGCATTCCAGCTTCATGTGCTACTTTCGACGCATCTTCAGCCGCTAGCTGCGCAGCATAAGGAGTATTCTTTTTAGATCCTCTAAAGCCCATCTTACCTGCAGACGACCATGCTACCACATCTCCCTTTTTATTGGTAAGGGAAATAATGATGTTGTTGAAAGAGGCAGTTACGTGTGCTTCACCGTTAGATTCAACGATTACTTTACGTTTTTTCTGAGTTTTAGCTTTTGGATTTGCTTTCTTTGCCATACTACTTACTATTTAGTTGCTTTCTTCTTGTTGGCAACTGTTTTTCTTCTACCTTTTCTGGTTCTTGAATTGTTCTTAGTTCTTTGGCCTCTTAAAGGAAGTCCAGCCCTGTGGCGAATTCCTCTATAGCAACCAATGTCCATAAGACGCTTAATGCTCAATTGAACCTCAGTACGTAATTCTCCTTCGATTGTAAATTGACCAACAGCTTCACGGATCTTACCAATCTCGTCATCGTCCCAATCTGAAACTTTCTTACTCTCGTCTACTTTAGCCTGTGCAAGTATCTCCTGAGCCCTGCTTTTGCCAATTCCGAAGATATAGGTCAATGCTATAACCCCTCGCTTTTGTTTAGGTATATCTACCCCTGCAATTCTTGCCATAATTAGCCTTGTCTTTGTTTAAATCTAGGATTCTTTTTGTTAATTACGTAAAGGCGCCCTTTTCTGCGTACTATCTTGCAGTCGGCACTTCTCTTTTTTATTGATGCTCTTACTTTCATCTTATCTCTTTTTTATTCACTGGCAGAGTTTTACTCATTCAGTGAAATTTTAGCCGTCATAAATTTTTCAGAGTGCAAAAGTATAAAAAATTTATAAAAGGCTGAAAATTACTTTTTAGTATCTGTAAGTTATTCGAGCCTTCGTTAAATCGTAAGGACTCATTTCCAGTTTTACCTTATCACCAGGAAGCAATTTTATGTAATGCATACGCATTTTCCCGGAGATGTGGGCAGTCACTACGTGACCATTCTCCAATTCTACACGAAACATCGCATTAGACAATGCTTCAATAATAGTTCCGTCCTGTTCAATTGGTGGTTGTTTTGCCATAATTTAAGCTACTGCTTTTCTGTTTTTACCTGTTTTCATTAATCCGTCATAGTGCCTATTCAGCAGATAAGAATTTACCTGTTGCATAGTATCTATTGCAACTCCAACCATAATTAAAAGCGAGGTACCCCCAAAGAATAACGCCCAGTTCTGTTGTACACCCAACAGTTGAACTACTATTGCAGGGAACACTGCAATAAGCGCCAGGAATATAGATCCCGGCAGGGTTATTTGGGACATAATACGATCTAGATATTCAGAAGTCTCACTTCCGGGACGAATCCCAGGAATAAAACCACCACTTCTCTTAAGATCATCAGCCATTTTATTTGTTGGAACTGTGATCGCAGTATAGAAATATGTAAATATAATAATCAATAAAGCGAACACAAGATTATACCAAAATCCGAAAATATTCTGAAAGGCTGCCGTAACACCCTGGGCTGTGTCTGAGTCTGAAAGACCTGCAACAGCTACAGGAATAAACATAATCGCTTGGGCGAAAATGATAGGCATTACTCCAGAAGCATTTAATTTTAATGGAATATATTGTCTAGATCCGAAAACATTCTTTTCATATCCACCTGAGGCAGATCTTCTGGCATACTGAACCGGAATTTGGCGCACTGCCATAACCAGCATCACTGAAGCCATGATAATAGCAAACCAAATAACTAATTCAATTAATATCATCACCAGACCACCATTCGATTCAAATACTCTTGAAGCGAATTCCTGAATAAAGGCTTGTGGTAAAGTGGCAATAATACCAACCATAATCAATAATGAAATACCGTTACCAATACCTTTATCTGTAATCTTTTCACCGAGCCACATCGCAAATATGGTACCTGTAGTAAGGATAATTACAGATGACACCACAAATGTGATATTATCACCCAACATAAACGCTTCTGATGGAAGTGTAGCAAAAAGATTATAAATATAACCAGGGCCCTGTACCAGGGTAATCGCTATCGTTAACCAACGTGTGATTTGATTGATCTTCTTACGTCCACTCTCTCCTTCTTTCTGTAGTTTTTGCAGATAAGGAATCGCAATTCCCATCAGCTGAACCACAATCGAAGCAGAAATGTAAGGCATAATACCCAATGCAAAAACAGAGGCATTAGAAAACGCCCCACCTGTAAAAGCATTAAGCAAACCTAATAAACCACTATCTGTTTGGTTTGCAAGATTTGAAAGCTGTGCGGCATCAATTCCCGGAAGCACTACCTGTGCACCGAAACGATATACCAAAAGCAAACCGAGGGTAACTAAAATTCTATTTTTTAGCTCCTCGATTTTCCAAATATTTTTAATCGTATTGATGAATTTCATTTGATTATCTATTATAAAGTAACAACTTCACCTCCGGCAGCTTCAATAGCTTCTTTCGCTGAGGCCGTAAATTTATGAACAGATATTTTCAACTTTGCCTTTAATTCACCTCTACCTAATATCTTAACAAGCTCGTTTCTTCCGGCAAGACCGTTTTCAACCAGCACGTCCATATCAACTGTATCCTTAATTCTTCCTTCGTCTACCAGATTCTGAAGAGTATCAAGGTTGATCCCCTGGTACACTTTACGGTTTCTGTTAGTGAATCCAAATTTAGGAACACGTCTTTGAAGTGGCATTTGCCCACCTTCAAAACCAATCTTTTTAGAATAACCAGAACGTGATTTGGCTCCTTTGTGACCTCTGGTAGCGGTTCCGCCTTTACCAGATCCTTCACCACGACCAATACGCTTGCTATTTTTTCTAACTGAACCTTCTGCAGGTTTTAAGTTACTTAAATCCATGAGAGATTATTATTTTGTTTCTTCAACAGAAACTAAGTGTTTAACTTTATTTACCATACCAAGGATGTTTGGCGTATCGTCATGCTCAACCGTCTGCCCGATCTTCTTTAGTCCTAATGACTCAAGAACAAGCTTTTGATTCTTCGTGCGGTTGATGGCACTTTTTACTTTTGTGACTTTTATCTTTCCCATCTTATTCCTTGATTTATCCTTTAAAAACCTTTTCCAATGAAACACCTCTCTGTTTCGCAACAGTTTCAGCACTTCTTAATTGCAGTAAGGCATCAAAAGTAGCTTTTACAACATTGTGAGGGTTCGAAGATCCCTGGTTCTTAGAAAGTACATCATGCACTCCTACAGATTCCAATACCGCACGAATCGCACCACCGGCAATAATACCGGTACCGGCAGCAGCTGGAAGCAACATTACTCTTGCTCCTCCGTACTTACCTTTTTGTTCGTGAGGTAAAGTTCCTTTATGTAAAGGAATGCGTACCAGATTTTTCTTAGCGTCTTCTACTGCCTTAGAAATAGCGTCTGCAACTTCCTTGGATTTACCCAGTCCCTGTCCTACAACACCATTTTCATCTCCAACTACAACAATAGCAGAAAATCCAAATGCTCTACCACCTTTTGTAACCTTAGTAACACGTTGTACTCCAACCAAACGATCTTTTAATTCAAGACCTCCTGGTTTTACATGTTCTACGTTTTTATAATCTTGATACATATTTTCTAGAATTTTAGTCCGCCTTCGCGAGCACCCTCTGCTAATGATTTAACTCTACCGTGATATAAATATCCTCCTCTATCGAAAGAAATAGTATCTATTCCGGCTTTTTTCGCCTTTTCTGCAATAGCTTTTCCTACCATTACAGCCTGCTCTTTTCTATCTGCAGAAGCAGAAGCGATATCCTTATCTCTTGAAGAAGCCGATGCTAAGGTCTTGCCTTCCACGTCGTCTATAATCTGAGCATAAATTTCTCTATTGCTTCTAAAAACAGATAATCTAGGACGGCTTGTTGTTCCAACGATATCCTTACGGATACGTTTTCTAATTTTATTTCTTCTATCTAATTTTGATAATGCCATAACTAAACTTTATTAAGCTGATTTACCTGCTTTTCTTCTCAATTGCTCTCCTACAAACTTGATACCTTTTCCTTTGTAAGGTTCTGGCGCTCTGAATGAACGGATCTTTGCTGCAACCTGTCCTACAAGTTGTTTGTCATGAGAAGTAAGCTTCACGATAGGATTCTTACCTTTTTCTGATATAGTCTCCACCTTCACTTCGGGAGCCAAATCTAGTACAATATTATGGGAATAACCAACAGCAAGATCTAACTTGTTCCCCTGGTTGCTAGCACGGTAACCTACACCCACTAATTCTAGTGATTTGGTATATCCGTTTGTAACCCCTTCAATCATATTGTTAATCAAAGCACGGTAAAGACCATGTTTTGCTTTCTGATCACTTTTTTCTGAAGATCGCTCAAAGGTAATTACGTTATCTTCGATTTTTACATCGATATCTTTAACTTCCTGTTTAAGCTCTCCCAATTTTCCTTTTACCGTTACAACTCCATCTTTGTGATCTACTGTCACACCTTCTGGGATTGTAACTGGGTTTTTACCTATTCTTGACATTTCTTTAGTCTTTTAAGTATTAGTATACGTAGCACAATACCTCGCCACCAACTTTATTTGCTTTTGCCTGCTTTCCTGTCATCACTCCGTGAGACGTAGAAACAATAGCGATACCAAGACCATTAAGGATTCTTGGAATTTCAGTTGAGCCAGCGTATTTACGCAAACCAGGTTTACTTATTCTTTGAATTTTCTTAATTACCGGCTCTTTAGTAAGTTTATCATACTTAAGAGCGATTTTGATAGTTCCCTGAGCGGTAGTATCTTCAAATTTGTAACTAAGAATATATCCTTGATCGAATAATATCTTTGTGATCTCTTTTTTAACATTGGATGCAGGAATTTCCACTACTCTGTGGTTTGCAGCATTTGCATTCCTGATTCTTGTTAAGTAATCTGCAATAGGATCTGTATTCATTTATATTTATTTGCGGATGTGGTTTTCATTAGTTCGAACCTTCATCCAATTTATAATTTACCAGCTTGCTTTCTTAACTCCTGGGATAAGACCCTGATTAGCCATTTCTCTAAACATTACACGAGAAAGACCAAATTGTCTCATATAGCCTTTAGGTCTACCTGTTAATTTACATCTGTTATGTAAACGAACCGGAGAAGAGTTCTTTGGTAATTTCTGAAGGCCTTCCCAATCACCAGCTTCTTTTAAAGCGGCTCTTTTTTCAGCATACTTCTTTACCAATTTCTGTCTTTTTACCTCACGGGCTTTCATTGATTCTTTAGCCATAATTAGTTCTTTTTAAAAGGTAATCCTAATTCAGTTAACAATGCTTTTGCTTCCTTATCGGTTTCAGCAGTCGTAACAAAAGTGATATCCATACCAGCAATTCTGTTTACTGCATCAATATCGATCTCAGGAAAAATGATCTGCTCAGTGATCCCCAAGTTATAATTACCTCTACCATCAAATCCATTAGATTTGATACCGTTGAAATCACGTACACGTGGTAATGCACTAGTGATTAGTCTGTCTAAGAATTCATACATTCTATATCCACGTAAAGTAACTTTAGCACCAATTGGCATTCCTTTACGAAGTTTAAACGATGCAACATCCTTCTTTGAAATAGTAGAAACAGCCTTTTGACCACTAATAGCGGTAAGTTCGTCTACAGCATGATCGATAAGTTTCTTATCTGCCACTGCTCCACCAACTCCACGGCTAATTACTATTTTTGTAAGTTTTGGCACCTCCATAATATTGGAGTAGCTGAATTCTTCCTTAAGAGCATTTTTCACTCTCTCGTTATATTCCTGTCTAAGTCTTGGTACGTATGCCATAACTAAATTACTTCATTAGATTTTTTGGAAAATCTCACCTTCTTACCATCTTCTTCTCTATAACCAACCCTTGTGGTTTCACCATTCTTATCGATTAGTGAAAGATTAGAAATATGGATAGGAGCTTCTTTCTCCTTAATTCCACCTTGTGGATTAGAAGCACTTGGCTTCTCATGCTTAGAGATCATATTAACCCCTTCCACAATGGCTTTATTCTTTTCAATAAGTACCTTCTGCACTTTACCTTCCTGACCTTTATGGTCTCCGGCAATTACACGAACGGTATCTCCTGATTTTATTTTAAGCTTTGTCATTTTCTTAATGTATTAAAGCACCTCTGGTGCCAATGATACAATTTTCATGAATTGCTTATCACGAAGTTCACGGGCTACAGGTCCAAATACACGGGTTCCGCGCATTTCTCCCTGAGGACCTAACAACACACAAGCGTTATCATCAAAACGAATGTAAGATCCGTCTGGTCTACGAACTTCTTTCCTGGTACGAACAACAACTGCTGTTGAAACTGCACCCTTCTTGATATTTCCGTTAGGTGTAGCTTCTTTTACACTGACAACTATTTTGTCTCCAACAGATGCGTATCTTTTCTTTGTACCTCCTAATACACGGATAGCTAAAACTTCTTTAGCTCCGGTATTATCTGCTACTTTTAGTCTGGACTCTTGTTGTACCATGGTTTATTTAGCTCTTTCAATTATTTCTACTAGTCTCCAAGTCTTGGATTTACTTAAAGGTCGTGTTTCCATGATCTTTACAGTATCACCTTCGTTGCAGTCGTTATTTTCGTCGTGTGCTACGTATTTTTTCGTTTTCAAAACGAATTTTCCATACATAGGATGTTTTACTTTTTTCACTTCAGAAACCACAATGGATTTCTGCATTTTGTTACTTGTAACAACTCCTACACGCTCTTTTCTTAAGTTTCTTTTTTCCATCTTTCAGCAGAATAACAATTATTGTTGTTCTCTTTTAGTTAACTCTGTAGCTAGTCTCGCCACATCTCTTCTTACAGTTCTTAACTGTATTGGATTTTCTAAAGGCGAAACAGCATGAGCCATTTTTAAATCTGAATAAGCTTTTCGAGATTTACCAAGCTCTTCTTGCAATTCTGCAACAGACAATTCTTTTACTTCTGATTGTTTCATAATTCCAATATTATTCTTGATAATCTCTAGCTACAACAAATTTTGTTCTTACAGGAAGTTTCTGTGCTGCAAGACGCAATGCCTCTTTAGCCGTTGCCATTGGTACACCACCAATTTCAAACATGATTCTTCCCGGCTTTACTACAGCTGCCCAATATTCTACGGCACCTTTACCTTTACCCATACGTACTTCAAGAGGTTTCTTTGTAATAGGCTTGTCTGGGAAAATTTTGATCCAGATAGAACCTTCTCTCTTCATATAACGGGTAGCGGCGATACGCGCTGCTTCTATTTGACGTGCAGTAACAAAGCTGGAATCCATAGATTTGATTCCAAAAGTACCGTTAGAAAGTCTATGTCCTCTTTGAGACAAGCCCTTCATTCGGCCTTTTTGTTGCTTACGGTATTTTGTTCTTTTAGGTTGTAACATTTTTTCTTTCCTTTAAAAAATTACTTTCTACGACGTGATTTATTTCCACCTCGTCCGGCACCGGATTTTTTACCCTGGTTCTTTGCAAGACCCACAAGAGGCGAAAGCTCTCTTTTTCCGTATACCTCACCTTTCATGATCCATACTTTAACACCCAATCTACCATAGGTAGTATGTGCTTCAACTAAAGCATAGTCAATATCAGCCCTAAAAGTAGACAATGGAATTCTACCATCCTTGTATGATTCTGAACGTGCCATCTCAGCACCGTTTAGACGTCCGGAGATCTCAATTTTGATTCCTTCAGCGTTCATCCTCATTGCAGCCGCGATAGCCATTTTAATTGCACGACGGTAAGAGATACGATTCTCAATTTGTCTGGCAACACTTGCACCCACCAGGTGAGCATCAAGTTCTGGCCTCTTAATCTCAAAGATGTTGATTTGAACTTCCTTGTCGGTAATCTTTTTAAGCTCTTCCTTAAGCTTGTCTACCTCCTGACCGCCTTTCCCGATAATGATACCAGGTCTTGCAGTGGTGATAGTAACGGTTACAAGCTTAAGCGTGCGCTCGATGATTACACGCGATACACTCGCTTTTGAAAGACGAGCATGGATATACTTTCTAATCTTATCGTCTTCGGCTAACTTATCGCCGTAGTCATTACCTCCGTACCAGTTGGATTCCCAACCTCTGATGATACCAAGGCGATTCCCGATTGGATTTGTTTTTTGTCCCATACTATCTCTTAGCTTTGTGTATTATTGTTTGCTCCAAGCACTAATGTAACGTGGTTGGATCTTTTTCTAATTCGGTGTGCACGACCCTGTGGAGCTGGACGAAGTCTTTTTAACATACTTCCTCCGTCTACACGAATCTCTTTCACAAATAATTCAGCTTCTTCAAGATTTGCATCTTCATTTTTAGCCTGCCAGTTAGCAATTGCTGAAAGCAATAACTTCTCCAGTCTAATAGAAGATTCCTTCTTACTGAATTTTAGAATATGAAGCGCTTTTTCTACTTTTTCACCTCTTACTAAATCCGCCATAAGACGCATTTTTCTAGGCGAAGTAGGGCAGTTATTTAACTTTGCAAAAGCTACCTGTTTCTTGGCTTCTTTTATTTGCTCTGCTCTTTCTCTTTTACGAACTCCCATAGCTTCAATTATTTTCTACCTTTATTTTTTGCACCAGCGTGTCCTCTGAAGGAACGTGTTGGTGAAAATTCTCCTAGTTTATGACCTACCATATTTTCAGTTACATATACAGGAACAAATTGTTTTCCGTTATGTACTGCGATGGTTTGTCCTACGAAATCTGGAGTAATCATAGAAGCTCTAGACCAGGTTTTGATCACGGCTTTCTTTCCTGACTCAACATTTTGAGCCACTTTTTGTTCCAGTTTGTAATGAACGAAAGGTCCTTTTTTTAATGAACGTGCCATATCTTATTTTTTCTTTCTAGTCTTTCTACGTTCTACAATATATCTATTACTCGCTTTTGTTCTTGAGCGGGTCTTGAATCCTTTAGCAGGAAGACCTTTTCTAGAACGTGGGTGACCACCTGAAGCTCTACCTTCACCACCACCCATTGGGTGATCTACAGGGTTCATCGCTACTGGTCTTGTTCTTGGACGTATACCCAACCATCTGCTTCTACCGGCTTTACCACCGACCATTAACTGATGATCACTGTTAGAAACAGCTCCTATTGTTGCCATACACAAAGCAAGAACCCTACGAATCTCACCTGAAGGCAATTTAATAGTAGCATACTTCCCTTCCCTTGCCAATAATTGAGCAAAAGCACCAGCACTACGTGCCATTACAGCACCCTGTCCAGGTCTAAGCTCTATACAGGAAATAACAGTACCAAGAGGAATGTTTGCCAACGGCATTGCATTCCCAATTTCAGGAGTTCCAGCATCATTACTAGAAGTAACATTCTGCCCTACCTGAAGCCCGTTTTGAGCAATAATATACCTTTTCTCACCATCCTGATAATTCAATAATGCGATAAAGGCCGTTCTGTTTGGATCGTATTCTATACTAGCGACAGTTGCAGGAATTCCCTGCTTGTCACGTTTAAAATCGATAATTCGGTAACGTTTTTTATGACCACCACCTTTGTAGCGCATGGTCATCTTACCCTGACTGTTTCTACCACCTGATTTTTTTATCGGCGCCAATAGGCTTTTCTCCGGCTTATCAGTAGTAATGGCGTCATACCCATTAACTACTCTAAAACGCTGACCAGGTGTAATTGGTTTTAATTTTCTAACTGACATTCTTTAATCTTAAAGATTACTATATAAATCAATAGTTTCACCTTCCGCCACCTGTACTACTGCTTTTTTATAAGCATTAGTTTTACCAGTGATCATACCAGATTTTGTGAATTTGGTATTACGATCTGGACGGACATTCATAGTTCGAACTTTAGTAACAGACACGCCATAAGCAGATTCGATCGCGTCTTTGATCTGAATCTTATTTGCCTTGTTACTTACCACAAAAGTGAAGCGATTGTTCATCTCGCTATCTGCGGTAGCTTTTTCTGTAATAACAGGTTTTATCAAGATGCTCATAACGGTTTATTAACTTAATTTCGACTCAATTCCTTCTAAAGAACCTTCTAAAAAGACAATGTTTTTCGCATTAAGTATTTTATAAGTACTTAATTCTGAACTACTTATCACTTCAGAGGTTTTTAAATTGCGCGACGACAAATATACATTTTTATTTGAGTCACCCAACACTATTAGAGATTTCTTACTTTCAACACCCAGAGCCTTAAGAACTTCGATGAAGTTTTTGGTCTTTGGAGTATCAAATGAAAAATCTTCCACTACCATAATTGCCTTATCATTTGCTTTGATAGAAAGCGCAGATTTTCTTGCAAGACGCTTAAGGTTTTTGTTTAATTTAAAACCGTAATTTCTTGGTCTTGGCCCAAAAACACGTCCACCACCTTTAAAGATGGGAGACTTGATACTACCTGCTCTTGCAGTACCAGTACCTTTTTGTTTTTTGATCTTACGAGTAGAACCCGCAATTTCTGCTCTTTCTTTAGCTTTATGAGTTCCCTGACGCTGGTTAGCCAAGTATTGTTTAACATCTAGATAAACAGCATGGTCATTAGGCTCTATAGCGAAAACAGCATCAGAAAGCTTTGCTTTTCTGCCTGTTTCTTTTCCTTTTATATCTAAAACTGCTATTTCCATTACTTACTAATGATTACGTATGAGTTTTTAGATCCTGGCACACATCCTTTTACTACTAAAAGATTCTTGTCTGCTACTACCTTTAAAACTCTCAGGTTTTCAACTTTAACTCTCTCGCCACCCATTCTACCGGCCATCTTCATTCCTTTGAAAACTCTCGCAGGATAAGACGCTGCACCAATAGAACCAGGAGCTCTTAATCTGTTGTGCTGACCGTGAGTGGCCTGTCCAACTCCTCCAAACCCGTGTCTCTTAACAACACCCTGGAAACCTTTACCTTTAGATGTACCTGCGATATCCACAAATTCACCTTCCTTGAAATGCTCCACGGTAACAGAGTCACCTAATTTGTAATCTTCATTATAACCCTGGAATTCAACGACTTTACGTTTTGCAACGGTTCCTGCTTTTTTAGCATGCCCTTCAGCAGCTTTACTTACAGTCTTTTTGTCATCGAAACCAAGTTGAAGTGCTTCATACCCGTCAACCTCTTTGGTTCTGACTTGGGTAACCACGCATGGTCCAGCCTGTATCACGGTACATGGGATATTTTTCCCATTCTCGTCGAAGATGCTGGTCATGCCGATCTTTTTTCCTATTAACCCAGACATATTTAATTAATTATTAATTGTTTACTTATTTAAAAACTAAGGGCTGAAAAACACATTCAGCCCTGAATTGTATTTTTCACCGTTTTTCCTTTGCGAAACGCGCCGGACATGTAACCGCGTACCGAAGTACGTGGAACTGTTTTATCACACCTTGATCTCTACTTCTACCCCACTTGGCAATTCAAGCTTCATCAACGCATCGATCGTTTTTGAAGAAGAGCTATAGATATCAAGCAATCTCTTATAAGAGCTTAACTCGAACTGCTCTCTGGATTTCTTGTTCACGTGAGGTGAACGAAGAACAGTAAAGATTTTTTTGTTTGTTGGTAACGGAATTGGACCGGTAACAACAGCTCCCGTAGTCTTTACGGTTTTTACGATTTTTTCAGCAGACTTGTCTACCAGGTTATGATCGTAAGATTTTAGTTTTATTCTGATTTTTTGACTCATTTCCTTAAGATTATTCGTTTGCTGCTCCTTTAGCTGCTTTGATCACTTCTTCAGAAATATTAGAAGGAGTTTCAGCGTAATGAGAGAATTCCATAGTTGAAGTTGCTCTACCAGATGAAAGTGTTCTTAATGTAGTTACATAACCGAACATTTCAGAAAGTGGCACTTCAGCTTTGATTACTTTCGCTCCAGATCTGTCTGACATATTGTTTACCTGACCTCTTCTTCTATTAAGGTCACCAACGATATCACCCATATTTTCTTCCGGAGTAACAACTTCTACCTTCATGATTGGCTCAAGGATAACAGCTCCTGCTTTTTTAGCAGCATCTTTATATCCCATTTTAGCAGCCAATTCAAAAGAAAGCTGATCTGAATCCACAGGGTGGAAAGATCCATCCTTTAATTCAACCTTTAAGCTGTCCATTGTAAATCCTGCAAGAGGACCATTCTTCATAGCTTCTTTGAAACCTTTCTCTACAGATGGAACAAATTCCTTAGGAATACGTCCACCTTTTATAGAGTCTATAAACTGAAGACCAGTTCCTTCAAAGTCTTCATCTACAGGCCCCATTTCAAAGATAATATCAGCAAACTTACCACGACCACCAGACTGTTTCTTATAAACTTCTCTATGATCTGCATTTCTTGTAATAGTTTCCTTGTACTCTACCTGAGGCTCACCAACATTCACTTCAACTTTAAACTCACGCTTCATACGATCAATAATGATCTCAAGGTGAAGCTCACCCATACCAGAAATAATAGTCTGACCTGAGTTCTCATCAGTTTTAACCGTAAAAGTAGGATCTTCTTCAGCTAACTTACCAAGAGCCATTCCCATTTTCTCAACATCTGCCTTAGTTTTCGGCTCTACTGCAATACCGATTACCGGTGCAGGGAAAGACATAGATTCTAATACGATTGGACTCTTAAGATCTGTAAGAGTATCTCCAGTCTTAATGTCTTTAAAACCTACAGCAGCTCCAATATCTCCAGCTTCAATGCTATCAATAGGCTCTTGCTTATTAGAATGCATTTGGTAAATCCTTGAGATACGCTCTTTTTTACCAGAACGAACGTTTAAAACGTAAGAACCAGCATCAAGAGTACCTGAATAAGCACGGAAGAATGCCAAACGACCTACGAAAGGATCGGTAGCAATTTTAAACGCAAGCGCAGCAAATGGAGAATCCACATTTGGCTTACGGCTTTCTTCTTCACCAGTTTCAGGGTTAGTTCCAACGATAGCCTCAACATCTACTGGAGATGGAAGGTAACGCATCACAGCGTCTAGCATCGCCTGAACACCTTTATTTTTAAATGCAGAACCACACATCATAGGGATGATAGACATATCTATGGTTGCAGCTCTTAAAGCAGCGATGATCTCATCTTCAGTAATAGAACTTTCGTCCTCGAAGAATTTCTCCATCAATGCCTCATCATATTCCGCAACAGCTTCTACAAGCTCTGCTCTATATTTGTTTACATCAGCTTCTAATTCAGCAGGAATATCAATAGTATCATAGGTCATCCCATGATCTTCGTCATTCCAGATAATCGCTTTCTTAGAAATAAGATCAACCACACCTTTAAAGTCGATTTCATCACCGATTGGCACCTGAAGAGGCACCGGATTACCACCAAGCATTTCTTTTACCTGGCGACATACATTAAAGAAATCTGCCCCCTGACGGTCCATTTTGTTAACGAACCCTAAACGTGGAACCCTATATTTATCAGCCTGTCTCCAAACAGTTTCAGACTGAGGCTCTACCCCGTCTACTGCAGAAAACAATGCCACCACACCATCAAGCACACGTAATGAGCGCTCTACCTCTACGGTAAAATCAACGTGACCTGGAGTGTCTATAATATTAACTGTAAATTCCTGATCGCGGTACATCCACTTACAGTGTGTAGCTGCAGAAGTAATCGTAATACCACGTTCCTGCTCTTGCTCCATCCAGTCCATAGTGGCAGCACCATCATGAACTTCACCAATTTTATGACTTATACCTGTATAATAAAGGATACGCTCAGTAGTTGTAGTTTTACCCGCATCAATATGAGCTGCAATTCCGATATTTCTAGTAAATTTTAAATCTCTTTGTGCCATGTTGTTTTAGAATCTAAAGTGAGAGAATGCTTTGTTAGCTTCAGCCATCTTATGAGTATCTACTCTTTTCTTAACAGCAGCTCCTTCTTCTTTCGCAGCAGCAAGAACTTCAGCGGCCAATTTAGCAGCCATAGATTTCTCATTTCTCTTACGCGCGAAGCTAATTAACCACTTCATAGCAGTAGACACCTTACGGTCTGGTCTTATCTGCATTGGGATTTGAAAAGTTGCACCTCCAACACGTCTACTCCTCACTTCTACGTGAGGCATTACGTTAGAAAGAGCATCTTTCCATATTTCTAATCCAGATTTCTCTTCGTCTTGTTTCTTTTCTTCTACAATTGCAATAGCATCATAGAAAATTTTAAAGGCAACCGATTTCTTACCATCCCACATCATCATGTTCACAAAACGTGTAACAAGCTGATCATTAAATTTTGGATCTGGTAAAAGAGGTCGTTTTTTCGCCTGTCTTTTTCTCATTTCTTTACATTAAAAGTTTTTAATTACTTCTTAGGGCGTTTAGCTCCGTATTTAGATCTACGCTGAGTTCTACCTTCAACACCGGCAGTATCTAGCGCACCACGTACAATGTGATATCTAACACCAGGCAAATCTTTTACCCTTCCACCTCTAACCAATACTATCGAGTGCTCTTGTAGATTGTGTCCTTCTCCCGGAATGTAGGCATTCACCTCTTTTCCGTTAGTCAACCTTACCCTGGCAACTTTTCTCATAGCCGAGTTTGGTTTCTTAGGAGTTGTTGTGTACACACGTGTACAAACACCTCTCCTTTGAGGGCACGAATCCAAAGCAGCCGATTTACTCTTCTTGGTTATTTTGGCTCTTCCTTTTCGTACTAATTGTGAAATTGTTGGCATAATTTCCTATACACTAATTATTAATAAAATTTACTCCCTGTTTTTTTAGGGTCTGCAAAGGTAGAAATAAAAAAAGATAATTCAAATAATATCCCATTTATTTAATTTAGAATTCTTTAAAAGCCTTCATTTATAATAAATAATAAAATTGAGACTTAACATTCATTTCAAAAAGAAATTTATAAGCAGAACCTTACCACCACTCAACAACCACTTGTTCCCTTTTTACTACAAATGTTAAAATGACATCGGTTTATCTTGTTTTATTAACTTTTAATTAGCATTTTTGACGAGATTAATTCAAATTATGTTAAAATGAAAGTTAAATTACGTAGTATTTTAACGCTTATATTGGCGTTGGTTGTGCAAATTAGTTTTGCCCAACAAAAAACTATCACCGGAACGGTATCAGGCGAAGACGGTCTTCCTCTGCCCGGTGTAAATGTGCTTAAAAAAGGTACATCTACCGGAACACAAACCGACTTTGATGGTAATTACTCTATTGAAGCTGCAGAAGGAGATATTCTTGTCTTTTCATTCTTAGGAATGGAGTCTCAGGAATATACTGTTGGCTCTGTGAATATTGTAGATGTAACCATGACTACCGATGCTGCATCCCTGGATGAAGTTGTGGTAGTGGCTTACGGAACCTCCAGCCTCGAAGCTTTTACAGGTTCTGCCAGCGTTATTGGCTCTGAAGAGCTCGCTTCGCGAAATGTTACTTCACCTATTGCAGCAATAGAAGGTAAAGCAACGGGTGTTCAATTCACCTCACCGACTGGACCAGGTGAATCACCGGGAATAGTAATACGAGGTGTAGGAACGTTAAACGGAGACACTGATCCTTTATATATAGTAGACGGGATGCAATTTGAAGGGAGTTTAAGTTCCATTAACCAGGAAGATATTGCTTCTTTTACAATCCTTAAAGATGCAGCATCAACTTCTTTATACGGTTCAAGAGCTGCTAATGGTGTTGTGATCATTACAACAAAATCAGGATCTAAAGGGGAAATTAAAATGAGTGTTTCAGCTCAATCTGGCTTAGTTAGTAATGGTATTCCACGATACGACCAGGTTTCGCCAGGAGAGTATTATGAAGTAATGTGGGAAGCTCTTAAAAATTCCAGTGCAGGTAACGGTGATCCTGAATTTGCCAGTGCCAATATTTACAATCAATTAGGATATAACCCTTTTAATGTTCCTAATGATGAAATTGTAGGCGTTAACGGTCAATTAAACCCAAATGCAGAGGTTATTTACCAGAGCTTAGATTGGTTTGATGAACTTCAGCAAACGGGATTGAGAACAAATTATAATATGAATGTTTCTGCCGGTGGTGAAGATCACACCGTATTTTTCTCTGCATCATATTTAGACGAAGAGAGCTATGTAGTCACATCTGGTTTTGATCGTTTGACTGCAAGATTAAATGGGGAATTTGATGTAAGTGACAAAATCACAATTGGAGGTAGCGCAAATATTACCATTTCTGAAGCAGTTGGACCTAGTTCTGCAGGAACAGGAAGTATTGTAAATCCTTTTAGTTTCGCTCAGGGTATTGGTTCTATTTATCCAGTATTCGTAAATGATTTACAAGGAAATATTGTGACAGATGATTTTGGTAATCCGGTTTTTGACAACGGTGAAGGCTTCTCTGAATTTAATATTGGATCACGCCCAATTAACCAGGGTCGTCACGCACTTCAGGAATTACTATTAAATAATGAAAGAGATAGAGATAACACCTATGGCTTTAGATTTTTTGGAGAGCTTGAAGTGTTTGAAGGTCTAAATTTCAGAATGAACTACGGTAGAGATATCAATGAACTTTTTGAAAGAGAATATGAAAATGCTATTATCGGGGATGCCCAGCCAGACGGAAGACTTAGTGAGGATCGTGCTCGAAGAGAAGTAGAAAACTTCAATCAGCTCCTTACTTATTCAAACAGCTTCGGCAACCACAACCTAGACTTTACAGCCGGGCATGAAAGTTTTGAAAGATCTTTTTCAAATCTTTCAGGTTTAGCTACCGTTCAGGCAGCGAATGGAATCTTTGAATTTGCAAACTTCTCGAACATTGTAGATTTAGATGGCGCCACTTTCGATAAGGCTATTGAAGGTTATTTCTTTAGAGCTAATTATAATTTTGATAATAAATACTACTTAAGTGGTTCAGTAAGACGTGATGGATCATCTGTCTTTAATGCTGATAAACGATGGGGAACTTTTTATTCTGTGGGCGGATCCTGGAGAATAGATCAGGAAAACTTTATGAATGAAGTTTCTTTTATCGATAAATTCAAGCTGAGAGCTTCTTACGGAGAAGTAGGTAATGATGATCTTTTAGATAGCTATTTATCTCAGGCTAGATTTTCCATTACTTCAAATGCCGCAAGACCCGCAATATTATTTACAGATATTGGAAATACAAACTTACAATGGGAAACAATTGAAAGCTTTGATATTGCGCTTGAATTTGGATTATTCAATAACTTCTTAGATGGTTCAATTGAATATTACAAGAAAAATTCAAGCGACCTTCTTTACAATTTACCAATTGCCCTAAGTAACGGTCTAAATGAAGTACCTGTTAATCTTGGAGATATGTACAATTCGGGCTGGGAATTTGCTGTAACCGGTCACTTGATGAACAGGAATGACTTTTTCTGGGACCTAACGTTACAGGCTTCCACATTTAAAAATGAAATCACCTCTTTACCTGATCCATTCATTAACGGATCCAAAAGATGGGCTGAAGGAAGGTCAAGATTTGACTTCTTCCTATTAAGAACAGCTGGAGTAGATCCAGAGAATGGTGACCAATTATTCTTTGTATACGAGCAGGATGAAAATGGAGAAAGCGTACCTGTTAGAAATGCCGACGGCAGCATTCAGACTACTAACAACTGGCAGGAAACTGAAAGAGCTTATACGGGAGATTCTTCCATTCCAGATCTTCTCGGCTCTGTAGCAAATAGCTTCAGATATAAAGGATTTAATTTAGATTTCCTGATTACTTATGGTATTGGCGGTAGTGTTCTTGACAATGCTTACGCTGGTTTAATGCACAGTGGCTCTTACGGTAGCTCTCTTCATCCTGACATTCTGAATGCGTGGAGACAACCCGGCGACATCACAGATGTACCAAGACTGGAAAATGGTAATCCTAATTTAGTTCGTACGCAATCAGACAGATTTATAACCGATGCTTCCTTCTGGTCACTAAAAAACGTTAATTTAGGATACAATTTTGATGATAACACAACAGAAGCTCTTGGTTTGGATGATCTTAGAATTTCGATCACAGGCGAAAATTTATATATTAACAGTGAAAGAAAAGGATTAGATCCGCAATACAATTTAGCGGGAACAGCGCCTGGAGATGATTTCTCTCCAGCAAGAATAATTTCGCTAGGCCTAAACCTATCCTTCTAATAATAAAAAAATTATACTATGTCATATAAAATAAAATACCTCTTATTGATATTTCTTTCGATATCAATAACCTCGTGCGAGGAGGAATTTCTAGAAAGAAGACCCACAGATGCTATTTCGGCAGCAGATGCCCTGGCAAATGAAGATAATATGCAACTCATATTAGATGGGATACATCGTGGCCTGTATTCCCAGTCCCAAACTGTATTCCCAGGTGGAAATACTGCAAGAGCCAATAACCATTATTGGGTGCCTCTAGGTGATAATTTGACTGGTGACCTGATTCATTCTGCAAATGCAAACAATTTATCCTGGCGTTCTGCAATGCAATGGAATGAACACACCCAACCAACTTCCCTAACAACGGAACTTTTATGGTACCACCGTTACAATATCATTCTACATGCAAATTTGCTTATAAATGAGATTGAAAGCGGATCTTTAACAGAAACAGCGAGACTTAGACATATCTTAGGTCAGGCATACGCCTATAGAGCGTATGCATACTTATCATTAGTGCAGCACTATGGAAGAGGCTATTTAATCGGTGACCCGGCTTCTGACCCTGGGGTTCCAATTTTATTCTCATCAGAAACTCCATTTACCAGTCAGCCACGATCCACTGTACAGGAAGTTTATAACCAGATTGGGTCAGATTTAGAGGCTGCGCTTAGCGCATTTGAAGGTAGTGAGGGTCCGTCAGTGGGTGGTCCAGCTGCAAAGGCACAGTTAAGTGTTGATGTTGCTCAGGGCCTTAAGGCTCGTTGGGCACTTTCTAAAGGAGATTGGGCTACAGCAGCAGAAGCCGCTGCGAAAGCAAGAGAAGGCTATGCATTATTAGGTGAAGATGAATGGAAATCAGGCTTCAATTCTAATGAACTTTCAGAAGTAATATGGGGAAGCAATGTGATTGCTGCCGAGACCACCTTTTTCAGATCTTATTTCTACCTGGCCAGCAATACATTTAATGGAAGCCAGATTAGAAATAATCCGAAGATAGCAGACCGCAGAATGGTTGACGCTATACCAGAAACAGACTATAGAAAAGATGTCTTTTTACCAGATGCACCAAATTCAAATACTTCTGCAGCGAATGGCAACGGTGGATGGGAGAACAACACCAACCCCTTATACACCACAGAAGAAGAGTTTGATGCAGCTATAGCTGAAATAAAAAGCACCTATGGCTTAGTATCAGGACATAATACCCATCCTTACATGCATTTTAAATTAAAGCAGGCAAATCCTGGATCAATAGATCCCGATGATGTTATATATATGAGAGCTTCAGAAATGTATTTGATTGAAGCGGAAGCAAAATTAATGATGGGAGATCTCGCAGGGGCTAAAGAAGCATTAAAGCCATTAGCAGAAGCAAGAGATGAAGAATGGAGTGCAGATGAATTCAATTCAGAAGAATCTTTCTTTGAACACCTAAAATTTCAATGGAGATTAGAAATGTATGCTGAAGGCTTCGGTTATACTAACCATATTAGATGGGATGAGGGCATAGACCACGCTGCGAACGGAGGTTCCGGAGCATCTGAAGTTCTTTACCAGGGAGCATTTCAAATGGATAAGCCTTCTGTAAATGATGACTGGATTTTTAAAATCCCACAGGCAGAAATAAATGCCAACCCAAACTTAGGACCGTCTGATCAAAATTAGACTTGCTGATTTTTGATTCAAAAAAAGTCTCCAACTTCCCCAAGTTGGAGACTTTTTTATTTTAGCATTTTTATTGAATTTTTCAAAAAGATCGATTTACAACTTCACAGAATGAAATATAAACCTTAATTCCAAAGAATATCCACAATAATTTAACACTAAAATAATGGTATAATAAAGATTAACTCCACTTAAACATTTAGAAGTGTACGCTTGTTTAATCAAGCATTTATTAGCAAATTTGGCGTCGGCTAATTCAAACAAATTTAAAAATGAAAACAAAATTTAGTAGTATTTTAACGCTATTACTGGCGTTTGTGGTGCAAATAACCTTTGCACAAGGACAAACGATTACCGGTACGGTGACCGATGAAAATGGTCTGCCACTACCCGGTGTCAATGTTCTAATTAAAGGAACTTCTAGTGGTACCCAAACAAATTTCGATGGTGTTTATTCCATTGAGGCCGCAAAGGGAGATGTATTGGTATTCTCTTTCGTGGGACTAGAAACGTCAGAAGTAACTGTAGCAAACAGCAACACTATAGATGTTGTAATGAAAGCTGATGCAGCGACTCTTGATGAAGTAGTTGTGACAGCGCTTGGTATCTCTCGTGAAAAAAAATCCCTTGGGTATGCTACCCAGGAAGTATCGGGAGAAGAAGTTAATACTGCCAAAGAAGGTAACTTTGTAAATTCTCTTTCTGGTAAAATCTCCGGTTTAGATGTTAAAAAGAGTTCTTCTCTTGGTGGTTCTTCTAACGTAGTAATTCGTGGTTATTCTTCTATTACTGGAAACAACCAGGCGTTATTTGTAATTGATGGAGTGCCGGTTAACAACTCTACTTTTAACACTGGATCGCAATCTGGTGGGGGCGGTGGATATGATTACGGTAATGCCGCTTCAGACATTAACCCTGATGACATTAAAAGTGTAAATGTACTAAAAGGTGCAGCAGCAACCGCTCTGTACGGTTCACGTGCAGCAAATGGTGCTATTATAATTACTACAAAAGATGGCTCTAAAACAAAGGGTATTGGAGTAACAATCAATACAACTGTGAATGTAGGTAATTATGATCCAGACACTTTTGCTAAATATCAGAAAGAATACGGGCAGGGGTACGGTCCTTATTACGGATCAGGCCCTGGAAATGGCTTTCTTTCTGGAGATATCAATGGCGATGGAAATGCAGACCTTGTAGTTCCTACTACAGAAGATGCTTCTTATGGTAGTGCTTTTGATCCAAACCTTATGGTTTATGGATGGGAGTCTTTCTACCCGGAATTAGATACTTATCAGCAGGCTTCACCCTGGACTGCTGGTGCTAACGATCCATCTTATATTTTTCAAACTTCTTATACCGATATTGAAAACGTAGCACTATCTGTGGGAGGCGAAAGCGGATCTTCGAGACTTAGTTATACAAGATTTAACCAGACAGGTATCATGCCTAATTCTGAGATCAATAGAAATACATTTGATTTCTCTGGTACTTTAAATCTTACAGATAAGTTAACTGCTACTGCTAAAGCCATCTACACAAAAACTGATGGACTTGGTCGTTATGGTACTGGTTACGACGCTGAAAACCTGATGACAAACTTCCGCCAATGGTGGGCTGTAAATGTAGACCTTGCAGCTCAAGAAAGAGCTTACGAGCAAACTGGAAGAAACATCACCTGGAATCCATTTGGTGCTGATAATACAAATCCAATCTATTGGGACAACCCCTATTTTACACGTTTCGAAAACTACAACAATGACACAAGAAACAGATTGTTTGGTTACGCGACTTTAGGTTATGAATTCACAGATTGGTTTGATATCCAAACCCGCGTCTCTGTAGATACCTACGATCAAATTCGTGAAGAAAGAAACAATGTAGGTAGTGTTGATCTTTCTAGATATTATAGAAACAACATTAACTTTACTGAATTTAACTATGATTTGTTCTTGAACTTTGATGAGGATTTTGGTGATTTTGGTGTGAATAGTACTTTAGGTGCTAACTATCGTCAGACTAAATTAAACTCAATCACAGCTTCAACCAATGGGGGCCTAACTTTAGAAGGCCTTTATACCTTAAGCAACTCTGTTTCCCCTATCCAATTCCCAACGGAATCTGAACAGGATATAAGAGTATTAGGTCTATTTGGAACTGCTAGTATTGATTATGATAACACATTCTTCATTGAAGGATCTTTAAGAAGAGATACATTCTCTACTCTTCCTGATGGCGACAACTCTTTTAACTATCCTGCGATTTCGACAAGCATTATCTTCTCGAATTTATTTGATAGTACAGCTTTAACCTACGGTAAGATCCGTGCAGGTTATGGTGAAGTAGGTAACGGTGCAAACGCATACCAATTACAAAATACCTTTAATGCAATTACCGGATTCGGTGGTACAGCATTATACTCTAACCCGGCGAGTTCTAAAAATCCTAATCTTACTGAAGAACGTACAAATGAATTAGAAATTGGTCTTGAAACGAGCTGGTTTAGTGGTCGTTTTGGTTTTGATGCCTCTATCTACAAAAAAGAGACTGAAAACCAGATTATTCCGGTAACTATTTCTCCTGCCGCTGGATTTACAAGTAGTGTTGTAAATTCTGGTGTTGTAGAGCAGAAAGGTCTCGAATTGAATGTTTTTGGTTCTCCAATTAGAACTGATAATTTCGAATGGAAAATCAACGGTAATTTCGCAACTTATGAAAGTGAAGTAACCAAGTTATTCCAGGATTCTCAAAACTTACTTGTAAACTCTTTCTTTGGAGTTACATTAAACGCCGCCCTTGGAGAGCCCTACGGTGTAATAAAAGGTACAGATTACCAGTATGTAAACGGTGAAAGACTGGTACTTGAAAATGGCCTTTATGCCAAGACTGCTAATAGAGATAATATTATTGGAGATATTAACCCAGATTTTAAAGCAGGTATCCAAAACGTATTCTCTTATAAAAACTGGGACTTTAGTTTCCTTATTGACATTCAGGAAGGTGGAAGTATTTTCACTGGTGACCTTTACTTTGGTATGGCTACTGGACTTTACCCTGAAACTGCCGGTCTTAACGAGTTAGGTAACCCTAAGAGAAATCCTGTTACAGACGGACCAGATAGTGGTGGTATCATTCTTGATGGTGTGCAGGCAGATGGTTCTGTGAACGATGTTAGAGCAGATATGTCTACATATGCTAACCCACTTGGTAGATATGGTAATGCACCAGATGCACAGTTCGTTTACGATGCATCTTACGTAAAATTAAGAGAGGCGACTCTTTCTTATTCTTTACCCTCTAAAGCTATAGATAACCTGCCTTTTACAGCAGTTAAGCTTACTGCAACGGGGAGGAACCTTTGGATAATAGATAAAGATCTTCCTTATGCAGATCCAGAAGATTCCTTTGGTGCTGGTAATGTGCAAGGTTTCCAAATTGGTGCATACCCTGCTGTAAAAGAATACGGATTAAACGTTCAATTACAATTCTAAAACAAAACAGAATAATGAAAAAATTATTAATTTTTAGCCTGTTTATCGGATTTGCTGTTACAAGCTGTACAGACGATATTACCGATTACAATCAGGATCCAAAAAGTCCGGCAGAAGTACCGGCAGCCACAACTTTCTCGAATGCTGAGAAAAACCTGGGCGATTTGATGACTGAAGTTAATTCAGGAAGAAACCTGCTAAAACTTTGGACACAACATTGGACAGAAACTACATATAACGATGAAGCCAACTACCAAATTATAGGTCGTGATCCTTCAGATGGATTTTGGGTAAGAATTTATACTAATATTCTTCAGGATCTACAATCTTCACGTGAAGCTATTGCTGCAGATGACTTCCTTGCTGATGATGTAAAAGCTAATCAATTAGCTATTATTGATGTTCTGGAAGTATATTCTTATCAAACATTGGTGGATCTTAATGGGGACGTACCTTATTCAGAAGCAAATATGGTAAATGAAACATTTACCCCTGCTTATGATGATGCTTTCACTATCTATAAAGATCTTATCTCCAGAATCTCTTCAGATATAGAAACTCTTTCTAATGGAGGAGCTTCCTGGGGATCTGCAGATATTTATTACGGTGGAGACACTGCTAAGTGGGCTAAGTTCGCAGCTTCTTTGAAATTACGCCTTGGTATGCGTCTTGCCGATTTTGATGAAACTTTAGCATCTACTACAGTTAATGAAGCTTTTAATGCTGGCGTTATGACATCTTCAGATGATAGTGCCATAATCAACTATGAAGGTTCTGCTCCTAATACCAACCCTATCTACAATTTATTTGTATTGAACAACAGATTTGGTGATTATGTAGCTGGGGAAACTTCAGTAGAATACTTGAAATCTGTTAATGACCCGCGTATTGATGATTTCTTCACAACTACTGCGGATGGAGAATATGTAGGTGGACCAATTGGAGGCAATAATTCTTACGCAAATTACTCTCACATTTCTGAAGATATTGTATTCGAACCAACTTATGAAGGGGCAATTTTCCAGTATTTTGAAGTTGAGTTTTTCTTAGCCGAAGCTATTGAGAGAGGATTTATCTCTGGAGATGCCCAGGAGCATTATGAGGCTGCTGTAACAGCTAATATTCTTTACTATAATGGCACTGAAGAGGAAGCTTCTACATACCTCTCTCAAGATGGTGTTGCTTACAATTCTTCAAACTGGGAAGAATTAATCGGTACTCAAAAATGGATTGCTCTTTTCAACCGTGGATTCGAAGGCTGGACAGAATGGAGAAGATTAGACTATCCTGATTTCCTTGTGAATTCAGAATTATCTGATCAGCCAGTTCCACTTAGAATTTTCTATCCTACAAATGAAATTGCTTTGAATGAGGAAAACTACAGAGCTGCTGTTCAAAACATTGGTGGTACTGATGATCTTTATACAAAGATATTCTGGGATGTCCAGTAAATCGGTATTAATTGATTAAATATTATAAACCACCCTTCTGGGTGGTTTTTTTTTGCTTAAAATTTAAGTTCAATAAATTCCATCTTTAAGGTAACTTAAGTATAGCTTTACATCAGGCTATTCAACCAATTATCGAAATATCTACCGAATCCTAATTTATTTAACATTTTTTATATTGACTATTAAGTGTTTTTTGGCATTTTTGATATTGGTTAATTCAAACAACTATAAACTATGAAAGTAAAATTTACTAGTATTCTAACGCTATTACTGGCGTTTGTGGTGCAACTTAGCTTTGCACAAGAACAAACGGTATCCGGGACAGTGACAGACAGTGATGGTCTGCCACTACCTGGAGTCAACGTTTTAATTCAAGGTACCAATACGGGTACTCAAACTGATTTCGATGGAAATTACTCCATTAATGCCGAAGAAGGCCAGGTTTTGGTATTCTCTTTCGTGGGATTACAAACCACCGAAGTTCCAGTGGGATCTTCAAATCAAATTGATGTTACCATGCAAGGTGACGCCGCTCAACTCGAAGAAGTAGTTGTGACTGCATTAGGTGTAAGAGCTACACCGCGCTCTGTAACTTATGCCGTCGAGGGTGTAACATCTGAAGAAATTGAGAATACAGGAGAAACCAACCTGGTGAATTCACTTTCTTCTAAAGCGGCAGGGGTAAATGTGACCAGTGCTTCTGGTTCAGTAGGATCTTCATCCAATATTAGAATTAGGGGTAATACCTCGATCAACAGATCAAACAGTCCACTTTTTATTGTGGATGGAGTACCGATTGATAACTCCAGTACAGGAAATGGAGTTGGAGATGTAGATCAATCTAACAGAGCAATAGATATCAACCAGAACGATATTGCTTCAATTGATATCCTTAAAGGTACAGCAGCACAAACATTATATGGATTACGAGCTGCGAATGGAGTAGTTATCATCACTACTAAAAAAGGAATATCTGGAGCTCCTTCAGTAAGTGTATCTTCAACGATCCAATTTAGTGAAGTAAATCAATTACCAGATTTACAGCGAGAATATGCACAAGGTAGACCAGTTGGTGGAGAACCAACCTACAGAGGGCCTGAAACAGGTGAAGGCTTTAGCTGGGGCCCAAGAATATCTTCCTTGGAATATGATGGGGATACTTCTTACCCATATAGCAGATTTGGAAGGTTAGTACCTCAAGGTGAAGGGAATGGGATGCCTGCAATGAGTTTTGATCACACTGACTTCTTCGTAACAGGTG
This sequence comes from Christiangramia sp., assembly GCF_029937855.1. Taxonomy (GTDB): domain Bacteria; phylum Bacteroidota; class Bacteroidia; order Flavobacteriales; family Flavobacteriaceae; genus Christiangramia. The sequence goes on from NZ_JAPYPC010000003.1 coordinate 103,495, forward strand.
TGTTAAACGAACAAAATGTATCTGTAAGAGGTGGTTCTGAAAATGTAAAATACTATATCTCTGGAGGAAAATTAAACCAGACAGGAGTTGCGCCAAAAGAGGAATTTGATAGGAGATCTTTTAGAGGTGATATAAGCGCGACACTTACAGATAATCTAGAAGTATCTGCAAGCGGAAACTATGTAACTTCAGGCGGTCGTCGTGTTCAAAGAGGATCTAACGTTTCCGGTATTATGCTGGGTCTTTTAAGGTCCACACCCACATTCGACAATGGGAATGGCCTAAGCGGAAGAAGTGCTGCAGATACTCCAAGTACATATCAGTTACCTGACGGAAGACAAAGAAGCTACCGAGGTGGCATCTATGACAACCCTTATTGGACGGTAGCTAAAAACCCATCAACTGATGATGTTAAACGTTTTATTGGTAGATTATCTTTTGAGTACAAGCCTTTTGACTGGGCAACAGTACAGGGTACCTATGGTTATGATCAGTATTCGGATGTTAGAAAACAAGGGGTTGATATAAACAGTGCTGGAAATCCACAAGGTCAGGTTTACGATTCGAATATTTTTAGTGAAGATATCAATACGCAATTGCTAATGCTTTTTGATAGAAACATTTCTGAAAATATCACCTTTAATGGTATCATTGGGTATGATGGATTTAAAACAGAAAGCCTTTTGCGTGATGTACTTGGAAATGGACTAACTATCCCAGGTTTCTTCAATGTTTCTAATACAGCAAGTCAGGCAACTTCTGAAAGTTTATTAAACAGAAGACATCTGGATGCCTTTCTTTCGGAAGCGAAATTTGGAATTAACGAAACTCTTTTCGTAAATGCAGCTTTTAGAAATGACTGGTCTTCTACCCTTCCAGAAGATGATAATAGCTTTGAATCTTACAGTTTAGGTGCATCTTTCATTTTTACAGAATTATGGGATAATGGATTTATGGATTATGGAAAACTTAGAGGTTCGTATGGTAAGACTGGTAATGATGCACCAGCTTTTGGTACCATCACCTATTATAATGCTGCAGAATCTGGCGGAGATGGATTTATAGATGAGAATCAATTCCCCATCTTTTCTACAGTTGCATTTGAAAGATCTGAGCAACAGGGTAACCCAAATATCCGTCCCGAAGTAACCAAGGAATTTGAAGTGGGTGCAGAATTCAGATTTTTGGATTCAAGAGTAAAGTTAGACGTTACTTATTATGACAAAGAAACTACCGATCAAATTATAGCAGTTGATCAACCAGCTGTTACCGGTTTTACTTCAAGAATTGTAAATGCTGGAGTAATATCTAACAAAGGATGGGAAGCCCTACTAAGCCTTAAACCGATCCAATCTGAAAATTTCAATTGGGATATCGATGCCAACTTTTCAACTTATGAGAATATTGTAGAAGAATTAGCTGAAGATGTAGAATCCATTTTTCTTGCGGGTTTCACCTCAACCTCTTCAAGGGTTATTGCTGGAGAACCCTATGGAGCTATTTTTGGATCAAGATTTGCTAGAAACGAAAATGGAGAAGTATTAATAGGTGATAATGGATTCCCACTAGTGGACCCAGAAGATGGTGTAATTGGTGACCCGACCCCAGATTTCAATATGGGTATTAGAAACACATTCTCTTATAAAAACTTTTCTCTTACTGCTTTACTTGATATACGTGAAGGGGGAGATATTTGGTGTGGTACTTGCGGAATCATAGATTACTTTGGTACGTCCCAGAAAACAGCAGATCAACGGGAAATCACAGATTTTGTTTTTGAAGGTGTTAATGCCAATACCGGGGAAACAAATACTCAACAGGTTGCACTAGCTGATCCAGACAACGGCCTTGGCTCGTATAGATGGGTACGTTACGGATTTGGGGGAGTTTCAGAAGATTATATATTTGACTCATCCTGGGTTAGATTAAGGGAAACTTCTTTAAGTTATAGGTTACCCGGAGCTCTTCTTGACAACTCTTTTCTTTCAGGTGGATCTATTACAGCCTCTGCGAGAAATTTATTTGTAATTACTGATTATCCAGGGATTGATCCAGAAACAAATTTAACAGGAGCATCCAATGGAATTGGCCTGGATTATTTCAACCAGCCAAATACAAAAAGTTATGCTTTAACGGTGAAACTTAATTTTTAATTAAAGGACAATATGAAATATTATAAAATACCAGCAGTTTTTTTCACAGTTCTATTCAGTATGTCGTTACTGGTTTCCTGTGAATATGATGACGTAAACCAGGATCCTACAAGGCCTGGTGGAGATAGCGTTCCATTAGTAGCTATTGTTCCAGCCATGCAAACACAAACACACCGAAATATTGGTGCCGTATTAGGCAGGTATGGAGGAATAATTATGCAGCAATGGCAGGGATTCGATGCGCAGCAATTACAATATACTTCTTACGTAATTGGAGAAAATGATACCAATAATCCATGGGATTTTGGCTTATATACTGGATCAATGAGAGATGCGGCAGATATCATCGAGAGAGCAACCCTTACAGACGCACCTAACACCCGCGGTTTAGCTAAGATCTATATGGCTATAAACCTGGGGATTGCGACCAATGTATGGGGGGATGTTCCTTATTCAGAAGCTTTCCAGGGAGATGAAAACCTTTCTCCCAAATATGATGATCAGGAAGAGCTTTACGGTGTATTACAAACATTACTTTCAGAAGCTATAACTGATTTAGAAGCTGACGATCCAGCAGGAATTCAGGGCGATTTGATTGGTGGAAGTAATGAACAGTGGATAGCCACTGCACACGCTTTAAAAGCTCGGTTTTTTATTCAGCAAACCAGCGTGAAGAGCGACGCAGCGCAACAGGCTCTGGCAGAGGCTCAAATGGCTTTTGAGGGTAATGCTAATCAACTGGACTTTATATGGGAAAACACACAAAATGGTGGACATCCACTTGCTTTGTTTGGGTTCCAGAGACCTAACACCATGATAATTGGAGATTTTTTTGCAGATTTAATGATGGGCGATCCTAGAATGGATCTTTACATGACCCCAGACGAAGGAGATCTTTTTCTATACTTCGATGCCGATAACCCTAATCTTTTTTGGGCTCAACTAGATAGTCCTTCTCCTGTAATCAGTTATTCTGAACTCAAATTTATCGAAGCAGAAGCTCTTGAACGAACTGGTGGAGATGGTAGCGAAGCTCTTGAAGAAGCTATCAGAGCAAATTTCCAGTATTTAGGTATTTCTGCCAGCGCAACTCAGGATTATATTGATGATCTGGAAGGTTCCAGCATTGAAACAATAATTACAGAAAAATATAAGGCTCTGTACGGACAGGCTCCAATCCAGGTGTGGAATGATTTCAGAAGAACTGGTTTCCCAGATATCACTCCTAATCCAAATGGAGAGAATGGAAATAATCCTTCTGGAATCGTACCTCGAAGACTCTTATACCCTATTTCTGAAAGACAATCCAATCCAGAAGAATACGAGGCGGCAATAGACGCCCAGGGAGGACATTTACTAGATGATGATATTTGGGTGTTCCCTAGAAACTAGTGGAAATTTAATTAGCCAATTTTTATAATTCTATTTTGAAAAGCACTTCCTTCGGGAGGTGCTTTTTATTTGAATTAAGATTGTACCTTTGCCGCATGGAAGAAACCACACGTATATTTGGAATCAGATCAGTTATTGAAGCGATGGAAAGCGGAAAGGAACTGGAAAAGATATTTGTTCAAAAAGGACTTTCAGGAGCTTTATTTCAGGAATTGAACAGGCATCTTAAAAAAGCCAATTATAATGTTTCTTATGTTCCGGTAGAAAAACTGAACAAACTTAGCAAGGGAGGAAATCACCAGGGCGTTGTTGCTAATATTTCACCTATTAATTTTGTAAGCCTTGAGAAACTGGTGGAAGATTCTCAAAATAATGAAACCACTCCGCTCTTTATCTTATTGGATGGCTTAACAGATGTTCGTAATTTTGGAGCGATCATTAGAACCGCGGAATGTTGTGGCGTTACGGGGATCATTATCCAGGAAAAAGGCTCTGCCCCTATTAATGCCGACACAGTAAAAACTTCAGCCGGCGCGGTATTCAATGTTCCTATTTGCAAAGTAAATCATATTAAAGATGCCGTTTTCCATCTTCAGACGTATGATATCAAATTAGTAGCTGCTACTGAAAAAACTGATGATTTAGTATATGATATAGATCTTAAGCAACCTGTTGCAATTATAATGGGGGATGAAGCAAAAGGGGTTTCCAATTCTATTATTAAGTCCGCTGATTTTAAAGCTAAATTACCAATGTACGGCAGCATAGAATCGCTGAATGTTTCGGTAGCCTGTGGTGCTTTTCTTTACGAAGTAATTAGGCAGCGCATCCCCCTAACCCATGCATAGGTAGATTTGGCAGGAATTTAATCTTTCTTTTTCGATTTTTTATATATGTAACGATAAGTAATTTTATCATGCCCATCATTTTCTGAATTTCCCGCATCCGCTTCCTCATCCTGAATTTCATTTGTAGCTATTTTCTCCCCCTCCGGGGGCTGGGGGGATTCAATAAAGTTCCCGTCTTTATTAAAATGCCTCATAAAGAGATCATCTTCTTCGGAATAGTCTGGTTTTTCCCAATTATATTTAGGCGGTTCAGGAATATTTCTTCTGAAAATAAGGGAAAGCGAAAATCCACTAATTAATCCAGAGAGGTGACCTTCCCACGAAATTGTAGGATCTATTGGAGTTACATACCACACCAGTCCCCCATAAATAAAGACAACTATTAGAGATAAGGCCACCAGCCTGTAATGTTTGGAAAAGACGCCCTTGAAAAACAGAAAGGAAGCGAGCAGGTAGATAATCCCACTGGCGCCAATATGATTGGCCGGCCTGCCAATTAACCATGTAAGAAGCCCTGTGGAAATAAGTCCTATAAAAAGTATTTTCCAGCTTATAGGTTTATAGAAATAGAAAAGTGCCAGAGATAAAATAAATAATGGAATGGTGTTATTAAAAAGGTGTTTTATATCTGAATGAATAAAAGGAGAAAAAATGATTCCGCGTAAACCAACAATTTCACCAGGCCTTACTCCAAATGAATTAAAGCTTACACCAAAACGGACTTCAATCCAGAAAACGATCCAGATAAGGAGCACAAATAAAAGCGGATAACCAATAGTTCCGCTTGTAAAAACAAAAGGTGAGGAAGCTTTCAAATTTTCTTCAATTTTAATTAACATCACTAAAAACAGTATTTGAAATTAAATAGATGCTATTATTGATCTTAAATGAATATATATAATTTTAAGTATACTTAAATTAAGATGACTCTACTAATAGATTTAGAAAAATTGATAGAAAATAAAATTAAGGTATTTATTATGCCGGAAAATTTATTAAAACACGCTAAATTTTGTGGTAAGAACAGAAGAAATTAGTGAAGGTAATTCTGATCCGAGCGCCAAAAATTAACTTGCAAACGGAATGAATCTTAAGATAACGCTACTAAACCTGCATTGAATTAAAGCTACTGTATTCTGATAAAAATATCAAAATTTCCCCTTTTGCTTTCACATAAAATTCTACTTCAATTTTACTGTAGAAATCCGGACATGATTTACTTGATGTTACCATGATAGCTAAAATATTTTTTGGTAAGGAAATTTATGAATTGCAAAATTCAGTTGTTACAAAGTTTTACCGCAACACTTTTGCTTACTATTCATTCGTTACTAGTAAATATTTATAAAACGTAAATTCTAAATAGTTCATTTGTTTTGTCCTTTAATTAGGAAAATGATTTAAAAGATTCGAGCTATTTATCTACTTATATGATATTGAAATAATACCACTAGATTTTGAAGACAAAGGTTAGCTACTACTTGCAACTTTATTTAAAATTTTTCCTGAAATATTATAAAATATCTTCACCTTATAACATCCAAAACACACTGGTGTTTTAATATATTAAATAAAATCTCAAATAAAAGGATAGGATATTATTTTTACTACCCTATCCTGTTTAACATAGATTAAGCTTCAAAACAAGTTCCATCTAAGCATTTCCACTCTGTAGCATCGAACTGATAGTTAGTGCATGGAGCACAATCACTATCCGTTGCACAATAGGAAGGACAGGAAGAAGCTCCTCCATTAATTTTGCCTAATTGTTCAGAAGAAAGCTCCAATACGTTTACGCGACTCAAAATAGTTTTTAACATATTTATAATTTTAATTAATTATTTACCTTGAACATTTTAGAACTAGCAAGGCATTAGTTCATTTAAAAAATAATTAAAAAGCTTCGAATTTATTTAAAATATAGTCTCTAATCTAATTATTTCTTTTTTATATTACATACATTAAATTTAATTATTTTTGATAAAATTCCTAATAATTCATTGAAATTAATCAAGAATTACAAAATTCTATTTACTTTTCGAAAGTAAATAATTGTAAAAATCTTAAGAATATCCAGTTGGTAGATCTGCAATATTTTTCTATCGACATATTTATAACCTACAACTAAAAAATAAGACATTTGGAACAATTACTTGAACAATTTTTAATTAAGAACAACTATACTAATTTTGACGAAAATGTAATAAAACTTCAGTTACAGACTCATCCAAACTATCCAAGTTTTTTATCGATAACCGAAACACTTAACTATTTTAATATTGAAAATCTTGCTGCTAAAATTCCAACTGATTCTTTGGCAATTTTACCAGACCATTTCTTAAGTTTAATAATTCAAGGCAATACTAAGGAATTAGTTCTTGTTTCTAAGAAAGGACAACAAATTAAGACAAGGAACGCCAAAGGTGAAAAAAAAACTTTGACCGAAAATGCTTTTATTGCGATTTGGGAAAATTCAATTATTGCAATAGAACCAGGAAGAAAAAAACTGAAAAAAACAAAAATTAAAATAATCTGGATCTTCCTAATCACCACTATAATATTTGGATTGTTATTTCTTCAAGGAATTTCTTTTATTGAAATTTTCCTGTTGATTATGACAAGTGCGGGCATATATCTTGGTTATTTATTAATCAAGGAAAAAATAGGAGAACATTCCCAAGCGGTGTATAATATTTGTAATATCCATCAGAAGACAAATTGCAATGAGGTTATAAATTCAAAAGGATCTAAAATTTTTGATTATTTAGACTTGTCTGATTTGACGTTTATCTTTTTTAGTAGTTTAATGTTATTCCAGCTTTTTTTTCAATGGAGTTCCTTTTTGAATTTTATATTACTAACATCCATTCCCATAGTATTATATTCAATTTATTATCAAGCAGTAATATTAAAAAAATGGTGTGTCCTATGTTTGGCTGTTAGCGGTTTACTAATTGTTTTCACCTCGATAGCCATACTAAATTACCCCCTAATTTTCTTAATCATTGATGCAGTTCAATTTATTTTGATTATTTCTTTAGTTGCTTTTTCATTCACATTTGCCAAAAATCAATATATTATAAGAAAAAAATTATTTTCTGAAAATATTTCTTTGAGACGTTTTAAAAGAGATCCAGAAATCTTTCAGCATATCTTTTCAAAGGCAAAAGTTTTCGAACGGATATCACCAATACCGAAAGAAATTACTCTTGGAAACCCAGAAGCATCATTTCAAATAACTGTAGTTACAAACCCTCTTTGTGGATTTTGTAAAACTGCTTTTGAAAACTATCTTAAAATATTAAATACTCATCAACAAAATATAAAACTAGTAATCCGTTTTAGTGTTCGCGTAGATAATTTAGAACATCCTTCTACAAAAATCAGCACTCGATTGATTGAGATTTATCATGAAAAAGGGAATGAAAAATTTATAAAAAGCTATAAGGGTTGGTTTGAAAACAGAAATGTAGTTGAGTGGTTATCATCACATGGCGAACCTAAATTTGATAAAATAACTTTAAATATTTTGATACAACAAAAAGAGTGGATTCAATCTAACGATTTAAATTATACTCCAGCAACAATAGTTGAAAATAGAATGTTCCCAAAAAATTACAGTTACGAAGATTTGCCGCATCTGATTAATGATATAACCACAATAGTAGATGGCAAAAATGTACCTGATTTAGCCGAGACAACATGAGTAAGGACAAAAATCTTGATTGTCCGTAAATGTTCAAGATATCATAAATTTAAAACTTTATATTATGTTAAATGAAATTTTAAACAGCGCAGAGGTGTTAAGTAAAAATCAACAAAAATCTATTAGAGGTGGCGGTAACTGCCAGACGTGTTATGACAACAATGGAGGTGCATATAATAATCTAGATCCTGCCTGCGAGGGATGTGGTTTGCCAGAACCAATGTAGTTTATTTAATAATTTCCAGACGTATTATATCACGTATGGTACAATAAATTTAAAAAGGATTGAAAAAAAAATTTTCAATCCTTTTTTAGTTGTACACCTGCAGAATAATTCAATCTTTACATTAAAGTTTTTTATATTTTACTTAATTTGCCTTTCTAAATATATCCCAATCTTCTCAACTTTTGCTTAAAAATTTCCCATTTTATAAACAACCAGATGCAAAGGACTGCGGCCCTACTTGTCTAAAAATAGTTGCAAAATACTACGGTAAAACAATTTCTTTGCCAGAGCTTAGACGGTTAAGTGAGACAACTAGGGAAGGAAGTTCTTTATTATCATTGAGCGATACTTCAGAAAAGATTGGTTTTCGTACTCTGGGAGTCAAACTTTCCACTTCAACTCTTAATGAAGCTACATTACCGTGTATTCTGCATTGGAATAACGATCACTTCGTAGTTCTTTATAAAATAAAAAAAGGAACTTATTACATTTCAGATCCAAGCTATGGCTTGATTAGTTATTCGGAGCAAGAATTTATAGATACTTGGATAGGTAAAAATGCCAATACTGAAGATTCTGAAGGTATCGCATTATTATTGGAGCCCACTCCAAAATTTGAAAATTATAAAACAGACAAAGAAGATATTGATTATGGTTTTGGGTTTTTATTTCAGTATGTTTTTAGATACAAAAAATTTATAACGCAATTAATCATTGGGTTGCTCGCTGGCAGTCTATTACAAGTAGTTGTTCCTTTTTTAACACAGAGTGTAGTAGATGTTGGTATTAAAAACCAGGATATTGATTTTGTATATCTAATACTTTTTGCACAAATAGCGCTTTTTATAGGACGGAGTGCCATAGAAGTTATTAGAAGCTGGATTCTTTTGCACTTGAGTACACGTATCAACATTTCATTGATCTCAGACTTTTTTATTAAATTGATGAATTTACCAATTGCTTTCTTCGATACTAAAATGACCGGTGATATTATGCAACGCATTAATGACCACAAAAGAATTGAGAGCATTCTTACTACTTCGTCACTTACAGTATTATTTTCTACAATGAATTTTTTGGTTTTTAGTATTGTCTTGGCATACTACAGTTGGTTAATATTTTTTATTTTTTTGTTGGGGAGTATCCTCTATTTTGTCTGGATTTTACTATTTCTCAAGAAAAGACGAGAACTCGATTATAAAAGATTTTCTCAGGTAAGTGCAGAACAAAGCAAAGTTATTGAATTAATTAACGGAATGCAGGAGATAAAATTGCATAATGCCGAAAAACAAATGCGGTGGAATTGGGAACATGTTCAAGCTAGGCTTTTTAATATTTCTATAAAAAATTTAGCTCTGGAACAATATCAAAGCGTAGGGTCATCTTTAATTAACGAGTTAAAAAATATTATTATAACTATCCTTTCCGCAAAATTGGTGATTGATGGAAATATCACTCTTGGTATGATGTTAGCGATATCTTATATAGTTGGACAACTTAATTCTCCAATTCAACAATTTATAACTTTTGTAAGGCAGTTACAAGATGCCAGAATTTCTTTGGAGCGTTTGGGTGAGATTCATAATAAGGAAGATGAAGATCCTATTGACGCTAAGAAAATAGGTAAACTAGATATCACTAAAAATATAAAATTAGAGGATGTAAGCTTTCGTTATATAGGTAATAAAGATTTGGTTATAAAAAACTTAAATCTAGAAATACCAGCTAAAAAAATAACTGCTATTGTTGGAGCAAGTGGTAGTGGCAAGACTACTTTAATGAAACTTTTATTGAACTTCTATAAGCCTAATGAAGGCAAAATTTTAATAGGAAATACTGATTTAGAAATAGTCTCCAACAAGGTATGGCGGAAACATTGTGGAGTCGTCATGCAAGAAGGATATATTTTTAATAACACTATTGCTCACAATATAGCCGTAGGAGAGGACTATATAAATTACGAACGGCTTGAACACGCTACTAAGGTAGCAAATATCACATCATATATCGAATCTCTTCCTTTGAGGTACAATACAAAAATTGGCTTGGAAGGGACAGGACTTAGTACCGGACAAAAACAGCGTTTGTTAATAGCCAGAGCAGTTTATAAAAATCCTAATTTTTTATTTTTTGATGAAGCTACCTCTGCTTTAGATGCCAATAATGAAAGAACAATTATGGAAAATCTTAATAGATTTTTTGAAAATAAAACAGTAATTATAATTGCTCACCGTTTAAGTACCGTTAAAAATGCCGATCAGATTGTAGTTTTGGATGATGGTAAGATTATAGAAAATGGGACACATAAAGAATTAACAGCTCTTAGAGGAAATTATTTCAAACTCGTTAAAAATCAATTGGAACTAGGAAAATAATGCCACAGAGCCGACAACAGTTAAGGAGTGAGGAAGTACAAGATATTCTCACCAAAGTTCCTCATTGGATGATCCAGTGGGGAAATACAATAGTTTTGATATTAATCATATTATTTTTCATACTCGCCTGGTTAATAAAATATCCTGATATTATAAGTGCCGAAGCCGTTATTACCTCAAAAACACCTCCACAACGCGAATTTGCACGGGTTTCAGGGAAAATGGATACAATATTGGTTGTTGACAAGCAAAAGGTTGTTCAAGGACAGATTATGGCCATGATTGAAAATCCAGCAAATTTGAAGGATATTATTTTTTTAAAAAAAATCATTGATTCTTTAAATCTGAACGGTGGTAGAATAAATTTACCTGTTGAGCAATTGCCAATATTGGAATTGGGTGAAGTCGCTTATGCATATTCTATTTTCGAAAAAGAATACATTGATTATTTACTGAACGAAACATTAGATCCTTATAAAAATAAAATTGCCGCCAATCAATTATCAGCTTCAGAATTAAAGTTAAGACTCACCAATCTTGAAAACCAAAAGGCGATAACACATGAGACTTTTCAATTTTCGGAAAATGAATTAAAACGACATAAAAAATTATATGAAAAAGGAGTTATTTCCCTTCAGGAATATGAATCAAAACAGCTAGGTTTTCTGGAAAACAAGAGAAATTTAAAGAATATTGACATTTCTATTTCACAGCTTAAACAAACACTTAATGATGCTTATCATACTGAAAAAGAAAATGTGATTAATAATCAGATGGTCGAAACACGATTATTTAAAAACGTTATTCAATCTCTCAACCAATTAAAAAAAACAATTAAAGATTGGGAACAACTATACCTTTTAAAATCTGACATAGAGGGAGAAGTAAACTTCATGAGCATTTGGAATGAAAATCAAACAGTTAGCAAGGGAGATTTGCTATTTACTATTGTCCCAAACAAAATTGAGAATTATTTAGCTAGGATTAAAGCCCCGATTCAAAATAGTGGAAAAATAAAGTCCGGTCAAGAAGTTAATATTAAACTACTAAACTACCCTGAAACAGAATATGGAGTACTTGAAGGAAAAGTAAAAAACATATCTGCTATTCCTAATAGTGAAGGCAGTTATATTGTAAATGTACCATTGGAAAAATCCCTTGTTTCATCGTATAATATAGAAATACCTTTTAAAAACGAAATGACCGGTACTGCAGAAATAGTTACAGAAGATCTACGTTTGATTGAACGATTTTTTTACCAAGTTAGGGGTATTTTCACCAATTAAATCTTTAATTTTTTTTAAACAGCAATTGTATAGCCTGTCATTTCTTTTAAATATGAATCAACCTCTCGCCGAAAGACTGCGCCCAAAAACACTTGAAGATTATTTAAGTCAGCAACATCTTATTGGCAAAGATGGAGCACTCAAACAACAGATAAAACAGGGAATTATTCCTTCCATGATCTTTTGGGGGCCACCCGGCGTTGGCAAAACAACCTTAGCCAATATCATAGCTACAGAATCTGGCAGACCCTTTTTTACTCTTAGCGCTATTAGCAGTGGAGTGAAAGATGTTCGGGAGGTTATTGAAAAAGCAAAAAAGAGTGAAGGCTTATTTACGACAAAAAGTCCTATCCTGTTTATAGACGAGATTCATCGTTTTAGTAAGTCCCAGCAGGATTCACTTTTGGGAGCTGTAGAAAAAGGTTGGGTCACCTTAATTGGCGCAACCACAGAAAATCCCAGCTTTGAGGTAATCTCAGCATTGTTATCCCGTTGCCAGGTATATATTTTAAAACCATTTTCTAAAGATGACCTGGTGGCTTTACTGAATAGAGCCATTAAAGAAGATAAGGTAATCGCAGCCAAAAATGTCAGTTTAAAAGAAACCGAAGCACTTTTAAGACTTAGCGGGGGCGACGCGAGAAAACTGCTGAATATCTTTGAGCTCCTGGTAACTTCTGCTGAAAAAAATGTAGAGATCACTAACGATCTTGTACTTTCTAAAGTTCAGCAAAATACGGTGCTCTACGATAAGACTGGCGAGCAGCATTACGATATTATTTCAGCTTTTATAAAATCTATAAGAGGTAGTGACCCAAATGCAGCTGTGTATTGGCTTGCGAGAATGATCGAGGGCGGTGAAGACGTGAAATTCATCGCGCGTAGATTATTGATTCTTGCTAGTGAAGATATTGGAAATGCTAACCCAACAGCTTTAGTGATCGCGAACAATTCTTTTCAGGCGGTGAACACAATAGGATATCCTGAAGCGAGGATCATCCTTAGCCAGTGTGTGACATACCTTGCGACTTCACCTAAAAGCAATGCCGCTTATATGGCAATTAATGAAGCTCAGAGCCTGGTTAAGAAAACTGGCAACCTTTCTGTTCCCTTAGCCATAAGAAATGCTCCTACCAAACTCATGAAAGATATCGGCTACGGAAAAGATTATAAGTATGCGCATAACCACGAAGGCAATTTTGTTGCTGCTGAATTTATGCCAGAAGAAATAAGCAATACAACACTCTACAAGCCCGGAAACAATCAGCGTGAAAATGCACAACGTGAGTTTTTACGAAAAAGATGGCAGAAAAAATATGGTTACTAGTTTTTGAGCTTATAGGTTAAAGAAATTTTCTCATTCTTTTGCCTGTCCAGGTATTCTACGATAAGGTTTCCTGTAACATCAAAATAAGCGACTCCCTGATTGGTAAGCGAATTATAAATATAGCTTTCCCCTCCGTTTGTTTCTATTAAAATTGCAATAGGCTCTGAAGAATCTTCCTGATATAAACCTAAGCCCTGATTGGTCTTTTTAAGATTATAAGATTTTCCTGAAAAAAGAAATTCTGAACCGGTCTTAATCTTACGCTCTGCCCTGGCAACTGGTGCAGTGTCTTCTAATATCTCATTTTCATCTGCTACTGATTCTTCTTCTTCTTCTTCTTCTTCTTCTTCTTCTTCTTCTTCTTCTGCATCAACTTCTACATCTTTTGATGGTTCCGCCGCAGCGATAGCAGGCACAGCAACTACTTCCACTTCCGGGGTTTTTTCTTGTTCAGCAGATTTAACATACTTATATTCCAGCTCTTCGATAGAACTAAATGCATCCCGCAATGCTTCTTGGTAGGCATTCTTAAAATCTTTTTCCCGGCTCCTGCCCTCTTTAGATTCGAATATTACCCTATCATTACAATCCAGAAGTTTTAAAACCAGTTTAGTTACAAAAAGTCCGGAATTATCCTCAAGTTTCGTTTGCAAACCAAGACAGCGATCTGTATCCAGATCTGAAGGTTTATTTTCTGTTTTCATGACAGTATTGAATCCATTTTGTTCAAAAAGGAACTTCGTTAAAGAATTCAACCTGTATTTATCCACCTCCTCGGTGAACTGAAAAGTTTCGGGAATTATAACATATTTATAATTATTGATATCCTGACCGGAAACTTTAATCGCCAACAGTAAGATAAATATACTGGTCAATATTTTTTTCATTATTTCTATTTTTTGAGGTTAGGTGCTGGATAAAATCCAACCTATCTTTTTACAGGTCTTTAAAAACAAATTGAAAACCTAATTGTAAGGAGGCACTATTGGCCTTTGCTAAATTAGTATATCCAATAATATCATTAGCTGCAAGATAAATATTAAAATTTTTAAATCGGGAAGTAACCATTGCTCCAAGTTTGGTTAAAGAATATTCATCTACCCCGTAAGCCAGGCGAAACCTCATATTATCGTTCACTTTTCTATCCCAGTAAGCGGTTACTCCATAAGTAAGTCCTTTTGGACGATTCACTCCCGAAACCAGCATTCCAAATAAATTCATAAACCTTGGCCTTTTACTTATTAAATAGTCACACGGCAGTATAGATTTACCTGTTCCGAATTGGAAAGATGCATTAAATTTTAAGGGCCGCCAGGTTGTATAGATATTCTCTGTAGTTTCATCCTGAAGGTTCACATCAAGTCTCTCTTCAAATACATCCCAGTAGGGAATGGCACTTTCGTTCTCATCAAGTTCAGGAAAAAGTGGCTCCAATCCAGTGGTTTGAAAAGAACCAAAATAATTGTAATTCTCCACATCTTTTTGATGAAACATAAGCCCTAGATCTCTTATGGAAGCATTTACGGAAAATTGATCTGTTACCCGGTAATTAAATCCAAGATCCAGCCCTAATCCAATATTCTGACCAAAGAAGGAACGGCTTAAAAGTTCGGCAACTGCTTCATCTACGGTCATATTTGCCTCATTTTTCAAAGAGGCGTACCCAGAGGTGTTCACAACCACATCTACCCCCGAAACTTCATGCCTGTAAAAGTTGGGACCACCGGGAGTTTGTACTGTTCTAAAGATACCTTCATTGCTAGTACTTTCAGCATTGAATATCCCAGAATATAATTTAAATCTTCCCCCAACAGTTAATTTTCTATCAACTTTATAATTAAAACCCGCATGATAAACGGTTAAAATTTCACCGGTGAAATTTACATCTGAAAATTCAAAATCCTGATTGATATAATCTGCATTCCCTTCAAATGCGAGCACAGCAGGATCCTTTGGAAAATAGGCGAAAACGTCCAATTCCTGATAAATACCTGTTGAGAAATAGCCTTTTGCACCCATCTTCCAACCCAGTGAAAGGATTTCCAGTTGTTCATTAATAGAGAAGTAATCCCCTGCGGTAATTGAATTCATCACATTACGAACTCTTGCATTCACGTTAGGATCTTCATCTGAAAAAATATCATGAGCAGTAACACCGGTTGAGCCGGCAAATAAATGTATCTGCGAAAAAAAAGGAACACCAATATGCCGGGTAAAATCTATTCTTGCCCCAGGATTTTGCATGAGGGATTGCGGTAAATCATCTACATTGTAAAGCAATGGTTTATTTTGACCAAAACTTAACAACGAGGAAAACAGGAATAAGATTAGAACAATCTTCCGCATATTAAAATTCAAACTTGAAAAGCCCTTTTGATGAAAATTCTAATTCTCCCTCAATATCTTTTCCGTCATCTATCAATTCCAATTCCACAAGCATTTTTATGGATCTCCTAACTTTTCCGATCTCGTTAGTCTCCATTACATGAAGTGTATCAACAACGGCTATTGAATCTATGGAACCAGGAGGTATATCATAGTTCACAGAAAATTGTGTCCTATCATTTTCCGATAAAAACCTAATCCTACTTTTTATCAGGTAAGGAAATTTATTTTCGTGCTTGAACCTAAATTCAGCATACATAAGGCCATCCTGGATATAATCGTCATCTAAAAATTCCAGTCTTACCGTATCACGGATTATGGGTGTAAAAGCATTTGTCTCTGAATCGAAAAAGTCTATCTCATTTAGTTTATAGAACAACAGGTCTGCTTCAAGATCGGGGGTTAACTGGATATCCTGCGCCTGCTCAAAATCTACATCCTTAAAACAGGATGTTAGAAGCAGGCCGAAGGCACCTAATAAAGCAGGTATTCTAAATAGTTTAAAACAAGACACGAACAAGGCTTTCTTTGGAAACGAAAATACCTATTCTTTATTATTATAAATAATTTAAGAGTTCTTTTAACTTTTGAATTTGAGGATATTGATTATGAGCAGATTGCCCATGAATATCAAGATGAATAACGTGTAAACCGAACTGGTGGGCACCTATAATATCTGCTTCTAGATTATCCCCGATCATTACCGAATTAGACCGTTCAGCGCCGCTTTTTTGAATTGCTTTTTCGAAAATGAGAGGATGTGGCTTTTTTACACCGGCATCTTCAGAAGTAGTAATCGTATCAAAATATTCAAGAATAGCTGAATTATGCATTTTTTTTTGTTGTACTTCCTCAAAACCATTCGTGATAATATGTAATTTATAATCCTTTTTCAAATGGTCCAGGATCTCGATACTCCCTTCTAATAAATGATTGTTATTGGGAAGATATTCTATATAATTATTAGCGATTAAATTAATAGTGTCATCCTGGGTTTCAAACTTCAGACTATCAAAACTGTCCTTTAACCGGCCATAACGCAAAGCTTCTTTTGTCACCGAATTATTCCGGTAAAGCTCCCAATATTTGAAGTTGATGGGCATATAGACTTCCAGGAACTCATCTACACTCAATTTAATCTTTTGCTGTTCAAAGACCTCTTTAAAAGCCAGGGCAGAATTACGATCAAAATCCCATAGCGTATGGTCAAGATCAAAGAACACGTGTTTAATATTATTCAATTTCATGTATTGTTTTTAACAGAGAATAGTAAAATTTATTATCGGCATAATCTGAAAAGTCATGATTGCTGAAAACAGCCCGGAACATTCCCCGAACTTCCTTCACCTCAAGGAGCATCCTGGAAATCTCTTCCTTTACTTTTGTTTTAGACATTTCTCCCGCTGCATTGGAGTGAAAAACATATGGATGAACCCGTAAAGGTGTAGTTACTTCCATATTTATATCATAAAAAAGATAAGGAGTACAGGTGCCCGCGCGAAAACCGGGATTTTCAGAATATCCCATAGAATGGTCGTTATTAATTTCCAATTCGGCAAGATTATTATACTGGTCCGGGAGCCTTAAATTGTATTGTGAATTCATGGCATGTTCCACAGGACTATGAATAATTTCTTCTAACCTCAATTTTTCTTTTCGAAGACTTTTCACCTCTTCCATAGCATAATAACCCATGAGCAATCCCACTTTAGCATAATCTGCCACAGATTTAATAACCGCCCTGTGAGGTATCCGGTTATGGCTAATATTGCGATCATAAATAGAAAAATCACTTAGCTGGAACATAAAAAGCATATAAAGCTTGTGCTCTTTTATCAAATCTATGAGATCTTCAAAAATATCATGAGGATCATCTTTTAATCTTACCCAAACCTGAAGCCTATCCACTACCTTTCCGAAGTTAAGTTTAAATGCATCAAACCATAGGCCTATAAAGCTGCGTAAGAAACCTTTATTCCTAAATATATACGTATGGTTGGATTCTATGATGGTACCAACCTTAAATTTTCTATCTGTGAAATCAAGATCGGGAAATCGTTCAATTAATATTTCCCTGAATTTGAAAGCCCAGATGTCCACTACGGGTTTATGCAGAAAACTTTCCTGGTAAGCTAGACTTTCTGCTGCAGGAAATCTTCCCTCTTCATCTTTAACATGGGGAAGATATTCTTCATAGCGGCTAAGCAAATAAAAAGAAGCCGCAAAAATGTCGAAGGGTAAACCGCTGGCATCCGGCAAAGGAAAGAAACATACCGTATCGTCCCAGGGCTGTACTTTTATTTCCAGTTCAGAAAAGCCCTGTTCCATCAAAAGCTCTACCTTTTGAATAAAAAATTCATTTCCTAAAGCCTGTTTTCCATAGGAAAGTTTTGCCCCATCATGAGCAATAAATTCTTCAATTTTTGAAGTGAATTTTATTGGGATCCCCAGAATGTGAGTACAAATGTGCTTAAACACATATATAATTCTTGGAGTGACTTTCTGAGTGTAAATCAATAACATTAAAAAGCTGTCTTAGAGCATACCTTCATCGGCAAAGCTAAGGTAAGATTTTTCGGTTACAATAAGATGGTCAAGAATTTTGATATCCAGGCTCTCTGCTGCTAGTTTTAATTTTTTGGTAAGTTGCTTATCTGCTTCACTGGCCTTTAAATTTCCGGAAGGATGATTGTGCACCAAAATTATTGAAACAGCCCCAACCTCCAAAGCTTTTTTCAATGTAATTCTCACATCAACTAAAGTTCCGGTGATACCACCCTTACTAATTTGAAACTGCTCAATAACCTTATTGCTATTATTCAAATAAATAATCCAGAATTCTTCATGCGGAAGTTCCCCAATTACAGGCTGCATAATTTCAAACACCGAATGACTGGAGGAAATTTTCTTTTGCTCCAGCGCTTCTTCAAGTCTTCTTCTCCTCCCCAATTCAAGGGCTGCGACAATAGAAACCGCTTTTGCAGGCCCAATCCCTTTAAATTTGCATAACTGATTTACCGATAATTTTCCTAATTCGCTAATATTATTTTTAGTAGAAGAAAGAATTCGTTTAGATAATTCTACAGCGGTTTCGTTTCTGCTTCCAGAACCTATTAAAATCGCGATTAATTCAGAATCGCTTAGACTCAACTTCCCCTTCTGAAGCAGTTTTTCCCTGGGCCGATCGTCTTCAGCCCATTTTTTTATGCTAAGGTTTATTTTTTCATCGTTCATCTTAAATTAAAGATACACAATGAAATAAGATTGTGATAATAATTATTCAGCTGAAAATTTAGATCATTTTCTTTAATTCTTCCATTTCCAGTCCGCCATAATTTCCGCTACTCATCAGTAATAATACAGCATTGTTCAGGTCGATATCAGCCAACTCTGCTTTAAATTCTTCTGAAGTGGTAAAAACCTTCAGGTTTTCCTTCTGAAATGCTTCTTTTATCTGCTCTTCACTTACAGCTTCTAATTTTTTGATGGCTACTGCATCTGGAGAATAAAAAACCAGCGCCACGTCTGCTTTTTCAAGACTGTTTTTATACTCTTTAAGAAATTCAGCATTCAAACTGCTGTAGGTATACAATTCCAGACAGGCAATCAATTTCTTATTTGAATATTGTTCTTTCACCGCAGCCGTCGTCGCAGAAACCTTTGAAGGACTATGAGCAAAATCCTTAAATATGACTGAAGAAGATGTTTCAGCAACTTTTTCCAGGCGTTTTGAAGCTCCTTTAAAAGTAGCGATCGCTTCATAAAAATCATCTTCATCTACTCCCATATGCTGACATATCCACTTCGCACCGGCCAGATTATTCAGGTTGTGCTTCCCGAAAATTTCTAAAGGTAATTCTCCCTCAGGAACATCTAAAATGGTATGATTTTCCTCCAAATGATATTCCGGGGTTTGATAAGGATGCTTTCTGATAGGGTTTTCAGTATTTTCTGCAAGCTTTTTTACAGCGGAATCTTCTTCGTTATACACTAAAATCCCTCCATTTACAATAGAATCAATAAATATTTTGAATTGTTCTACATATTTCTCATAGGTAGGAAAAACATTGATATGATCCCATGCAATTCCGCTCAGTAGAGCAATATTTGGCTGATACAGATGAAATTTTGGTCTTGGATCAATTGCTGAAGATAAATACTCATCCCCTTCTATAACAATAAAATCATTCTCTTCGGTTAAATGGACGGGATTATCCAGTCCCGCCAGGGCTGCTCCGACCATATAATCTACCTCCTTATCATGATAATTCATTACATGAAGGATCATAGAAGTAATACTGGTTTTTCCATGCGAACCCCCGATAACAACACGGGTCTTATGCTTTGCCTGTTCATAAAGAAATTCGGGATAAGAATATATCTTCAGACCGAGTTTCCGGGCTTTAATTAATTCAGGATTATCTTCTTTGGCATGCATTCCAAGGATCACCGCATCGAGATCTTCAGATATATGATCTTCAGACCATCCAATGTGATCAGGAAAAATATCGTACTTTTTTAACCGGGATTTAGAAGGTTCAAAAATAGCATCGTCACTTCCGGAAATTTCGTAGGATTTCTGTTTTAATGCAATAGCAAGGCTATGCATGGCACTGCCACCAATAGCGATAAAATGAATTTTCATGGCTTAATTTTATGCAAATATAGGGGTTTGGCTAAAGTTTCACCTCGCTTAGAGCCTCCGAATTTTTTGCTTCTCGATCAGGGCTTTATCAAAATCCGGATCAATATTTAATGACTTTTCAATATATGCCAAAGCTTCCTTTTGATTATTTTGGATTCTTTCTATCTGAGCAAGTCTAAGATATGCCCAGGCTGGTGACTTAAGATCCTGATATCCAAAATTTTCAATATATTCTTCTAAGAGTTTTTTACCCTCTTTCAAACGTATTTCATAGATGGCAGCTGCTTCTCCTAGTTCATATTTTAGATAGTTTCTGGAAAGGAGTTCAGGCTGATTAGCCGCCGTACGAATCGCCTCCTCATATTTCTTTTTCGCAAGGTCCCGGTATTCCTGGGTTTTATAGATGTAAGCGTCAGCTAATAATGCATCCACCTCATTTAACCTATCCAAATCTGAAGCATAACTTTCAGCAATTGTTTTACTTCCACCAATAATACCAGGCAACTGCATATAAAGCTCCACCAATGCCCGACGGACTTCTTTATGCGTAGGATCGAGCTTGGCAGCTTTTTTTAGATACTCTTTTATATCTCCCAATAATAAAGCAGCCTGAAATTTAGAACCATAATAAGCTTTCATACCCATAGCTCCTCCAAGCTTAAAGTTATACATAGCATTTTCAGAATCCATTTCAACAAGTGTTTCGTAATATTCAATGGCTTCATCCCAATTTTTTTCAAAACTGGCAATATCTCCTAAATATTCGATGGATTTTGGCTCATCCTCATACTGTAGAAATACTTCCCGGGCTTTTTGAATTTCCCCGTTTTTGAGCATTTTTTCCGCAGAATTCAAACTGGTTTGCGCCATTGAAATACCAGAAAAAAGGTAAAAAAAGCCGATCAGATACTTAAAATTTGTTAACATAAATATATTTTTTATAAATTTAGCACGCCCAAAGAGTTGTTATTCAGCAAACTTAAGATAACATCTTAATTAATGTTTCTTAATTTAACTCGGCATATTAAAAATTATTTTAATATTTGTGCAGCTTTTTAATGAGTTTTAACCGAATACAAATTTTTTGAATTTTAACACCTAGCCTATGCAAAATTTTACTTTAGGGAGGAAAGGACTTAATTGGTTCCTTTTCGCCTTCATTTTATTTGTTGGCAGCTCGTCCTCTTATGGACAATGTGCCGACGTGAATGATGAGGATGCCGGTACAAATGGCAATCAGCAATCATATTGTTACCTTTCTACCATTCAGGATTTATTAGAACAAGGTACAAATGATGGAGATCCAAATAGTGCCCCAGCAAACATTGAAATATATGAAACTGCTGACAGTACTAACGATACAGATCCTATAGACAGGGACGAACTTCTAACCAATGCCACAACTTACTTTTTCGGGGATTCCACAGATTCAAGTTGTACTAGAGTACCTGTTGAGGTAAGTGTTGATGCAGGTCCAACACCGCAGAATGAGATAACTGGAGGCAGAGATAGTTTTTCTATTTCTCCGTGCGAATCTGCAGGTTTTACCGCTCAGGAATTAGAAGACTTATTTACTGCTGATGCAGGTTATGAACTAGAAGTTTATGATATAGAATTTGGCGAAGTCGCTTTGGCGCCAGGAACTACTTTAACACCTGGAGATAGTTATTTTGTAGGCCAGGTGGACGATGGCTCTGGTTCCAGATGTCCATCCACAAGAGCTGCAGTTGGCTATGACCCACTTGAATCGCCAGGACCAACCGCTGATGCTAATCAAACTTATTGCGAAGAAGCAACTGTAGCTGATTTAATGGCTTCAGGAACCGAACCAAATACTCAGGCAATTAGATGGTATAGAAGCCAGACTTCTAACTCTCCACTTGCAGATGATGTTGAACTTGTTAATGGAGAAGACTATTTTGCAGCGCAGGTTGTAAATGATAGAAACAGTCCGTTCCCTCCATGTGAAACAGCATCTGGTGAAAGAACCAGAGTTGTAGTAACAATTATTGAAGGCCCGGATGCTGGAGAAGATAATACAGGCGTGGTTTGTGAGCCTGATGTAGAAGCTACATTTCCAAGTCTGGATGCTGTAGAAAACTTCTATTTGTCTCTTCTGGATGATGGAGTTCCTACTGACGGAACTTTTGAGCCAACTATAGCGCAAATCGTTGATGCTTATAATGCTGACGAAGATGGCCTTGGAGATTTTACAGTAACCTATACAATTGGAGAAGATTCATGTCAGGACTCTGTAGATCTAACTATTCGAGTTATCGAGGAAGAACCTGCTAATGCAGGAACTTTTGATGATATTTCCGGAGTTTGTGCTGAAGATGAACCCATAGATCTGACAAGCCTTGAAAACAACGACCCTGATGCTACTTCAGGTGGAACTTTTACAGGAGAAGGAGTATCAAATAATGAATTCGACCCTTCAATTGGCGAAGGTGAATACACAATCACCTATACCGTAGATGAAAACTCCGAACCCTGTACTTCAGGATCTGACTCTACTACTTTTACAATTACCGTAAATGACGCAAATGCGGGTGAAGACATATCAGACACTGTTTGTAGTTCAGATATTGAAGACCCCAGTAGTTTCCAGGCTCAATTTGCTTCATATTTGGAGGGAAGGGATACTGACGGTACTTTCGATCCAGCTTTAGAAGATTTATACGCTCAATATCAAAACGATTTAGCTTCAGATAATCTTCCTCAAACTTATGATGTAACTTATACGGTTACCGATGGAAGTTGTGAAGATCAGGCTACAATATCAGTTACTGTAAATCCTTCTCCAGATGCGGGGGAAGATGGAACTGCTAATTTAGAATCTACAGATGATCCTGTTCAACTTTTTGATTATCTGGGAGGAACTCCAGACGAAGGAGGGACATGGAGTCCGGGAGATGGAACTTTCGATCCTGCCACTGATACTCCTGGAACCTTTACCTACACCGTGAGCAATTCTTTTGGTTGTGAAGACTCAGCTACAGTCACAGTGACAGTTGATGAAGAATGTGCGGGAGTTACAGCAGGAAGCGACAATACCGGAGTGGTATGTGAAACAGATGTACAGGAAACTTTCCCATCGAACGATGAGGTCAGAAAATTTTATCTAGGTCTTTTAGACGAAGGTGTTCCAACTGATGGAACTTTCAATCCTACCATCCAACAGATCATTGACCAATATCAAGCTGATGAAGACGGATTAGGTGATTTTACCACTACCTATACCATTAATGTAGATGGTTGTGAAGATTCTACAGAACTCACGGTAAGTATAGTAGCTCCTGAACCAGCCAATGCTGGTGAAGATGTAAACCTGACTTTCTGTACCGGAGATGAAGACCAGAATTTATATATATTCTTAAGTGAAGACGCCAATAACGATGGTACTTTTGAAGGCTATCCTGATGGTATTTTCAGCCCTTCTTCAGAAGGTGCAGGAACATATACTGTTACTTATACGGTGGATGAATCTACCGGTTGCGTAACGGGGTCAGATTCTGCTACTTTTAATATAACTGTAAATGAAGGTGATGCTGATGCGGGAGAAGATGGGTTCGTAGAACTGGCTCCAACAGATGACCCTGTGGATCTGTTTGATTTCCTAGGTGGAACTCCAGATGAAGGAGGAACATGGAGCCCGGGTGATGGAACCTTCGATCCTGCGACTGATACTGCTGGAACTTTCACTTATACCGTTAGTGATGGAGAATGTACAGATTCTGCTACTGTTACAGTAACACTAACTTCTGAAGAATGTGACGCAGGAAGCGATAATACCGGAGTGGTATGTGATACAGATGTACAGGAAACTTTCTCTTCAAATGATGAGGTTAGAAAATACTATCTGGGCCTTTTAGACGAAGGTGTACCAACCAATGGTACATTTAACCCCACCATCCAACAGATCATTGATCAATATCAGGCTGATGAAGACGGATTAGGCGACTTTACAACTACCTATACCATTAATGTAGATGGTTGTGAAGATTCTGCTGACCTGACTGTGAGAATTATAGAAGAAGGGCCTGCAAATGCCGGAAGCTTTGATAATATTGAGGATGTATGTTCAGATGAAGATCCTATAGACCTTACATCTTTAACTAATAATGATCCCGATGCTACCATTGGGGGTACATTTAGTGGTGAAGGAGTTACAGATAACGAATTTGATCCATCAATAGGTGAAGGCACTTATACCATCACTTATTCGGTAGACGACACGACACCATGTACGACTGGTTCTGATGACACCTCTTTTACAATTACTGTAATCGATGCGCCTGTTAGTGCAAGCATCAATAGAACTTTATGTGTAACAGATGCGAGAGATTTAATTTCTGATCCTGCAGCTGGTTTTGCATTCTTACAAAACCTGGTAGAAGAAGCTGGAGTTGAAGATTTTGATGCTGATAATTTTAATGATGAAGCCTTTGCTGAAGCTACCAGATTATCCAACTTTATAGATTCACCAACTTCAGATTCTGAAACATTCAATTTTGAATATACCGATCCTTCAGATTCTGTGTGTGGGGATGGCGTTATTAGCATTGCTATCACCATCAATGATCTAAGAGATGCTGAAGCCGGAGATATAGAAGATCAAACTGTTTGTGAAGCAAGCGGAATGATCGACTTAACAGATTTCTTTACTGATGAAACTGTTCCTGGTGGAACTTTCAGCGGAACGGGTGTAGAGGATGGAATGTTCGATTCTTCTCTCGGATCTAATGAAGATGGTTATGAAATCACTTACACCGTAGATGATTCTACAGAGTGTGTAACTGAAGGAACCAGTGACTCAACTACTTTCACGATATTTATTGACGCTTCAGTAGATGCTGGAGAATCAAATAGTACTAGTGTATGTAGAGCTGAAGTTGATGAATTATTTCCAAATAATACCTCCGTTAGAAATTTCTATCTTAATTTATTGGACGAAGGAGTCTCTAGAAATGGAACTTTTGCTCCAACTATTCAGGAAATAATTGATGCTTATAATGCAAATGCAGATCAGGATGAGTTTAGCACTACCTACACAATTTCAAACGGAACTTGTTCAGATAGCGTGGAATTAACGATAAACCTTTTCGATGCAATTCCTGCTGAAATTGGAGATATTGCTAATCCAGACCCTATTTGTAGAAATGCTGACGATATAGACCTATTCTCTTTCCTTCCTGAAGATGCAAATCCAAACGGAACCTTCGAAGGTTATGAGGAAGGTACTTTCAGCCCAGGAATGGCAGGTGTAGGTTCATTTGAAATCACATATACGCTTACAGAAGATTCTCCATGTACTGAAGGAGAAGCATCTGCTACCTTTACCATTACAGTAACTGAATCTGCTTTTGCAGGAGAAGATATGGATCTTAGCGTTTGTATGAGCGATGAAGTTCAAAACCTATTCGATTTTATTTCAGTAGATGCTGATAATAATGGAGAATTCACACTGGATGGCGAGGTGATCGCTGATGGATTGATGAACCCTGCAGATTTCGAAGCTGGTGAATACGAAGTAATTTATACAGTAGAGGCGATTAATGACTGTGGTGATGATACCGCAACCTTTACGGTTACCGTTGAGGAGGCACCAGATGCACCAACAGTTGATGGCAACCCATTCAACTTCTGCGCAACAGACGATGCTACTGTGGCTGATCTTTCAGCAACAGGAACTAATCTAACATACTATTCAGATGAAGCGCTTAGTATGATGGTTGCTGAAGAAGATACTTTAGTTGCAGGAACTTATTATGTGACTCAACGAGGTGATGATGGTACTTGCGAATCTGAAGCTGCTGAAATAACAGTAAATATCAATGATGCAGCAACTCCAACAATTTCAGATGCTAATCCAACTTTCTGTGAATTTAATGATCCAACTGTAGCAGATCTTACAGATTTAATTAATGAAACAGGTACAATTACCTGGTATGATTCTGAAGATGGAGACAATGCCCTAAGTAGCGGAACACCTTTACAGGATGGAGTAACTTATTACGCAACATTATTCGATACAGAAACAGGATGTGAGAGCTCTATAAGATTGGCAGTTTCAGTAAGTATAGAGTGTGATTTCTTCATCCCTGAAGGATTTTCGCCTAATGGAGATGGACTAAATGACACATTTGATATAAGATTTATCGAAGACATATATCCTAATTACACTATGGAGATCCGTAATAGAAATGGTGATTTGGTTTACAAAGGAAACCGAAATTCCCCAAACTGGGATGGAACCAGTACCGAAGGTTCTTTAGGAAATGGTGTTCTACCGGTAGGAGCTTACTTCTACTATATAGACTTTAACGATGGTACCACTGAGCCCGCAAGAGGAACTGTATACTTAAGTAGATAATTAGGATAAACAAGAGAACGAAATGAAAAAAATAATCACAAAATATTTATTATTCGCAGGCATTATCCTTTTTTCTATAAAAGGATTAGCCCAGCAAGATCCACTTTTCACTCAGTATATGTATAACATGAGTGTGATGAATCCTGCTTACGCAACGGACGATCCGGGAATGTTAAACCTGGGTGGAATTTATAGAATGCAATGGACAGATGTTGATGGTGCACCTCGCACCCTCAACTTCTTTGCCCACACTCCTGTGAGTGAGAGGGTTGAATTAGGACTTACGGTAGTACATGATGAAATTGGAAATGTTGAGAACACAAACAACATTACAGCAGATTTCGCCTATGTAATTCCAACCGGTGAAACCACCAACCTATCTTTTGGTGCTAAAGCTGGTATCACAACTTATGATGCAGATTTATCGCAATTAGTAGTTAATGATCCTAACGATCCCGCATTTGCAAACAACATCAATGAGGTATTTCCAGTATTTGGAGTTGGCGCTTTTTGGTTTGGAGATAAACACTATTTAGGTGTTTCTGCTCCCAACCTGCTTACTTCAGATCATTTGGACGAAAGTCAGTTACTTCGTGATCGTGGTTCAGAAGAAATTCACTATTATTTAACTGGTGGTTATGTCTTTGACATAGGAGAGAACTTCAAATTAAAACCATCAACCATGGTAAGAGGAGTACAAGGAGCTCCACTTTCTGTTGATGTAAATGCTAACGTTTTATTATACGATAGACTTGAAGCAGGTGTAGGTTATAGATTCGATGAAACTGTAACTGGTTTGGTGAACTTCAGAGTGACTCCAGGCCTTAGAATAGGATATGCATATGATTATCCTACCTACGATTTAAGTAACGATGGGTCACATGAGATCATGCTTTTATTTGATCTGGATCTATTCGGACTTAAAAAAGGATATGACAAATCACCTAGATTCTTCTAAAACCCGACTAACATGAAAAATATATATAGTACACTTTTAATAATTTTTGTAAGTATCACTGCGTTCGGGCAAAAGTCTGATATTAGGGATGGAAACAAGTTTTTCGCCCAGGCTGCTTATATCGATGCTGCTGATGCTTACGAGAACGTAAATGATAAATCTCAGGAGGTTCTTCAAAATCTGGGAGACTCTTATTTCTATACTAACCAGATGCAAAATGCAGCTGAAGTATACGAATTGTTGTTCTTAAGACATGAAGGATCCATAGAACCTGAGTATCAGTTTAGATATGCCCACACTTTAATGGCTGCGGGTAATTACGTAAAAGCTGATGAATTAATGAATGAATTAACTGGTGAAAGCTGGGAGCATGAAGAATTTGCAAGTGAACTGGATACCATGGTTCCTCACAAATTCAAGTACGATCAGGTGATGAACAATCAGTCTTCTTCAGACTTCGGGATTGGATTCTACGGCGATCGCGTTGCTTTTGCTTCCACAAGAAACCAGGAGCGCCCGGTTTATCCCTGGAATAAACTTCCAACTTTAGACCTCTATAGTGCTGAAATGAATGACGAAGGAGAAATGACAGATATCGTTCTTTTCTCTGATGCTATCAATACTGATGAGCATGAAAGTTCAGCTACCTTCAGCCAGGATGGTACAGTGATGTTCTTTGACAGAACAAATGAGGATAGAGTGAAAAATGAAAATGACGTTCGTGTGGCACACATCAGCCTTTACCGTGCTGAAAATGTAGATGGTGAATGGACCAATGTTGAGAAATTACCATTCAGTAGCGAAGAATATTCAGTTGAACATCCAAGCTTAAGTGCTGACGGAAGTAAACTATACTTTGCCAGTGATATGCCAGGCGGTAGCGGATCTTTTGATATCTACGTTGTAGATGTAAATGAAGATGGGACTTACGGACCACCTCAAAATTTAGGACCCGGAGTAAACACTGCACATAGAGAGCAATTCCCATTCATTAGTGAGGAAGATGTTCTTTACTTTACCTCAGATGGCCACCAGGGATTTGGAAATCTTGATATTTTCAGAACTGAAGGTGATTTTTCTGAAGTTGAAAATCTTGGAGAGTCTATTAACAGTGGAAATGATGATTTTGCTTTCGTAATTAAAGAAAGTGAAGAAATGGGCTATTTCGCTTCAAACCGAAGAGGAACTGATAACCTTTACCAATTTACCCGTGAGGAAAATGAGATCATTGAAGCTCCTACAGTAACTGATGAGACAAGCGGACAGGATGTTATTCCTATCGATGGAAGTAAAATCTACTTCGACTTTGACAAAGCTACCATTAAGCCAGAATCTAAACCGGTTCTAGACTCTGTAGTGACTTATATGAATGATTATCCAAACATTAAAGTAAAGGTGGAATCTCATGCCGACGCAAGAGGATCTGACCAGTATAACATGGCACTGTCAAAAAGAAGAGCTGCTTCTACCGTAGAGTACCTTGTTGAAAAAGGTATAGACAGAGGAAGATTAACTTCTGAAGGATATGGTGAAAACAGACCTGTTAACGATTGTACCGAACCAACAGGTTGTACAAATGAGCAATATGCTAAAAACCGTAGAAGTGTATTTGTAGTATCTAACCGAAATAGATCTATGAATGAAAACACTAATATGGACGATTCGGAAATGGAAGATCAAGACGAAAACTAAGTTTTCTAACTGATACTAACTAACCAATCAAAAAGTGAAAAGCCCCGCAAATTGTGGGGCTTTTCTATTTTATATAAGTAGTGCATAATAATTTCCTTCACCCGAATTGGAACATTTTATATAATGGCATGTATAATTAACATCAGGAATTAACCTATTCGGAATAATTTAAAACTTCCAATGACAAGCTTTACTATTCTAACTATTCCTTAACCTGAAAATTTTCAATAAAAAACGAGTTTGAAATAATTTATTTTAAAGCTTTCGGGATTTAGCCTTTATTTCAAACAGCAAAGAAGCCTAAATTATATCGGTCCCGGTTCGTATGTTAGGGGAGGTAAGGAGGCCGATTTGTCGGCTTAGTTTTGATTTGTTAATCAAGTTAATAATTTCTTTTTAAGGCTAACTTCTATTGGCCACTAACAATTATTAGCTACTGGCCGATTTAGTTCAAAAATTATGTTATCTATATTATTTTGATCATTTCGTTTCTCATTTAGAAGAAAGTTATTTTTAATTAAAAGACTTATTGAATTTCTATTTTGTTTTTGTGTAAATGCCTCTACCTTTTCAAGATTCAATATTTGAAAACCAAAGTTTAGAATTGCCATCATTGATTCATTCATAATACCTTTATTCTGAAATTTCGGATCTAGATCATATCTGATTTCTCAGTTTTTTCGTCTTCTGAAAAATTCCAAAGACAAATTGAACCAATCATTTTTTCGTCTTCTTTTAATGTAATACTCCAGTAAAATAACTGGTCGTTTTTAATCTTTAATTTAGTTTTTTCAATAAATTTAATTGCTTTTTGTTTTGTATCAGCATTTTCACGTTTTACAAACTGGTTCACAATTTTATCGGAACGTAAATAAGAAATACTTTCCCAATCAGATTTTTCTAATTTTCTAAGAAACAATCTTTTTGTGTCTAGCTGGGGAAATTTTTTCTTTTTCATGTTTTAATTTTGTCAGAGGCTTGCAGCTAACTTGATTATAAGATCAATTCTTAGGGGGATATCCTTCCAGTGCTTTTGTTACAATTTTATCGAATTTCTCCTGTCGTTTTTGAGGGTCAGCATTCATATCAAAAGAACTTTCTACTACGGCCTGCCAAATAAGGGCATCATTTTCAACATCTATAAAGTCAAAAGTAAGTTCCAGGTAACTATCCATTTGTCCCAAAGGAATACCTCCGGAAACTCCTACTCCAACATTACCGCCACCGCCACCTATTCCTACTCCGACTCTGCTTCGGTTATCTTGCTGAAATTTTTTGGTATATACATTTACATAGATTCCCGGTGAAGAAGAATCAGAAAAACCTTTTTCCTGCATCTGTCTTTCGATACTTTCCAGCAATCTTGCTTCATCTAACTGGCTAAGTCCTGTTTGAAGATCAGGAAAAATAGTATAAGAATTATATCGATCAAAATTCACCTGTTGATCATAATCATAAACTGCTTTGGGAGAATTACACGCGGCAATAAATAACAGTAGAAAAGAATATTTCAATAGTCTCATAATCTGATTTTTACTAAAAATAAGCAAAATCAGTTCCAGACTTGAAAGGTTTAACAGGATTTAAACAGGCTCTTTATTAAGCATCTGCCATAACTGATCCTTTAATTGCGTAAGTCCCATTTGAGCCACTGAAGAAATAAATATATAGGGTAATTTAAATTCTTTATCCAATTCTTTAGCCATTTCCTCTTTCAATTCCTCATCAAGAAGATCACTTTTAGAGATAGCGATCAATCGATCCTTATCCATCAATTCAGGATTATATCGCTTTAATTCGTCAAGGAGGATATCATATTCCTTCTTGATATCTTTTGCATCTGCAGGAATTAAAAATAACAGGGTTGAATTTCGCTCAATATGCCTAAGAAATCTATGCCCCAGGCCTTTACCTTCTGCGGCCCCTTCTATAATTCCTGGTATATCGGCAACCACAAATGTTTTAAAATCACGATATTCTACAATCCCAAGGTTTGGCTTAAGGGTGGTAAACTCATAGTTAGCAATCTTAGGTTTTGCCGCAGTGATTACAGAAAGTAGTGTAGATTTACCAGCATTTGGAAAACCAACCAGACCAACATCTGCCAGGACTTTTAATTCCAGCGTAATATCTACCTGTTGGCCATCTATTCCTGGCTGTGCATATCGTGGAGTTTGATTGGTAGAACTTTTAAAATGCCAGTTACCAAGTCCGCCCTTACCTCCTTCAGCCACTATAAATTCCTGACCATCTTCTGTGATTTCTTTAATAATTTCGTTAGTATCGGTATCCCGAATAACGGTTCCTAATGGAACTTCAATATATTCGTCTTTCCCCTGAGCTCCTGAACTTCTCTGTTTACTTCCATTTTCTCCATGTTCAGCTTTTACGTGGCGTTTGAATTTTAAATGGAATAATGTCCAGAGATTTTTGTTGCCTTTCACTATAACGTGACCGCCACGACCACCATCTCCTCCATCTGGACCACCCTTTGTAATATATTTTTCCCTATGCAGGTGAGCAGAGCCCTTCCCTCCTTTTCCGGAAAAAACATGAATTTTCACGTAATCAACAAAATTCCCTTCAGTCATTCTTTTTATTTCATTAATTCGTCTATCACCTGGCTTAAACGCTCTGTGATTTCTTTTATACCTCCTACTCCGTCAACGCCATAATACTTATCCTGTTTCTGATAAAATTTTTTCAGAATAGCAGTTTCATCATAATAAACCTTAATCCTATTTCTAATCACAGACTCATCGGCATCATCAGGTCTTCCGGAGGTTTTTCCTCTCTCCAGTAAACGTTCCACAAGGATTTCATCTTCCACTTCTAACGCGATCATCGCATGAACCTCAGTTTCCCTGGATTCTAAATAGGTGCTTAAAGCTTCTGCCTGAGCTTCAGTTCTCGGGAAGCCGTCAAAAATAAAACCTTTAGCACTTTCATTCTTTTCCACTTCAGCCTTCAGCATATTAATCGTTACCTCATCTGGCACCAACTGTCCTTTATCTATATAAGATTTTGCACTTAGACCCAGTTCAGTTTTATTTTTGATATTATACCTAAAAACATCTCCGGTAGAGATATGAACCAAATCATATTTATCTTTTAAAATATCGGCCTGAGTTCCTTTCCCTGCACCCGGAGGGCCAAAAAGCACTAAATTTGTCATTTTATTTATTTGCGTTTATATACTTGTGTAAGGTTGCGACCCAATCCATCATAATCGAGTCCAAAACCTACAATAAATTCATTAGGTATCTCCATTCCTTTATAATGCACCGGAATATCTTTTTTATAAGCATCAGGCTTATAAAATAACGTAACCACCTTATAATCTTCTACCTGGGACTGCTTTAAAATTTGGTCAATTTCAACCAGTGTATTCCCGGTATCCACAATATCTTCCAGCAAAACTACCTGCCGTCCTTTCAACTCCTGATTTAAACCTAAAAGCGTTTTCACGTTTCCGGTAGTTTCCGTCCCTTCATACGAGCCCATTTTAACAAAACTAACTTCACAATCTCCCTTAAATCGCTTAATAATTTCTGAAGCAAACATAAAAGAGCCATTTAATACTCCCAGGAAAACAGGTTTTTTATCACCAAAATCGGAATTGAGTATTTCTGAAATCCCGTCTATCACCTTCATAATCTCATCTTCTGAAATATAAGGTTCAAATTCAAGATCATGTAGTTT
Organism: Christiangramia sp.; assembly: GCF_029937855.1. Lineage (GTDB taxonomy): Bacteria > Bacteroidota > Bacteroidia > Flavobacteriales > Flavobacteriaceae > Christiangramia. Next base: position 136,566 of record NZ_JAPYPC010000003.1, read on the forward strand.
TACCAAAACTGTAAAATTTTAAGTGGCAAAGATAAGGAATCTCAATAAGCCTTGCCGCTTGATTTCTTACTGAATATCTATGGCAGGAAGTACGAATAGATTATTTTTGCAAAAAGTGAATTGAATTTATGGTAAATTATTTTTCTTCAGACTTTAAACTTGGAATTTTAGGCGGAGGCCAACTGGGTAAAATGATGTTGTACGAAACCAGGAAATATGATATCCAAACCCTGGTACTGGACCCAAGTGACGAGGCTCCCTGTAAAATTTCCTGTAATTACTTTGAGCAGGGAGATCTTATGGATTATGAAACTGTCCTGAACTTTGGAAGAAAAGCAGATGTGGTGACTTTTGAAATTGAAGGCGTAAATATCGAAGCTCTAAAAAAGCTGGAATCTGAAGGCATTAAAACCTATCCTTCTGCCAGCACTTTGGAAAAGATCCAGAATAAAGCAGTTCAGAAACAATTTTATAAAGATAAAAATATACCCACGGCAGACTTTGTGGTTTTTGAATCGCTTCAAAAATTAAAAGAAGCCGTTGGAAATAATAATATAGAAATTCCATTTGTCTGGAAAAGCGCCACCGGTGGCTATGATGGCAAAGGTGTTTCTGTGATAAGAAATACAGGTGACCTTGACAATTTATCTGAAGGAGAATGTATTGCCGAAAAATTGATCCCTTTCAAAAATGAGCTGGCAGTGATCGTGGCCAGAAATCCTTCTGGAGAAATGAAAACTTATCCGGTGGTGGAAATGGAATTTCATCCTACGGCAAATCAGGTAGAATATGTAATTTGTCCTGCCCGGATCGATGAAAATATTTCTGAAAAAGCAAGGAATATTGCTGAAAAAGTTTCTAAAGCTTTCCAACATGTGGGTCTACTCGCAGTAGAAATGTTCCAAACAGAAGATGATCAAATCCTAATCAATGAAGTGGCGCCACGACCACATAATAGTGGACATTACAGCATAGAAGCCTCTTATACCAATCAGTTTGAACAACATATTAGAGCGATCCTTGACTTACCTTTAGGCAATACAGAAAGTAAAGTAGGAGGCATTATGGTGAATTTGGTGGGCGATAAAGATCATGAAGGTGAAGTTGTGTATGAAAACATTGCCCAAATTATGGAAATGGACGGCGTGACTCCTCATATTTATGGAAAGAAAATTACCCGGCCATTCAGAAAAATGGGACATGTGACCATAGTAAACAAAGACCTATCAAAAGCAAGAAAAGTTGCTGAAGAAGTAAAGAATAGCATTAAAGTAATAAGCAAAAAATAACCAATATGGGAAAAGTAGCAGTAATCATGGGCAGCACCAGCGATATGCCGGTAATGCAGGAAGCCATAGATATATTAAAGGGTTTTGATATTGAGGTAGAAGTTGATATTGTTTCTGCCCACAGAACTCCTGAAAAACTTTTCGATTTTAGCAAGACAGCTCATGAAAAAGGCATTCAGGTAATTATTGCCGGAGCCGGTGGCGCTGCACATTTGCCTGGAATGGTTGCTGCTATGTCTCCTCTTCCCGTTATTGGAGTTCCAGTAAAATCAAGAAATTCCATAGATGGTTGGGATTCGGTACTTTCTATTCTTCAAATGCCTGGCGGGGTTCCGGTAGCAACCGTCGCATTAGATGGAGCTAAAAACGCGGGGATTCTTGCCGCACAAATTATAGGAATTTCAGATAAATGTGTGCTGGACAAAATCCTGGTGTACAAGGAAGGCCTTAAACAAAAAGTGATAGACGGTGCAAAATCCATTAAAAAATAAGAAAGGCCGCTGTTGCGGCCTTTCAAGTAGTAAACATTTTTTAATCTGTACTTATTATTTATTAACCATTCTAAATATAAAACCAGAACTTTGCAAACTACTAATTTATAATGAGTTCAATTTTAACAATAATTGGCTAAAATATTAAAAAAAATCTAAAATTCACCATCAACGTTAATTTTTTTCGGCTTTAGCGTTAAACTAAATATAGACTTATGGGTCCTCAGAATATATTGCTTACAGATTTTGAATATACTCCTTTCTCCAGAATTAATACGGAAGATTATAAACCTGCTATTTTAAAAGCAGTGGAGCTTGCGCGGGAAGACATCAATGACATTATTAAATCTGAAGAAGCTCCATCTTTTGAAAATACTATAGAAGCTTTGGAATTTTCAGGTCAAAAATTGGATAGAGTAACCAGTATTTTCTTCAATATTAATTCAGCTGAAACGAATGAACAAATTCAAAAGATTGCGCAGGAAGTTTCCCCTGTACTTTCAGAATTTAAGAATGATATCATTTTAAATAAACAACTATTTGAGAAAATAAAAGCGGTGTATGCCACTAAAGATTCTCTGGATTTAACGAAAGAGCAAATCATGCTGCTCGATAAAAAATATAAAGCCTTTACCCGAAATGGGGCGAACCTGCCAGATGAAAAACAGGCAGAACATAGGGAAATTGACAAGGAGCTTTCGAAATTAAAACTTCAGTTTGGAGAAAATGTCCTTGCTGAAACCAATAAATACGAACTTCAGGTAACCGATGAATCCAGACTTGATGGCCTTCCGGAAAGCTTTAAGGACGAAGCGAGATCGGTTGCAAACTCTAAAGATAAGGATGGTTGGATTTTCAGCCTGGAATACCCCAGCTATATACCTTTTATGAAATATGCGAAAGATCGTGAACTTCGCAAAGAACTATCCCTTGCCTTTGGTTCCCGTGCTTTTCATAATGACGAATTAGACAACCGCGAAAATGTTCTGAAAATCGCCAAGTTAAGGTATCAAAGAGCAAAACTATTAGGCTTTAATTCCCATGCTCACTTCATTTTAGAAGAGCGTATGGCTGAAACTCCGGAAAAAGTAAATTCCTTTTTAGATGATATGCTTGAAAAAGCAAAACCAGCTGCTGAAAAGGAGTTTAAAGAACTGGAAAATTTTGCCAAAGATCTCGATGGAATAGATCAGCTTCAAAAATGGGATGCCGCTTATTATGGTGAAAAACTTAAACAGAAACTTTTTGATCTCGATGATGAAAAGTTAAAGCCGTATTTCAAACTCGAAAATGTGATCGAAGGGGTTTTTACAATAGCGCAAAAACTCTACGGACTCAATTTCAAAGAAGTTCACCATATTGACAAATATCACCAGGATGTTAAGACGTTTGAAGTAACTAATGAATTAGGAGAAGAAATTGCGCTTTTTTACGCCGATTTTCATCCTCGTCCCGGAAAACGAGATGGAGCCTGGATGACCATTTATAAAGATCAATATGTTCAGAATAATAAAAATGAGCGCCCACATATTTCTATCGTTTGCAATTTTACCAAACCAACTGAAAAAGAACCTTCCCTTCTCACCTTTAACGAAGTGACCACACTTTTTCATGAATTTGGCCATGCTCTTCACGGGATGCTGGCAAACACGACTTACCCTAGCCTTTCCGGACCGAACGTTTATTGGGATTTTGTAGAACTCCCCAGTCAGGTATTGGAAAACTGGTGTTATGAAAAAGAAGCCCTGCAGCTTTTTGCTAAACATTATAAAACGGGAGAAGCAATCCCTCAGCAGTATATAGATAAAATTAAAGAATCGGCTAATTTCCTTGAAGGAATGGCTACTTTAAGACAATTGAGTTTTGGTATGCTGGATCTTAGCTGGCACGCCATTGACCCGACGAACGTAAATGATGTTAAAGAGCATGAACTCGAAGCTTTTGAAGCTACAAAACTATACCCGGATGTTCCTTCAAATTGTATGAGCACAGCATTTTCCCATATTTTTCAGGGAGGGTATTCCGCAGGATATTATTCTTATAAATGGGCTGAAGTATTGGATGCAGACACCTTTGAATACTTTACTGAAAATGGTATTTTCAGCAAGGATATTGCCGATAAATTCAGAGAAAATATTCTTTCAAAAGGGGGCACCGAGCATCCAATGGAACTTTACAAACGTTTCCGCGGAAAGGAACCCAAACCCGATGCATTGCTAAGAAGAGCCGGATTAATTTCAAAATAGCTGAAAACGGTTGTCATACCTAAATCTTATCCTTTCTATAACTTTATATAGCCTATCTTTTGCTATTTTTGACTAGAACCGATTAATTTAGATCATGTCAGCCAACACCCTCGACCCTAACAAATGGGTGGATAAATATTCAGACTACCTTTTTAATTACACGATAGTTCGTGTAAATAATCGCGAGGTAGCTAATGATCTTATTTCCGAAACTTTTCTGGCTGGGCTAAAATCGGCTAAGAATTTTAAGGGAGAAGCGAGTGAAAGAACCTGGCTTATTTCAATATTAAAGCGAAAAATTATAGATTACTACCGTAAGATCAATTCGCGTAAAGGGAAAGCAGAGGTCAAAATCAATTATTCTGATGATTATAATGAAGGAGAATGGCTGGAAGAACAGGTAGCAGACCAGTTCGACAGAACTGCCGAAGATGAAATGGAGAATAATGAACTTGGATTGGCAATCCTGGATTGTCTGGATTCTATAAATGAAAAACACGCAGAGATCTTTAAGCGAAAAACAATTGATGGTGCAGATACGGAAGCAATTTGTAATGAATTTAATATCACCCCGTCTAATCTCTGGGTTATTATACATAGAGCCAGGACTGCACTGGCTGCTTGTTTAGAAAAAAACTGGTTTTAATTATGGGCAAAAAAGCTAAGTTTCTTTTTTTTAATTGTTCTGAAGCGGCTACCTGTTGCGATAAAGCTCAATATGAAGAGGCAAATTTATTTGAAAAAGCAAAATTAATGCTGCACCTGGCATTTTGCAAAACCTGCAGAAAATTTTCTGCCCGCAATTCCAGGCTCACCCATCTAATGAAAGAATCTAAACTGGAAACTTGTCCAGAAGAAAAGAAAAAACAGTGGCGTGAAGAAATTAAGAAAGAATTTGCGGAAGAACGTTCTTAAAACATAAATATATCCCTAAATAAAAAATCGGTACTGCTTCCACCCAAAAAGAAGCATAATATTTTTTCTGATTCTCTCTCGATTTCCAAAGCATCACTCCACTTATAACTAGAATTATCGCCAAAGCAAGAAATTCATTTAATTGGAAAGAATTCTGAAATAACTCTATCAGAAATATGAAACCAATTAAAAAAGTTCCAAATGTTTTAGTCTTAAAAACCCCAAGTTTCTGAGGAATCGTTCCCAGGTTTGCCCTATCAAAATTAAGATCTCTTATTTCGAAAGGCAGGGTTAAGACAATCACCAGTAAAAGACGTTGTATGAAATTGGCTAATATTTCAATTTCAAGATATTTTTCAGCATTAATAAGAGGAAGAATTACTGTGCTTCCTGCCCAAACGATAGCAATAATAAAGATTTTTATTCCGGGTAGGCTTCTCAGGTTTTTACCTCCCCCAAAAAGGGGAACCGCATAAAATAGGGTGAATAAACCTAAAATTCCTGTGGCAATAAGGACTTCAATTTTCAACTGAAAACAAAAATATATTAAGGCAATAAAAGATAGACCAGAGAAAATCTGAATGATCCTAAGATTCTTTGCCAGGCTTAAATGATGAAGTTTCGCTATTCCCGCATACTTCACAAAATTATAACCGGTAATAGAGGCAAAAAATATGAATCCTATTAAATTTTTATCCGGTTCAAGATCATGCTCAAAATAAGTGATCAGGGTAAAAACAACAATCGCTAAGGAGACATGAATGCTACTATTCAGGTAAAGTTCGAAAGCATTTTGCAAATACTTCATTTTACGAAATTACATATAAAATTATTCAGAAAGTGAACCTCAGAAAATCTTAACAAGTGTATGCCATTAAAGGCTAAAAAAATAGCTTGAAATTATGTATTTTCGCAGCACGAAAAACACAACTATTATTTTAATGAGAACAGATTCTTTCGCGTTACGTCACATAGGTCCTAAAGCAGAAAATCTACAGGAAATGCTGGATACCATCGGCGTTGAGTCTATAGAGCAATTAATTTACGAGACGATCCCCGATGATATTAGGCTCCACCAGCCACTCAACCTTCCGAAAGCGATGAGTGAAAACCAATATGCCGAGCATATAAAAAAGCTTTCTGAAAAGAACAGGGTTTTCAAAACATACATAGGTCTTGGGTATCACCAGGCAATACTTCCGGCAGTTATTCAGAGAAATATTCTGGAAAATCCGGGTTGGTACACCGCTTACACCCCTTATCAGGCTGAAATTGCCCAGGGACGCCTGGAAGCTTTACTAAATTTCCAAACCATGGTAAGCGATCTTACCGGAATGGAGATAGCAAATGCTTCACTTTTAGACGAATCTACTGCGGCGGCCGAAGCCATGGCCTTATTGCATGCGGTACGCGACAGAAAACAAAAGAAAAATGAAGTAAACAAGTTTTTTGTCTCTCAACAAACCCTGCCTCAAACCATTTCTTTAATGGAAACCAGAGCCAATTTCCTGGGAATAGATATGATTGTTGGAGACCATGAAGAATTTGACTTCTCAGAAGAATATTTTGGCGCTCTGGTACAATATCCTGGAAAATTCGGACAGATTTTTGACTATGCTGATTTTGTTGAAAATTGTAGGAATGCAAATATCAAAACTGCGGTTGCGGCAGATATACTCAGCCTTGTTAAACTTCAGGCTCCGGGAGAACTTGGAGTTGATGTTGTGGTTGGAACCACTCAAAGATTTGGAATTCCGCTAGGTTATGGCGGCCCTCACGCGGCATATTTCGCTACCAAAGAAGAATATAAACGTAATTTACCCGGAAGAATCATTGGTCTTACTAAAGATCTTGATGGTAACAACGCTCTAAGAATGGCGCTTCAAACCCGGGAGCAGCATATAAAAAGAGATAAAGCAACCTCAAATATCTGTACTGCACAGGTATTATTGGCCGTTATGGCAGGAATGTACGCTGTCTATCACGGCCCTAAAGGTCTTGAATACATCGCAAACACAGTACATGCTTCTGCCGTTTCTCTTGAAGGTAGCCTGAAAGAACTTGGATTTGAGCAATTAAATTCCGCGTATTTCGATACAATTCATGTAAAGGCAGATACTTCTAAATTGAAGAAAATTGCTGAAGATCACGAAATCAACTTCTTTTATCCAGATGCTGAAAGTGCCTGTATTTCTATAAATGAAACTACCACTACAGACGATATTAATGCTATAGTAGCTGTTTTTGCAGAACTTGCGGAAAAAGATAAATCAGAGATCGAAGAACTTTCTGAAAAAATTGCAATTCCTGAAAATCTTCAGAGAAAAACTGAATTTTTAACGCATGAAGTTTTCAACCTGTATCATTCAGAAACTGAACTGATGCGTTATATCAAAAAACTGGAGCGTAAAGATCTTTCGTTAAATCACTCCATGATATCTCTTGGATCGTGTACCATGAAACTTAATGCAGCTTCAGAAATGCTTCCTTTGAGCAACCCACAATGGGGAAATATGCACCCGTTTGCACCGGTAGACCAGGCAGAAGGTTATCAAACTGTTTTAAAAGAATTAGAGCATCAATTAACCGAAATAACTGGTTTTTCAGCAACCTCCCTGCAACCTAACTCAGGTGCTCAGGGAGAGTATGCCGGATTAATGGTAATCAGGGCTTATCATGAAGCCAACGGAGAAGGACATAGAAATGTCTGTTTAATTCCATCTTCTGCTCACGGAACCAATCCGGCTTCTGCAGTTATGGCAGGAATGAAAGTAGTGGTTACTAAGGCTTCTGAAAACGGAAATATTGATGTAGAAGATCTTAAGCAAAAAGCTATAAAGTATAAAGATAATCTGGCGGCATTAATGGTCACCTATCCTTCTACGCATGGGGTTTTTGAATCTGCTATTCGGGAGATTACCAATATTATCCACGAAAATGGCGGACAGGTGTATATGGATGGTGCCAATATGAATGCACAGGTAGGATTAACAAATCCAGGAAGAATTGGAGCTGATGTTTGCCACTTGAATTTACATAAAACTTTTGCCATTCCTCACGGCGGGGGCGGACCAGGAGTTGGGCCTATTTGTGTTGCAGAGCAGCTAAAACCTTTTTTACCCGGTAATCCAGTTATTAAAACAGGAGGAGAAAAAGCAATTGGCGCAATTTCTTCTGCACCATGGGGTTCTTCTTTGGTGTGCCTAATCTCCTATGGTTATATTAAAATGCTTGGAACTGGCGGTCTACAAAAGGCTACAGAATATGCTATTCTAAATGCTAATTATATCAAAGCGAGGTTGAACGGACATTATAAAACCTTGTATTCAGGAGAAAGAGGACGAGCAGCCCATGAGATGATCATAGATTGCAGGCCATTCAAAGAACAGGGAATTGAGGTCACAGATATTGCCAAGCGACTTATAGATTATGGTTTTCACGCGCCTACGGTTTCTTTCCCTGTTGCCGGAACCATGATGATAGAGCCTACCGAAAGTGAGAGTAAACCAGAACTGGATCGTTTTTGTGATGCTCTGATTTCCATAAGAAAAGAAATAGAAGAAGTCTCAGCTAACGATAATAATAACGTATTGAAAAATGCACCGCACACTATTCATATGTTAACTTCAGATGAATGGGATCTCCCTTATTCCAGAGAGAAAGCGGCATACCCATTATCACATCTTCATGACAATAAATTCTGGCCGAGTGTTAGAAGAGTAGATGAAGCTTTTGGGGACAGGAATCTAATGTGCACGTGCCCCCCAACCGAGGAGTACGCAGAAGCTTAGGTTTTGATTGTATAAAAAAGAACCTGTTAGCCCGCAGGTTCTTTTACGACCAAAATTTTGTCAGTTTTAAATTATTTTTAAGATATTTATTTAAATTGTAGGCCTTAACCTAATAAGAAGTAAGTCAGATGAATTGTAAAATCACGGGGACGGGAAGTTATATACCGAATGTTATAACCAGGAATGCTGACTTCGACAAACACGAATTTTTTAATCTCGATGGTTCCACTTTTCCTCATGATAATGAAACTACCATTAGGAAATTTAAAGCTATTACGGGAATTGAAGAAAGACGATATTTAGATGAAAATTTAAATACTTCAGATATAGCCGTCATTGCAAGTCAGAAAGCCATTGAAAGCTCGGGAATTGATCCTGAAACCCTGGATTATATTATTGTCGCCCATAATTATGGTGATGTAAGATCCAACTCCATACAAAGCGATACGGTGCCTAGTTTGGCCACCCGGGTGAAGGCACATTTAAGGATTAAAAATCCAAAATGTGTAGGTTACGACCTTCTTTTTGGCTGTCCCGGATGGATTGAGGGCTTGATACAGGCACAGGCTTTTATCAAGGCAGGTATTGCAAAAAAATGTCTAATTATAGGAGCTGAAGCACTTTCCCGGGTTGTTGATAAGCATGACCGGGATTCCATGATATTTTCAGATGGTGCCGGCGCAGTAATTCTGGAAGCTTCAGAAAGTGAATCGGGAATTTTATCCCATGAATCTGCTACCTATTCTTTTCAGGAGTCAGAATATATTTATTTCGGAAAATCCAATCATTCTACTGCACCAGAAGAGATCAGGTATATCAAAATGCATGGCAGAAAGATTTACGAATTTGCTTTGGTCAATGTGCCCAGGGCAATGAAGGAATGCCTTGAGAATAGTGGTAAATCTATTAAGGATCTTAAAAAAGTCTTTATACACCAGGCGAATGAAAAAATGGATCATGCCATTATTCAAAGATTCTACAAACTTCATGGAATGACTCCTCCAGATGATGTAATGCCCATGACAATCCATGAATTAGGGAATAGCAGTGTAGCTACGGTGCCAACCCTTTTTGATCTTGTACAAAGGGGAAAAATAGATAATCAAAAACTGGAAAAAGGAGATGTCGTTATGTTTGCCAGCGTAGGAGCGGGAATGAACATCAATGCGATCACTTATCAGATCTAAAATGTACGAGAATACTTTTCCTGAAAAACGTTATCAAAAAACACTTGAATTTTTAAAAGAAATGCTGCCTCCGCCAGCCAAAGTTCTGGATCTGGGAGTTGAAAATCCTTTTTCTGAAATCATGAAAGAACACGGGTATGATGTTACCAATACCTCGGGAGAAGATCTAGACAATAATTTTGAAGCTGTAAAGAAAAAGACATACGATCTGGTAACCGCCTTTGAGATTTTTGAACATCTACTTGCTCCCTACAACATTCTACGGGAAATAAAAGCAGATAAAATCCTGGCCAGCGTACCTCTTAAATTATGGTTTTCGCCAGCTTACCGAAGCAAGACAGACAAATGGGACCGGCATTATCATGAATTTGAAGACTGGCAGTTCGATTGGCTGTTCGAAAAAAGCGGCTGGGAGATCAAAAAAAGCATTAAATGGACAAACCCTGTAAATAAGATTGGGATAAGGCCTGTCTTAAGAAAATTCACTCCGCGGTATTATGCTGTTTACGCTGAAAAAGCCTAGCTTTTTAGTCTAAAATTCTATCTTAGCAACTCATCATAATCTATTTTCTGTTGAAGATCTCCATTGTTATACCCGCCCACAATGAAGCTAATTTTATTGGTCAGACGCTTCAGTCGCTCGCAGATCAAAGCTTAAAACCTCATAAACTGGTTGTGGTGGATGACAGTTCTACCGATAATACTTCTGAAGTGGTTGAAGAATTTTCCAAAAAATATTCTTTCATGCAATTAGTTAAAAATAATTCTTCTACTGAACATGCCCCCGGCAGCAAGGTGATCAATGCTTTTTATAAAGGATATTATGAATTAGAGGATGATTTCGATATCATTTGTAAATTTGATGCAGACCTTATTTTTCCAAAAAATTATCTTGAAAAAATAGTCGCACATTTTAATGATAATAATTTGGCGGGGATGGTAGGAGGTTTTTGTTCAGTTCAAAGAAAAAATAAATGGATCCCTGAAAATTTAACCGGAAAAGATCATATTCGGGGAGCTCTTAAAGCTTACAGAAAACATTGCTTTATTCAGATTGGGGAATTAAAACCGGCAATGGGCTGGGATACTGCCGATGAACTTCTCGCACGTTTTCACGGCTGGAAGGTAATTACGGATGATTCTCTATATGTAAAACACCTAAGACCCACGGGAATGAATTATTTTGAACATTCCGGCCGCAAACAGGGCGAAGCATTTTACCGGTTGAGATACGGCACTTTATTGAGTTTAATCGCTTCAGCCAAACTGGCCGCGATGAAAATGAACCCTTTTGCTTTTTTACATTATATCACAGGCTACTTCAATGCAAAAAACAAAAAACGACCTTTTCTTGTTTCTGAAGAAGAAGGCCATTTTATAAGAAAATTACGCTGGGCTAACATCCGGAAAAAATTCGCCTAATCTTACAGCATTTGAATTAAAGGCTGACCGGTTGAAGCATCTGGAAAAGATATGCCCAGTAAAGCAGAAATTGTGGGCGCAATATCAGGAATTACTGAATGTTCAAAAGTGCTTCCCTTCTTAATCCCTTTTCCGAAGAAAATTAAAGGAACATGTGTATCATAAAGAAATCCGGAACCGTGGGTGGTTCCCTTTTCTGGATATACTATAAAGGCGGGATCTAATACAAAAACCACATCACCGCTACGTTCCTGGTTAAATCCATTCTGGATCAACGAACTAATTCCTTTGGTAAAGCTTCCCGATTGTAATTGTGACCTGGTATATACCCTGGAAATATTTTTTTGCTGAAGTAAATAGTGGGAAATCTTATTTTCTACTTCCTCTGCATCTAAATCTTCTTCAGTTAAAACATCATAATCCAGAAAAATCTGTGAATTAGAAATATTTTGAATGAGACTATCAACCTTAAACTCCTCGCTTAAAAATTGCTCTAATCTTTTATTTCCTTCTATATCATCATAATATCCTGAAGGAATTTTACGGGTATTTAAATAGGCAGGGACATCTACTCCTCCATGATCTGCAGTTAAAAAGACCGTATATTCACCCTCTCCAACATTTTGATCAAGATAGTTCAGGAGATCTGCCAAAGCCAGATCCAGCCTCATATAAGTATCCTGAATTTCTTTTGAATTCACTCCAAAATTATGACCTACATAATCGGTGCTGGAGAAACTAAGTGTAAGCACATCAGTAAATTTATCCTGACCCAGGTTTTCACCTTTGATCGCGGCTTTTGCAAATTCCGCCGTAAGGTCATTGCCAAAAGGTGTTGCTTTTATTAATTCATATTCTCCATTTTCAGAAGCCAGAGCTTCCAGATCATAAGGAAATGTGGCGGTTTCTTTTCCCTGATATCCAAATTCAAAGTTGTTCTCATCTACTCCACTTTCAGAATAAGTATCAATATCTTCCAGAGTATTCCATGTTTTTAAATACTCTTTTGCCTTGCCAGATCTATTGAAGTCTTTCACCCAGTCTGGTAATTCTGTCTTATAAAAAGAACTAGTGATCCATCTTGCCTCATCCCTTCCGTGGAACCAATAAGCTGCATTTGCAGTATGACCGGCTGGCAAAATTGCTCCCCGATCTTTCAAAGCAATACCAATAGTTTTCCCCTTCATTTGGGTGTGTAGCCGGTTTTCATCTCCAAAGGTAGTTGTCTTCATTCTATGCGGAGACATTTTACCAGCATCATTGGTGGTTCCAACTGGCTCCACATTTTCATCTCCTACACAATAAACCGAAGTATCCTTAAATTTATCAAACCAGCCATTACCTATAATTCCATGATATTCGGGAGTAGTACCGGTAAAAACCGAAGCATGACCGGGACCAGTATAGGTAGGCACATAGTTGAAATGGTTATTCTTAAAATTATACCCGTTATTCACAAGTCTTTTGAATCCTTCATCTCCAAACCGGTTCCAAAATCGGGTTAAGTAATCATACCTCATCTGGTCTACGACAATTCCTACTACCAATTTTGGTTTTTCATTTACAATTTGCGCCTTGATCGGTGAGAAGGCAAGCACTAATATAAATACCAATAAATACCGTTTCATTAGGTTAAATTTTTAAATGGATTCCAAAAATACTAAACTTGAAACGCTAAAGTTTAATTAAGCCTTAAATACTTTAGAACGAAATTTTAGTATTTTAGCTTTTCAAAATTGAATTAATGACCTACCTGCACTCCATTGGGGAATACTTTTTAATGCTTAAAGGAGTTTTTGGCCGAATGACCAAAGGTTCGGTTCTCAGAAATCTTATTCTAAAGGAGATAAATGAACTTATTATGGGTTCCCTGGGGATTGTCGCATTTCTATCATTTTTTATTGGAGCGGTAGTAGCAATTCAAACCGCACTGAACCTAAACAACCCGCTTATTCCTAAATCATTGGTAGCTTATGCCGCAAGGCAGTCTGTAATATTAGAATTTGCCCCTACTTTCATTTCCATTATTATGGCCGGTAAAGTAGGATCTTTTATTACTTCCAGTATTGGATCTATGAGAGTTACTGAACAAATTGACGCGCTGGAAGTAATGGGTATCAACTCCAAAAATTATCTCATCTTTCCCAAGATCATCGCAATGTTAACATATCCATTTGTAATTGCAATTTCGATGTTCCTTGGAATAGTAGGAGCTTATTGTGCTGCAGTGCTTGGAAATTTTGTCCCATCAGATGAATTTATAACGGGACTTCAGGACGATTTTAACGGTTTTCATCTTACGTACGCATTTATAAAAACATTTCTCTTTGCCATCATTTTAGCAACTGTACCAGCTTATCATGGTTATTATATGAAAGGTGGAGCTCTGGAAGTTGGGGAAGCCTCTACCACGTCTTTCGTATGGACCAGTGTAGTTCTAATTGTAACAAATTATGTGGTTACACAACTCTTATTAAGTTAGCAAATGATACAGGTAAAAAATTTATACAAAGGATTCAATAATCAGGAAGTACTTCGCGGGATTTCCTATACGTTTGAAAGAGGGAAAACAAACTTAATTATTGGTCAGTCTGGCTCAGGAAAAAGTGTCTTTTTAAAATGTATGCTCGGGCTATTTAAAGCTGATAAAGGAACCATTGAATACGATGGCAAACCTTACTCCAGTTTTTCAGATGAAGAACAGCGGGAATTAAGGACTGAAATAGGAATGCTTTTTCAGGGAGGTGCTTTATTCGACTCCATGACAGTGGAAGAGAACGTAATGTTCCCCCTAAGAATGTTTACAAAGCAGAGAAAAAAAGAAATGCTCTCCAGGGTTCATGAAGTACTGGAGCGTGTAAATCTCGACGGCACGGGCGACAAAATGCCTTCAGAGATTAGTGGGGGGATGCAAAAAAGGGTTGCGATCGCCAGAGCAATCGTAAACAAACCTAAATATCTTTTTTGTGATGAGCCAAATTCAGGACTTGACCCTCAAACGGCTACGGTAATTGATAATCTTATCCAGGAAATTACGCATGAGAATGATATTACCACCGTTCTCATCACGCACGATATGAATTCAGTCTTAGAAATTGGGGAACGTATCGCTTTTCTAAAAGATGGAAAATTGGCCTGGAAAGGCACCAAAGATGAAATTTTCCAGACAGACGATGAGACGGTTACCAATTTTGTGTATTCTTCCAATCTTTTTCAGAAGGTGCGCGAGGCACAGCTCAAAGGCCTTTAATTATCTCACATTCTTTATCGCGAGTGTATCAAGCTCTAAACGTACCCGCATCCAGTCGGCGAATTTGTCTTGTTCTGTAGCCAACTGCCTGGCATTTATCTTATCATTCCAAATCACCGTGAAGGTTGGAACGGTATCTGTTTTCTGAAAATTGGTGGTTATAAGATTAGAATATCCAATTTCTTCAATATTCTCATAATTGATCTTAGCCTCCTTACTCAAATTAACAAAAGAAAATTTATCGCCTCGATATTTCGAAAGTTCCGATTCTAATAATTGAATTCTGCGATCTTTATTCTGAAGTACTTCCTGATTCTTAACATAGAGATCCTCGAGAATCCCGCTTCTAACTACTGTTGAAAGTTCATTAATATCCTGGCTCTGATCATTTCCCTGATGGATTACAAGCTGACTTTCTTTAAGAGCTTCTATTTCCCCCAGTCGCTCCTGCCAGGTAGTAATGGTTGCAACTGGTACAGAATTACCTATCATATACACATCAATAGTCTTAGCCGCATAATCACTGGTTGCTTTTAAAACTTCAGTGCCGGAATACCTAACAGTATTTTCAATAAATTCTGCTGCCTTGCTTTGAAAAACCTGTTCTCTTAATAATTTCACGAACAGAACCACACTGGGGATCATTACTATAATAGCCACTGTGGATGCAATTTGAGCGGTCCTCCTCCTTCTTTTACTATTGGCATACCTTACCAACGGAAAACCCAGCAGTTTTGACACTACAAAGGTGGAAAGGGCGATAAATACCGCATTGATAGAAAACAAGTAGAGCGCTCCAAGAGCATATTCCCATTTTGCATTTGCTATACCATAGCCTACCGTACATAATGGTGGCATAAGAGCTGTGGCGATCGCAACCCCTAAGATTACGCTGGCTATAGTTCCTTTTTTAGTCTTAGCGACAATGAGGGCCAGTCCGCCAAAAATAGCTACCAGTACATCCAGAATTGTAGGATATGTTCTGGCTACCAGCTCTGGTGTTTCATTTTTAACCGGCGATATAAAAAAGTAAATGCTAGCGGTAAGCACACTTAGACCCACCATAATCCCAAGGTTCACAAAAGAACGCCTTAAAGTATCTACGTCATTGATAGCTACAGCCATTCCAATCCCTACAATAGGTCCCATTAAGGGAGAAATAAGCATGGCTCCAATCACCACCGCGGTACTACTTACATTTAACCCAATGGAAGCGACAAAAATTGAAAATATAAGGATCCAGGCATTATGGCCCTTAAAGGAAATATCTTTCTGTACAGCTTCTACTGTAGATTCTCTATCGGTATCTTCGCGAATGTCCAGCAGCCTACTAAAAAATGTTCTTGCTTTCTTATGAATCTCTTTGGCATCTTCCCTTAGGTTTTCACCTGAGGAATTCTTTGATTCGCCATCTGTAATTTTAGTATCTGCCATTTATTAACCTAGGTCTTCCCCAAAATCTTTCATTACCTTTTCCCTTAATTGCTTTATTTGCTGTTCTTCAGATTTTGGAACGATCATCAGGATATCCTTATCCTCCACAACTATATAATCTGAAAGTCCCTTTAAAACTACAATCTTTTTATCAATTGTAGAGACAATATTATTCTCTGAGTTTTCTGCTAAGAATCTGCAATTTATAGTTGTATTATTTTCTTCATCTGAAGGTAGTTCCGCTTGAACCGAAGACCAGGTTCCAAGATCACTCCAATTAAAGCTAACCGGAATCACAAACACAGCGTCAGATTTTTCCAGGATGGCGTAATCAATAGAAATATTGGAGGTTTTTGAATAGTTCGCTTCAATAAATTTTTCTTCTTCCGGAGTATTCCATTTTTTCTTTCCCTTATCTAAAACATGAAAAGTATCGGGAAGATATTTTTTAAAACTTTCAATGATGAATTTCGCACTCCAAATAAATATCCCGGCATTCCAGGCATAATTGCCGGCTTCGATAAATTGTTTCGCTTTTTTTTCACTCGGTTTTTCTATAAAAGCATCTACTTTCTTCAGGCTTTCCTGATCTTCCTTATCATATTTTATATAACCATAACCGGTATTTGGATAAGCCGGCTCTATCCCAAGCGTTACCAACTTATCATTATGCTCTACATTATTAAAAGCTTCCTGGATAGCCTCAAGAAATTTATCTTCTTCCTTGATCCAATGATCGCTAGGCGCTACGACGGTTAATGCCTTTGGGTTCTTATCGTAAATTTTTAAAGCTCCTAATAATATACTTGGAGCAGTATTCCTCATTTCAGGCTCAGCGACTACCTGTTCTTCTTTAATCTGTGGCACCTGATCCCTAATAATATCTACATACTTTTTATTGGTAAGTACATAAATATTTTCCATGGGAATCAATTTTGAAAGCCTTCTAAAAGTAGCCTGAAATAACGTCTCCCCAACGCCCAATATATCTATAAACTGTTTAGGATTTGATGCCTTGCTAGCCGGCCAAAATCGAGAACCAATACCACCTGCCATCAGGATCGCATAATAATTATCTTTTTTTGTACCCGTCATAATAATTTAAACCTTAATTAAATGTACTTCAGCATTGGGCTGAAATAAATAAATTCTTCCTGTCTCCACCTCCAAGCATTCATAGCGCTTTATTTTCTTTCTTACTTTTTTAAAAGTCTTTCCATTGTGTATTTTAAAAACACTGCCAAAAGGAATTTCAAAAATATAGCTTTTATCGTTCTCCGGATCAAAGCTTTTGAGAGCAACAGAGAGTCCCGCATCTGTATCACTACTGGCTTTGGGATTTCTAAAATGATTCGCTATTACCGGCAACAAAGAATTGGGGAAAATTTCGGGCCTAATAAATGGTAACATTAAGCTTCTGAAACAATGCTTCCACTCCAGGCCATGAGGTTTTATTCCCCGACCGTATTTTTCAAATGCTATCAAATGGGCTACCTCATGAATAGTTGTTATCAAGAATCTGTATTTATTCAAATTTGCATTGATAGTGATTTGCTGTGCTCCATCTGGCATTCGGCGATAATCCCCATGCCTGGTAATCCGTTCATTGACTATTTTCAAATGAACGCCGTTCATTTTTATCAATTCTGATACGGGTTCTACCGCATTTACTGGCAAGTATTTAGCGAGAATATCTCTCATCTATTAGGGCGTACTATTAGACACCTGCATTATTTTACCGTTGTAGAACTTTTGTCCATTCAGACTGAAATCTGCTATGTAATGTGCCATTTCTTCTGCGCTCACCGGAGCTTTATATCCAGGAAAAGCTTCTTCCAACATTTCAGTTTGAACTGCTCCCAGTGCCAATGCGTTAAATGAAGGACCGTTTTCCTTATATTCTTCCGCAAGCAATTCAGTTAGTGTAAGTAAAGCTCCTTTACTGGAACTATACGCTGCCAGGCCAGAAAATTTTATACTTCCCTGAATTCCACCCATACTACTAATATTTAATACATGCGACTTATCATTCATAAAAGGAAGTAATTTTCTGGTTACTTCAGCTACTCCAAAAACGTTTACTTTATAAACTGTAGTAAAATCCTCATAATTAGAATCTTTGAAGGGCTTGTTCAAAAGAGCACCTGCATTATTTATAAGAATATCTACTTTAGAATTCCAGTTTTTAGTAATGTAGCTTTCAGCCTTTAGCAAACTATCTTCTTTTGTAATATCAAAAGAAAATGCATGTACATTCTCAAGACCCAAATCTTTAACCGGCTTTTCATTTCTGGAAAGTGCGAGAACCTGATGTCCCATTTTAGATAAGAAAGAAACCAGCTCGAAACCTATACCTCTGCTAGTTCCGGTAATTACTACATTCTTCATTCATTAGTCATTTTAATTTCCTTGTCTCCGGTATTTGCCATTTTTCTCAAACCTGGAATAAGATCTTCTATTAGTGATGCCATGAACTCAGCATTAAGAAATTCAGATTCATCATCTACATGATGATAATATGGATAATTTGAAAAATCAAAGGTACTTACGGTTTGGGAGGGCACATTAAATACTTCAAAAAACGGATAATTATCGCTTCTCCTGAAAAGGCTCATTTGCTGCGCCTGGGGCAGGAATCCCAGAATTTGCTCTCCTTCAGAATATTCATTGAATTTTTCAGCGAGATTCGATTTTTCGAATCCGGTTAAATAAGCCCGGTAATCTTTGGCTTTCATGGGAACACCAATCATTTCCAGGTTGAACATCACATACAGGTCGAGGCCTTCTTCTTTCAATTTTTCAGCAAGATGCTTTGAACCTTTTAGCCCCATTTCTTCTCCTGAAAAAAGGGCAAATAAAATGCTTCTTTTATTTTCAGAATTAGCAAAATGTTTAGCCAATTGTATCACTCCTACAGTTCCTGCCGCATTATCATTGGCTCCATTGGCGATAGTATCCTCTTCTACTTCTTTCCCTGTGCCAATATGGTCATAATGTGCACCAATAATTATAAATTCATCTTTCAATTCCGGATCGTTCCCTTCTACATATCCCACGATATTAAAACCCTGGATATCATTTATCATGAAATTATCCCTGTAGGTTTCAAAATATGGTTCTACCCCAAAATCTTTAAACTTATTTTCAATAAAAACAGCAGCATCTTCAATTCCTTTAGTACCTGTTTTCCTTCCCATTAATTCATCTGATGACAAATACTTTAAATCATCCTGAACTTCATTTTTGGAAACCTCAGCTTTTACAATATCAGGATTCTTATCAGTCTGACCTGTACAGGCCAGGGTTGTGAAAAACACAAGAAACATTGCGTTGAACCTATTGAATAATCTATTTTTTCTCATAATGCTAAAGATAAAAAAATCCCGCGATTAGGCGGGATTATGATAGTTTATTAAGCTTTTGAATTAAGCCAGCATCGTTACCGGATTCTCCATATAAGTCTTTAAGGTCTGTAAGAAAGCAGCCCCTGTTGCTCCATCTACGGTACGGTGATCACAGGCAAGTGTTAACTTCATCGTATTTCCAACAACAATCTCACCATTTCTAACCACCGGCTTCTCTACAATAGTTCCTACGGAAAGTATCGCTGAATTAGGCTGATTTATAATACTGGTGAATTCTACAATCCCAAACATTCCAAGATTAGAAACGGTAAAGGTGCTCCCTTCCATCTCTGACGGTTGAATTTTCTTATTTCTTGCTTTACCAGCAAGATCCTTCACATTTCCACCAATTTGAGTCAGTGACATTTGATCTGCAAATTTCAAAACCGGCACCACCAGCCCTTCTTCAACAGCAACCGCCACTCCCATATGAATATGTTTGGCGATCTTAGTATTATCACCTGTCCACTGGCTGTTCACCTGCGGATGTTTTCTAAGAGCCATTGCAGACGCTTTGATCACCATATCGTTGAAAGACACCTTTACATCTGGCATTTCATTAATATGTTTTCTGGAAGCCATCGCATTAGCCATATCAACCTCGATAGTTAAATAATAATGCGGAGCGGTGAATTTAGACTCCCCAAGACGCTTGGCAATTACCTTACGCATTTGAGAATTCTTACGATCTTCAAAACTTTCTTCTCCTGCCGGAGTATAAGGCTGAGCTGCTGCCGTTGTTTTTTCAGCGGAATCAGCTTTTGCTTCAGCTCCAGCTTTTTTATCAGTTCCTTTAAAGTTCTCTATATCTTTCTTTACAATTCTGCCATTTTCTCCTGACCCGCTAACATCAGCAAGATCAATACCTTTATCTTCCGCCATCTTTTTAGCTAAAGGCGAAGCAAATATTCTTTTGCCGTCTTTGCCCTGAGCC
This sequence comes from Christiangramia sp., assembly GCF_029937855.1. GTDB lineage: Bacteria > Bacteroidota > Bacteroidia > Flavobacteriales > Flavobacteriaceae > Christiangramia. The sequence continues at coordinate 156,929 of NZ_JAPYPC010000003.1, forward strand.
GGACCTGAAGCTTCTTTCTCTTCTTTATCCTGTTTTTCTGAATCTTTAGAAGTATCTGTAGCTTCCTGTTTCTTATCTGAAGAAGTAGCTTTCTTTTTAGTACCTCCCGAAGTATCAATTTTGGAAACATCGGTTCCTTCAGGGCCTATAATGGCCAGCAGGCTATCCACTTTTGCAGATTCACCTTCCTGAATACCAATTTTCAGCAGCGTTCCCTCGTAAAAAGATTCAAATTCCATAGTAGCCTTATCGGTCTCGATCTCAGCCAGGATATCCCCTTCTTCTACTTTATCTCCTTCCTGTTTAAGCCATGCAGCGACGGTGCCTTCTTCCATGGTATCACTTAAACGAGGCATATTTATGATCTCAACACCTTCAGGTATACCTGAGGTCTCGTTGCTATCATCTTCAGACTGTGATTTTTCTTTCGAATCACCTTCTTTATCTGAATCGTCTTTTGATTCTTCATTTTCAGAATCATCAGATTTATCTTTTTTCTTTTTGTTCTTTTTATCGTCCGCATCATCACTTCCACCTCCATTGATAAGATCAGAAATATCTTCTCCTTCATCACCAATTATGGCTAGCAGTTCGTCCACCGGGGCTCCATCCCCCTCCTCAACTCCAATATGAAGCAGCGTACCTTCATAGAAAGATTCGAACTCCATTGTGGCCTTATCTGTTTCGATTTCAGCCAGGATATCACCTTCTTCTACTTTATCTCCCTTTTTTTTCAGCCACTTGGCAACGGTACCTTCTTCCATGGTATCGCTCAGGCGCGGCATTTTGATAACTTCTGCCATAGTTTAATCTAATTTATGTGCTAGAAATGGATAATTCTCCTGTTCATAAACAACGTCATACATAATATTGGTATCTGGAAAATCAGATTCATCTGCGAATTTTTCACATTCTGAAACTCTTTCCTTAACGCGTTTATCTATCTCTTTAATTTCTTTATCTGAGGCGTATTTTTTCTCCTTAATGATATCCCGAACTTTAGTGATAGGATCCAGTTTTTGATACTCTGCAACCTCATCTTTAGTACGGTATTTCTGAGCATCACTCATAGAGTGACCTCTATAACGGTATGTTTTTAACTCAAGGAAAGTTGGCCCGTTTCCTTTTCTTGCCCTGGTGATCGCTTCATCCAATGCTTCAGCAACTTTTACAGGATCCATGGCATCTACAGGACCACAAGGCATTTCATAACCATTCCCTAGCTTCCATATCTCAGTATCTTTTGAAGTACGGGCTACAGAAGTACCCATAGCATAACCATTATTCTCAACACAAAAAACAACCGGAAGATTCCAGTTTACGGCCATGTTCAAAGTTTCATGAAGGGAACCCTGTCTAACAGCTCCGTCACCCATAAAAGTCAAGGTAACATTATCCCTCTTGTGGTATTTATCTGCGAATGCAAGTCCAGCTCCCAGAGGAATTTGCCCTCCTACGATACCGTGACCTCCATAAAACCTCTGCTCCTTGGCAAAAATATGCATGGAACCACCCAGTCCCATAGAAGTCCCTGTTTTCTTACCATACAATTCTGCCATCACTCGTTTTGGGTCTACTCCCATCCCAATTGGCTGAACGTGGTTACGATAAGCCGTGATCATGCGGTCTTTCTCCAGATCCATTGCATGAAGTGCTCCGGCCAATATGGCTTCCTGCCCATTATATAAATGTAAAAACCCTCTAACTTTCTGTTGTATATAAACCTGCGCAAGCTTATCTTCGAATTTGCGCCAAAACAACATATCCTCGTACCACTTTAAGTATGTGGCTTTTGTAATTTTCTTCATCTAAAAATTTATATTTAAAGGCCAGACAGATTGGTTTTGCCAAGCGGGTAACAAAAATACTATTTTCGCTAAGAAACGAAAACAGTTTTACTGCAAAAAATCACGAAAACCTTATAGACACGAATTGTCAAAAGCTAAAGGCAACAGATCCTTTATAGATTCAGCCTTCACCACTTTTCCTGTTTCGCCCATAAAATACAATTCTATAGGCTCTTCCTGTTTTACTTCATATTCTGCTAAAGCCTGCCTACATGCACCACAAGGTGGTACGGGCGAAACAACTTTATGTTTTAATGATCTTGCAGTTATTGCAATTTTTAATATTCGAATATTTGGATGTTGGGCTCCAGCGGCATAAACAGCGGTCCTTTCAGCACAAAGACCCGAGGGGTAAGAAGCATTCTCCTGATTGCTTCCCACGACCACTTCCCCGTTTTCCAAAAGAATTGCTGCTCCAACTTTAAACCTGGAGTAAGGGGCATAGGCATTTTCCCGAACCTCCACGGCTTTTTTCATTAAATCCTGAATATCATGGGAAATTTCATCTATAGATTCATAAACTTCTAAACGTGAAGTAATGGTAAGTGGTTTCATATATAATTATTGAAAAATACAAGGTAAAAGAAATCACCAGGCTAAACCGTAATGACAAGACAGATTTAAGAATTCAGTTTTAGTTATTGTAGCTATCCCCAAAGTTAAAGCTTAACCCAAACCTTAAGGTACCTTCTAACGGGCTGGGCACGGAAGAAGTTGAAAATAAATAAGAAGCATCTATAATGATATTTTCATAAGCAAAACCTGCACCCAGGGAGAAAAATTTTCTAAAACCTTTATCTTCACTCTCATTGAAATATCCTGCCCTTAAAGCGAATTTTTCCCTATACCAGTATTCGGCTCCCAGGGCGAGAGTGATTTCTTTCAGCTCTTCAGAAAAACCGTCAGGCGCATCTCCAAAAGACTTAAATATACCGTCTATAGAACCTATTGTATTATATTCCTCATCATCTTCAGCATCTATATCACCATCATCATCAAAATCCTGAGGGGTAGGAACCAAAAGCTTATTAAATTCAACATAGGTCCCTAAACGATTATCAGCATCAAAAATAAAATCGAAACCGGCACCTAATTTAAGATTGGTAGGAATAAAGTTTTCCTGTCCTGCATCATCATATTTCATCTTAGGACCAATATTGGATATTGCAGCACCTAATCGCCATTTTGCATCAAAACTACTTAGAGTGAGCTGTTCCCCTTCATAATATGCAGCGACATCTACCCCAAAAGTAGAAGCAGCACCCAGATCCTCATTGTCCTGAAGTCCGAGATCAGACCTTAAGTACCTTCCGGCTACGGCCATAGAGAAAGTTTCATTAAGCTTTAAAGCATAAGATACATCAAAAGTAAGTTCATTTGGATTCACCAAAAGCGGAAGATCTTCAAATCCCTGACGCGTCTCTATAGACCCGAGACTAAAATATCTTAAACTTCCGGCAACAGCACTTCGATCATCTATCTTGTGGAAATAATTAAGACTTCCAAGAAAAATATCATTTACTATTTCGCTCAAATAAGGAGTGTAGGAAACCGCCACCCCATTTTCGCTTGTAGCGAAAGCATATTTTGCGGGATTCCATTGTTGGGAAAAAACGTCTGGAGAAGTTGCCACCCCCTGGTCCCCCAATCCGGCCGCACGTGCATCTGCAGCTACCAATAGAAAAGGAACGGCTGTGGTTATTACTCTGTCCCTATCATTTCCCTGCCCAAAGATTGAAAGATTGGTGAACAAAATGGCAACGATCAAAAAGAATGTAATTTTTTTCATTATAGTAGTTAATGATACACAAATATATAGTAATAATCCTGTTAAGAAAGAACCTCGAAAAAAAAATGCTTTCCCATTCAGTAGAATCTCAATAAATCTATAGCAGTGATTTCGTTAGGGGTTAATGAATATAACTCAAATTAATGGAATTTATTGCAGGACATAATAAAGAGAACATTAAATTCGATAAAAATTTAAAAATGCATATAATTTTTCCAGTAATAATTACGTTTTATAGATCCCGCAGTTGGGGAACCTAAAAACCTAATTTTAAACCGAATATAAATTGATCTTGGGTGATCACAATATCAGAGAGTTATGAATTTTCGACTCTTTCAGAATTAACAAAATAATCTTGTACATTTATCGTTAATTAGTATATTGCGAAGCCTAAATTTCTATCATAAAGAAGGGAATACTATGAAATTGAATGTAGCTTTAAAAGCCGTTATTGCTGTAATTTGTGGCGTTAGCTTACTAAGCTGTAATAAATCCAACAATTACAAAAATACCTCTCGCGCTACCGGTTGGGACATTAATTCTGACGAAGGTGGCTTTCAGTATAATTCTGATTATAAAGAGCAGGAAGCTGCTCCCGGATTAGTATTTGTAGAAGGAGGAACTTACACTATGGGACGTGTTCAGGATGATCCTATGCACGACTGGAACAACACCCCAACGCAACAGCATGTACAGTCGTTCTATATGGACGAAACCGAGGTCACCAATAAAATGTACCTCGAGTATCTGGATTGGTTAAGACGTGTCTTCCCGCCTAGCGAAGAAAATTACAAGAATATATATAATGGAGCTCTCCCAGATACGTTGGTTTGGAGAAACCGCCTGGGTTATAACGAGACTATGGTAACTAATTACCTACGTCACCCTGCTTATGCTGAATATCCTGTGGTTGGAGTTAGTTGGATACAAGCTGTGGAATTCAGTAAATGGAGAACCGACCGAGTGAATGAATATCGTTTAGAAGATGAAGGCTTCATTAAAGAAAGTGCACACTTAACAGACGTAGATGCGTCTTCCACTTTTAACACCGAAACCTATATCCACACGCCAAGCAAAGCTTATGGAGGCAACACCGAAATTAGTCAGGGTGGAGATGAGTCGCAAGACAGATTAAGTGAAACTAATGAGGCTGGAAACCCGGTTAAGAAAGTATACCCAGGGCGAGAAAGCGGTCTTATATATCCAGAATACAGACTTCCAACAGAAGCAGAATGGGAGTACGCGGCACTTGGATTGGTGGGAATTAGAAATTACAACACTTACCGTGGTAGAAAAAAATATCCATGGGATGGGCAATATACCAGAAATGGTGATGTTAAGAAAATGGGTGATCAGTTAGCCAACTTTAAACAGGGGGATGGAGATTACGGCGGAATTGCCGGATGGAGTGATGATGGCGCTGATATTACCGCTGAAGTTAAAACTTACGAACCTAATGATTATGGCCTTTATGATATGGCCGGTAACGTAGCTGAATGGGTTGCTGATGTTTACAGACCTATCGTTGATGATGAATTTAATGACTTTAATTATTATCGTGGAAATGTGTATACTAAACACGCTATCAATGAAGATGGGACTGTAAAAGTTGTAGGAACAGACGACATAGTTTATGACACTCTAAGCAACGGAAAACTTGTAGCAAGAAATTTACCTGGAGAAATTGCCCAGGTGCCGGTTACTCAGGAAGATACTTACATGAGAACCAATTTTACCGAAAGTGATCAAAGGGATTTCCGTGATGGAGATAAAAGCTCCAGTAGATATTACCAGCCTTTCCAGGAAGTAGAGGAGGATCCTGCTAAAAGAATGTATAATTCCCCAACCTATGATAATTTCACGTATGCCGATAGTAGCGCAGAAGGTGAAATCACTGAAAGAGGTTACGATAAAGAAAAAAGAACTACGTTAATAAGTAATGAAGTTAGGGTTTATAAAGGAGGTAGCTGGAGAGACAGAGCCTATTGGTTAGATCCCGCACAGCGTCGCTATTTCCCACAGGATATGGCCACAGATTATATTGGTTTTAGAAACGCCATGTCCAGAGTAGGCTCAAAATCACTGGATAAAAATAAAACAGCCAGAAGCAACTAATTTGCTTAGTTCCATAAAATAAACTTAAAGCCCTAATTTGTTTAGGGCTTTTTTTATAGATTTAATTTATGAATACAGCTCGACTACATCAACGATTTTTACTTTGTTCTGGCGCCAATACAGATACTAGAGAAATAAGAAAAGACAGTATGTTTTTTGCCCTGAAGGGTACAAACTTCAATGGGAATGAATTTGCGGAAAATGCGCTTAAAAAAGGTGCCCGCTATGTTGTGGTAGATGATAAAAAATATGCGAAAAAAGAAGAGCATTATATACTGGTAAAAAATGCTCTGGAAGCTCTTCAGAAATTAGCAACTTTCCATCGAAATTATCTAAATATCCCTATCCTGGCGATTACCGGGAGCAATGGCAAAACTACTACGAAAGAATTAGTGAATACTGTGCTTTCCAGAAAATTTAGAACTATGGCCACCAGGGGTAATTTAAACAACCATATTGGAGTCCCGCTTACTTTATTAAGTATGGACAATCAAACGGAATTTGGAATTGTGGAAATGGGCGCAAACCATCCTTTTGAAATAGAACACCTGTGTACTATCGCTAATCCCGATTATGGTTACATCACGAATTTCGGGAAAGCACACTTAGAAGGCTTCGGAAGTATAGACGGAGTAATTAAAGCAAAAACCGAACTTTATAAAAGTCTGCAAGAAAGACATAAATTAATTTTTATTAATATCGATGATGAAATCCAAAGGAGACATCATAATTATAGCCATACCTTTAGCTTTGGGGAAAGCAAGCTTGCTGATGTTTGCATAGAATACAAAACAGGTTTACCCAATGCCCAGTTAACTTTTAATAAGACCGACTTTAAAAGCAACTTAAGCGGATCTTATAATGCCAAAAATATGGCAGCCGCATTATGTATAGGTCTTTATTTTAAGGTGGAGTTCAAACAAATTCAGGATGCAATACAGCACTACGCTCCAGACAATAATCGATCTCAGATGATCGAAACCGAAACTAATACGATCATCATGGATGCTTATAATGCTAACCCCACAAGCATGCATGCCGCACTTGAAAATTTTAGTCAGCTTAAGACGAATAAACAAAAAATTGCCATCCTAGGAGATATGTTTGAATTAGGCACTTCTGCTGAAACAGAACATCAGGTGATTGCAAACTATGTTCAAAACAGTGATTTTTCGGAGGTTTATTTGCTTGGAGACAATTTCAAGAATACAAAAACAAGTAGTAATTTCATCTTTAAGTTTAAGTCAATGGAAAGTCTACAAAACCACTTAAAAGAATCCGACTTCCAAAATTGCTATTTTCTTATCAAAGGTTCCAGAGGAATGACACTTGAAAGAGTCCTTGATTCTATTAAAAAATAATTTACTTCAGGTTTTAAACTTTTCAGTATAAATCAAACTTTAGTTTTAATTCAAATTTCTTATACCGACTATCCCTGAGGTAAGCCGTAGGGGTATGTCGCCGTACCGCTAATTATCGGTGTGATTTTGGCCTCCCCAGCCAAAAACCGATTTTTTTTATTTTCCCTCACCCGGAACTGCAAAAAAAGCAGTTCCGACCTCTCTCAAAGAAGATATGAAACGGAAGCCCCGATGCAGAGCCGTTGGAGAATTTTAAAATTTGAAAACCTATAACTGGGAGAGTAAAATAAGCAATGACAAATTAAATTTACAAATATTCCCCTATTTACTCATCTCAGTAAAATGCTTATAAAACCACGGAATTGTCTCAATTCCTTTCAGGTAATTCCAGACTCCGAAGTGCTCATTCGGCGAATGTATCGCATCAGTATCCAATCCGAAGCCCATTAAAATGATTTTGCTGTCCAGTTCTTTTTCAAACAACGACACAATTGGTATACTCCCACCGCTCCTTTGCGGAATTGGTGTTTTACCAAAAGTTTCTTCATAAGCTTTACTCGCCGCCTGGTAACCAATAGTATCTATGGGAGTAACATAAGGATATCCCCCGTGATGTGGCTTCACTTCTACTTTTACTGAATCTGGCGCCAGACTTTCAAAATGTTTTTTGAATAATTCTGTGATCTCTTTCCAATCCTGATTTGGCACCAGTCGCATGGAAATCTTAGCATATGCTTTTGAAGGAAGTACTGTCTTGGCCCCTTCACCTATATAACCTCCCCACATTCCATTTACGTCCAGCGTTGGCCTTATGGAACCTCTTTCTAAAGTAGAATATCCTTTTTCCCCATGAACATCATTGATATCCAGCTTTTCCTTATAATCTTCCAAGCTAAAAGGAGCTTCAGCCATTTTAGATCTTTCTTCATCGCTGAGATTTTCCACGTTATCGTAAAATCCAGGAATGGTAATATGATTATTTTCATTGGTGAGCTTAGCGATCATCTGGCTTAAAATATTCAATGGATTTGCCACCGCACCTCCATAAAGACCTGAATGCAAGTCACGGTTGGCACCGGTCACCTCAACTTCCACATAAGACAGTCCGCGAAGTCCTGTCGTTATAGAAGGTGTGTCCTTAGAGATCATTCCGGTATCTGAAATAAGAATAACATCATTCTGAAGTCTTTCTCTATTCTCTTTGATCCACCATTCCAGATGCTCACTCCCTACTTCTTCTTCTCCTTCGATCATAAACTTCACATTACAGGGAAGCTCATTATTTCGGGTCATATATTCCATCGCTTTCACGTGCATAAACATTTGTCCTTTATCATCACAGGAACCTCTCGCGAATATCGCACCTTCAGGATGGATCTTTGTTTCTTTGATCACAGGTTCAAAAGGTGGTGAATCCCAAAGGTCCAACGGATCTGGGGGCTGCACGTCATAATGTCCATAAACCAGTACTGTAGGTAGGTTTTTATCGATGATTTTTTCGGCATATACTACCGGATGACCGGGAGTTTCTGAAACTTCTGCTATATCACAATCTGCTTTCAGCAGACTTTCTTTTACCGCTTCTGCAGCTTTTAGCATATCGCCTTTATAGGCAGGATCGGCTGAAATTGAAGGGATCTTTAGCAGATCTACCAGTTCATCCAAAAATCTATCTTTATTCGTATCTAAGTATTTCTTTATTGAATCCATGAATTATTTTTCAAATGTGCGTAAAGTTACTAAGTTATAATTGGAAATCTATAAAGCTTTTATTTACTGTTTCCAAAACTCAACCTAAACCTTTTCAATTTATCGAAAAAAAATTATAATCTGTTTGAACACTGGAATCAAGTCCTGAAAGACGCATATTTTATCCCGTTAAAATTATTCAGAAAAAAAATTAATATTTTTGTCTAACATTATTTGAAATTTAAAAACAATAATTATATTTGCACCCGCTTAAGTAATTAAGCAGGGAATCACAACGAGTCCTAAGTGTTGTGAAACTTTAAATGCGGGCGTGGTGGAATTGGTAGACACGCTAGACTTAGGATCTAGTGCAGCAATGTGTGGAGGTTCGAGTCCTCTCGCCCGCACCAAACGAAAAGCCGACTTTAACGAGTCGGCTTTTTTTATGTGGGTAACACCGAGGTAACACTTTATGTTAAAGTTTAACAAAAAAGCATATCATCCCGGCATATCTTAAATAACTGAACGATTCAGTATTATATGATGCCAGTTAACTTTTGCTCTAATTACTGATTTAAGCCATAATTTTTCACGAAGAATTCAACATATTTTGGAAGTTGTGTACCCAGGTAATAAGGTAAATTCATCAATAAATAAGGTGTTCCGTCCAGGGTTTTATCTTCTTCAATTTTAAAGTTACCCCCATATATTCTTATAGTATAAGGGTGGTTTGCCCTTATTGTAAATTGATGTAATGATTTTAAAGTGCCTTTTGCTCCGGATTTTATTTCTATAGGAATCACTTTATCTTCATAAGGATATACCAAATCAACTTCAGAAGATGCCTGGTTTTTCTCCCTTACCCAAAAATTTGGTTTTGCGTTTGTTATGGTATTCAATGAAATCAACTCCTGAGTAATTAAATGTGGAATTATAGCTCCTTTAAAGGAATTGCTAAGATCTTCCATTCCCAACATTTGCGCTTGAATTCCAAGGGCGTGATTTATCAATCCCGTATCCAGAAATTGAAGCCTAGGAGACTTTTTTAAATTTGATTTTATGGGATTCTCTGTATCTGTAGTAGGATAAATAAGCTGAATTATTTTGGCATCATCTAAATTGCGCATAGCTTCCCCAACTTCTCTTGATCTATAGTTGGAATTTCCAAAATTCTGAAATTTGATACGTTCATCTACATATAAGTGAGCTACTTCCATGATATGTTTTATTACACGCCTTTCTGTAGCATTCGAAGTGTATTTTTCCACATCGTTTCTATAAGTACTCCAAATACTTTCATAGACTTTAGGCAGGTCGGCCAAACTTTTGGTTTTTAGATCGGCTTTGACCACTTCTGGCATACCACCTATAATAGCATATCTATGAAATAGATCCATCAGAGTAGTATGGGCATAAGGCTTTATTGGAATAGTATTTAGTTGGTCTAACGCTGTTTCGTGTTCTAAAGCTTTTAAATATTCAGCAAAATTCAACGGGTAGAGATATAAATATTCAATACGGCCTACGGGAAAACTTTTTACATCTTTTATGGCAAACTCAAGCAAAGAACCAGCTGCAATAACATGCAATTGAGGTTTGTCCTCGTAGAAATATCGTAGTAATTGGATAGCTTTGGGCAACTCCTGAATTTCATCTATAAATAAAAGGGTGTCGTTTAAATCCCGAACAGATATATTATTGGTCAGGAACAGAGCTTCGACAATTGTTTCAACATCATCATGTTCTTCAAATACCCTTTTATCTGCAGACTTCTCCAAATTTAAAAAAATAGAATTCTTATATTTTTTTGCAAAGTCCTGGACTAATGTAGTTTTACCTACTTGTCTTGCGCCTCTAATTACCAAGGGCTTCTTGTCGGAATTTTTCTTCCAATTCTCTAGATGACCGGTTATATGTCTCTGGAAATTCATTTTATTTTGTTATATAATAAGGGTAAATATATAATTATATTGTAACAAAATAAGGGTTATTTTAAATTTAATTTGTAATGAAATTAGGGTAATAGAAAAGACAGTGATTCAAATAAATTTTTGAAGAGGTCTAAAGGGGAAATCGGAAAGTATGCCAAAATTTGAGCAGAATGCAAAAACACTAAAACAATGTTTAAGAACCGTAAGTAATTTTCTTATCCCCGAATTGTTATTTATTCTTTTCAAGCTTAAATATTTTCGGATGTTTAAAATTGAACCAGTATGAAAACTTGAAGACGATAAGAGCTTTGTGTCAGCCATTTTGGCTATCTCAATTTACAGGTTTCTGAATCAAGTTCGGTTTCCATGGTATAATGTTAAAATTTATACTCTTCGAGACATGTTGTTATTGCATTTTTATCTTCTATAACTATAAGGGCAGCCCATTAGTTAATCCTTCTTCTATACTAAATAAAGAATTGGCTTCAAGGTACCCTCCTATGGTTACCGGTGTCTTGTTTCAGAACCATAATTCAAATAATTTAGACATACAAATAACTAGAGTATGTGAGGTATGAAGTCCCTATTCTTTTTTCTTTATTGGAAATAGAAAAGAACAATAAGCGCATTCATTTGAAAAAAACTTCAATAAAATAAATCAAAATAAACTAAATCTTAAAAAAGTATTATTTCTATTTCAAATTTTCTTTAGCCAATTTTCCTTTGTCTCTAGTAGGATAAAAAGAAAATTCTATTCCATCTTCCATTACCTTAGCAATGGTTCTCATTTTCCTTTTTTTCCTTCAATGCGGAAGTACTAATTACCAGCATTGAGCTAACAATTATTATATTTTTTAGAATGTACTGGCCAACCAGGGTGAATGTTAACTCTGGAAAAAGCAGCAAAGGAGTAAAAGTTCCAGCTATATGCAATAGTACTAATGCAATGGTAAGCGGTCTAAGGATATTAAGGAGCAGAAGAAAACCTATAGCGGTCTCCCACAACGCCAACAGAATCATGGACAGCTCTGGAGAGAGTAGCCCAAATGTTAATGTATGAACGGTTGTAGTAGCCAAATCTTCGGCAGGACTTAGATTAGGGAAAAATTTTAGTATTCCAAATAAGCAATATATGAGACCAATACTTATGCGCAATAGGAACGTTCCCTGAAGTCCAATCCAGCATTCGATCTTTTCTCTCATATTTTGTAACGGTATTGTGATTGGCTCCTTATTATATTTCATTTGAATGTGCTTTTAAGCAGTCTGATTTATACCTCTCATCCTAAGTAGTTTTCTCTTAATCAAGAAACATTTCTAAAGAAGGAGGCTTGGTTTGGGATATCCCAATCAATTTTTATTTATTATTTCAACAGGTTATAGAAGTATTTATATTTTGATATCCACTCCGAAAATAATTTGCCTAAAACCACCTCCGAAAATACCAGATGTTGCACGGTTTAAACGGGAAGCCCGATAAATTTCATCGGTAATATTTTTGCCATTGATGAAAGCCAACATTTTGAGTTTTTCACCTATACTAAAGTTATAATTCACAAAGGCATCTATAGAATGATAGGCAGGCAGTTTCCCGATTGCCCCATCTGCTGATTCGTTGTCGAAATTATGAAATTCGGTATATTGTTCACTTACAAAATGTCCACTAATGCCAGCAGATAAATTTTTATAATTATAATTCAATCCAACACTGGTATTCCATCCTGGCGTGTAGGGTGCTTCAACGTCAGACAAACCATCATCTCCAAAATTTATAACACTTTTAGTGATATTTTGAAAATCAGATTGGTCAATAGTTTCATCGGTTAAAAGCACTTCTCCACTCGGGCCGTCAGCAACATAAACTTCAAATGCATCCCGGTTGGAATTTACTTTTTCTATGTATTCGTTTTGAGTAGCTCTGCTATGTATGACTTGTGAAAAAAGATCTTTGTCCACCAATCGGCCGTCTAAGACCTCAGACTTCATAATATTAATATTTCCAAAAAGTCGGAGCTTATGTTGATTTTTATTTAAAAGTTCAGCACCCAGGGCCACTTCCAGTCCCTGTACATTGATTCGTCCCAAATCCTCAAATACTTCATTTCGTCCTCCTGCATAGAAATTTCGACTCGTATTATTGAAGTAAGTAAGTTGACCGTCAATGCGATTGTTCCATAAATTTCCTCTCCAACCTATCTCCCGATTCCAGGCCAATTCTGGTTCTATATTAATACTTTGTCTTGCCAGTGGATTGGTAACTATACCATTTTGCTCGACCAAAAAGCCAAATACCTTAGACGGGGCAATCATTCCCTGATAAATACTTCCATAAAATTCTCCGTTTTTTATGCTATAATCTGCTGTAAGACCCGGCAGGAACTGAGTATAAATATTAGGCTCTTTACCTTCTTCTGTACTGCTGAGACTTGGGTTTTGAGCCACGGCAAACAGATCCTGCCGATACATATTTACATGCTCCACTCGTAGAATAGGGGTGAAACCCCATCTTCCTATGTTAAATTCATTTCTGATAAAACCATTGGCTGACCAGAGGCGATACCATAAATCTTTTGTGGTTCTGCCACTTCTTGCCCATCGGCTGTTATCGGCCACCAAAAAACGGTCTTTAAATATCTCACGGTGTAAATTGATACTTGCTTCTAAATGTTGCCCTTCTCCAAAAACTTCCCAATCATAATTCATGGTTTCTTTAAAACCTGAAACCGTATAAGTCCAGCGGCTATCTGTGGTGCTTTCCCTACCGTTTAATATCCTGCCTACAATGAGATAATCTTCCTCGTTAAAAGTTTTTCCTTTTAAATAAGCGTAACGATCGTTAAAAATTTGTTCCCCCACGTAATCCCTTACTTGCTCAGCTTTAACCTTTGTAGTAATCTGTCGCCACCAATCCCGCTCAAAATCGGAAGCATATATTTTTGAGGTAAAACTCAAATTACTTTTAGGTAGCCATTTATGGATAATGTCCAACCCATAACGTCTCATGGTAAATTGGTCGGCATCCAATGGGTTTTCTGTTGGATCTGTTTCGAAAGTAAATGGTGTTTGTGAACTCAAAGATGCCTGATTATCTTCATATTGTCCACTTACTTTAAAATATAGCGATTGTTTATCCGAAAGTTTTGAGAATATTTTGGCATTTAAATTCAGTATTTCAACGGAAGAATTATCAGTAAACCCACCAAATTTTTTGTAAACGCCTTCCACCAAAGCTCCAAGGTTGTTCCATGTACCTCCATAGGAGAGAAGTCCGGTTTGATAGTTTCGCTGACCACCTACCAATTTTACCCTGAGTTTAGGTTTTTGTGGTGGCAATGCGGTGATGTAATTTACGGCACCATACATATTATTCGGTCCAAAACGCAACATATCGGCACCTTTGTAAACTTCAATAGCAGTTAACCGGTCACTTACGGGATTATAATATGCGCCCGGTGCGATATAAGGTGCGGGTGCTGAAGGGGTGCCATCTTCCATTAATAGTACTTTTTTTGAACGTCTTCCCCAAGAGCCTCTAATACTAATATTCGGGCGGTTGGACAATCCCATATCTCCCACAATGTTCACCCCGGGCACAATCTTAAGTATTTCTTCAGTACTGATGGGATTCATATTTTTCAGGGTTATAGGATTAATCCTGAAATTACTCCCTTTAAATGTTGTTTTAAAATTAGTGGGCGATGCACTTACGAGAACCTCATCCAGGCTGGTACTGGATCGCGTCATTTCAATTACGCCTAAATTAAAGGTGTTAGGATTGACTTTAATAGTCCTTGCGTTATAGCCTAAATATTTAATAAGGAGTACATCCTCACTTTTCGGTTTCTGCAATTCAAAATATCCCTGCTTGCCTGTGACGGTACTTGCACTATTTGACTGGAATTGAACTATTGCTCCTGCCAACGGTTGATTATCTGTTTTATCAACCACTTTACCTGAAATTAAGTTTTGTGAATAAACGGAATATAAATTTGCAAAAAAAATGATCAATAAGGATAGGACTGTTTTGGTCATTTTGAAATAATTTGTTTTTTGCTGATTGTCGGCAAATGATTAAAAAAATAATATTTAATTTACGCTTTGTCCATTAGAATATCTGATCTTGCTGTTTTGACGAAAATATATAGGGAGTGTAATTTAAACTCTGTCCTCTGCTTCACTCCTTGGGTACCCCCGAAGGAGTGGTCGCTAAATCGAGCTTGATCCGGTCTTCAAATCTAATGTATAATTGCTGGATTGTCAAGCTCCAATTTTGAAGTGGGCTCGTCCATTTCTTTTGGATATTTTTGGTGGCCAGATAGACCAGTTTCAATAGTGCCATAGCGTTGGTGAAAGCCCCTTTGGTCTTGGTCATTTTGCGCACCTGCCGGTGGAAGCCTTCCACGGCATTGGTGGTATAAATAAGTTACGGATGGGCTGGGTGTATTTAAAGTACTGTGAGAGGTGTTCCCAGTTGTTTTGCCAGCTTTCGATAACCATCGGGTATTTCTTCCAGGTCCAACAGTTGATCCTCTGCCACCTCTTTGCTGGTGGCACGATAGACCAGTTTTAGATTTGCCATAAACTCCTTTTGGTCTTTGGAGGCCACGTATTTCATTAAGTTCCTTATTTGGTGGATAATACAAAGTTGTACCTCCGTCTTTGGAAAAATACTTAGTATGGCCTCGGTAAAGCCCTTGAGGTTATCGGTACAGACAATCAATATGTCATCCAATCCGCGGTTTTGCAGGTCGGTAAGTACCTGAAGCCAAAAATTGGCGCCTTCGCTCTCGGAAATATACATCCCAAGCACCTCCTTATACCCGTCTTTGTTGATGCCCAACACATTGTAAAGGGCTTTATGTTTTATCTTTCCATCAACCTTGACCTTGTAGTGCATGGCATCCAACCATACGATGCAGTAGAGGGGATCCAAAGGACGGTTTTGCCAGGCTTTTACATCAGGGATGATCCGGTCGGTGATCTCGGTAAGCACATTGTGGGAGATCTCGGTATCGTACATTTCTTTTATATGACTACAAATATCCCGGTAGCTCATACCAAGCCCATAAAGTCCAATAATCTTATCGGAGAGGTTATCGGCAAGAATGGACTGGCGTTTTTTGACCAATTCGGGTTCAAAGCTGCTCTGCCTATCTTGTGGGGTTTCGATTTCAAAACTCCCCATGCCGCTTTTGATGGTCTTTTTGTCTTTTCCATTACGCTTGTTGCCTTTGTTTCGCTCATCGCTATCCAAATGGCCTTCCATTTCTGCTTCAAGGGCTTTTTCTATGAAACTTTGAAGCATAGGTGCAAAGGCACCATCCTTTCCAAAAAAGCTCTTGCCTTTACTGAATTGTTCCAAGGCTTTTTTACCAATCTTGTTTAATTCTTCTTGTGTCATTTTCAATCTGTTTAAGTATTAGTATAAAAATTCTCAGACAGACTTCGAATTACACCCTCCTTATAGTTTTTTATTTTATTGTGAATTATACCATTTAAATAGATTTTTTTTCTTGCCCCATATCTGCCATAACCTTGCGCATGGTTCCTGTGCTGTTTTTATAGCGTACGGGAAGTTAAGCGTTCCTGCCTACCGCCCCGAATAAGGGAGGGGCAGGCAGGAAATAAAAATGGCATAGGGCGCATTTAATGAGTTTTTTAACTTTAAGATAATCCTGTAATTATGCATTGCAACAGCAATGAATGGAAAAAGAGGCTGTCCACCTGTTAAAAAACCGTGCAGCATTATTAGTCATTTTCGTCCTCATCATCGTCTTCGCCGTTGTTATCTTCGGCATTCAGGAAATTACCGTCTGCGTCAAATTCCAGTTCCACCCCATTATTCAGGGTTACCTCATAGGAACCATCGGATTCAACTTCAGCTTCAATAATAGTATTATCAGGATAATTCTCACCTATATAATCCAATATCATCTGTGGTAAATTCGCAGGATTAATGTCTTCATCCTCTCCCTGGTCATCATCATTCTCATCCTGCGCCTGTCCCAGAAAATTGCCGTCCCCATCAAAGATAAGTTCAACATCATTTTCTAATTCGACTTCATAATTTCCATTGTTTTCCAATTCGGCTTCTTCAATGGCCACCCCGGGATAGTTTTGAGCAATGAAATCCAGTATATTTTGAGGTAATTCTGAAACCTCTACTTCCTCATCGCCAAAATCGTCCTCCTCGTCTGTATCCTCTCCAAGAAAATTACCCTCCGAATCAAAAACCAGTTCGGTATCATCGCTCAGCGTGATCTCATAATTTTGATTGTCTTCTATTTCAGCTTCTATAATGGTCAATCCCGGATAATTATCTGTGATATAATCCAAAATGTTTTGTGGTAAGGTGGAGGTGCTAATACTTGCGTCTGCTGAAAAAGCAACAGCATTTAAGTCTGCTTCAAGGGATTCTTCATTATCAGTGCATGACTGTAATACCAGCAATAAGAAAGTACTTAGAAAAATTTTATACGTTTTCATATTTAATAGTTTAGTTCGTTTTTGACGGATATAAATCCAATTCCATCGATAATAACGTCTGTGAATTCTTCAAATTGTATGAATTCGGCTTCAAAATATAAAAAGGCTTGATTTAAAAATCTCTTTTTTAATCAATTTTAACAAATTAGGTGTTGATAGTGAACTCATTAGCTGTTCGAGTCTAAGTTTTCACCACTCTCGTAGTCCCTTTATCGGTGCACGGTAAGTTAAAGTAAAAACAGCATAAGACGCATACCACTTATGCGACAAAATTTACTGTAAAAAATTGCCTTTTTATAAGGCTTACCGGAACTTTTACTGTAAAAATTAGGATAATTTGCGACAAGGAAATTGTCATGACAAATGCTACTTATTTTCTTCCAGCCACTGGTAATATCCATTCTTGATTTCAGGATTTTCTAAAAGATAATTTTCAAATAGTTCACTTTCGGAATTCATCATTTGATACATTTCAAATTTTTCTTCGGCTGCTTTTGTGGCAGAAGATTTAAAATATCCTAATAAGCCTAACATTAGTATTCCGAAGATACCGAATAGAAGAAGCATATAATTAGGCATCAACCGGGCATTTTTCAGTTTCTGATCAATATTTTTGAGTATGTCATCTTTCAACTGATCATTTTTTTCCTGCTTTTCCAGAAAAGCGTTCAGGTTTTTGTCCAATGCTTCAGTGCTGATGGGTATACTCATTTTCTCGATTTCTCTGGAAAGCTCCTGTAGCTTTAGAATGGCCAGTTTAAAATCGGTCATTTCATCAGTCATCAATTCCATGATCTCATCTAGTTTTTTCATATCTTATAAGGTTTAATATCATATTCCAATTCCAGTATCCAGCGCCCTTTTTATCACCTGTTTCACCAGATCCTTTGCTATTTTAGCAGCCATATTGGAGCTGATTTGTACGGTCTTATCCAACAGCTTTAAGCTCTGAGGGATTTCCTTCAGCCTGGAATAACTTGTATTCTGACTGATTTCTCCTATGAGCCGGCCACCCGTCATCTGCCGATGTACCTCGCTTCCTTTTAGATTGGCGCCTTGAAATTCAAATCGAAAGCCCTGCAGTTGATTGGATTTATTCATACTCGGAATGACCTTTACATTACGGGCTTTCATGTTCTTGATGTATTCATCAAGCGATTTAGGCCGCTTCTCCAGCACTTTGTTATTGATATGTCTAATGGCCAATCGCTGCCATTTTAATTCCTGCAGCTTTTGCTGTTGTATTTCTTTTACCCGGGTAAGACCTAACTGTTTGGCAACATTGTCTGCTGCGATCTGACTTCGCTTGCCGATAAAACTATCTTTGTAGGTTTCTCCATTTAAGCTAATTCGATTTGCATAGATATGGATATGGGTATGTTCCTTGTCTTTATGTACAAAACCAATAGCCTGATGATTCTGAAGGTTCATCTCCTTTATAAATCCCTGGGCAATCTTTTCCAAATCCTGGTGGCTTAATTCCTTTCCGTCTTTGATGGTAGGACTCACTATAAAACTCAGGGTGTTTTTAGTACAGTGGTCATTTTGAGATTGAATGATCTTAAACTCATCGGTTATCTGCTCTGGCGTATCACCGGCCAGATGTTGTTTGAGAACTACTTCGGCTTCTTTTTCCTGGTTCCATCCATAGTCGATGGCAGCCTTGGTACTTGCTATAGACTGTCCTTTACCAATCATTTTTTAAAGTTTTGAAGGTGTGTTCTAATTTCTTCGGCTAGATCTTCAACATTTTTAGCCAGCCGGGGATCACTTTTTTTAAACATATTACTGATTCGCATAAAGTTGTTTTTATACTGGATCAGTAGCTGATAACATTCCAGTTGTTCCGGAGTTAATCGTTCCACGATATTGAGTTTGAAAGCGGTAGCCCGGAGATATTCTGAAAGGGAAATTCCAGCCCGGGCCGCTCTTTTTTTGAGTAGCTTTTTCTCGTAGATCGAGCAACGTATCTGGATGTATTCCCGTTTCATTTTTAATATTTTTTTCTTTGCAACCTCCGGGCGCAAAGCAAGATTGTCATGACAATGACACATCTTGCTTTGCTACTCAAAACGATTTGTGGCTACTATAAATCCACTGCCCAGAAGCTTGTTTTTCATTGAGATCTTTATAGTTTTTATAGCGATGACTTTGGTCTTTTAAGTTGGGATAGTACTGTAATAATTCCTCTGCGTTTTTCTTCCCGGCCTGATCATTATCCAGGTAGAGATCAACTGATATATAATTGTTAAAATAGCGGGTAATCTGTTGTAAAAAAGAAAGCGAGTTTAAAACGATGATATCCGAACCATTTAATTCCTGAGGATACATTTCAGCGATGGATAATAGATCAAACATCCCTTCACAAACTACTAGGTTATCCTTTTCCTTCTTCAGATAGGTATAGGTTTTAGGAGCACTGGAAGTTTTAAAATAGAGACTGCGCAGTTCCCAACCACCATCCTTATTTTGAAGTCCAATGGCATAGTAAGAATTCCCTTTACACTCATACCATACTTCTTTGCAGTAATTCCTGGCTACTTGTAAAGTAATACCTCGAGATCGCAGGTACTTCTTTAAATAACTCCTAGTGATCGGTTGGACCTTTATGTTGGTGTTACCGCTATCATTCGTAGAAGTATCTTCTATGGGTCCCTGGCATGAAAATACTGGCAATTCATCAGACAGGAATTGAAGGGCTTGGGCAACACTACAAATAAATACTTTGCATATCAGGTCGATAACATTTCCACCTTCGCCTATTCCGAAGTCATACCATCGGTTCTTTTTTAAAGATACTTTGAAAGAGGCCTGTGTTTCTGACCGTAGGGGGCTCAGAAACCAGGCTTCTTTCTCCGTTTCCCTACTGGGGAAGTGCCCCAATTTTGCGAGTGTTTCTACGATGCAAATATTGCGGGCTCTTTCACAGTTTAGTTTTTGAAGTTTCATTTTTTTTATAATTTTAGCTACCTACTTACCTTTTCCTGTCATAGCAAGGCTTTTCAAATAAAAATGCTAGTTACCTTTAGTTACCTGTCTTACCTAAGCTTCGAGATTTAGGTAACTTAGGTAAGATGAACCAAGTTTTACTTACCTGGTCTTAAGCCTTGTCATAAAAGGGATGACCTTATTTAGGTAAGTAGGTAAGTAACTTTTATTTTTTTTAAATTATTTCTTTCCTGTTTTACCTAAACAAAGCCCTCACCCATGGACGGGGTTTTGTTTAGGTAAGCTGATGAAAGACGGTCCTATTTTTTATTTCAATAGCATTTTTATTCTAGCCAATTAGCTTCATTTAGTATCTCATCAGTATTCTCTTAATTTCTGTCATCATTTTTATTTTGATGACACTTTGATGACAAAATGATGACAGTATTAAGCCTTACTATTACTAGTCTCATCTTACTCTGTCATCAATTCATCAAAAAAAAGAGAAAACCAACGACCCTACCTCCAGAAAATCAGTTTGAAAATGATGAAACGATGACAGCGCATGGGAACCCCAGTAAAATCTGGTGATTCCCCGTCATCATTTTGTCATCAATTCATCATTTTTGTTTGAGCCAGCAGTACTTAGTCTGCCTTTGCATCCTCAAACTGCTCCTGCAAAAACATTTTTGTTATAGTGAAATAGCGTCCTTTGGCTTCCTTCCAAAGAATATCCCCATCAGCGTACATTACAAATCTCAAATAGCGATTCGAGTTGGGTTGATTGGTAAGGTTCCAGTCCTTTTTAAAGATTTTCCGAATCTGGGTCAAATCAGTTCGAATCCGGGATTTGCCCAATCCATTCAATGCATCCACTGGACATAACTTTAGCTCATTAGAATCATCCGATTCCATAATAGCTAAGAGTAAACTGGCCAGCTCCTTCTCTACCCTATTTCTATTATTATGAACCAGTTTACGCAATGCTTTTGTTTCTATTTGCTCAGCGGTAAACCACATGCGTGTTTTTTTGCTGCTTTGCATTTCCCGATTTTTTAGGAAATGAAGAAATGCAGGGATTTCCTGGTTGAGAGATTCCAGTAATTCCGTTTTCTCTTTTTGTGCCTTTGGTACTTTCAGCACCCAGAACCGAGTTTCATGCTGATCGATCTTAATGAAGTTTTCTTCATTATTACTGCAGAGAATAAACTTGCCAAAGAATTCTGCTTCTCGTTTATCCTTTCCCTTAGCTTCGAGCTTATTATAATTAGTGGTACTAAGAAATTTTATTCGTTCGGTCAGTTCTTCCTTATTAAATAAGACTTCATCAACGCAGATCAGTAGTTTGTTTGTCCAGTCTGAATTGAACTGACTACTGAAATCATCATTAAGCAGATAAGTAAGATTTCCCTGGAAGATATTCTTGAGCCATTTTAGAAACGTACTCTTTCCAGTGGAGCGTTCCTGGGAGACCAAACAAAGGATGGGTAGAATTTGAGTGGGCTTGGTATAAAGTAACTGCAGGTAATCCAATCCTAATTCCCGGTGTTCACCAAATATATGCGCTACAAAAGCTAAAGATCGTTTGATACTTCCTTCTTCCGGCGTATGGCTCAAAGGAGCATAGGTATTATAAAAATTATGGAAGGTCGATTGAAAATTAATATGGTCGGGAATACAGGTGAATCCATCATATTTTGGAATCTGCGCCAGAAAGGTTTTTCCGTGATCCTGGCGGATCGTTTCGATATTCCAGGGAATCAAACTTTGATTAGTGTGCCCGGAAATAGACGGAATTTGTACCAGTTTATAATATTGAGTGCCTACCCGTATATATTCAATTTCAATATTCATCTAAATTTGGATGCAAATCAGCTAAAACATTTACTGACAAAACATCAATTAAATATACTGAAAATCGATTATAATTACATATTATTCAGTGATAATTTATTTTAACTAAGAATAGTGCAATTTAAAACTCTGAAATTTATTTTAAGTGCTTTTAAGATAGCAAATGGTGTTAAATGATTGTTTTTGTATTTTCTATTAAAACAGATTCAGAAATTAATAACTGAATCTAGGGCTTCATCTGAACTTTTGTGAATGAAATTTGCTTGATAACCCATGGTTGTGCTTAAACTACTATGCCTATATAATTTCTGTAACATTTGTGGAGAAACTTTGTCTCCAGCAATATTTCCGAAACTATGCCTGGCGATATGATTCGTAATTTTCTTATTTATCTTCGCAAGCCTTGCAATTTCAGATAGATTATTATTAAAGCGTTTTATAGCGCTTTTTATAGCACCGTATTTTGCCGGAACTTCCTTAGCACCTACTTTCTTCAATTCTGGAAAAATGAAATCAGAATAGGAATTTTGGTCTTTTCTATAGAACTCTAAAATGGTGAGAACTTTATTAGGTAATTTTAGGGAATCAATTTTATTATTTTTACTCATTTTATAGAAAAGTCGGTCTTCTACTATATCATTCCATTTCATATTCAATACATCGGTAATCCTTATCCCCGCGAGATAAAAAGAAAAAAGAAATACATTCCGGGTATGCCAAATAATACTATTTTCTTCTAGGGAAAGCTCTTCGATTTTAAGTATTTCTTCCTCATTGAGGCCTATTTTTATCGATTGAGGATATTTAATGAGTATTTTACCTCTTCCAAAAGGATAAAGGTTTTGCTCGATAACTCCCCTGCTTATGGCCCTATTAAATAGAAGTCTGATAAATACATAGTAATTCATCACAGATCGCTCAGAAATATTCTTTTGAATTTTCAGAAATGTTTTGAGGCGTTTAAGCATTAATTCATCTATCTCTTGAAAACTTAATTCTCTTCCTTTTGTGAATTCGAGAATTCTTCTCACTTTACCCCTATCTGAAATTGCCCTGTTGTATTTATTTGCTTTGAATAAATCGTCCACATGCTCGTTGGCTAATTCAAAAAATGAATTATTCTTTCTTTTATCTCTTACTGAATCCAAAATTTGTTTGGCAGTCAATTTCTTTCCATTAGATCCTGCTTCAAAAATAATATCATCAATTTGATCGAATTTTTTCCTAATTAATCTGTTTAGTTGGGCGTATTTAGGATGAGATTTTTTCACTCTTTCTCCTTCCTCACTCCAGTCGGTTGGATCTATATTATATCCGAGATATAAATAGCTTCTTCTTCTGTATGCTGTAACTCGAAAAGCCAACCTATATATATTTTCTCCATTAGTCTTTTTTGGATGTAAAACTACCTTTAATTTTGCCATAATTTTCTCGTTTACTTTTACTAAGATAAGAAATCTGGGTAACACATAGGTAACACTTTTAATGGTCTTGCTTGATTACAAATGAATACAAACAAAATGTATTTATTTGATTTATAGTTATTTACATATGTTTGAACTCATTTGATATCTTCTTTGAGCAAACTTAGGATCTAGTGCCGCGAGGTGTGAAGGTTCGAGTCCTTTCGCCCGCACAGCAAGAGAAAAGCCGACTTTAACGAGTCGGTTTTTTTATTTAAATCTGAAAAATTACATCGTAACTAATAGTTCTACATATAATCCTAAATCTTAACTCCAAAACCATAGTTAAAGATCAACCTAAGCCCCACATAAAAAACAAGGATCGCCGTTAAGATTCCGAGAAATTTAAGATTGAATTTCTTAAGGGAAAGATAAGAACCGATACTTCCGCCGAGCACTACGGCAAGGATCAGTTTAAAGATTAGATCGTAATTGATTTGAAAAGTTCCGGCAACATTCAGCCCTACAACTCCGGCAACAGAATTCACCAATATAAACACTGAAGCCAGTGAGGCAATGATTCTGGGATTAGTCCATTTAAGAATATTTAAAACCGGGGACAAAAATATACCACCACCAATCCCGGAAATTCCTGAAAGCAAGCCAATGCTTCCTCCAAGCAGAAACTTCTTCGGCTTAGAGAATTCCTGCGATTCCAGTTTGCTTTTGATGAATTTCAGAATCATAAATATTCCTGCCAGCATGAGGGCGCTTCCTAAAATCAAAAAAAAGTAATCCTGTGGTAATTTCAACTGGGCACCTAAATAGGCCATGGGAATACTGAAAACGAAGAATGGCCAGATAAGCTTCCTTTTTAATATCCCGCTTTTTATATAAACGACTGTTCCTATGCTAACCACACAAATATTCAGGAGCAGTGCAGTGGACCGGATTTCATAAAAATCGGTTAGCACCAGGCTTAAAATGGCCAGGTAACTGGAGCCGCCGCCAAAACCAACGGAACTATAAAATAAGGCGATTAAAAAAAAAATAAACGGCAGGTATTCTATCGGCATTTTATGAAATTAGAAAACACTCTATGAGATCACCTTTTTTAACCGCGGTTTCAGCATCCAGGAACGCCAGTGCATTTCCAAGCGCCATAGACCTGATCATTGATGAACTTTGGCCGTCCAAAACCTCCACCTGAGCGTTTTGAATTTTTGCCTTGAGAAAAGCAGGCCTCTTGGTCTTATTCTCAAAGTCATGGGCAAGGGGAAAAGAATACCTCTCCAATCCTAATTTTACTGAACCGCTTAGTTTCTGCAAAAATGGTAATACATATATGTAAAAACAGCTTAACGAAGAAGCCGGGTTACCTGGTAAAGCGAAGACAAATTTATTTCCTTTTCTTCCAAAATAAAGAGGTTTCCCCGGTTTCTGGAAAACTTTATAAAACTGCTCCTCTACTCCGTTCTCTTCCAGCGCCTGTTTTACAAAGTCATAAGCCCCCACCGAAATTCCCCCGGAAAGTATCAGAACATCAGTTTTCTCCAATGATTTTTCTATTCCTGATTTAATCGCTTCAAAATTATCCTCGATCTGTTTTTTAGCCTGGCATTTATATCCAAAATGTTCACATGCTGAAGCCAGTGCATAGCTGTTAGATTCATAGATCTGACTTTCTTTCTTTGGTTTTCCGGGTTCAATTAATTCGTTTCCGGTGGTGATCAGATTAATAACGGGTTTCATAAAAACCTCAATTTCAGCAAATCCCAATCCGCCGATTAAACCTATTCCTGCAGGCGTGATTGTATAGCCTTTTTTAAAAACAAGCCTGTCTTTTTCTAACTCTTCGCCTTTTCTACGAATACACTGACCTTCTTTTGGCTTTTCGTCAAGTACAAGTTTATCGCCCTCAACTTTTGTTTTTTCCTGCATCATTACCGCAGTGGTGTTCTCAGGAACTTTCGCGCCGGTAAAGATCCTTACCGCTTCTCCTCTTTTCAGTTTTATTTCACTCTTATCACCGGCAGCTATTTCGCCCACGATTCTATATTCCGTAGCAATCCCGCATACAGCATAACCATCCATAGCTGAATTATCGAACGAGGGCATATCAAATGGAGCCAAAATATCTTTGGAAATTGAATAACCCAGACACTCATTCAGGCTACGATTTTCGACCTTTAATTCAATCGATTGATCTTTGATGATCTTTAAAGCATCGTCTATACTTACCATCAGCCTCCTATTGAAATCATTGAACGATTGTTTTCATAATGATCTGCATCCATTTTTACATCCATGCCGTCGCGAGAATATTTTTTGGTTTTGATGGCATTGATGATAATATTTTCCATTTCTTCCCCATTTCTAAACGGCGTGAGCAGATCTGTTTCAGAATTCGCAAAAAGGCAATTCTTCATTTTTCCATCGGCAGTTACACGAATCCGATTACATTCATCACAAAAGGGGTTGGTAATAGTGCTTACAATGGCAAAACTACCCACGTGGTCTTTCACCTTAAAATTGGTAGAGGTGCTATGCTTTGGATTTTCCAGCTCTTCCACATCTCCGAACTTATTCGAAACGGCATCTAAAATTTCCTGTTTCCCCACACCTTTGCTCCAGTCCCATTTATTGCCTTTAAAGGGCATGAATTCAATGAATTTTACGGTAAGGTTTTTATGTTTCGTAAGCTCAATAAAATCATTGATCTCATTATCATTTACGCTTTTGATGAGTACAATATTCAGTTTTACTTCCATATCCATTTCCAGCGCTTGCTGAATATTCTTCCAGATACGATCAAAATAATCCCGCTTGGTGATAAAAACCGATTTGGCCTTATCCAGTGTATCCAAACTAAGGTTTATTTTTTTCAATCCTATTTTCTGAAAAAGTTCCAGGTATCTATCCAGCATAATCCCGTTGGTAGTGATTTTTAGTTTGACCCCCAATTTCGCCAATTCTTCCACCAGATATCCAAAGTTCTTTCGCACCAATGGTTCACCGCCGGTAAGGCGAATCGTATCCACGCCCAGATCCCGAAAAGTTCTCGAAAGTTCAATGATCTCTTCAATACTCATTATACTGGATTTTTCCATCAACTCGATCCCTTCTTCCGGCATGCAGTAGAAGCATCTAAGGTTGCACCTGTCTGTCAGGGAAATCCTGAGGTAGGTATGTGGTCTTCCAAAATTGTCTACAATTCTCTTTTTCTCTTCAATCATGTCTTTTTCCTTCTATCACTTTAAAAACGTGCAATACATGCGGAAATATTGCATCCATGCATTCTGCGGCTCCTTTGGTAGATCCAGGTAAGGCCAGCACTATTTTCCCATTCATAATTCCTGCAACCAATCTTGACAGCATAGCGTACGGCATTCGCTGCTGACCGTAATTTCTCATTTGTTCCTCAACGCCTTTTAGTTTCAGGTCCAGCATTGATTCAATAGTTTCCGGGGTTACATCACGTGGTCCAACGCCCGTCCCACCGGTAAAAATAACTAAATCTGAACTTGCCTTTTTTAATGCTGATCTGATCTCTTCAGCTTCATCAGGAATAATTTCTATTGTTGAATCGATTTCGAAATCTTTCAGTTTTGAAGCAATCGCTTTTCCGGCTTTATCTTCTCCTTCACCTTTAAAAATTGTATCTGAACAAACCACGACTTTCGCAGTGAGTCCTTCAGAATTGATTTTAAAGGAAGATTTTCCACCTTTTTTATTCTGAAGTCCAATTGTTCCAATTTCTACATTTTTATCAATCGGCTTCAGCATATCATACATGGTTAGCGCGACAATACTGGCACCGTGCATGGCTTCCACCTCGACACCCGTCTTATAAATGGTTTTCACTGTAACCGAAATTTGAATCTCCAGGCCGTTGATCTTATAATCGATGCCGGTATATTCAATAGGCAATGGATGGCAATCGGGTAACAATTCCGGGGTTTTTTTCACTCCCAGTAATCCGGCAGCTTTCGCCATTTCAAACACATTCCCCTTCGGAACTTGATTTTCTCTTATCGCATTAATAGTCTCCTCGCTGGAAGTCCGCACCACAGCTATGGCGGTCGCTTCCCTAAGTGTCGTTATTTTATGAGTGATATCTACCATATATGTTTTCGACTATAAAGTTTTAATTGTTACTTTTTTCCATTGATGAAAAAAGTAACCAAAAAAATCTAGGCTTACGAAACTTTATCTAAATTTTAGAAACTCACGATCAAGAATGGATGTAATCCAAAATTTAGTATGCTCGAACAACCTAAAATTTTACGGTTCATTCGCTTTAAATTTGACGATAAACTATCGGTAGGCCATTTAGTTCTTCCTACCAGATAATTTAAATATCAATCACTCCTAAGCTTTCGATACTCTCGATCATCTAATTATTCACTTTCCATTGGTGTGTTTCATCTTTAAAGATCTCTTTTCCGAAAATAGGCACTTTGGCCTTGATCTCTTCCACAAAATAATTGCATGCCTCGATAGCATTCTTTCTATGTGCCGAAGAGGTGAAAACGAAAAAGCATAATTCCCCAGCTTTCACTTTCCCGAGACTATGATAAATATGCGCGCAGGTAATGTCAAATTTCGAAAATGCCGCTTCCCTTATTTCATGGAAAGCATTTTCTGCCATTTCCTCGTATGCCGAATAATCTATCGCACTCACAGTTTTCCCATCAATTGTATCTGCACGAATCTGACCTAAAAAGATACTATGAGCACCAATATTGGTCTTCGACTGGTGATTCGCAATAGAATTAGCGATCTTTTCCGGCGGAATGGCGCCCTGTACAAATACTTTTTTTGGTTTTTTCTTCTCCATTAATTTCTTTTTGTAGTCTCCATTAATATTTCATTTAAATCTGATTCAAAATTTCAATTTTTGCCCCCCTTGCGCGTAGTCGAAATGTCGATAAAAATATCTCGACTGCGCCTCTCTGCCACCAGTGCTCGATGTGACGCACATATCTTCTCTTGGTTCAGGTAGATTCAGCATGAGGTTTTTTAATTTAAACAATTATCGTTTCTATTCCTCCTTCAACATTTTTCAGGTGCTCAAAGCCATATTCATTTCTTAACAGCTCTACTACTTTTTTACTTCTTTTTCCCGACTGGCAGAAAACCAGTATTTCTTCCTCTTTGGGGATCTCCCATAATCGTTCATCTAAAACGCTCATCGGGATCTGAATGACATTTTCTGAATTGATCTTCGGCTGCTCGAAAATTTCCCGGATATCGAGGTACTTCTGTTCTGCATCTTTAATCCTACATTCAATTTTCACCGGAATTATTCCATTTTCCCTGATCTTTTCTATCTCTGTCGGTTTTTTCTGGATATTCAGTATTTGCTCTGAACCTGAAAGAATATTCATGATCTTTAACTTTCCGGAAAATATTTTTCCAACGCCCAATATGATCTTTAGAACTTCTGTAGCCTGAAGCATTCCCAATATGCCAGGTGTCACTCCCAAAACTCCGGTCGCTTCACAACTGATATTCTGCCGGGTTGTCTTCGGAAAAAGGCAGCGATACGTTGGCCCGTTTTGATAATTGAATACCGATAACTGACCTTCATTTTTATAGATCGATGCGTAAACCCAAGGTTTTTCATTTAAAATGCTAGCATCATTGATCAGATATTTAGTTTCAAAATTATCGGTGCCGTCCAGAATGATATCGTATTCGCTGAATATCCTTTCAGCATTTTCAATAGTCAGTGCTTCTTCAATGGCAACTAACCGGATCTCTGAATTCAATTGTTCAAGCTTTTCTTTAGCAACCTGAGCTTTAGATTTACCAATATCGCCTTCACAAAATAATATCTGACGATGTAAATTAGACAAAGAAACCCTATCATGATCCATCAAACCGATCTTCCCGATACCTGCGCCAGCCAGATATTGCGCCGCAGGACAACCAAGTCCTCCAACCCCAACGATCAACACGCTGGTATCCTGCAGTTTTTCCTGTCCGGAATTCCCAACTTCACTTAATTTTATTTGTCGGTCGTATCTCATTATCCTCCAGCGAATGGTGGTAAAAACGCCACCTCATCGTCATCTTTTAATTCTACTTCAGTATTTAGATCCTGGTTTACCGCCAGCTGAATCGATTCCGGATCTGCTATATTATGTTTCTGAACCTGCCGGGCTTTAAGCTCCTCAAGGGAAATATTTTCCCCCAGTTCCAGAACTTCCTCGGTTTTTCCAACCGATTCCGCGATCATTCCAAAATATTTTAAATTCACTTTCATTTCTTTTCCATCTGCTTTAGTAATTCCACATCTTCTTTTGTGTCCACATCAAAATTTCCTGCTTCAAAGCTTACAGTTTGATATTCGATTTCTCCATTAATTAATAGTTTTTTCGCTCCCTGATCTCCTTCTAATTTCCCTAACTCTGAAAATAATTCTTTGGAAAAGATTGCAGGCACTCCCAATTCTCCAGAATATTTAGAAAATGTAGCCGGAGCTTTGTTTTCCAACTGAACTTTAATCAAGCTATCAATGTTTTCTTTGCTCACAAATGGCTGATCGGACACCAGTATAAGAATATGCTCCAGATGCTTCTCCGATTTCAGGCTTGCTGCTAAGCCAGATTTAATACTTGTTGACATTCCTTCTTCCCATTCTTCATTCATCACCACCCGGAAATTCCCTGGCTCGATATCATTAATAATCTCCTTAGATTTTGCTCCCAAAACCATCATTTTAGTATCAAACTGAAAAAAATCAGCAACTTCGATCACCTGCTGAAGCAGTAATTTACCTTTGAACTCCACCAGCTGTTTTGGACGTCCAAGTCGGCTGGAAGAACCTGCCGCCAGAATAATTACGCCTATTTTCTTATTCTCGATCATTTTTTCTTTTTTCGTCCTCCTGAACTTAATGCAGGATCTTAACATTTAGATGTTAAAATAAATTCGCCATATCGTGTTCCCAATCTTTGTCACCCTACATGAGATAATATTTTTTTAAAATGATTTTCTTTCTTTTCATGGATCGGTGACTCTTTTTTCCGTAACGGCCTGGCATCTTTACCGGTTAACATCGACTGTATTTCAGCTAAAATTGAAAGTCCTATCTCTGCCGGGGTCTCCGCACCAATTTCAAGACCTACGGGAGCGTATATTTTTTTCAGGGTTTCGTTTTTCAGCTTAAATCCTTCAGTTTTCAACTCATCAAGCATTCGCTTATATTTTTTCTTCGGACCCAGAATTCCTATATAGGGGATCGTCTTTTCAGGTAACAGTAATTTCAGGACAGCCATATCATAATTATAATTATGGCTCATCAATACGAAACAGCTGCGATTATCAATTTCAATATTTTCGAGGGTTTCCTCCGGCTTTGAAACGATCACCTGGCAGGAATTGGTAAAACGCTCTTTATTGGCATGCGTTAGCCTTCCATCGGTCACGATCACATCCCAACCGAGCAATTCAGCCTGCATTGCCAGGATCTGCGCGTCATTGCCAGCCCCCACCAAAATTAATTTTACCGGCGGCTGATAATTCTGGATAAAAAAATAATGAGTATTCCCATTCAGAGCCACTTTCGCAAAATGAGGTTTATTATTATCAAGGCTGATTTTAACCTGCTCCAGAACTATTTTCTTTAAATCTTCTTCTAATCCTTTTCCATGAAAACTTGAATTTTCATTAATGATCATTCGAGTTCCGACCTGATTTTCTGATTTATCCAGATTAAATTGAACCACTATTGCTAAAGGAATATTTTCAGAAATGGCCATTTTCAGTAATTCGCATGGATTAAGCTCATCTTTATAATCCAATGTTTCAAAAAGTACCTGTATGACGCCATTGCAACCTAGCTGCGCACCGATCACTGCATCATCTTCATCACTGGTATCGTATGTAACCAGTTTATTTTTTTGTTTATGTAACGCATATAAGGCTTTCCGAAGCGCATCGCCTTCCAGGCAGCCGCCACTTATTGCCCCGGTTATATTCCCAAATTCATCCACCAGCATCCGGGCACCCGCTCTGCGATAGGAAGAACCTTCCACATGCACCACCGTTGCCATAACACTTTGAATGTTGACATCCTTCAATTTTTTATATTCTGCTATGATTGCATCAAGTTCTCTCATGCTTCAACTCGGTTTAGACTATTCACCGCTATTTTTATTTCTCCAGAGGTGAATTCAATATCATCTATACTGGTGTTTCTCCCCAGGCTTATTCTAATAGAAGACAGGGCCATTTCGTCATTTAATCCCATTGCTGTTAATACGTGAGAAGGATGAATGAAATTAGAAGTGCATGCAGAGCCACGGGAAATGGCAAGCATATTCAATTTTCTTAAAAGCTTAGTTCCATCAATATTTTCAAAGCTGACATTGGTCGTGTTTGGAAGTCGGTTTGAATTTTCAGAATTGATCTTTACTTTCTCAATTTCATCTTTAAAGAAGGCTTCCAGTTTATTCCTTAATTTCAGTATTCTTGCTGATTCATTATTCATTTCAGAAAAAGCAATTTCCGCCGCTTTTCCAAAACCAACGATACCGGGCACATTCAAAGTGCCAGGGCGTAGAGCTTTTTCCTGTCCGCCTCCAAAAATCTGAGCAACCACTTCAACTTTATTTTTCTTGTTTATATATATTGCGCCTACTCCTTTTGGCCCGTAGATCTTATGGGATGAAAAAACTGCCAGATCTAAATTCAAATCTTTTAAATTCAACGGAATTTTACCCACGGCCTGTGTAATATCGCTCATTAAGTTAACTCCTTTTGAATGAACGATTTTTTCGATTTTTTGCATGGGGTGAATAAGCCCGGTTTCATTATTGGCGAGCATCAGGCATACCAGGATTGTATCAGGAGTAATAGAATTCTCTAATTCTTCAAGATCGATATTTCCCTCATGATTCACCTTTAAATAAGTCACTTCAAATCCTTTATTTTCCAGAGCATTCATCGAATCGAGCACCGCTTTATGTTCGGTCTTACACGTGATTATATGATTCCCTTTTGATCTATTCCTTTCACAAAAGCCGAAAAGGCCGAGATTGGCGGCTTCAGTTGCTCCGGAAGTAAAAGTGATTTCCGTGGGTTTACAATGCACAAGTTTGGCAACCTGTTCCCTGGCAAACTCCACATCTTCTTCGGCTTCCCATCCAAAAATATGATCGCTACTGGCATTACCGAATTTTTCGGTGAAATAAGGAATCATAACCTCAACTACTCTCTCGTCTACAGGAGTTGTGGCATTATAATCCAGGTATATTTTCTTTTTTGATATCACTTGCGTTATATATTTACTTATATATCGGTATTTAAATTTTAATATTATTTGTCATCTCGAGCGAAGGGAGATTTCTTAATAGCATGCCTATTTAGAAATTTCTCGCCGTTTTAAAGATTTCTCTCCCGACAGCTATCGGGATCGCTTCACTACGTACCGAAATGACCTACCTCACTAACATTCTTATTAACTGTTCCCGACCAGTGAGAGATTCTTTAATTTAATCATATTTTATGAAGAGAGATTTCTCCCTTGGTGTCACGGTCAAAATGGCAAATATCATTTTTTTATTACTTTCTCCAATTTAAACACTTGGCAGTTAGGAAATCCAAAAACCTATTCCAGAACTTTCAGCAAATTCATTTGTTGTTCTGTAATTTCACTCATTTTTCTTTGCAATTTATCAAATTCCTCCACCAGCTTCAAAGCATAAGGAGTAACTTCTGCCCCGCCACCATGTTGTCCTCCTTTTTTCAAAATAACCAATGGTTCCCTGGATTTAAGATTTAAACGCTGCACCAGGTCCCAGGATTTTTTATAGGACATATTCATTTGTGCGGCTGCTTTAGAAAGCGATCCTTCCTTCTGAATATGTTTGATCAATTCATTAGGTCCGGGGCCATAAAATTTTTCCTGATCATCCTCTATCCAGCATTTAAATTTGATCGTTTTCATTGTTGAAATTGAACTGTTTAGGTTTTAAGTTCCGTTTCCTGAGTTTTCAATTCATTAATAAAGGGTTGCTTATAGAATCTTTTTCCGGTTGCCTTATATAGTGCGTTAGCCAAAGCACCCTGGATTGGTGGCAAAGGCGGTTCACCCAGGCCAGTAGGGTCTATGCCATTATTTCCAAAATGGACGTCTATGGATTTCGGAGCTTCTTTATGTCTAATAAGCCTATAATCATCAAAATTATTTTGTTGGGGTTTACCCTCTTCAAAAGTTATCTCACTATATAAGGCATGACCTATACCATCAATAGTTCCACCTTCCACCATATTTTTAGCGGCATCAGGATTCACTACAATTCCGCAGTCAACTGCACAGGTCACCTTATCTATGGCAGGTTCATTATTCTTAATTGTTAGATCCAGTACCTGGGCTACATAAGAATTATGGCAATAATAAGCTGCAACGCCCCTATTTAAATTTGTATTGCCATTCTCCCAGCCAGATTTATCCCTTACCATCTTCAGCACTCCGGCGTAACGGGCAGCATCGTAATCATTATCTTCTCCCACCGGATCACTTTCAGCGCGTTTAAGCATATCGAGACGGAACTGTATTGGATCCTGACCCATCTCTTCTGCCAGTTCATCTAAAAACGACTGTTCTGCCCCAGCGATAAAATTAGATCTCGGTGCTCTCCACGCCCCCACTGAAATATTTGTCTCTAACATCCAGCTTTCTGCTAAATAATTCTCGATTGCTCCCGCGGGAAAACGATTAGCAAACAACGGACTCTCTGGAATACCCCCGGCATTTACATGAAAGGCGGTTAATTTATTATTGCCATCCAAAGCGGCTCGATAGGTGACATGGTAGGCAGGACGGTATACTCCATTGGTCATATCATCTTCACGGGAATAAACCAGTTTCACAGGTTTCCCCAATTTTTGGGAAATTACAGCGGCTTCCACCAGAAAATGACCATAAAGTCGACGGCCAAATCCACCACCCATCCGCGTCATTTGAATATCAATATTTTCAAGATTTATCCCCAACCTCCTGTTTACACTTTTCTCGGCATATTCAGGGGTTTGTATAGGTCCATACAGCTCAGCTTTATCCTCAGTCACATCTGCAAAAAAGTTCATTGGTTCCAGGCAGTTGTGCGCCAGGAACGGGCAGGTATAAGATCTTTCGATCACGCGGGCAGCATTTTCAAAAGCTTTCTCCGGCTCCCCGTCTTTCCTAACTATTTCAGATTTTTTCGTACCAACGTTAGCCATCAGTGAGGCATGCAGGTCACTACTTTCCAGCCCGCTTGCACCATCCATTCCTGCAGATTTCTCAAGTATCTGAATCTGTTCGGTAAGTTTTGGATTGAGCTCCCACTCCACATCCAGTGCTTTTTTAGCCTGCATTACCTGCCAGGTAGATTCTCCCACTACCACTACAAGTTTGGAAAATGCAGCCACGTCGCTCCACTCCTTTTCCATATCCTCAGGATAGGTATCTATCGTAAAGACATCGGTAATTCCGGACATCTCCTTCACTTTTTCGGCATCCATCGACTTAAATTCCATTCCGAACGCCGGTGGCTGTACAATCATAGCGATCAGCATCCCATCCCTATAGGTGTCTAAACCATAAAGCGGTTTACCCGTCACTATTTTTTTGGCATCCACGTTTTTGCGAGAGGTACCAATTATCTTAAAATTATCATTGTCTTTCAATTCTACTTCTTCCGGAACTTCTACCTGCGCAGCGGCTTTTGCAATTTCGCCGTAACCGATGGATTTATCGCTTCCTGAATGGGTAATGATTCCATTTTCTACGGAAAGTTCTGAAACCGGTACTTCCCACTGATTGGCTGCCGCAGTAAGCAACATTTGTCTTGCCGTCGCTCCGGCTGTTCTCAATGATTCCCAACCCTGTCGAATAGATTGGCTTCCTCCAGCCAACTGCCTTGTAAAAACATCGGTATTCAAAGGAGCCTGTTCCACAATCACATTGTTCCAGTCCACATCCAGCTCTTCAGCTACGATCATTGGCATGGAAGTCTTTACATTTTGGCCTATTTCGGGATTTGGTGAATAGATGGTTACAATTCCGTTATCTCCAATTTTCAGATATCCATTAAGCTCAAACCACTCATCGGGCATTTGCATAGCCATCTCTTCAGATCCTTCTTCCGTAGTCCTTTTGCACGCAAGCCAGTTGAAACCAATGATCAATCCACCTCCGGCAACCGAAACACTTTTTATAAAGGATCTTCTCCCTATTCCTGTTTTTACTTTACTCATTTTGCTAGTGTTTTAATTTAACTGAAGCCTACGCTATTTCAGAATTTGAAGCTTTTTTGATGGCCGTTTTAATTCTAGTGTAAGTCCCGCAACGGCAAATATTACCATTCATGGCATTTTCGATTTCTGAATCACTGGGATTAGGATTTCGTTTTAATAGAGCAGATGCAGACATAATCTGTCCCGCCTGGCAATAACCACATTGCGGCACATCAATTTCCAGCCAGGCTTGCTGTACGGGATGATCACCATTTTCAGATAAACCTTCAATAGTGGTGATCTCATTATCTGCAGCAGAAGAAATGGGAAGTTGGCAGGACCTCACAGCAGAACCATTGAAATGCACGGTACAGGCACCACACTGGGCGATTCCACAGCCATATTTAGTGCCAACTAATTTCAGGTGATCTCTTAAAACCCAAAGTAAAGGTGTGCTGGGATCAGCATCTACTGCTTGTTTTTTCCCATTTATAGTGATATTAAATGTTGCCATAATGAATACAATTTTTTGAGCTCTTTAAATTATGAAAAATATCCTATACTCTCTGTTAAATGGAAAACTAGTTTATACTTTAATAAACGTTGAAGGTCCTCCAAAGGAACCAAAAGGTACTCTCCTTTACAAATTTTAAAATTCTTTAGTGTGTACTTCTAACCCATATTACAGAAAAACTTACCATTTTCACAGATCCTGAAGTATATTAATATTCGCTACTGGAGAGAGTTCCAAAATTTATTAAATTGTATAGATTTTATAGCTGAAACGGAATTAAAAAACTTCAATGTCTTTATTTTTTGGTTTTTCAGCATAAAAGTAACCTGATTAATTTTCAAGCTATGACAAAAATAAAAACCTCCATAAACCGACGTTCTTTTTTAAAAAGCACCGCATTGGCCGGTGGCGGTATAATGATCGGGTTCAACTGGTTACTTTATTCCAATTCTGAAAAAGTCTCTTCGGAACAAATTCCCGAAGATTGGTTTAAGCTGAATGCCTACCTGAAAATAGCCAAAGACGGAACGGTAACCATTCTGGCTCCCAATCCAGAATTTGGGCAGAATGTAAAGACATCTATGCCTATGATTATTGCAGATGAGCTGGACATAGATTGGAGCAATGTGGTTGTGGAACAAGCTCCATTTAATACCGATTTATACACAAGACAATTCGCCGGCGGGAGCCAGTCTATCCGCCAGGGATGGAATGCTTTAAGAATGGCCGGCGCTACAGCTCGCCAAATGCTTATAAATGCCGCGGCCCAGTCATGGAAGATTCCTGCTTCTGAAATCACTACAGAAGCTGGTATTTTAAAACATTCCAGTGGCAAAACTGCAACTTACGGTGAAATGGCCGGTGCTGCATCTAAAATGGAAGTTCCGGAAACCATAGACCTGAAAAAAGTTGAAAATTTCAGCATTATCAGCACCTCAAAAAAAAATGTGGAACTTCCCGCGCTTGTGAGCGGAAAACCCTTATTCGGACTGGATTATAAAGTGGAAGGAATGAAATACGCCACAATCGCGCATCCACCCGCGTTCGGATTAAAATTAAAGTCAATAGATGATAGCAAGGCCAGAAACATGCCCGGAGTAACCGATATTTTCACAATTGATGTTTATAATGAAGGTTACGAATTAAATATTTTTGATACTGTTACTTACAATAAACTTGCAGTGGTCGTTGGCGACAGTACGTGGCAGGTAATGCAGGCTAAAAAAGCACTCGACCTCGAATGGGAAGCTTTTGAAGGCTATACTGAGAAAATGAATGTCTTCGGAAATAAATCTGAAAGAATTGTTCCTCCAGGCCTGGAAAACACTGAAGAACATTGGAGGAAAATGGAAGAACGTTCCAAAGAACCCGGAACCCTTAAACGAAAAGACGGCGACCCTGAAACTGCTTTTAAAAATGCCTCCAAAGTAATTGAAAGCACCTATACCGCTCCATTCCTGGCTCATAATGCCATGGAACCCATCAATTTCTTTGCTGATGTAACCGAAGATAAAGCAATTCTCGCAGGCCCACTTCAGGCACCCCAATTCACCGAGCAAACGGTAGCCGCAAGATTGGGAATAGATAAAGAAAATATTGAGATCATCATGACGCGTATGGGCGGTGGTTTTGGCAGGAGGGCATATTCTCACGAACTTTTAGAGGCAGCAATAATTTCACAAAAGATCAAAAGTCCGGTAAAGCTTTTCTATTCTCGAGAAGCCGATATGACCTACGGAATATATCGCCCTGCCTATCATTTAAAATTTCGTGCAGCACTGGATAAAAATAATAATCTTACCGCCTACCACATAAAAGGAGGTGGAATTCCTGAAAGTCCCATACACGAAAATAGATTTCCCGCCGGAGCAGTAGACAATTACCTGGCTGAAGCCTGGGAATTAGATTCCAATATTACTATTGGAGCATTTAGAGCACCAAGATCAAATTTTATGGGGGCATCTGAGCAGGCTTTTTTAGATGAAGTGGCTATTGCCGCCGGAAAGGATCCTATCGACTTCAGGATAGAACTTTTTGAAAAAGCCAAAAATAATCCGGTAGGAAAAGACAATGATTATGATGCAGAACGATATATGGGAGTCCTAAAATTAGTAAGACAAAAATCTCATTGGGATTCGCCACAAATAAATGTTCACAGGGGCGTAGCTGCTTATTATTGTCATAATTCTTATGTAGCCCACGTGGTAGACCTGAAAATAGAAAATGGAAAACCTGTTTTCGATAAGATCTATAGCGCAGTAGATTGCGGAATTGTTATCAATAAAGATGCAGCAAAAAATATGATCGAAGGAGCGATTACCGATGGTTTAGGGAATGTAATGTTTGGCAAATTAACTTTTAAAGAAGGGGTTCCCCAAAGCAGTAATTTTCATAATTATAAAATGATAAGGATTGATGAGGCTCCGAAAGACATGGAAATACATTTTGTAGAAAATGGCGAAGATCCCACCGGATTGGGTGAACCACCATTCCCGCCAATTTTTGCGGCATTTACCAATGCTTATTCAAGAGCTAAGAATAAAAGATTTTATCATCATCCAATTCTGGAAGAAGTTTAAAAACTATTTTTCGTCATACCGGATTTTAGCTTTCCAATGCTGGAAAAGAACTTTCTGAAACGATTCTAAAACAGACTTTTTTAAGGACAAATAAATCAGTGGCCACTAATGCACTAATAATTCTATTTAAAGTGACTAAAAATTCGTGAATTCATGGCAGACTATTTTAATAATATTGAAAAGTTGAGACAATAAATGGATTAGATAACTTCCTCCTACTTCGCTGCCCTATTCAACTAGATATTTCCTCACTGACTTCAGACTAATCAAAAAAAATATAGCTATCGCATCAGGCAGAAATTGTTTTAGCTTCTCTCCCGGGGATAAATTTACTGGCCACTAATGCACTCATATTCTTATGGAAACGGACTCACGTATTTTAAATAATTATATACAAAGAATTCCTGAATTAAAATCATTCAGAATCAGCAGGAGCATAAGCACCATTCTCCAGCCAGGTAAGCCAGGCTTCTTTCCATTCCTCATGGGAATATGGTGGTAAGGAAAGTCCTTCAGCAGGATTCCAACCGGCTTTTACCAGTGTATCCTCAGCATGCTCTATAAGATCTTCAATAGATTTATTTCCGTTCTTAGACTTATCAACCAGTTGTTTGGCCAGTTCTGAAGCTGATCTTCCTTGAAATACCATTTTCATATCTGCCGGCGGCAGGTGCCATTCCGGATTTCCCGGTGGCGCATGTTTCCCGGGGGTATTAGTATTCTGGTGGCAATTTGCACATTTCATGGCATACAGTCCTTTTCCATCCTTCCCTCTTCTTGGTTTCATAGAGTGAACATGACTATCATCACCCTGTAAAGGTATATCTCCGGCCGGATGACAATTCATACACCTTGGGTGCATCAAGACTTCATATACTTTTTTAAAGGCCTGGACGGAAGCAAGACTGTCGTTTTCCTGTTGCGGAATTTTCACATATTCAGCTTTACTAAATTGCTTCCCGGTCATTCCCATGCTAACAGCAACAATGGTAAGAATAAATAAAACACCCGCAAATTTTCTATTCTTATGAAGATGCAATAATTGCTTCCTGTTTTTCATGTATTAAAGAGTTTAAAGAATGATTAAAAATTTAGGAGTTGCTTTTATTAATCTCAGCGGCGAGATGAATCGCTTTTCGGATTCTGGAATAAGTACCGCAGCGACAAATATTACCGGACATTGAAATATCTATATCTTCATCGGATGGATTTGGGTTTTCCCTCAACAGCACAGCTGCCGACATGATCTGACCACTATGGCAATACCCACATTGAGGAACATCTACCTCCATCCAGGCCTGTTGGATGGGATGATCATTATTTTCAGCTAAACCTTCAATAGTGACTATTTTTTTTCCTTCCGCCCGTTTAACTTTAGTTACACAGGAACGAGCAGCCTCTCCATCCAGGTGCACTACACAGGCACCGCATTGGGCCACACCACAACCGTATTTGGTCCCCACAAGGTCCAAATGGTCTCTTAAAACCCAAAGTAGGGGAGTATTAGGATCTACATCAACTTCTATTAGCTTATTATTTACATTAAGTGAGACCATTCTTTATTAATTTTGAGCGTTTTACTAAAAATAAGAAAATTTTCTAAGGTGTTTTTATAGTTCAAGATTGAATTTCAATTAAAGCCATCTATTCCCTGTACTGTTCATCTGTCACCGCATCCATCCATTCGGTGGCGCCATCAACACGGCTGGTTATAGCAATCTGGACAAATTCTTCATTCGGACTGGCCCCATGCCAGTGCGGAATATCTGCCGGACATTTTACTACATCCCCTTTTTTAAGAATCCTTTTTGAACCTCCCTTTTCCTGGTAATAGCCTACTCCGGAAAGCGCTAAAATGATCTGTCCGTTAGGATGCTGGTGCCAGTAAGTCCTGGCGCCTGGTTCAAATGTGACCACGCCCGCGGCGTTCCGGTTAACCTCATCGGCGGTGACCAGGAAGTTTAACCAGGCCGTACCTGTAAATACCGGTGCATCTATCTTTTCACCCTTGGCAAATATCTTTTTCTTATCATAATCTGCTGCATCAGTTTCAGAATCTTGCGGCACTCCGG
Organism: Christiangramia sp.; assembly: GCF_029937855.1. Lineage (GTDB taxonomy): Bacteria > Bacteroidota > Bacteroidia > Flavobacteriales > Flavobacteriaceae > Christiangramia. The sequence continues at coordinate 197,728 of NZ_JAPYPC010000003.1, forward strand.
AAATCAAAGTGGCAACAAGTTCCCTTCCTTCCAGGGCCGATTCCTGGTCAATTTCGGTGTCGATATAATCCAGGATCTGAAGAATTTGGGTTTCTGTCACTCCCAGTCGCATTCCAATTCCTATATGCCCCCTCAGCATCGGCGCCAGATTACCCATGGTGATCAAGGCACTTATCGTGGCAATTTCCCTTTCCTTAAAAGATAATACGCCTCTTTTAAAAATATCGGCGAAAAGATGCTCCTTTAGAAATACTTCTATTATGGGAACAGTTTCTGCATAACCTGCATTTGGCCGGTCTTCCACTCCGGTTAATTCCGCCAGGACTTCCTTCCCTATTTCATATTTATCACCCTCTGTCAAATCTTTCGGTTCTTCCCCAATCTCATCTTCGATTCCGCGCTCCTTTCTGTTTTCAAGCACATCGGTTAGAGTATTGATCGCCATTAAGCTACGGGGAAAACCGCAATAAGCGTACAGATGTACCAGTTCTTCCTTGATCTTGTTTATAGAAAGTCCGTTATCGAGCCCTTCATGTAAAGCATCACTTAAAGTTTCCAGATCCCCTTTCGCAGTCGCCGCCGAAATTTTGGCGATGCTATAATCTGTAGGGCTTAATTTTTTTGAATCGTTTTGAGCGGAAATTGAACCTGTCGCCAGGATCATCAAAGCGATTAGAATCTTGGTTATTACTTGTTTTCTCATAATTTTATATTTTTTAGATTATGAATTTAAGCTCCATGAAAAGGTTTTGTCACCCTGAGCGCAGTCGAAGGGTCAGCAAAAACATCTCGACTGAGCCTGTCTAGCATAAGGAAGGTTTGATGGGATAAATAATATTTTTCTATTAAATTAATTACTCAAAAAGCTCATTTTCTTTTTTGCATCGCCCAAAAAAGAAACAAAAAAGTCTAGGCTTACGAAACTTTATCTAAATTTATTGTTCAATTCCTAAATTTTAGGAACTCGCTAGTAAATACAACTAAAATTGAAAAATTCGTTTAGCTCAAACAGCCTAAAATTTTATGGGATTTTCACTTCAAATTTTACGATAAACTTTCGATAGGCCAATTTAAAAAGCTCTTCCGCTGAAATATCATTTCTCTTATTGTAATGATCATGTAGCTTAAAGCTATTATTTCAAAACGCCAATTTCCTGTAACCACTCTTCAACCAGTTCCTCAACCTTTTCTTCCCTATCACCTTTAATGGCGAGAAAAATACTCTCTTTTTCATGGCCTCCTTTTACGGAAAATTCTTCGAGAATATTAGACCTTGGACTCAATTCTCTAATTTGCCTAATGCTGCTGCCTAAACCATAGCCGGCATTGGTATTGAAGGGAATTAGAGTTTTGCTTTCCAGATCGTTTTCAGCTAAAAAAGTTTTCATCGGCGGGGGCAGCTGCATATCCCAGGTTGGAAAGCCGATAAACACCATATCATAATCTTCCAGATTTTCAATTTTCGTTCTCAAAGGCGGCAGAAATCCTTGCTCGTTCTCCTGATCTACCTGGGCAACTATTTCCTGATAATTCTCTGGATAGCGATTTTCTTTTTCCAGGGCTACCAGTTTTCCACCGACTTTCTGCTGAATGATCTCTGCAACCGCTTTGGTATTGTTTGTACGCGAGAGATAAACGATTAGGATATTTTCGGAATCCCGGGATAAATTTTCCCTGTTTTCTGCCTTATCCTTTTTGCCCGGATTGCAAGCCAGAATCAACATTAGAAATATCAGATTTTTCAGCATCATTTTTCCATTTTAAGTTTATTCCTCAATTTTTTGGAAAATCATCGACATGCTTTCCTTATCTATTGCCTGCATATCAATTAATTTTAGAGATTTGACCATTTTCAGCGTTGTTTCTTTATAGTGTTTAAAATGCGATGTTTGAAGATGGGATTCATAAGCCTCTTTGCTGGCATAGATTTCCAGGATCCTTATTTCAGTTGGATTTTCTTTTTGAAACATCGGAAAAATGGAAATAACTCCTGGCTCCAAACGCACCGAGGCCGCAGATTCTTCCTTTAAGATAGTAATATATTCATCGAGCCGGGAAGGATAAACCTCAATTTCTGAAAGCCTGAACATCATTGTATCAGGATCAGAATTAGCATTTTCACCATTTCTTTGCTGGCCAAGAGCATAGGAAGTGATAGCCAAAAAAAGAAAACACCATAGCAATTTATTTAGTTTCATATTTTTTCACCTTAATTATTCTATTGCATTTCTTTTGACATTACGGCTTTTTCAATCACATCCAGCCTTACTTCTTTGGGATCTGGTATTCCCACAGCCGACGCATCATTTTTGAATTCAATGATATTATTAATTTCAGGACTGTAAACCGGCCATTTCGGTAGCCCTTCAGCATTTGGATCACCCGTTTTAGCGAAATTAGCCCAGTAGGTGTTCATCAATTTCGCGACTTTTTCATCTTTGGCCGTTACGGTGTCAATGCTACGACGGGCATCAAGATTATTAAATACATAAGGAATTTCTGAAGCGTGCGAAGCACCGTAGCGCATTCTCTCCTGCATCACCTTCGGTACGTAAGAAAACAAATAAATATAGGCAGGCGTATCTTTTTCAGCATAGGCCCTGGCGGTAAATCTGGCTGGCTCAGCCCAAACCTTATCGGTATTGACCATCGTGAGAATTTCTTCCAGTTCCTTATTTCCATTTGGATCATAAGCTTTTTTCGCCTCCTTCTTAAATTTTCCGAAGAGGTTAAAAAGTGCTTCTTTAGATTCTGCATTTACAAATCCGCCCGGAACTTCAGCGCTATTAGATCCAATGATAATGGGAACGGCTGCCATATTTCCTTTTTTATATGCCGATTCTGCCGTTTCCACCACCAGGCTGCCATCCAGGATAGGCCCGGAATAAATTGGCGCACCTCCCGGGCCATCAGTTTCCTGGCCACCATCAACAATCTCCGCGACACTCAGGGCACGCAGGGCGGCTAGTGCCTTTGCATTTGTACCCTCAATATTATGCTTTCTGGCAAAATTTACTCCAATAGTTTCTGCTGAAACCGGGTAGTATCGATCAGCATTCTCCTCAGTTATAGGCCTTCCGGTAAGCACCCCATCCCGACCGCCTCCCGACTGTATGATCGCTTTATGAAAAAGGCCCTTAGCCAAGGGAATCGTTAAGAGGGAATGTACCGACACCCCGCCTGCAGATTCACCAAAAATGGTCACATTATCCGGGTCTCCGCCAAATGCTGAAATGTTATTTTTTACCCATTTTAGAGCCATGATCTGATCCATATAGGCATAACTGCCTTTATGTTCTTCAGGATGTTCTTGACTCAATGCCGGGAAGGCAAAATGTCCAAGCCGGCCCAGGCGATAATTAAAGGTCACCAGGATCACATCTTTTTTAGTAAATTCTTCCCCGGAGACTTCCGGACCTGAACCACTGCCAAAAACAAATGCTCCTCCATGTATCCAAACCATCACGGGTAAAGCTGATTCTGCTGTAGCGTGCGATGGTTTCCATATATTTAAGAAAAGACAGTCTTCGGAGGAACTAGCGCTAATTGTACCCGGTTCTCCGCCCCAACCAAACTGGGCACAATCAGCGCCAAATTTGGTAGCATCAAGTTCTCCTTCCCATTTTGCTGCAGGTTGTGTTTCCCGCCACCGCAGGTCTCCTACCGGGGCAGCAGCATAGGGAATGCCTTTAAAGCTGGCAACTTTCCCATCACTTAATCCGCGGACTAATCCATGCTTTGTTTGTACACGAGCATCATCTGTAGCTGCATCCCCGGCAGCCTCTTTCTGTCCGCATGCCGTAAGGCTTAAAAACAGGACTAAAAGCGAAATAATTTTTTGCATTTGAAAGCTTTAATATTAAACCTGATATCTACAGGAAACTATTTCTCTAATCCCTGCTCATTAACTTTGAAAATGTAAGGTCTGCCAGTTTCCAGTTCTCATTTTCCTTTACATAAACTTCGGTAACCATAAAGGGATTGGATACTTCATTGCCACCTACAACCGCCAGCAGAGTAATCCGGTTCCAGAGAATGGCAGTATTCTCATTCAGAACCTCTACCATCACTTCATGGATATCGGCGTTCTTATAATGAATACCACCACTCCTTATGATCTCAACTTCCCGGTCTTTTCCCCAGGTACCGCCCATATGCACGAATTTTGCCTTATCATGAAAGAGATCCGCCAGTTTATCGGCTTCCTTATCGGCCATCCACTGCCATTTCTTTTCTGAAAGTTCAGTTATTTCCTGTTCTGTTGCTGAATCCTGAGCGAAAGCCGGTGCGCTGATAAAGACCAGTAATATTCCGGCAATGAATGTTTTTATCTTAACTGTTTTCATGATTTCGTTTTTTAGAAAAAATTATTTTTCAATTTCATGGGTATCCCGGACACTGCTGAAGGTGAGGTCCAGCAATTTCCAGTCGCCGCCTTCTTTTTTATAGAATTCGGTTACGGTAAATTCATTTTCCACATCGCTGCCCCGTACGTGGGCGGTAAGCGTAATCCTGTTCCAGAGAACGGCAGTGTCATCAAAAACTTCTACCGCCACATCATGTACCTCTGCATTTTTATACCAGATACTTCCGGTTTCAATAATTTCCAGCTCCCTGTCTTTTTTCCAGGAACCGCTCATATGGACAAATTTTGACTGATCATGAAATAGATCTTCAAGTTTCTCCACCTCCTTATCGGCCATCCATTGCCATTTCTGTTTGGAAAGCTGAACCAGTTCTTCCTGTATGTTTTCTTTCCTGATACTGTCAGCATCTATGTTCATGAATTTTTCCTCCGGAATTGGCTCCAGCCATTGGGTGGGGGCGTCGCCGGTAATGGCCAGATAGGTTACTCCGCTACCCGGGGTAGAGGCGTGCCAGTGTTCAACACCCGGCGAGCATTGTACTAGTTCACCCTTTCGGAGGATTTGAATTTCCTTACCGCGTTCCTGGTAAGTTCCTTCACCATCCAGAATGATCAATTGCTGACCTTTGGGATGCAGGTGCCAGTCCAATTTGGCTGCGGGCGCAAAAGTGGCCACGGTGATACTATGGTCAAAAACCTCATTGGCGGCTTTAACATGGGTAAGCCAGACATCTCCCGTATGATGCACGTTAGGCGCTAATTCGCCTTTTGGGAAAATGTTTTGAGCAATTGCAGAGGTCGGCATGATTAATCCGATTACTGCAATTAATAAAAATATTGTTTGTATGTTTTTCATAATTTTAATTTTTGGAATTTAGTTTTTCTTAATCCAGATCTTTCTGTTTCAGCCATTCAAATAGATGATCGGCGACCTGTTTATTATTTAGGTCTGACCCCGCTGGTGTGCGATTGTATCGCGTTCAATTCCCAAATCTTTATTAATTGACCCCAGCTGGTGCGCGATTGTATCGCGTTCCTTCTCCTTTCCCAAATCTTTATTAATGGTCCAAATCCCTTTTCACCCGTAATATTGAAAAACAACAACATCCTCCAAAAGCCCTTTTTCATCTGCATAATCACCTGCACTGCTATAAACATAGTTTTCTGCTCTATAAACCAAACCCGCCTCTACCGGATTATTATGAATATAGCTGATTTTTTCCCAAATAACTTTATTGCTCCATAATTCAATAGGCTTATTATCATGTCTCCAGAACTGATGCTCTTTTACATTGGATGATTTTGCAGCAGCTTTTTTAAATTGCTCCAGGAGAAATTCTCTTCGGCTTTCTCCTGGGTTATTCTGTATAGCTTTTACCAATGCCTTACTGGTAAAACGTTTAAAATCTCCTAAAAGGAGCGACGGATGCTGCCCTTTTAAACTTCTAAAGACCAGGTGAATGTGATTTGTCATTATACACCAGGCAACTATTTCCATTCCTTTCTCCTTTTGACAAAAAGAAAGACTTTGCAACAGAATATCCTTATACTCATTACGAGTAAAAACATCAAGCCAATACACAACCGCGAAACTTACAAAATAAAGACCTTCAGGATTATGGAATTTATAATTTCGGCTCATGTTCTAAAGATCTTATTTTTTCCAGACTTAACCACGCGATGCAATCGCGCGGGTGGATATGAGGCCACTCCACGCGATGCAATCGCGCGGTAGCAGGGGCACATTGGGCGCTAATTCGCCTTTTGGAAAAATATTTTGAGCAACTGCAGAGGTCGGCATCATTAATCCGATTACTGCGATTAAAATGAGTGTTTTTTGTATGCTTTTCATAATTTTAATTTTTAGAATTTAGTTTTTCTTAATCCAGATCTTTCTGTTTCAGCCATTCAGATAAATGTTCCGCTACTTCTTTATTGTTAAGATCGGACATCGGGAAATGCGTATTTCCTTTCAGTCCGATTTCCGGCAAGGGGACCAGGCTTACATCACCTCCGTTTTTGTTTACCACGTCTTTCCATTTCCTCGCCATTGCGAGTGCAACGCGCCACTGT
>NZ_JAPYPC010000049.1 GCF_029937855.1 Christiangramia sp.
TGCTTTACCTTTTAAAACACTGCCGTCTATATCCTGCAGTGCTTCATATAACTGGGTGCTGTATTTAAAGGTGGCCTTCTCATCAGCTTCAACTAAACCATCCTTCAGAGACAGGTAGGCGTGGATCACTGCATCAAGTTGTTTCCTGAAGGAATCTGGTGTTTCCACCCTAAAATCATAAGCCTCGCCTTCCAGGAATTTCTCGGTACTTACCTGGCCCTTAACCTGGCTATTATTTTCTTTCGCCGCATTATTGCCCATATCCATCCCGGGCATTGATCCTCCGGCGGTTCCCCCTTCTGGGCTCATCATAGATTTTTTTCCTTTTAACTGCGCTGCTGCATCTACGGTAAAGGTTCCGTTGGTAACAACCTGTTCCCCATTCTGCAAACCGGAAAGGATTTCATATTGGTCACCTCGCATATTGCCTAGTTTTACTTCCCGAAGTTCAAAAACAGGGTCCTCATTTTTGGCCTTTACATATACCACTGAACGTTCCCCGGTCCAAAGCACGGCACTTTGCGGAATTACTACCATCTCGTTTGTTGGGCCGCTCACCCCTTTTACTTTCCCCTGGACGAACATCCCCGGTTTCAACACTCCATTCTCATTGTTAAGCTCTGCACGTATCATGACAGTTCGTGTAGCGGTATTTAAAACGGGATCTATAAATGAAATTTTCGCGTTAAATTCTTTATCCGGGTAAGAATTGGTGGTAATCTGAATTTCCTGGCCTTCATCTAAGCCGGAAATTTGATTTTCGTACGCATCGAACATAGCCCATACAGAGCTTAAGTTCGCTATTTTATATAAAGGCTGTCCCTGTTTGATATAATCCCCTTCCTGCGCCATTTTTTCTGTTACCGTTCCTGAAACCGTTGCATATACCGGGAAATTTTCTATAACACTTCCCGCTTCTTCAATACTATTAATCTGTTTATCGGATAGCTTCCAAAGCTTGAGCTTGTTCCTTACCGCTTTATAAAGTTCAGGTTGTGATTCCCGCAAAGAAGCCGCCGTAAGCAATTCCTGTTGTGCGGAAACCAGTTCCGGGGAATAAATGGTGGCCAGCAACTGTCCTCTGTTTACCTGTTCTCCAGTAAAATTCACATAGAGTTTTTCTATCCTTCCCGCAAAGTAAGATACCTGTACGGCGTTTAATTCTTCGTTTTCCATAATCTTACCTGAAAGCACCAGCGTATTATTTTCAATCCTGGCACCCCCAACCTGTGTGGTTTGGATATTGGCCAATGCCAGGGCATTTTCGGTCATGGTGAACTGATCTGTGGTCAAGCCACCGGCACCTTCTTCCGCAGGGATCAAATCCATCCCGCAAATTGGGCAGTCCCCTGGTTCAGGCAACATAATTTGGGGGTGCATAGAGCAGGTCCACATCTGTGTTTCTCCATTTTCACCTTCATGGTCATGTCCTTCCGAACCTTCCAACACTTTGGTGCTTTCCAAATTTGTGTCTGATGAGCCATTACTGAATATTAAATATCCCAATACCAGCCCACCAATCAATATTCCTATGTATATACTATATTTTTTCATCTTTATATTTTTTTATATTTCTAGATTAATTATTGTTCAGATAATTAATAATGGCCATTTGTACATAATAATTCTTAGTTGCTTCAATCAATCCTATTTGAAATTTTAGCTGTAATTCCTGAATGTCCAGCACATCATTAAAATCGATAGTGCCGGTTTCATAACTTCTAATTAGAACCTCCTCGGCGTCCCTGGCCTGTTCCAGATTATTTAATTGAGTGTTATAGGTGATGCGGGAAGCTTCCCGGTTGCTACGGGCCCTTTCCAGCGTTGTTTCCAGTTGGTTTCGGCGCTCATCCTTTTGCGCGTCCAATTCTAATTGCCGGAGTTCATTTTGCCTTGATATCGATTTATATTTGTTATTAAAAATAGGGATCGATAGCGAGACCATTGGCATAAAAATATCCTTGCCATTATCATTAAAGTCCATGTCCGGCCGTTCGGTCACTGCAACATAATCTGCCCCAAAACCCAGGTCAGGCAACGATTCTTTCTGATTTAGGACTTCGGCCAGCTCTACCGATTCATAAAGTTCATCATATTTCAACAATTCTGGGTGGTTGTTTAAATTATCTACAGATATTATAAAATCTTCTGAGGGCAATGGTACAGAATCATATACCACTACCTGCTCCCCTTCCTCCCGGTTCAGACGATTATTGAACTCGCTTTGTTCTGCCAAGAAATCCTGTTCCAGTACTTCCTTTTTTTCCACCAGTTCGTTTTGTCTTATTTGCAAGCGTAAAACGTCTACCGCAGAAGCATTTCCGACTTCAAGGGAGGTAAGTGCCAGCCTCTCGTAAGTATCCAGAAGTTCGATATTCTCCTCTAAAACACGTTGTTTGGCTTCAATCGCATACAACCGGTAATAGGACTGGGAGACAGCGAGTTTTAATTTTCGCTTTGCAATGGCGACTTCAATATATTCAGCATCTGCCAGTGCGGACGCATAATTTTCCCTTGCCGTAATAGTCCCAAACCAGGGAATCATCTGCCTGGCCGAAAATCTTACGGATTGTGCCCCCGTCCGGGTTTCAGGTTCACTTACAAAATACCCCCCGCTTACCTCTGTATTGGGCAGGGTATTCACTTCATTGACCTTTTCTTCAGCAATATCATAGCGAAGTTCAAAGGCCTGGATCTCCGGATTGTTTATTTCCGCCTCCTGAAGGTATGACTGTAAATCCTGCCCTCGGGACTGCGTGAAAATCAACAAGGTGATTATTACAATTATATATCTCATTTGTTCTTTCTTTTAAGTGCAAATTCTTTTTTCCAACTAAACAATACAGGTACCACGAAGAGTGTCATAAGGGCGATGAGCATCCCGCCAAAGCTGGGTATTGCCATAGGTATCATGATATCACTACCCCGCCCTGTTGATGTTAATATGGGCAATAAGGCTAGAATGGTTGTTGCCGTGGTCATTAGACAAGGTCGAATCCTTTTCTCACCCGCCTCAACAATAGAATCCCTTATCTCGTCCTTATTTTCTGGATCATTTCTATCAAAGGTTTGTGTTAGGTAGGTGGCCATAACTACCCCGTCATCGGTGGCGATTCCAAAAAGGGCTATAAAACCAACCCATACGGCCACACTCAGGTTAATAGGGTGTATCTGGAACAGGTTCCGTAGATTTTCACCAAAAAAGTTGAAATCTAAGAACCAATCCTGGCCATAAAACCAGATCATCAGAAACCCTCCGGCAAAAGCTACCGCGATACCGGTAAAGACCATTAATGAAGTAGAAACAGATTTAAACTGAAAATACAGGATCAGGAAAATGATAACCAGTGCCAGAGGCACAACTATAGACAAGGTTTTCTCTGCACGGAGCTGATTTTCATAGGTACCGGTAAATCGATAAGTAATCCCCTTAGGCACCACAAGTTCACCAGAATCTATTTTCTCCTGGATTACTGCCTGAGCATTTTCTACGACGTTTACCTCTGCAAACCCATCTAATTTATCAAATAATACATAGCCGATTAAAAAAGTATCTTCACTTTTAATAACCTGGGGACCCTGTTCATAGCGTACGTCTACCAGTTCTCCCAAAGGAACAGGACTGCCATTTTGCACCGGCACATAAATATCCTTTATATCCTGGGGGTTTTCCCGTAATTCGCGGGGATACCTTACCCTAACACCATAACGTTCACGCCCTTCAACAGTCTCTGTAATTTGCATTCCCCCAATGGCAACCTGGAGGGTACGCTGGACATCTTCTATCGCAATTCCGTACCTGGCTAAACGTTCCCTATTTATATCAATAAGTAGATAGGGCTTTCCTACAATACGGTCAGCAAAAACAGCTTCATCTTTAACACCCTCCGCTTCTTTTATGATCTCTTCAAGTTTCAACCCAAAGGCTTCAATTTCCCTAAGGTCCTGCCCTTTCACTTTAATACCCATAGGAGCACGCATTCCTGTTTGCAGCATTACGAGTCTTGTTTCAATAGGTTGAAGCTTAGGGGCCGAAGTAATACCTGGAAGTTTGGTAACCCTTACAATCTCATTCCATATATCGTCAGCCGATTTTATTTCCGGGCGCCATGTTCTAAAATACTCCCCATCTTCATCCGGGATCAGGTCTTCTCTTTTTAGAGAAAACGGATCCCTGAGTTTATCCTGGGCATATCCATCTGCATCTTCATCTATCTCTAAATTGGGATTGATACTTAATTTTCCATCATCAAGTATAAAAAGGCCATCCTCGTTTACCCTGTAGCGTTGGCGTTCCCCCTCTTCATTGCGCATATATTCAGATTTATACTGAATAATATTCTCGTACATAGACAGTGGCGCTGGATCTAAAGCTGATTCTGTACGTCCGGCTTTACCAACTACCGTTTTTACTTCAGGAATATTGGCCACGGCCATATCCAGTTGCCTTAAAATCCGCTTGTTCTCTTCTACCCCTGCGTGTGGCATGGAAGTAGGCATCAATAGAAAGGAACCTTCGTTAAGGGAAGGCATAAATTCCTTACCCGTATTTTGCATTATCACCACCCCAAAAATTACAATAGCCGTAGGAATGGATAAAAACAATATTTTATTTCTTAAGGTCCATCTTAGTATCCTGGTATAATATCTTCTGAAAACGGCGAATGTTCCCAGCAGTCCGAAAGCAATTAAACTCACAAATATGAGGTTCATAAATATACTTCGGTCAAAACCAAGCGGTCTCCAGTAAGCTGCGAGAAGATAAACTATGGTAAAACTTGAAATAATAATATTAATCAAATTGGATCGTTTTGGCGAAATCTTCTTTTTAAGAAGAAGAATTCCGGTGATTCCAAATGCCACCAGTACCAGGCCTAATACATGTCCAAAAATAAGCGCGGTAATCCCCAGGGCAATTACGATAGCGTTAACCGTATAACCGGCCACTGTCTTAATATTTCTTTTTTTGAAAAATATTGCCGCGAAAGGTGGGATTAAAAATAAGGCCACAACGAGCGATGCTGTCAGAGCCATTGTTTTGGTAAAAGCAAGTGGCCGGAACAATTTTCCTTCTGCACCAACCATGGTGAAAACGGGAAGGAAGCTGATAATTGTAGTCAGAACCGCTGTTAAAATAGCCCCTGAGACCTCTGCCGTAGCATTATAAACTATTTCATTAATGGATAACCGGTCCTTATCCTCATCCAGATGCCTGATAATATTTTCTGAAAGTATTACCCCGACATCTACCATAGTACCAATGGCAATTGCTATTCCAGATAGTGCCACTATATTGGCGGGTACTCCAAAGAGTTTCATAGATATGAATACCATTAAGACTGCGACTGGCAACAATCCCGAGATGAGAATGGAGGCTCTAAGATTGAAGACCATTATGATAATCACCAGGACGGTAATAAGGATTTCAAGGGTTAGCGCTTCATTTAATGTCCCCAGTGTTTCCTGGATAAGCTCGGTACGATCATAAAACGGAACTATGGTAACCTGGGATGTCCTTCCGTCACTCAATTCTTTTGAAGGTAATCCTGCACTTATTTCATTTATCTTGTCTTTAACATTATTAATTACTTCTAGTGGGTTCGCCCCGTAGCGGGCAACCACAACACCACCTACCACTTCAGCTCCTTCTTTATCCAGGAGACCACGGCGGGTCTTGGGGCCTAAGGTAACCTTAGCGATATCTTTTATCCGAATAGAGGCAAATTCTTCAGATGTTACAACAGCATTTTGTATATCTTCTATAGATTCAATATATCCCAGGCCACGAACAAGATATTCTGCTTTATTAATTTCTAGGGTCTGGGCTCCAATATCCCGGTTACTTTTCCGTGTCGCTTCTACAACTTTTTGTAGGCCTATATTATATTGGCGCATTAATTCCGGATCTACATCTATTTGATACTCCTGAACAAAACCACCTATCGAAGCAACCTCTGACACACCGCTAGCACCAGATAAAGCGTATTTTACATAAAAATCCTGAATACTCCTTAATTCATGTAAATCCCATCCCCCGGTTACATTTCCATCTTTATCCCTGCCTTCAAGTGTGTACCAGAATATTTGCCCCAAGCCAGTGGCATCTGGTCCTAATGAAGGATTAACATCTTCTGGAAGCAATCCAGAGGGTAGGGAATTTAATTTTTCCAGGATACGGCTACGGCTCCAATAAAATTCTATGTCTTCTTCAAAAATGATATAAATTGCGGAGAAGCCGAACATTGATGAACTTCGGATAGTCTTTACTCCCGGGATACCTAGTAAAGAAGTAGTAAGTGGATAGGTAATTTGATCTTCTATATCCTGAGGGGATCTTCCATCCCATTTTGTATATACAATTTGTTGATTTTCACCTATATCAGGAATAGCATCAACGGCTACCGGATCACTTGGTAAAATCCCGGTTCTCCAATCGAACGGGGCGTTAACCACTCCCCAACCGACAAATAGTACTAATAGCAATATAGCTACCAGCTTGTTTTCTATTAAAAATTTTATACTTTTATTTAGCATATATTTGATTATTAAGTAATTATAAATACTTCTTAAAAAGAAATAAGCATAGCAAAGCCTGCATCAGAAATACCGATGGGCTAATTTTATAATACTTAAAAAATCAAATAAGGAAAGTCTGGTCTAAAATTAGAATATCCCGTACCAGGAGTGGTGGAATATAGGAGGCAAAAGGTACAACATTTCTCTCCAATCCTTCAAATAGATTAATAAAAGAATAACCAAATGAGGTTAAGAAAAGTTGCTGATTATAGGTGAGATCTTCAAAATTAGATTTCACCAAAGTATCCTGACCCTCAATTACAACTTGTTCGCTATTGCAACAAGGTACTTCTGAGACCGCACAAATTTCTATTAATTCTTCATTACTGTCTAATTCTGCGCAATTAGAAGAGTTGTTGAAAAAGGAAAAATCTACTAAATTTTCAGCACAAAAATGCATTTCCACCGCATAAGTAATTGAGGTGCCAAACACGAGTAGTGCCAGGGTCATTGATAGTATTTTATTAAATCCTTTCTTCATTATTAACCGCAAAGATAAGAAAATTAATTCAACTTTTTACTCTATCAAAAAATTGATCGAATTAGTTCTTATTACTTCAACTTATTGAAAACAGATCAATTATATTTTTAAACCATTAGATACACAATTTTATTTAGTTTGTATATTACATAAATATAATTAATATGAAAACAACAGTTGATACCGTTTGGCTAATAGCCGGAGTGAGAACCCCTTTTTCGAAGGTTGATAAAGAATTAAAGGATCTGGATGTAATAAATTTATCCCTCCCGGTGGTGAAGGCCATGACAGAAAATACAAAATTGACTCCCGATTTATTAATTTGGGGCTCTGTTGCACCTAATCTTGGGTACAGTAATTTAGCCCGTGAAATTATAATGGATGCCGGGCTGGATCAAACCATTCCTGCTTTCACCAGCATAATGGCCTGTAGTACTAGTATGATGGCTGCGATAGAAGCTACCTCCCTTATCAATGAGGATCAAATTGCATTGGCTGGTGGAACGGAAAGTATGAGTAGGATTCAGTTGGGATTAAACCAGGATTTTTCAGATTGGTTAAGAAGACTTTTTCAGGCAAAAAGTTTCAAGGAAAAAATAGGGAAGCTTAAAGATTTGAAATTTGGAAATATTCGCTTGTTTATTCCCAGTGTTTCTAATAGAAGTACAGGTTTGAGTATGGGAGAACATTCAGAGATCACTACCAAGCGTCTTGATATAAAAAGAAAACCACAGGATGAAATAGCTCTTAAAAGCCATCAAAATTATACCAAAGCCCGCAAAGATGGGTTTTTCGATGATCTCATCACTCCGGTTAAAGGATTAGATCGTGATACCATCCCACGGGAAGATACTAACCTGGAAAAACTAAGTTCTTTAAATCCCGTTTTTGATAAAGAATCCGGGAATGGTACTCTTACCGCTGGGAATTCTTCGTTACTTACAGATGGTGCAGCGGGATTATGGGTATGTAAGGAAAAAGGAAAAGAAAAGTTCCCAAAGGATTCATATGCCGTAAAACTTATCGATTGGGAAATTGCTGCTGTAAATATTGAGGAAGATGGGCTGTTAATGGCGACAACCTATGCCATACCCAGATTATTGGAACGACATGAACTTCGCTATAATGAAATTGACCTATGGGAAATTCATGAAGCATTTGGGGCACAGGTTGTCGCAAACATTCATTTATTGGAGGATAAAGAGCATTTGAAAAAAGTGGGCACTTCATTTAATTTCGGTGAGTTTCCGCAAAAAAATATAAATCCCAATGGTGGCAGCATAGCCATAGGCCATCCTTTTGCCGCAACCGGCGCCAGAATTATTAATCAGGCGATCAAAGAGCTGGCAAAAAGAGGGACGGGAAAAAGAGCTATTGTAAGTGTATGTGCTGATGGCGGGCTTGGTACAGTAATGCTGTTAGAATCTTAACCCATATTTCCTCTCATTCCGGTCTAAAATTTATTTCTTTCTAATCATTTAACCTCATAATAATTTTCGGAATAATTATTCGATTTAAAGTTTTTCGAACTATCTCAAGAAGCGTTATGAATTTTAATAATAAGCTTTACCTAAAATTATAAGCAGTTTATTAGACAGGTGCTTCATTATGAATTTGAACACTTTTCTCAAATTAAAAAGAATATCCCTCACTATTCATGCCCTTGTTTTATTATGACAATATCCCGTTGTCCCTACAGTAAAACCTAAAAACTTAATCATGAAATATGTAGGAAAATCTTCAGGATATCCATTAGAACTAACTGAATTTTAAACTTCCTTACCAATACTTTAGAACCTAGTTAACTAATTGCGTAAATAATTATATATAATTTGAAGTTCTATTAATAAAAATATAAGCTATGAAAATCTCTAAAGTTTTATTTGCATTCGCAGGTAGTATGGTAAGTGGATATTTGGCCACTAAAGCGATGGAAAAAGTTTCCATGAAGCTGTATAAATTAGAATCTAAAAAAGATCAAGAGAAAGAAGAAGAGGTAAGGCCAGGTCCTCCCTTTCAAATCGCTGCAAAAAAAACTCTTAAGAGTTTAGGTTTTGAATTAAATGAGGATCAGGAAAAAAAGATGGGACAGGTTTTCCATTTTGGTCTGGGTATGGGATGGGCAGGACTTTATCCTATTTTAAAATACACCAACTCCTTATCGACTACTTCTAATGGCTTAATTACGGGTGCTTCCCTTTCTCTAATTGTAGATGAAGGGATTACCCCTGTATTAGGTTATAGTGCTCCAAACAAAAAATATCCTACATCTACCCATATACGCGGTTTTCTTGCACATTTAGTTTATGGAGTGGCAGTGGCTGCAAATTATGAGGGGATTTCCGGTATAATTGGTAAAATAAGTGAAAAGCAATAATTCAGGAGTTCTTTAACTTGGGAGCTTTTCGGTTGGAATGCTAAGGAGCCTCACCTTATACCTCAAAAAAAATTAGAGAATTTTCAGCATTTTATATTTAAGTTTTTGCTTAAATAATATATTAATGATATATTTGTACTGTAATTAAAAATATTATTTATGAGTTTAGAAATAACCTGTACCAGAAATGAAGCTGATCATACGCAAATATTGCGTTGTAAGAATACTATTGACAAATCTTCTTCCAGCTTTCAAACAATGAGTAAAATTTTAACGCTTGCGGGAAATGAGGTACGTTTAAAAATCCTTTTCCTGTTAGATATGGAAAATGAACTTTGTCCTTGTGATATCGCTGATATTCTGGAAATGAGCGTGCCGGCAGTTTCCCAGCATATCCGGAAAATCAAAGATGCCGGTATCATTTCGTCACGACGGGAAGGTCAAACCCTCTTTTATTCTTTAAACGATGGAGGGGAAAAAATCCTTTCTTATATATTTCAAGGGATAAAGCAATCTAAAATAGCGGTTTAAACAGCATAGTTTGATAATTAAATTACAAAAAATAAAATAGCTTAAATAATGAAAACGAATCCTAAATCACCTAAAAAAAATGAATCCAGCGGACTTTTAGGAGCTGGATTGCTTACAGCGGCGGCGGCCTCACTTTGCTGTATCACACCGATATTGGCCTTGATTTCAGGAAGCGCCGGCATCGCCTCCTCTTTTTCCTGGATGGAACCCTTCAGACCATATCTTATTGGTATTACCATCTTAGTACTGGCTTTTGCCTGGTATCAAAAATTAAAACCAAAAACCCAGGAGGAGATAGACTGCGCCTGTGACGAAGACGAAAAGCCTTCTTTCTTTAAATCCAAAGCTTTTCTGGGTATAGTTACTATTTTCTCCGTGTTAATGTTAGCTTTCCCATACTATTCAGAAATATTCTATCCTGATAATAAAAAAGATATTGTAGTGGTTAGCCAGTCAGATATTCAAACTATAAAGTTTGATGTTGAGGGAATGACTTGTGCTGGTTGTGAAGAAAGCGTAAAACACGCAGTAAATCAACTGGATGGGATTTTAGAAGTAATCCCTTCTTATGAAAATGAAAACACTGAGGTCAAATTTGACAATACAAAAACATCTAAAGAAGATATTGAAAAAGCGATTAATTCTACCGGATATAAAGTGGTACATAAGTAAATTCAAACAAAATATTATGAAAAATCTATTAGTAATAACTGTTATAGTTTTATCATTAACCTCATTCCAGGTTAAAGCGCAACAATGTTGCCCTACATCAAAAAGCCAAACAATAATGGAAGCAAGTATCAATCAGCAAACAACAAACACCGTTAAGTTTAAAATTGACGGAATTACCTGCGCGGGTTGTTCTAATGCTATTTACAATGCGCTTAAAGAAGTAGAAGGTGTTGTGGAACATTCGGTTGAATATCCCGGGGATATTGCCATTATTAAGTTCGAAAACACTAAAACAAATATCGAGGCCTTAAAAAAAATTATAGAAAAGAAAGGCTATAAAGTTGAAAAGGTAATAGAGACTACCCAAAACGAGTCATAATTTTTTTATTTACCTATATACTTAAGAAGTTACTTATATAATTAAAGAAAACTTGTCTTTTTACATATTTAAGAAAATCTAAATTAAAATGGGGTGGTGAATCGTTATTTTCTACCATTCAGCCTTATTAACAATTATAAAGAACAACTGAGGTAGCCAGGGAGCTGGATGGTTTGGTTGAAAACATTCTTATAAAAGAGACCGTAAAATAATTAGATATGTTAAACAAAAAAACCTTTTTATCCTTGCTAGCTTTATTTACAGGTGGATTTGTGCCTATAAACTTAATTGTGCTTTCTTTTGGATATGCTCAGTATTATAAAGGAATCACTATGGGGCCAAAAGTCATTAAAACAGCCCACGAATTTGGTGAGCCATATATGCTATTTGTTTATATCCCTTCTATGCTCATCTTAACATGGATTATTTTTTACAGTAAGAAAAATTTCCCTGATCTATATAAACGAATTGTCGTGGGCCTCTTAGCAGGGGCAATAGCTACTATAGGCCTGGACTGGATTCGTCAGATGGGGGTGATAGCTAGCTGGTTACCGGGAGATACTCCAGAAATGTTTGGAAAGATGGTGACTGGGAGCAGTAACTTCAGCGAATATTACTGGGTTGGCCAGTTGATCCATTTTTTGAACGGTGCAAGTTTTGGATTGATATTTACCCTGGTATTTGGAAACTTTATCTCATATAATAAAACCGTTTTATGGGCTATAGGCTGGATGCTGATTATGGAGTTAGGTATGATGACCGGCCCTCCTATGGGACCGATGGCTGGGCTTTTTGGTATCAAATATATGTGGCCTCAATTATTTTTGATCACGCTTGCGGCTCATATTGTCCACGGTACCATTTTAGGATTGTTGGTACACCACTGGCTAGGGATTAACCATACCAAATGGCTAATTCCATTTTTAAAAGATAAATCATAATCAAAAATAATTTGGGTAGTTATTATCCTCAACAGAACAGAAAATAAAATGAATACACAAAAAGAAATCACTTTAACCATTCAGGGTATGACCTGTGCCGGCTGTGCTTCAGGCATCGAAAAAAAAGTAAAGCAATTAGAAGGAGTTATAGCATTAGATGTATCTTATCCTAAAGGCGAAGGAAAATTCGTCTTTGATTCCAGCAACACATCTCAGCAAGATATTATTGATAACATAGAAATGTCTGGCCATTATAAGGTTAGTAACGGCCAACAGGTTTCAGATAAAAAAAATTTTGACCTTATCATCATAGGTGGAGGGTCAGCTGCATTTTCAGCAGCCATAAAAGCTGAAAGTTTAGGACTTAAAACCCTTATGGTAAACGCGGGCCTGAATTTTGGCGGCACTTGTGTTAATGTAGGCTGTGTTCCTTCTAAAAACTTAATAAGAGCTGCCGAAACGGCATATCACGCAACCCATTCTAATTTTAAAGGGATCAGCCCTAAGGGTGTAGATATAGATTTTAGCCGGGTTATTAAAGATAAAAAAGACCTGGTCGCGGCCCTGCAGCAACAGAAATATATGGATGTGGTAAAGGATTTTAAGCACCTGACCATGTTAAAAGGATGGGCTGAGTTTGTGGATAAAAGAACCATTATTGTTGATGGTAAAGATACTTACACAGCCACAAACATCCTTATTGCGACCGGAGCTACCACCAACATCCCTAATATTGAAGGATTAAATGAGGTTGGCTATCTAACCAATGTATCCTTATTCGATTTAGAAGAAAAACCGAAAAGCCTGACTATTATGGGTGCGGGCTATATCGGGTTAGAAATTGCCATGGCATACAATAGATTGGGCGTAAAAGTGCGTATCATAGAATTTACCGACAGGCCTTTAAGAAGCCAGACCAAGGACATAACAGATGTGCTCGAGGCACAAATGAAGAAGGAAGGAATAGAAATCCTGCCTAATTTCCGGGCGTTTAAATTTGAAAAACAGGGAGCGGATACCATTATTCATTGTAACTGTCCCGACGGTACTACCACCCAAATTATTGAAAAAGGCAAAATAGTGGTTGCCACAGGAACAAAACCTAATACTTCTAAACTAGGACTGGATAAGATCAAAATGAACCTTTCAGCGGTGGGACATGTTTTGGTGAACGAAAAGATGGAAACCAATATACCCAATATTTTTGCTGCCGGGGATGTTATCCAGACCCCTCCTTTTGTTTATACGGCAGCCACTGAAGGAAGCACTGCTGTAAGCAATGCGTTCTCACTTTCAAAAACCAGTATCGATTATTCTTCATTGCCTTGGGTAGTATTTACGGACCCTCAAGTTGCTGGGGCAGGTATGGACGAAATAGTAGCCGAAGAAGCAGGTCTTCCCTTTGAAGTGTCTAAATTAGACCTTAGCCATGTTCCAAGGGCTTTGGCCGCACAGGATACCAGAGGGTTTATTAAACTCATACGTAATACTGAAACCGATAAATTAATAGGCGCTAGAGTAATCGCTCCCGAAGGAGGTGAATTGATACAACAATTAAGTATGGCCATTAAGTTTGGTATAACCGTAAAAGATTTGGCAGAAAGCTTTTATCCTTATTTAACCTTGGGAGAAGGGATTAAACTGGCAGCTATTACTTTTGGAAAGGATGTTTCCAAATTAAGCTGTTGTGCCAGCTAATAGTATGGGAGTATCACGATGTATTCAATTGAAAAAAGGGATCATGCCGGGATTATTGCTAATCCCGGATATTACTGGCTTTACTAAATATATTAACGAGGCAGATCTACAATACAGTCAGGTTACTATCGCACTCTTGCTGGAGGCAATACTTAAAAACAACAAATTAGGGCTTCAGGTTTCAGAAATAGAAGGTGATGCCATATTGTTTTATAGTTTCAACAAAGATTATACTGTAGATGAAATTATAGAACAATGTTTTTTAATGCATCGAGCGTTTCACCATCAATTAAAGCAAGTAATTGAAACAGATTGTTCGTGTGGAGCATGTACGCTTTTAGGAGAGCTTAGTTTAAAGTTCATTCTCCATTATGGAGAACTGGGATCTGTTATGATCAATGATTTTTGCAAACTCTATGGTAAGGAAGTAATTGTAGCCCATAGATTATTGAAAAATGATTTGTCACTCAAAGAGTATATCCTTGCAACTGAAGATTTTTTTACCCAGTACGGAACAAATTATATAAGAAATTTACAATTTGAAAAAACATCTCAGGTCATTGATGAAATCGGAGTTACAAATTATCGATTTCTAAAATTTTATTAATTGTAATTACTAAAAGCATATGAAGAAACAGGAAATAATATTTGACGGTCATCAATCCGTGAATGGTTTTGAAAAGATGCTAGAGGAATTGAACCTTCCCAATAGTGATAAAGTGTATTGGGAATTACTTAAGGGAAAACCCCTGCCTCCAGGTCACTTTTCTGAACTAATGGATGTCTCTATAGATAAAGCACATCGAATAATACAGCAATACGGAGAGCTAAATAAAGAAGGTAATATTGTGGCTTATTTAGGACTTTCTTTAAATAAAACCGCACATCAACTAAACTTTGACCATAGAACATTGTATGCCTGGTGTGCAATGGATAGTATTTTATTGCCCCGGTATCTAATGCATGGATGGGAAATAATTTCAATAGATCCTATAACCGACATTCCTGTACAATTGTCTATTTCAGATAATCTTCTAGAATGGACCAGGCCGGTTCCCCTCTTTATTTCATGGGTTGAAAAGGCCGATAGTTGTGATATCAAATCAAGTTTCTGCCGGAACTCCTTCTTTTTTGGTTCAGAGGATGCCGCAAACAAATGGTTAGAAAAAAATCCATTAGGAAAAATTTCAAAAGTAGAAGATTTTTTTTCCAATTCTATCGGGTTTAAATGTTGTTAATTCTATTGGGATGTATATCATAAAGTTATTTTAAACCTACTTTGGTTTTTAGGAAAGAAAACGAGATTTATATAAATTAAAAACTAACCAATCTAATAATTTAAATTATGAAAAAGTACGATGTATTTGTAATAGGTTCCGGTATGTCCGGTATGACCGCTGCCAATAAATGTGCCTCTAAAGGTCTTAAGGTGGGAATTACTGATGAACTTCCCTACGGTGGAACCTGTGCCCTAAGAGGCTGTGATCCTAAAAAGGTGATTATAGG
>NZ_JAPYPC010000050.1 GCF_029937855.1 Christiangramia sp.
ATTTAGTCTGCAAAGATACTTTTTAATCAAACAAAAAAATCCGTTTTAAGGATATTCCCTAAAACGGATTTTATTTTATTCTTTACTCTTAATCAAATAAGCTTTCTTTTTTAAAATGTTTGGTTAGAAGATAATAAACCACTACCCTATATTTATTTCTATTGGACTTTCCGTATTTTTCAAGAACCTGATTTACTGCTTCACTTGCTTTTCCTTCATCAGTGATTCCAAGCTTTTTCATTACAAAGTTCTTTTTCACAGTTTCAATTTCAGATTCACTGGAAGAAGAAACAGTTTCAGCATCGGCATTATAAATACCTGGACCCGCAGATTTGGCAATTTTCCTGATTAAGTCTACATCCGGAGTATCTTCTCCTACTTTTGATCGAACATCTTCTATGTACTTACCTACTTTTTCATCAAGTTTACTCATAAATTATCTTTTTTGTTAAACTCCAGTAATATAATAAATCTGAAAATTAAAATTTGTTACGTAAGTTTTAAGATTTCATAAAATTGAAATATTCTAATAGCACTTCGTCATTTAATTTTCTTGGAGTAAAAATTTCCAGCAGCCTGGGTTTACCAGAATCAGAGAAAAAACTTTTGATAGAATGCTGAATTTCATCTTCTGAATTCGCTTTGAAATATTCAAAATTATAAAGATCGCATATAGGTTTAGCATTGAGATCGTGTACGGTCTCAAAATAAGTATCAAAATTCTCTGAATTCTTATTTCCCGGAAGAATTCTAAAAATTCCTCCGCCTTTATTATTCAGCACTATAATCCTGAAATTTGAAGGAATGTAATTATTCCATAAGGCATTGCTGTCATAGAAAAAACTAAGGTCCCCGGTGATAATCGTTACCGGTTCACTAGCATTTACCGCGGCGCCAACCGCAGTGGAAATACTTCCATCAATACCACTGGTCCCCCGGTTACAATACATTTTTAAACTTTTATCCCATTCAAAAAGTTGTGAATATCGAATACTGGAACTATTTCCAAAATGTAAAATTGAATTTTTCGGAATCAGTGGATAGATTTTCTGCATGGCCTTAAGATCTGAATATGGGATTTCAGCCATGTAATCCTCATGCCTTCGCTGTCTTTTCTCTTTAATATTTTTCCAGAAAGCTCCGTAATCACTATTTGTTGTATGGATCAACGCTAAGAATTCAGAGAAAAATGAATTAACATCGGTTTCAAAATGTTTATTCAAACAAAAGAAGGTATTATACGCTTTTTTTGAATCTATATGCCAGTGATGTTTAGGACTATAATTTCTTAGGAAAGATTTGATCTTTTTTGAAACGATCATTCCGCCGAAAGTGAGCAGGATCTCCGGTTGAAGTTTCTGAAATAATTCTTCCTTGTTTTCATCTTTCTCAATTGGGCCAATCAAGGTGTCTATTCTTGTAAAAAACTGATCATGATGAAGATTAGAAGTAGTTTCAGTTAGAACAATTACGCTGGGATCTTCTGCCAGTTGATCCAGGAATTTTTGTTCCACCGCATTGGGTTGAGCGACGCCTACAATTACCATTATTCGTTCGGCTCTATTCCATTCATCAGCATAATTCTGAAGCTGCTTTTCTGAATAGTGTCTTTCTTTTATTTCCGGGAATATCTGAAGCGGATTAACTTCTATATTTTCTACAGTATCATAAAGCGGTTCGTAAAAAGGAACATTGATATGCACAGGGCCTTTTTCCTCTATAGCTTTATTCAGTGCAAGATTAACTTCTCTTTCGTTATGCTTTTGGGCTTCAAACTGTTTTTGCTGAAGCTTAGGATCTTTGGACTCGCTATCTAATACTACTTCTGAATAAAGATTGGCTGAATAAAGGATATGATTTTCAAAAACGTTCTTTTGACGGATCGTTTGTCCATCACCAATATCAATTCGTTCCACAGGCCTATCTGCAGAGATGACTACTAAAGGGATATCGCTGTAAAATGCCTCTGCAATTGCCGGGTAATAGTTTAAAAGTGCCGATCCTGAAGTGCATACCAGTGCCACAGGTTTTTTTAATTGCTGGGCCATTCCCAACGCAAAGAATGCTGCACAGCGTTCATCTACAATACTATATGGAGTAATTTCTTCGTGATGGGTAAAACCTATGGTGAGTGGGGCATTTCTGGAGCCGGGAGAAATTACTACATGCTTAATTTCTTTAGCGACACATAATGCCACCACCGAACGGGCAACGGGAATTTTTGAATACTTCATAGATGCCCAAAATTACAATTTACAGGCAATTATGTAGATAGTTTTTGAGCTTATTTAACAAGTACAGCTTTCATTGTTTGCGCCTTATTAACCGTTTCCATCCACTCATCTGCTGCATTGGAATCTCTAGTGATACCTCCTCCAATAAATATACGTGCATTTCCGTCTTTTAATTTCATGCATCTCAAATTGACAAATAAGTTTGTTTTTTTTGAAATAGCTGCGAATTGTTGGTTTTCCTGGTTTCTTCGATTAGAATTTCTTTTATTCTCAGATTTCATATTTACCTCCCCCAGATAACCTGAGTAAAATTCCCTTGGGTAATTCTCATGCTCCAGGATAAAATCCAAAGCTTTTCTTTTAGGGAGGCCACATACGGCAGGTGTTGGATGTATAGCTTTTACTAATGCTCCTAATTCATCTGCATTTTTCAATTTTCCGGAAATATCGGTACGAATATGCAGTAAATTGCCTGCCTTTTCTGAATAAGGTTTGGAAGATTGAACACTTTCAACTCCTTTGACACGTTCCAATGAATCTAAAATATAATCGGTAACAAATTGTTGTTCTTCCACTTCCTTATTCCTCCATTCTACATCAATTTTTCCTTTATAAACCTGAGTTCCCGCCAGAGCCATTGTTTTAAAACGATCCCTTTCCACATATAAAAGTGTTTCAGGAGTAGCACCGAGCCAGTATCCGGTTTCAGGATGAAACCATAGGTATACAAATGCCTGTGAATACTTATTCAGTAAATCTTTAAAAATCCGTACCGGGTTCGGGTCATACAGCTGAACTTTTTCTGATCTTGCCAATACCACTTTTTGAAAATTCCCATTTTTAACCGCATCTATTCCCTTTTGAACAAGTTTTTCATGAATCTTTTGATCTTCTTCCATAAATTCGAAATCTACTCCGCTATTCCACGAATCTTCAGGCCTGTTATCTAGAAAAGCTTCTGCCAGGAATTCAAAATTTATAGTTTCTGATTCTTCTGAAGGGATCAAATACGAATCTTCTTCGGTATCAAAAGGTGCAAATACAAAACCGCTTAGGGAAAGATCATTATTTTTAAACGTAGCATTATGTTGCTGCAGTAATGCCTTAACCAGGGTTGCACCTGGCTTTTTATAAACTACAAAAGGCTTCCCAGCCGTTATTTGGTCGTTCAGTTTTTGAAAAAAATCAGTAGACGCTGCCATTTTTAATTCTTTGGAAGTGCTATGGTGGTAAGTTTTACTATAGAAATAAGGTTAGCAGCCTCGTCAGTAATTCTTATTTCAAAAAGCTGAGTGGTTCTTCCTTTATGTATAAAAGTTGCTTTAGCGAAGACCCAGCCCTCCTTGATACTTTTTAAATGATTTGCTGAAATTTCAATTCCCCGCACAAAAAATTCTTCTGTATTTAGAAAAACATAACTGGCCATACTTCCCACACTTTCGGCAAGAGCCACACTGGCTCCTCCATGTAAAACTCCATCTGGCTGATGAACCCTGGAATTAACAGGCATTTTCGCTATAAGATAATCTTCACTTATTTCAGTGAATTCGATTTCAAGGGTTTCCATCAAGGTATTTTTACATACTTTTTTTGAAAGCTCCAGCAATTCTTCTTTCCTCATCATTTAAAAGATTGGTTACTTTGTAAAAGTACAAAACAGCAAAGAACCATGAGCAAAGAGAAAAAGCTTTCTTATACCATTTCTAATACCTATTCTACTTTAAATGAAAGAACGGAAAAAACTAAAAATATCTGGCTGGTATTCCACGGGATTGGCTATTTAAGCAGGTATTTTCTAAAATATTTCAAACATCTCGATCCCGAAGAAAATTATATCATTGCCCCCCAGGCTCAATCGAAATATTACCTGAACGGAGAATATCGTCATGTAGGCGCATCCTGGCTTACCAGGGAAAATACCGAATTAGAAATTGAGAATATGCTGAATTATCTTGACGCGGTGTATAAAGCTGAAAACTTAGCTGAAGTAGATAATTTGAATATCCTGGGATATTCCCAGGGAGTATCAGTGGCAACCAGGTTCATCGCTCGCAGTAAAATTCAGTCTAAGAACCTTATTATGCTCTCCGGAAAAGTTCCGCAGGAACTTACCTCTAAAGATTTCAACTTTCTTGATAAAACAGAATTCACTTTTATATATGGAAACGATGATAAATATTTAGAGGAAGGCATTATAAAAGTTGAGGAAAAAAGACTAAAAGAATTATTTCCACAGAATTTAAAGATCATCAGTTTTAAGGGAGGTCACGAAGTAAATACTGAATTGATCTCAAAATTTGCTTAATTTGGTATTCTCTCATTGCGATCCGTCAAGGACGGAGAAGTAACCTCCTCTTGAGATTACTTCGCTCCGCTCGTAATGACGATTTAAAGATATGATGAAACAAACTGCCTCCGAAAAAACCTCAATTTTCAAAACCCTCGGTCCCGGATTTTTATTAGCGGGCGCGGCCATTGGGGTTTCACATTTGGTACAGGCTACCCGTGCCGGAGCCGACTATGGTTTTTTATTATTATGGGTATTGATTCTGGCTTGCGTAACGAAATATCCTTTTCTGGAGTTCGGCCCTCGTTATGCAGCAGGAACAGGTAACCACTTAATTCACGGGTATAAAAAACTTGGGAAATTTCCCTATTGGACCTTTATTATAATTACCGTAGGGAGTATGTTTATTATTCAGGCTGCGGTTACCATTGTTACCGCTGGCCTTGCGGAAAAACTTTTTGGAATGGGTTGGAGCACTTTTACCTGGAGCTTCATAATTATTGGAGTTTGCATTGTGCTCCTGTTAATTGGAAAATATCCTGCTTTGGACAAGAGCATGAAAGCTATTGTAAGCTTACTTGGAATTGCAACTTTAACTGCAGTAATTCTGGCCTTTGGGAATGGCAGACTGGAAAATGCACTTGCGAACGAAGCACCTGAAGTATGGAATAAGGTAGGAGTCGCTTTTGTAATATCATTTATGGGCTGGATGCCTATTCCCTTAGACGCTTCAGTATGGCATTCTATATGGACCAAGGAAAAAGCGGAAACTAATAAAAGTACAACCAGCTTAAAAGAAGCATTTACAGATTTTAATGTAGGCTATTTCGCTGCAGCCATCATAGGACTCCTTTTTTTCTTAATGGGAGCTTTAATCATGTTTGGTAGCGGTATCAATTTTTCAGGAAACGGGGTAGAATTCTCCGGACAGTTAATAGAACTTTACGGAACAAGCCTGGGAGATTGGAGCAAACCCCTTATAGGTATTGCTGCTTTTATAGCCATGCTCTCTACCACCCTGGCAGTAACCGATGCTTTTCCCAGGGTTATTTCAGAAGTTTTTGCTGAAGAAAAACCTGAATGGAAAAAAGATCAGAAATGGAAAAGTTATAAACTTAATGTTTTCATTATTCCGGTTCTTTCTCTTTTAATTCTATACTTTTTTACAGCTTCTTTTACAGTACTAATCGATTTTGCAACAGCCCTATCTTTCTTATCAGCTCCCTTTCTGGCATGGTTCAATTATAAACTGGTCACGGGAAGTCAAATGGCCAAAAAAGATAGACCGGGACGTAATTATAGAATCTACAGTCTGGTGTCTTTTGTGATTTTAATTCTTTTTAACCTGGTTTATCTTTACACTATGGTCCTTTAAATTGGCAGAAAAATTCCGGTTCACTAAAAATGAACCTTAACCCGATCTTAGAGTTAAGGTTCAATCCTAATATAAATCGATCCTTTAAATACTTTTCTATACCTGCAGAAGGAATTAAAAGAATTTTCCCTGTGGTTTTCAGGGAGAATTAAATTAAATACAGAGGTCTTCACCAAATTCAATAATCTCCTGATCTAAAATAATGATCTCTGCTGACGGAGTAATCTTTAAACGAAATCTTTCAATTTGTAAAGGTGCACAAAAACTCACTATTTTACTGACTATCAACTCGTAGCCATTACAAATATCCCTGATCGCTCCATTTTCTACATCATTCCTGTTCCAATAATAGTCATTAGCCATGGCCAGTAATAACGCATCTCCTTTAGAGTCTATAGTCCCCAGAAATTCCAGTAATTTCTCATCTGTAGTAATAAGCTGATTTACACCATCTGTTTGCTCCCTAATAAAGGTATAACATCCTGCGGGCAAACAGCTTATAACAAAACCATCTTCGGCAATAAGAGCATTAAATTCGCTCATACATTCTTCTGTATTTTCCGCATCCACACATAATGCTCCTTCAGAAAAAGTATATATAATTTCATCTAAATAAGTTACGATTTCGAAAAAGTCCACTGGTTCTTCCGGGATAATACTTTCATAAAAGGATGATTCGGGAATAGCTTCAAATTCGCCACAATCTGAATTGTCTTCTTCACAGTTAAAAAATGCATGAAAATATTCAGAAGTTTCTCCATCCTCATTCAGCATACCTTTAATATCATTCCAGCTCCAGGTACCGCTAACTTTTTGACCATTAGCACTTCCGTAGTTATCCGGCCAATCTAATAACCTGGCTTCATAATATAAGTAAGGAACATCATCTGCTTCATCATTTTGAGGTGCAGGAATTGGCAAACAAAGTGGATCTGCGTAAAACTCATCCTTTACACCGGTTACGGAAACTTCATCCTTATAGAGAGATGTACCGTTAGGAGATACTCCGTAATAGATATCAAGACTGTACTTAGCTGTATAATGTCTCCCCGCATCTGAGCAATAATTAGCAAAGAAACATACTTCATAAATGATTTCAGGTATGATATCGAAGAATTGATATCCATATAAATTAACCTGTCTCTCGTCAAAACATAGAACCTCAACATTGATATATGTTTTAGATCCTGCGATCAAGTCCCAGGTAATAGGTAAAGGATTTTCTGCAAATATTGCATAATCACTACCACTCTTAGGAGCTGCCCAAATCACTTCCCCAGGCGCACCATTTAAATCGGTCAGGATTAAAAATTCATTTAAAGTTACCGAAACCGTAGTTGCCCCCTCTGGAATTGGAATTCCCAGGCTTTCATCATACGCTGTAAATAATCCTTTTTCGTCCACTAAAATTTCCGCTATTACATCAACTGGAACATCAGCGTTTCCATAAGTTAAAGAGATTTGAGCAAATCCGGCACCTTCAGCGCTGCATTCAGGTATGCCATCTATCGACTGCCTTGTTTGCTGGTTGATAAATTCGTTGAGTACCGGCCCTAAATGGATCACAGCTACATTCTCACCGGTCTGAATATCAGGATTTAACTCTCCATAATTACTGCAGGATAAAAGCAGAAAAACCAAAAGAGCCATTAGAGATTGTTGAATTCTAAGTTTTTTCATTATTATTATTATTATTATTGGTGGTTAATAACACGACATTTCAAATTCATTCTCTACAATGCTGCATCAATAGATTTTGCTGAATAGAAAAATTAGTAGGGATGAAAAGGCCAACCTTAAGGTGATCACTGAATTACTTATAAAACTAGAGAAAAGCTTCTGAATAAATAATAGGGGATTTCCATTAAATAAAGTCTGTTTTCTGTAGTCTGAGTAATTTTTTTTAGTGCCTTTTGAAGTGTCATTTCGCGCGAAGGGGAAATCTAACCATGCTTAATCATGGATTTCTGAATCGAAAAACTCCTTCGCATTGGCTCCAACACACGTCACCCTGAACTTGTTTCAGTATCTAATTTGAAGCCTGAAACAAGTCCAGCTTGACGCTAATCTCAAAATGTTAATCCATAAAAAAGCCCCGCATTTCTGCAGGGCTTTCTGAATATATTGTGATTCAAAGATTATTTCACTTCTTCAAAATCTACGTCTTCCACATCATCTCCGCTCTTGGCGTCTCCACCTTCACCACCGGTTGCACCCTGTTGTGGTCCACCTGGCTGTCCGTTTGTACCTCCCTGAGCTTCTGCCTGAGCTTTATACATCTCTTCTGAAGCTGTTTTCCATGCTTCATTGATCTTATCTAAAGCTGGAGTGATTTGATCAAGCTCTTTAGTCTCATAAGCTTTCTTCAATTCTTCCAAAGCATCTTCGATTGGCTTCTTCTTATCATCAGATAATTTATCCCCAAATTCTTTCAACTGCTTTTCAGTCTGGAAGATCATTGCGTCAGCTTCATTCAGCTTATCAACTTTCTCTTTCGCCTGCTTATCAGCATCTGCATTTGCTTCAGCCTCTTTCTTCATTTTCTCGATTTCCTCTTCGGTTAATCCTGAAGAAGCTTCGATACGAATATCCTGAGACTTACCAGTTGCTTTATCTGTAGCGCTTACTTTAATGATACCGTTGGCATCAATATCGAAAGTCACCTCAATTTGAGGAGTTCCTCTTGGCGCTGGTGGAATTCCGTCTAAGTGGAATCTACCAATTGTCTTGTTATCTGCCGCCATTGGACGCTCTCCCTGAAGTACGTGGATCTCAACTGAAGGCTGATTATCTGCCGCCGTAGAGAAAGTCTGTGACTTCTTAGTTGGGATCGTCGTGTTCGCTTCGATCAATTTAGTGTTTACTCCTCCCATAGTTTCAATACCTAGAGAAAGTGGAGTTACATCAAGAAGCAATACATCTTTCACATCTCCTGTAAGTACACCACCCTGGATCGCAGCTCCAATTGCCACAACCTCATCCGGGTTTACACCTTTAGAAGGTTTCTTACCAAAGAATGCTTCAACTTCTTCCTGAATTTTAGGAATACGGGTTGATCCACCCACAAGAATTACCTCGTCGATATCACTCTTAGAAAGACCTGCATCGCTAAGTGCCTTTTTCACCGGCTCCATAGATCTCGTTACTAAATCTGAAGCTAATTGCTCAAACTTAGATCTTGTGATCGTTTCAACAAGGTGTTTTGGCCCACTGGAAGTAGCAGTTACATAAGGAAGGTTGATCTCCGTTTGAGAAGAAGAAGATAACTCGATCTTCGCTTTCTCAGCAGCTTCCTTCAAACGCTGAAGTGCCATAGGATCTTTTCTAAGATCGATATCTTCAGCTTTTTGAAAGTTATCTGCAAGGTAATCTATCAATACTTCATCAAAGTCGTCACCACCAAGGTGAGTATCACCATTAGTAGATAGTACTTCAAATACACCATCACCTAATTCAAGAATAGAAATATCGAAGGTACCACCACCAAGGTCATACACCGCGATCTTCTGATCCTGAGATTTTTTATCCAATCCGTATGCAAGTGCTGCCGCGGTTGGTTCGTTAATAATTCTTCTTACTTTAAGACCTGCGATCTCACCAGCTTCTTTTGTTGCGTGACGCTGAGAGTCATTAAAATACGCAGGAACGGTAATTACCGCTTCGGTTACATCCTGTCCAAGATAATCTTCCGCAGTTTTCTTCATTTTCTGAAGTACCATTGCAGAAAGTTCCTGTGGAGTATAAAGACGACCGTCTATTTCTACACGCGGAGTATCATTATCTCCTTTTTTTACTGTATAAGGTACTCTTCCAGCTTCTTTCGAAGACTCAGAATATTTGTTCCCCATAAATCTCTTTATGGAAGAAATGGTTTTAGTTGGGTTTGTTACAGCCTGACGTTTCGCAGGATCACCCACTTTTATTTCTCCACCTTCCACGAATGCAATCACAGATGGTGTAGTTCTTTTTCCTTCAGCATTAGGTATCACCGTTGGTTCGCTACCTTCCATTACGGCAACGCAGGAGTTAGTGGTACCCAAGTCAATTCCAATTACTTTACTCATAACTATATAACTTGTTTTTTACGTTAGTTTTTCAATTTTACATTCACTAGAAGTCAATCATTATGCCAGCGCAAATCTTCTGACAGGTTGTCACTTTTTCTAAATTCTTTCTCATGAGCTTGTTTTAATCGCTTACTATAACAATATAATTTTAGCAATTTTTCATGGGCAGCATTAACAATTCACTATTTTTGTCATCAAATTTGTACTCTGAATGCGAAAAATAGAATGCATAAGTGTTTTTGACATGCTGAAGGTTGGTGTGGGTCCATCAAGTTCACATACTTTAGGTCCCTGGAGAGCAGCACAACGATGGATAGATGAATTGAAGAAAAAAGATCGTTTTGAAGAAGTGGAGAAGATACATGTAGACCTTTACGGGTCCTTAAGCCTTACCGGAAAAGGTCATGCTACAGATATTGCCACGCTTCTTGGCCTATTAGGTCATGATCCCGTGACCATGGATATTTCTATTATTGAATCTGAAATTGATAGAATAAAAACAACCGGCAAACTATTACTGAATGGTGTACGGGATATAAATTTCAGTTTTGCTGACGATATAAAATTCAACAGAAAATTCCTTGAGTACCATCCCAATGGAATGATCTTTAGAACATCACTTAAAAATGGCAAAACAACCTCTTCCTCTTTTTATTCCATTGGAGGCGGATTCGTAGTGAAAAAAGAGCGAAAGAATGCGAGCAGGAAAATGAAGAATTTCGAGGAATTTCCTTTTCCTGTAGAAAAAGCAACCGAACTTCTGCAATATTGCAAAGCTGAAAATAAACCTATTTCAGAAATTGTTCTGGAGAACGAACGTTCTCTTAGAACCGATGAAGAAATTGATGCCAATTTTAAGCAGATCTGGGATACCATGTTGGAATCCATGTATATTGGCTGTCATACGGAAGGAACACTTCCCGGCGGACTCAATGTTAAGCGACGTGCCTTTGAAATGCACCAGCGTTTGATTGGTGAAACGGCTTATACCAATGTTGAAGACTGGATCCCAGCCATAAGACAAACAGAAGTGAAATTTCGCCAGATCCTGAAATGGGTAAGCTGCTTTGCACTAAGTGTGAACGAGGTGAACGCCTCTCTGGGTAGAGTGGTTACTGCTCCTACTAATGGAAGTGCAGGAACGGTTCCCGCGGTGATGATGTATTATATGTGCATCGAAAATCACAAGGCGACCTTCGAGGATATGAAGCGTTTTATGCTCGTAGCCGGGGAAATTGGGAGTCTTTTTAAGAAAGGTGCTACGATTTCGGCAGCAATGGGTGGTTGCCAGGCAGAAATTGGGGTATCTTCTGCAATGGCTGCCGGAGGCTTAACAGAATTACTTGGTGGAACCCCGGAACAGGTGCTAATGGCCAGTGAAATTGCCATGGAACATCATTTAGGACTAACCTGTGACCCTATTGCGGGGCTGGTCCAGGTTCCTTGCATTGAGCGAAATGCCATGGGTGCGATAAAAGCTATCAATGCTGCAGAAATTGCCCTGGAAAGCGATGCTACAAAAGCGAAAGTTCCGTTAGATAAAGTAATTGAAACCATGTGGGATACCGCGAAAGATATGAATAAGAAGTATAAGGAAACTTCAGAAGGTGGCCTTGCCGTGAAGGTAAGCTTAAGTGATTGCTAATCCCGAATTCAAATTTGAACATCTTAAGAGATAACGATCTTCAGGAAAAACTAAAGAATCTATTCCGAAACTTTGGTCTAATGATCCTGTGTCATTTTCTGTTTTTTATTTTCTTACAACTTATAAATACGTTCATTTTTGATCTCGATCTTCAAAAATATGAGCAAATAGAAATTCTCGAAATTTTAGGTGAAAGTCCTTTGAAATTCATATTTCTGGCAGCGATCGCGGCTCCCATCATTGAAGAGAGTATTTTCAGAAGTTTTTAAAACCAAACACTTCCAGTATAAAGATCTTTTCTTGTTCAATTTTATACCTTATCGGTATAATTCTTATACCTGAAGAAGCTCATTGGACTTTAAAGTATCTATTGCTATTTGGAGTTATTTATCTGGTATATTATGCGCTGGGAGAGCTTATTCCCCATATATATTATAGACATCTGTGCTACTGGTTACATAAATATTATCTACTTACATGGATACTGGGTTCAGTTATTTTTGGCCTCGTTCACATATTTAATTATGTAGACAGCTTTC
Source organism: Christiangramia sp. (assembly GCF_029937855.1). Classification (GTDB taxonomy): domain Bacteria; phylum Bacteroidota; class Bacteroidia; order Flavobacteriales; family Flavobacteriaceae; genus Christiangramia. The sequence continues at coordinate 12,148 of NZ_JAPYPC010000050.1, forward strand.
AATTAAACCTGATATTATTTATCATGATCTTTCCCAGAATCATCGCAGGCTTTTTCTTCGGAAAAATAAAACTGGAAAATAAAGGAATGATCTGGCCAATCCTGATGCATAGTATGAATAATTCCCTGGTAATCCTTATTGTACTACCTTTTAGTCTATCCCATTTAACATAATCTTAATTCAATTTAGCTCATCATTTCGTAACTTCTGCTACCAAAAAAAATTTTATGAAAGCAGCAGTTATTGAAAAAGCAGGAGGAGACTTTATTATTAAAGATGTTGATAAACCAAGCCCTTCTGAAAATGAAATATTAATTAAGGTGGAAGCCTGCGGAATTTGTCATAGTGACAATTTTGTAAAAGAAGGTGGATTTCCAGGTCTGGAATATCCCAGAATACCTGGACACGAAGTTGTGGGTGTAGTGGAAGAAGTCGGAAAAAATGTTTCTAATTGGGAAAAAGGCCAAAGAGTTGGAGTTGGCTGGCATGGAGGTCATTGTTTCGAGTGTGAACCCTGCCGCCGTGGAGATTTTATCAATTGTGAAAATGGAAAAGTAAGCGGGATACATTATAATGGTGGTTATGCTGAATATATGACCGCTCCAAAAGAAGCAATCGCAAATATTCCTGAAGCATTATCTTCAGCTGATGCGGCTCCCTTACTTTGCGCCGGGATTACCGTTTTTAATGCTTTAAGAAATTCAGGAATTAGAGCCGGGGATTTGGTAGCCGTCCAGGGAATTGGCGGATTGGGGCATTTAGCCATTCAGTATGCCAATAAAATGGGTATGAAAACCGTGGCGGTTTCTCACAGCGATGATAAAAAAGAGCTTGCTAAAAAACTCGGTGCTCATCATTTTATAAATACCGGAAATGAAAATGGAGCTGAAGAATTACAGAAATTGGGAGGAGCCAGACTAATTTTGGCCACTGCTCCACATAGCGACGCGATCACCTCTATCGTTGACGGACTTGGGATCGATGGGAAATTATTGATGGTAGCAGCTACCGGCGAGCCTATTGAAGTTTCTCCTATGCAATTATTAATGGGGAGAAAATCTGCCGCAGGTTGGCCAAGTGGTACGGCTATAGATTCTGAAGACACCCTTAATTTTAGCGCTATGACCGGTACCAAACCTATGATTGAAGAATTTCCACTTGAGAAAGCAAATGAGGCTTTTAAGAAAATGATGAATAACGAGGCAAGATTCAGAGTGGTTCTAAAACCATAAAGTTTGGAATACTAACCTATGGAACCGGAAGATCAAACTGTTGATTTTCCGGTTTTTTTATTCCTATATTTGGGCCTTATTTTAAAAAAAATGTTGTTGAATTTTAAGTCATATATCCTTCTGTTTTTATTTCTTTCCCTTTTAAATTCCTGCAAGGAGAATAAAGATACATCACCAATTCAGGTCATTGAACAAAAACCTGAAGCTGAACAGGTAGATTACCATGAAAATTACCTCAGAGAGATTTCTTATATAAAAACCCGTGAAGATTCAACATCTAATAGAGGGATGATAAAACTGAATGGCGGCAGCTATATGATGGGCGGAAATAGCAATCAGGCAAGACCGGATGAATATCCCAGACATAAAGAAATTATCAAACCCATTTGGGTAGATGAAACGGAAGTTACCAATGCTCAATTCAGGAGGTTTGTAGAAGAAACTGGGTATGTGACTACTGCTGAACGTTCTTTTGAGATCAAAGGAAAGAAATATGAACCAGGTGCCCTGGTATTTGATCCCTATAACCCCGAGTGGTGGTGGAAATTTGAAAAACAAGCCAACTGGAAGCATCCCGAAGGTCCGGAAAGCAATATCGAAGGAAAAGATGATCAGCCTGTTGTTCAGGTTTCCTGGTATGATGCTATGGCCTATGCTAAATGGGCCGGAAAAAGATTACCTACAGAAGCAGAATATGAATATTTTAATCGGGCCGGAAACGACACTTTGATCTATCATTGGGGAAATGATTTCGAAAAAGCTCCTAAGATGGTCAATTTCTATCAGGGGAATTTTCCAAGACAAAATTTGTTGGCCGATAAATTCAAAAAGAGGGCACCGGTAAAAAGCTTCCCTGCTAATCTATACGGTTTATATGAAACCTCAGGAAACGTTTGGGAATGGTGCCTAGACACCTATCACCCTGATGCTTATTCTAAAACTGAAGATAAAATTGATGGATATTTTCAGGATTTCGTAAATATGCGGCAGCAAAAAGTGATTCGTGGTGGATCTTTTTTGTGCAGTGAGAGCTATTGCACCGGGTATAGAAATGCAGCGCGAATGAGTTCTGCGCCAGATACAGGTCTTGAACATACCGGGTTTAGGTGCGTAAAGGATATTTAATCACAATTAAACAAAATCCTGGAACCGATATTTCTCAAAGCAATCTGTACCTGTAATCTAAGCTTAAAGGATCTGAATTTTTAATAGTTGAATGCTTTGTATTTTTTTGAGCTAACAATGATCTTTCTATTAAATTGAATATCCATAGTGAGTTCATAAAATTGGGGTGCTGAAAGATAAATTTAGATAAAGGTTCGTCAGCCTGGATTTTTTTGATTTGTTTTTATATCGATTGAAAAAAAGAACAAGAATAAATTATTTACAATTTTCCTTTCTTGCCATGTTCAAGTGATAAATGCAACTGGCCAAGTTGATTTTAATTTTTCTATT
>NZ_JAPYPC010000004.1 GCF_029937855.1 Christiangramia sp.
ATAATCCAGTTGCTTTCTTATTTTATAGCGCCTGATTAAGTTTAAAGGCTTTTTCTTTAGATATGATTTATCTGTATGCAGAAAATCTATACCGGCCTGGATCACTCTTTCGCTGGATTTTCCATCAGTATAAGGATGGGAGAACCTGGCAAATTTATCAATTTCTGAAATTAATTCTTCAGGTCTGGTGAGTGCCAGGTCAAAAGAACTTTCAATATCCTCCACCCTGTCAATATCAATAAGGTAAGGTCCGGGCATATTATTTTTATAGGTGATCACCGGTTTTCTTTGGAGTAAAAATTCAATTATAGCTGAGGTGGTATCAGAAAACATAATATTTGCTTTCTTAAAAAGCGGAATCAAATCTGTAGTATCGTAGAACTTGAAATTTTCATTCTCCAGCCTTCTAAATTTTTCTACTGTTTCCTGGCCGAGTTTGGGATGTAAAACCGCCATGAAATCATATTTCCCGGTTTTTGAAAGTCGGTGAATTTCATCCACCACATTATCTTTTAAAGCTAGGCTATATTGTTTAGTAAAGGTGGAAGAAATCAGTATTTTGGGCTTTTTATTATGTATAGCTTTTAAAGGGAATAAGGGATCTACCTTAGACCAGCCCGTTTCAACAACATCAAAGGTTTTATATTTTTTTTGCTGTTCTTTAAAAGGAAGAGTGCTTGAGGGTCCCTGTGTGCAATAAAGATCAAAAAAACCACGTATGGTAAATTGATCTGTGCCCTTTCTTTTATTGGCTGGAAAGCCATGAAAAACCTGGACTTTGAGTCCGGAAATAAAATCTGGAACCGTATCGGTGATGCTCAGGACAATGTGAGGTTTATAAGCAATGGCCTCTCTTATGTTATTTATCAAGGCTCCCTGCTTCGGAAAAAATTTCTTTGGAGCTTCCATTCCTGAAAACCATTTTACCGTATGCCCCAATCGGTTGATCTCTTTCTGAAGAGGTAAGCCAATTGGCAGGGCGTAGTCGTGATTTATGTATATTAAAAACCTGTACTTCATTTAGAATTTGCATTTAAAAAATATTCCAGTTTTGGAAGAATCAAAGAAGGCTTAAACAGTTTATATAGGCTATCGACTGTCTTTGTCAGATCTTTATACTTTTTCCCCTGAAACTGTTCAGGTCTATAATCTTTTAAATGAACAGAGATATTACTTTCTCCATCCTCATACATATTCCAGTTTTCCTTATTAATTGGAGGCGAAAAAATTGCAAAAGTGGGAATATTCAGGGCTTTAGCCATATTTACAGCACCACCTTCGTTTCCAATTAGAGCATCACAATGATAAGTGAGGGCAAGGAATTCCCGTAGATTTTTTCCGTATATATTCAAACAAATTTTTTCCCTGGTTGCTGGTTTACAGAAGTCGTACAGTTTTTCAATTTCCTTTTTTTGCGATGGAATGTAATTAAATAAAAGATTCCCTTTAGTTTTCCGAACGATTTTATCTAAAAGTTTTGCCAGGTGCTTTAAAGGATAGGTTTTACCTGAAGAACTACCCAACGCACTGATCATATAAAGATTTCCAGAAAAATGGATTCCCTCAGATTCAAGTCTTTTTCCCGCATTTTCGATTTCTTCTGCTTCGAGATAAATTTTAGGTTTTATTTCTTGTGGTATATCTGAAGATAATGGAGATAGTAGCCTTAACCTTTTTTCTATAGCAGCTCCGGCAATTGTTTCTGGTTCAATATCTCTACTGAACACATGAGTACAAAGTGGACGAGTATATTTTTTGTTATAGGCAATTCTATATTTGGCTCCTGAAAGGCCAGTTAAAAGTGCCGTTCTCAAATTCGAATAAACATCGATAACCGCATGGTAATTAGCGTTTTTAGTAGATTTTATTAATTTTCGTAAACGCTGCTCTTTTTTGGCAAAGATGAACTTATCAATATTTGGATTATTTTGTACTACAGGGAACGTATGCTCAGAGATCATATAATGTAGTTCAGCAGTGGGGAACTCCTTCCGAAGTGCCTCAAAGAGGATTGAGGATGTAAGGACATCCCCAATCATTTTAATCTGAATTACAAGTATTTTCATTCCTCCCTAAATCCCTCCGAAGGAGGGACTTCCAATCATTTTTACTGTTATTTATTCTCCCCCTTCGGGGGAGTTAGAGGGGGATTTATACCGCTACACTATATTCCCTCAACGCATCGTTGAGTGAGGTCTTTTTGTTCGTGCTTTCTTTTCTCTTTCCTATGATCAAAGCACACGGCACCTGAAAATCTCCGGCAGGAAATTTCTTGGTATAACTTCCCGGTATTACTACAGAGCGGGCAGGCACGTAGCCTTTAAATTCTTTAGGTTCATCTCCTGTAACATCAATGATTTTGGTTGAACCCGTTAAAACTACATTTGCTCCCAGAACAGCTTCTTTTTCAATTCTGATTCCTTCTACCACAATACTTCTTGATCCTAAAAATGCATTATCTTCAATGATCACCGGTGCAGCCTGTAATGGTTCCAAAACTCCGCCAATTCCAACACCACCGCTAAGATGAACGTTTTTTCCTATCTGGGCACAACTTCCAACGGTAGCCCAGGTATCTACCATGGTTCCTTCATCTACATAGGCACCTATATTCACATAACTCGGCATCATAATCACTCCTGAAGAAATATAGGCTCCATGTCTGGCCACGGCATTGGGAACGACACGGATCCCTTTTTCTTTATATCCTTTTTTTAGCGGAATTTTATCATGGTATTCAAAAATCCCGGCTTCCAGGGTTTCCATCTTCTGAATTGGAAAATAAAGCACCACTGCTTTTTTTACCCATTCATTAACCTGCCATCCCTCATTTGTAGGCTCAGCAACACGTAATTCTCCCTTGTCTAAAAGATCGACCACTTTCCTTATAGCCTCGGTTGTTTTGGTATCTTTTAAAAGTTCCCGGTTGTTCCAGGCTTCTTCGATTTTCGCTTTTAATTGGTCCATATTCTAATTTTTTTCAAATATAACAGCTATAAAGCAATATTTATGGACAAACGAATATAAACCTTACCTTTGCCTAAATTTTTGAAAATGCCTAGAGTTTTAGCCCTGGATTTTGGAACGAAGAGAACAGGAGTAGCGGTTACCGATGAATTGAAGATGATTGCTTCCGGTTTGACCACGGTTCAAACTCCTGAACTTATAAAGTTCCTTACAGACTATTTCAAAAATGAAAAGGTAGAACGCGTTTTGGTGGGAGAACCTAAGCGAATGGATGATACACCTTCAGAAAGTGAAGTTCATATTCAGGAGTTTTTAAAAGAATTCTCCAAAAAATTTCCGGAGATGCCTCTGGAAAGGGTTGATGAACGTTTTACAAGTAAAATGGCGGTCCAGAGTATGATTGATGGCGGAATGAAGAAGAAAAAACGCAGAAATAAAGCACTGGTGGATGAAATTAGTGCTACCATAATTCTGCAAACCTGGCTCTATGAATAAGGCTTAGTGTTTAATGTATAAGGTTGAAAGTTTTGCTTTAATGGAAAGAAATTTAAAATTGCGAACAAATAAATTTGCACATGGTTGTGTGAATGTTGCACTTTCTTTACCGCAAACCTTTTTAGGGAATCATATTAGGAATCAGCTAGTGAGATGTTCTACATCAGTTGCTGCGAATTATAGAGCTACGTTATTAGGCCAAACTAAAAAGTCATTTATAGCTAAACTGAGTATAGTAATCGAGGAAGCAGATGAATCTATTTTTTGGTTACAATTCTTAATAGATAAAAAAATGATGACTTATGATCATTGTAGAGAAATTTTTGAAGAAGCTAAAGAATTGACAGCAATTTTCATTTCATCCAGAAAAACAGCTGAAAAAACGAATAATCGAAGTTAAACCTTCAACATTAACGATAAACATTAGAAATGATTTTACCAATTGTAGCATACGGAGATCCGGTTTTAAAAAAGAAAGCCAAAGATATTGATAAGGATTATCCGAAACTTGAGGAATTGATCAATAATATGTGGGATACCATGTATAATGCCTATGGTGTTGGACTGGCTGCACCACAGGTGGGCTTGCCTATTAGAATGTTTATGATAGATCCAGCGCCATTTGCGGAAGATGAAGAACTGGACGAAACAGAGAAAGAAACCCTACAAGACCTACGCAAGGTATTTATCAATCCTAAAATTGTTGAAGAAACGGGAGAGGAATGGGCTTTTTCTGAAGGTTGTCTAAGCATTCCGGAAGTTCGGGAAGATGTTTTCAGACAGCCGGATATTAGCATCGAATATTACGACGAAAATTGGCAAAAACATACTGAAAAATATTCCGGTTTAGCCGCGAGGGTGATTCAGCATGAATATGACCATATTGAGGGAGTTCTATTTACAGATAAACTTTCCAGTCTTAAAAAGAGGCTAATAAAAAGTAAACTCACCAATATTTCCAAAGGTAAGATCAACGTTGAATATAAGATGCGATTTCCAAATGCAAAAAAAGCCCGCTAAAGGTTTTGATAATTGACTTTGGCAATTGATATTTGCCAACCTAAATAAAAAAATACTATGGGATTAGATAAAATTCTTGCTATTTCTGGAAAACCCGGTTTATATGAGCTTACCGCTCAAACCAGAGGCGGCTTTGTGGCAAAATCTATGCTGGATGGGAAGAAGATAGCGGTAAACATGCGTCATAATGTGAGTATTCTAAGTGAGATCGCTATTTATACCTATACTGAAGAAATTCCGTTGGGTGAAGTTTTCCAAAAAATCAGGGAGAAGGAAGATGGAGGAGAAGCTATAAGCCACAAATCTTCAAAAAAGGAACTGGAAGACTATTTCTCCGAGATACTTCCAGATTATGATGAAGATAGGGTATATGCCAGTGATATGAAGAAAATATTTCAGTGGTATAATATTTTGATCAATAATGGTTTTACCGACTTTTCAAAAGAAGAAAAAGGAGATAACAAAGACGAGGAAGAATAAATTCCTTATTTTTTCTGAAAAATATAAAAGCTGAAATTGTAGAATTTCAGCTTTTTTTATTCTTATGTATGTTGTCATTCAGAACGAAGCGAAGAATCTGTATCGCTATAAAGAGAGTCCTCCTGCGTCGGAATGACAATCGCATTCAACGCCACAATTATTGATTTTTTTATCCTCTTTTTATATTAAAATTTCAGGCCAAAAATAAAAGCTCCTTCCTGTTTGCCTCCAAAGTCTGAAACAACATAATCCAACCTTAAAAAGCGATATTTTCCGAAACCGAGATTGTCTATTCCCACTGAATATTCAGAGTAAGGATTTAAACCTTTCGTGGTCAGTCGGTGGGCACCTAACACGAGGTTGAAATTTAGTTTATTGATAAGCGGTAATTTTCCCAGTACCCATCCCTGGAAATCATGTTCCGCATGGAATTCAGCATAATTTTGATTAGTGTTAAAGTTATAATATGGCATTAAATTAAATTTCCCCACATAACTTCCAAAACCAATCCTGGTTTGGTTGGCATCAAAATGCTGGTAATCTACCAGGCTAATATTTTCGGCATTAGAAAATAAACCTCCATTGATTAAATATTGAAATTCTCCTTTATTTCCCAGATCTAATTCCTGCCGTATCTGAGCTTTGAACTGATCGAAATTATATTTCTTTTCGCTGCCGCCAAATCCTTTCTCCCAGGCTAATTTCAATTTTGGATATTTGGATTCATCAGCATTGTATCGGCCATTCGGGTAGCTCATGTATTTTTGTCCGAATGTGATATCAGTATAAAAATCTGCTCTAAAAATAGAATGTTCATCGAAAGGAAGACTGCCAAAATTTTCAGGCTGTAAAGGATTGTTTGACGTATAATTGCGATCTTCCCAATCTACTATTACATGGTCTGTATTATTTATCAAAGGCTTTCTGTTTTCCCAGCTTAATTCTCCAAAAAGTCGAATTCCGGGAGTGATATCCTGTCCATAACCAACATTTACAAAATTTCTTTCATAAAGTTTCATGTAATTCCGTTCGAACAAAATGGTGCTAATACTGTTTAAGAGCGGGGAAATAGGCTCCCTGGCATTTATTTGCTCTGTAGCAATTCCACCGGAAATTCTTAGAAATGGCTTATTATAATTATTGAATTTCTTTTCAAAACCCCCATTTAACCTTAGTTTTTCCTCGCTTAAGCCATAGTCTAACTCAGAAAATATTCTCCAGTAGTTTTCCTGGTCTTCACCGGTTCGTTGGGTGTAAGTTAAAGTGATATCGGTGTTCCAGCCCTGGACGGTGTTAAATCCAATACCAGAAATGGGAGCACTGATGCTGAAATTCCTGTTTTTCCATGAGTTTTGATAAGAGTAACCAAATAGTACATCAGTAATCTCGAATTTGTTTCTCACCAGGTCTACGGAGTCTTTATATTCTTTAGTGCTTCTTTTTTCCTGAATACTGTCTTTCCTAATATAATCCCTAATTTCTTCTCCGGTAAGGGGAACGGGTCTTTTCTCTTCCCAAAAAACAGAATCTTTCATATTGGCCTGTTCCTGAAAACTTAAGATCTCCCTTCCAAAACTATCTTTATCAAATTGTGGTGTGAAATCATAATCGCTATACACTGCCGTAAATCTGCCATTGCCACCAAAACCAAAGATTTTGAAGCTGAAATCCACACTCTGGGAAATCTGTATATAAAGATCGTTTTCTTCAGAATATTTATAATTCTGTTTGAAAACGAGTTCTTCAATAGGCGGAACCTGTATGGCAGCACCAGTAGTGGTAAGTTCTACCCCATAAATTTGCCAAAGATCTTCAACTATATAAATATATCCTGAAAATACGCGATCGTTCGACCTCTTTGGAGAAACCAGGATTTTATTGATCATATTTCCCCGGTCATCGAAAAAAGTACCTTCCAGCTGATATCGGTAATAATTAAAAGCATATTCAGCGATAGGGGAGACCAATTCACTGTTAATTTCCAGGGTATTTTCATAAAAGGAGAAATAGGCTTCCTGCGCAGAATTCAGACTAAAACCATTATCATCACCACTTACTTTGGAAGCGATGATCTTTTCCTTAAAGTCATCGGGTTTTTGGTAAGCGATCTCGGAAATAGTTTCACTTAAATATACAATGCCGCTTCTGGTGGAATCCAGGCCACCTCCAAGATCACCAACGTCCTGGCCTAAAATTTTTTCCGGGGCATTTTGTATTCGCCACAAACCGCGAGAGTAAAAGTCGGCGGTAAAAGACTGTAATTTTTTAGCATTTAGTTCACGATTATCAATTGCATTTCTAATGATTCTATTTGCCGGATTCTCCCCGGCTTGCACCGTTACCTCGTCAAGGCTGGTACTTTCAGCTTTTAAAGTGACATTGACAGTTATTGGGAAATTATTTGCGGTAATCTCTTTTTTAAACGTTTTATATCCTAAAAATTGAAAAACCAGGGTGTAGTCTCCAGTCTGGTTTATTTTAAGTTCGTAGATACCCTCGTCATTGGTGGTAGTTCCTATAGAGCCGGTTTTCGTATAAATATTTACATAGGGCAAAGGATTCCCATTTTCGTCTTTAACCTCTCCAATAATTTGCGAAGAAAGCTGAAAAACTGAGAAAAAGAGCATTACGCCCAATAGCTTTTTAAGCATCAGTTAGATTTTGGATTGATAAAAGAACGAAAAAATCTGAGATTTATTTGTATTCCTTCTGAATTCGGTCTAAACGGCGCTTACTTTCGCGGTCTTTAATTGCTTCTCTTTTATCGTAGAGTTTTTTACCTTTTGCCAGGGCGATCTGGAGTTTTGCTAAACCGCGATCATTAATGAATAATCGAAGCGGAATAATCGTCAAACCGGAATTGGTAACTTCCTTCTCCAGCTTTCTTAACTCCCTTCTTTGGAGCAAAAGCTTTCGTTCACTTTTTGGATTGTGATTAAAATGAGTGGCGTGAGAGTATTCTTCAACATGCATATTAATTACAAAAAGCTCGTGATTGTTGAATTCACAAAAACTTTCAGCAATATTCGCTTTTCCTTCCCGTATAGCTTTAATCTCTGTTCCGGCTAATTTAATACCTGCGGTATATTTATCCAGAAACTCGTAATTGAACTTGGCTTTCCGGTTTTTTATGTTGATAGAATTCTTCATAGAGACACAAAAATACAAGCTTTAAGCTAATTTCATACTAAAGCAATTTTAAAATTCTGAGAGAATGCTTCCTCTGTAAAATTTTTTATTTTTGCGGCACTCAAATTATACTTATGAAATATATTTATACTTGCCTGATTATCTTATTTTTTACTTCCTGTACTCAGGAAAAAAAGGAGCTCACCGCAGATGAAATTATAAATAAAGCGATTGAAAATGCTGGTGGTGAAAGATATGAGAATGCTGAAATTGATTTTGTATTCAGAAAGCGGGAATATAAAAGCACGCGAGAAGGAGGAAAATTTCAGTATGAACGTATCCTTATAGATTCCATGGGGAATAAGATTCATGATGTCCTGAATAATAAAGGTCTGGAACGGTTCGTTAATGATACAGTAACAAAACTTCAGGATTCACTGGTGCTACCTGTTGGAAATTCTATAAATTCAGTACATTATTTTGTTCAGTTACCTTATGGCCTAAATGTGCCGGCAGCAAATAAAAAACTACTTGGCAAAGATAGTATCGCCGGAAGGGAATACTATGAGGTTCAGGTTACTTTCTCTGAAGAAGGTGGCGGTACCGATCACGAGGACGAATACCTTTACTGGATAGACACTCAAAATTTTGAAGTGGATTATCTGGCATATAATTTCGAAGTAAACGATGGTGGAATTCGTTTCAGAAAAGCTTTTAATCCTCGTATTATCCAGGGAATTCGATTTGTAGATTATGAAAATTACAAATATGAAGAGCTTTCCACAGCTTTAAAAGATCTTGATAGTCTTTATGAAAAGCGAGAATTAGAACTTCTCTCCGTCATAGAAACGAAGGATGTAAAAGTTAAATTAGGCTCTAATTAATATAAATTACCTGGCTTATTTTAGAGCCGTCTTCCAAAACCTGTACTATAAAAAGAGCGCCGTTCTCTGAATCGTCTATATCCTCATATCTATTATCCCCCAGAATTGCATTGGCGAATTGTGGTGTAGTATTGCTATGGCCAACCACAAGGACCTTCTTTCCTAAAGTAGCTTTCTTAAATTCAGGTGAGTATAAAGTATTAGGGTCGTAAATTAGAACCTCCAGATTTTTTAGGGCTGCAAGGGGTTTAGCCGTTTGTTTTGTTCTCCTGTAATCTGTGCTGTAAATAGCATCAAAGTCAATATCTTTCAAAACCTGAACCCAGTTATTCGCTCTTTCTAAACCTGCATCTGTTAGTTCCGGATCACGATTACTGGAATCGCTTCGGTCTTTTTCAGCATGACGTATCAAATAATAAGTTGTAACTGTATCTTCTGAAGTTTCTGGAAGACTTTCTATAGTTCCAAAACTGAATAAAATTGAAAAGAAGATAGTGATTATTTGTACCATGGCTTTTATGATTATGTTGCAGGTTTGACGATATGCAGATTAATTTGTTACAGTGTCCATTCCTTTAAAATTAATTTCCATTAGAATAAATTGATTGATCTGTTCTGCGAAACTATTGAAATTATTATCGGAAACCAGGATTAAAGATTGTTCTCCATTTTCCAGTTTTGGCCCGAAACACATTCCTTCAATATTATCAATGATCTCTCTGGTTAATTTATCTTTAACTGATTTAAAATTAAAAACCAGCTTTTTTTCAGCAGTATCATATTCTTCACCCTTTAATCGATCCATTTCCAAAGTATTGCTTGCATTCGAAGCATCTACTTCGAAAATTTTCACCGTATTCCCGTGAGAGCCATAGCCTGCGGAGTAGGATCTTTCCAGAATCAGAAATTTATCCTCTGCATATTCAATAATTTCGGTAAGGCCGTTTACCGCAAAATAATTGATGGGTAATTTAGCGATACCATCCAGCTTATAAACGAATTGGTTTATAGGGTTTCCTGTATTTTTATCAAATTTTGTGATCCTGATGTGTGATCTTGAAGGAAAGATCTTTGGTTTAGAAGAGTCTTTTTCCAAAGGAGATTCTGTAGCTACCCAATACCCTTGCTGATCAAAACTTTCAGATAAACCCTCAAATACCCCGTTGTTCCTTGGTTTTTGCGCTCCCTTAGCTTTAAAATAATCAGGAATACTAAAAGAACTTATCACCTCTCCGGTAGTAGAAAGCCTGTATATACCTGGATCTTTGCCATTATCAATTTTACCTTCGCTTGCCACTAAAAATTCTTCCCGTTTTTTATCAAAGCTTAAAGCCTCAAGATCCATGAAATCTTCAGTAAATTTCCCTGTTTTTTTAATTTTAATCAGCTGTTCTATGGAAATATCCTGAAATCTGTTATTCGCAATAGCTATTTTCGCACGGTATATTCTTGGATTGGAAGATTGGTCACTTACCAGGTAATATTTTCCATTTGTATAATCAATTCCAGAAAGTCCCCCCACTACCGTGTTGTCCACTTCTATATTAGGAGCTAGTACGTATTCATCCAGATATTTTAGCTGAATATCATCATTTTTGATTTTTCTGGTTACCGCACAACTGGTAAGAAGTAAAGATATGATGAGCAGCAGGATTACTTTCTTCATGGAGATTTTATTGAAATCAAAAATAACAAATTGTTAAGACAAAAATAGGAGTTTCTTGGGAGGTCTAACGGTGAGGTTTGAATATCTTTAATGTTATTAACAACAAAAACCAAAATGTTATGAACGAAGATCAAAGAGAAGGAAAGTGGAAACAAATCAAGGGGGATTTCAAACAAAAATATGGAAAACTAACCGATGATGATACCACTTATTCCGAAGGTAAATTTGATGAAATGCTGGGTCGTATGCAAGAGAAAACCGGTAAGAGCAAAGAAGAATTGAAAAAGGAAATCGATAGATGGTGATGACGGATGAATTAATAAAAAAGGCGGTAAATTTTTTTACCGCCTTTTTTCATTTTAAAAACTAAAATTTGATCTTACAAATTTCCCGGAAACGCTGTCTTAGGGACAACTGGTTTCAAGAAATTTTTATTCATTTTCGGTGAGCTGCTCCTGATTTCTAAATACCAATTCATCATCAAACTCATCAATGAGAACAATACTGTCGGTACTAATCTTACCGGCGAGAATTTCCTTAGAAAGTTGATTTAAAACCTCCCTTTGAATTACTCTCTTAACAGGTCTGGCGCCAAACTGAGGATCAAAGCCTTTAGCCGAAAGATATTTTATTGCCTCTTCAGTAGCATCTAAAACAATATTTTGTTTTGCCAGCATTTTTTTGACTCCTTTTAATTGTAATCCTACTATCTGCTTAATGTCTTTTTTTGTTAACGGACTAAACATTACAATATCATCTATCCTGTTTATAAATTCCGGACGAACATTCTGTTTTAATAGGCCTAGTACCTCGGTTTTTGCGGCTTCCATAGCCGTATCAGGATCTTTAACATTTTCAAATTTCTCCTGAATAATATGGCTACCCATATTTGAGGTCATGATGATAATCGTATTTTTAAAGTCGGCAACCCGGCCTTTATTATCAGTTAATCTACCTTCATCCAAAACCTGAAGCAGGATATTAAAAGTATCTGGATGCGCCTTTTCTATCTCGTCAAGCAAAACCACAGAGTATGGCTTTCTTCTAACCGCTTCCGTCAGTTGTCCTCCTTCATCATAACCAACATATCCCGGAGGTGCCCCCACTAATCTACTTACCGAATGTCTTTCCTGATATTCACTCATATCTATTCTAGTCATCGCAGATTCATCATCAAAAAGATATTCAGCCAGCGCTTTTGCAAGCTCGGTTTTTCCAACTCCCGTTGTTCCAAGGAATAAAAAGGAACCAATGGGCCTGTTTTGATCCTGTAGGCCGGCACGACTTCTTCTAACTGCATCACTCACCGCAATAATAGCTTCCTCCTGTCCCACCACGCGCTTATGCAAATCTTCTTCCAGGCGAAGCAATTTTTCACGATCGCTCTGAAGCATTTTAGTCACCGGGATACCGGTCCATTTTGCTACAACTTCAGCGATGTCTTCATTAGTCACTTCCTCCTGAATTAGGGATTTCTCATTCTGGTTTTCTGCAACCTTAGCCTGGAGTTTTTCAAGTTTTTCCTGAGCTTCCTTGATTTTTCCATAGCGAATTTCAGCAACCTTTCCGTAGTCTCCTTCACGCTCAGCGCGTTCTGCTTCGAGCTTGTATTCTTCAATTTCAGATTTGGCTGTTTGAATACTATCTACAATATCTTTTTCACTCATCCATCTTGCGTGAAGATCGTTTCGTTCTTCTTTTAGATTTGCAAGATCGGCACGTAGAGATTTAAGTTTTGTTTCATCCTTCTCACGTTTTATCGCTTCAATTTCAATTTCAAGCTGCATGATCTTACGATCCAGAACGTCCAGTTCTTCTGGTTTTGAATTGATCTCCATTCTCAATTTTGAAGCTGCTTCATCCATAAGATCAATGGCCTTATCGGGCAAGAACCTATTGGTAATATACCGCTGGGAAAGTTCAACTGCTGCTATAATTGCCTCATCTTTGATCCTTACTTTATGATGCGTTTCATATTTTTCTTTGATTCCACGAAGAATGGAAATAGCACTTTCAATATCGGGTTCTTCTACGGTTACTTTTTGGAATCTACGTTCCAGCGCTTTATCTTTTTCAAAATACTTTTGGTATTCATCTAAGGTAGTTGCACCAATCGCGCGCAATTCACCTCTCGCAAGAGCTGGTTTCAAAATGTTTGCTGCATCCATTGCTCCCTGACCGCCACCGGCACCAACAAGAGTATGGATTTCATCAATGAAGAGTACAATGCTACCATCACTGGAAGTTACTTCCTTGATCACGGCTTTTAATCTTTCTTCAAACTCTCCTTTATATTTTGCACCGGCAATTAAAGCACCCATATCTAAAGAATAGATTTTCTTATCTTTTAGGTTTTCGGGTACGTCTCCATCTACGATTCGGTGAGCCAGGCCTTCGGCGATGGCGGTTTTACCGGTTCCTGGTTCTCCAACCAGCATAGGGTTGTTTTTGGTTCTTCTGGAGAGGATCTGAAGGATTCGTCTAATCTCTTCATCACGCCCAATTACCGGATCCAGTTTACCATCTTCTGCAAGCTGATTCAGATTTCGGGCATATTTGTCCAAAGAGTTGTAAGTTTCTTCAGCACTTTGAGAAGTGACTTTATCTCCCTGGCGCAATTCTGATATTGCCGCTTTTAAACCTTTTTCCGTAGCTCCCTGATCCTTTAAGATCTGGGCTACCTTACTTGAAGATTTAAAAATGGCCAGGATTAAATGTTCAATGGAAACATATTCATCCTCCATCTTTTTTGCAATAGAAGAAGCTTCGTTGACTGTTTTTCCGGCTGCCCGGGAAAGAATGATGTCACCACCGCTTACCTTCGGAAAACTTTCCAGGCTTTTATCCAGAATCTGGGAAAACAGGTTTACGTTAATGTTCAGTTTTTTCAGCAAAAATGGTGTAACATTTTCGTCCACCATAGTGATGGCTTTAAAAATATGTTCATTCTCTATTTGCTGATGGCCCATCTCCTGAGCAAGCTGCTGTGCCTGCTGGATAGCCTCTTGAGATTTTATGGTAAAATTATTAAAATTCATTTTTTCATTTTTTAAAATCATATGGCAATAGATATACCATTCGAAATTAATGTCAAAATGACACTAAAAACCTATTATCTACAAGACAAAAAGACAGTATAGCTGAATAGCATTAAAAAATTCCTCGTAATTTTCCTTTATTAAATTTACTTAGATTTACTTTTGAAAAAAAGAACGTTATGGGATTATTTGATAAAATTTTTAATTCAGAAAAAAAAGAAACGACAGAGAGTAAAAGTGCAACGCCATGGATAAATTTAACTTCCATGGATCAACTGGATGAAATCGAAAAAATTTCAGAAGAGAAAACGGTGGCTATTCTGAAACATTCCACTACTTGTGGAATTAGTAGAATGGTGCTAAAAATGTTTGAATCTGATTATGATTTAGATGAAAGTGAGCCAATCAATCTGTATTTCCTGGACCTGAGAGCGCATAGGGATGTTTCTAACGCAATTGCTGAAAAGTTTGGGGTGCGGCATGAGAGTCCGCAATTAATTGTAATAAAAAATAAAGAAGTGGTGCATCATGCTTCGCATCAACAAATACAGGCAGAAAAACTGCATGAGCTGGTAAAGTCTTAATTTTCATTGTCTTAAGATTCCTCGTTAAATAATATTAAGAATAAGTGGATTATGCCTAATCTTTTCTAATTTCAGGTTTCATTCTAAAATTAAAATTATGGACAATGAAAATAGAAAGGAGCAGTTGAAAAAGACCATACGACATCCTGAACCGGAAAAGATGAGCAAAGAGTCGCAGGAAGCTCAAAAGGACAAGGATAAAAATAAGAAAGCTTTAGAAGAAAGGGAAATAGATCCTCAGGATGAATTTAAATCCCGGGAGAAATTCAGGGATACAAAGGGAAAGAAAAAATAAAAAAAAACCGCGGATCAACCGCGGTTTTTTTATGATAAGATCATTTCTTTTTTGGTTTGTAAACCGGAAGTAGCTTAGATCTTACTTCGCCAAAACCAATTCTGGAATGACCATTCTGGCAAAATCCTCTCATGATCACCGTATCGTTATCTTCGATAAATTTACGTTCTGAGCCATCCTTTAATTTGATAGGCTTTTTACCACCCCAGGATAGTTCCAGCATAGAACCAAAAGAATCTTCAGAAGATCCTGAAATAGTTCCCGAAGCCATCATGTCTCCGGAATTCACCGGGCATCCATTTACCGTATGATGCGCTAATTGCTGACTCATATTCCAGTAAAGATATTTAAAGTTTGATTTTGAAAGTGAATTTTCCTCACCACCTTCAGGCTGAAGGAAAACTTCTAAATTGATATCAAAACTTTTCTCTCCTTTATATTTTAAGTAAGGAAGTAATTCTTTTTCAGGTTTTGGACTGGCTGTTCTAAAGGGCTCCAAAGCATCCATAGTAACAATCCATGGAGAAATGGAGGAAGCAAAATTCTTAGCAAGAAATGGTCCTAAAGGTACATATTCCCATTTTTGAATATCCCGGGCACTCCAGTCATTGAAAAGTACCATTCCAAAAATATAGTCTTCAGCTTCATCTACAGGGATTGGTTCTCCAAGATGATTAGCGTCTGTGGTAATAAAAGCCATTTCCAGTTCAAAATCTACTCTTTGGGAGGGTCCAAAGACAGGCTCTTCAGAATCTGCAGGTTTGGTTTGTCCCTGTGGGCGGTGTACCGGAATTTCCGAAGGAATAATTGAAGAACTTCTTCCATGATATCCAACCGGAATATGAAGCCAGTTTGGCAACAAAGCATTATCTGGATCTCTAAACATGGTTCCTATATTGGTCGCATGTTCTTTGGAAGAATAGAAATCTGTATAATCTCCAACCTGAACCGGCATTTGCATCTCGATCTCGTCCAGAGTAAAAAGCACAGTATTCCTGTGATCCTGATTATCTTTTAATTTTGTATTGTTAGCATCAAAAATATCGGCGATACGATTACGCACTAATCGCCAGGTTTTCTTACCGTCAGATATAAAATCGTTTAAGGTGTCCTGTAAAAATATATCGTCAGTTAATGGGATCCCCTCAAAATAACCTAATTGGTGCAATGCTCCAAGGTCTATCGCGTAATCGCCAATTCTTGTACCAATGGTGATCACATCATCACGGGTTAAAAATACTCCAAATGGAATATTCTGAATAGGGAAATCGGTATCGCCAGGAATATCCAACCAGGTTTTTCTATTTGGATCGTTAGCGGTAATTGACATAAAATATGTTGGTTTTTTGTTAAAATCTAGTTGACTCAAATATATTATTTTCCTGTTATTAACCGAATGTATTTGTTACTTTTACCGAATATTTAACGTAAAAATTAATGATGCAACGAGACAGCCAGGTATTTGATTTAATAGCTAAAGAAAAAGAGCGCCAGTTAAATGGTTTGGAACTTATTGCAAGTGAAAATTTTGTAAGCGATGCGGTGCTTGAAGCTGCAGGATCTGTGCTTACAAATAAATATGCTGAAGGTTACCCCGGCAAGAGATATTATGGAGGTTGTGAGGTGGTAGACCAGGTAGAACAGCTTGCGATAGACCGTCTAAAAGAATTGTTTAATGCTGAGTATGCCAACGTGCAACCTCATTCTGGTTCACAGGCAAATACTGCAGTTTTTCATGCCTGTATGAAACCGGGAGAAAAATTCCTGGGTTTTGATCTTTCCCATGGGGGGCACCTGACGCACGGTTCCCCGGTAAATTTCTCAGGAAAACTTTACAATCCTGTTTTTTACGGGGTAGATAAGGAAACCGGTTTAATAGATTATGATGCGGTGGCAGAGATCGCTGAAAAAGAAAGACCTAAAATGATCATTGCCGGTGCTTCTGCTTATTCCAGGGAGATCGATTATAAAAGATTTAGGGAAATTGCAGATAGTGTGGATGCAATCCTGGTTGCAGATATGGCTCATCCGGCAGGTTTAATCGCTAAAGGATTAATTAGCGATCCACTTCCACATTGTCATATTGTAACGTCAACCACGCACAAAACCCTTCGTGGTCCTAGGGGTGGTATCATTCTTATGGGAAAAGATTTTGATAATCCTTTCGGAGAGAAATTGAAGAATGGAAATCTAAAAAAGATGTCATCATTGCTGAATTCAGGAATTTTTCCTGGAAACCAGGGCGGACCTTTAGAGCATATAATTGCTGCTAAAGCGGTTGCCTTTGGAGAGGCATTAACCGATGAATTCCTTCATTATACAGTTCAGGTTAAGAAAAATGCTGAAAAGCTTGCGAAAGCTTTTGTTGCAAAGAATTACGGTGTGATTTCGGGAGGAACCGATAACCATATGATGCTTATTGACCTGAGAAATAAGAATGTAAGCGGTAAAGAAGCGGAAGAAGCTTTAGGAAAGGCTGATATTACCGTAAATAAGAATATGGTACCTTTCGATGATAAATCACCTTTCGTGACCTCGGGTATTCGAATAGGAACTCCGGCAGTGACCACGCGTGGTTTAAAAGGAGAGGATATGGCAAAGATAGTAGACCTAATTGACCGTGTGATCTCTAATATTGAAAATGATTCTGAAATTGAAGCTGTAAAAAAAGAAGTGAATTCCATGATGAGTGGAAGGCCTCTTTTTAATGCTTAATACCATATTTTATCCGAAAATTTAGGAGAAGGTCATTCGATAGAATGGCCTTTTTTTATGGCTACAAATCAAAACACCTTATTGCCGTTTCGAGCAAAGCGGCAAGTAGTGAGAAATCTCTATCAGGAGTTATCTTCAACCTGGATTTTGGGGAGAAGAGATCTCTCCCGTTGGTCGAGAGGAAAACGAAAAGTAGTGGTAACTGTCATTGCGAGAAACGAATCAATCTGGTATTTGGTTTCGTACATGAGATTACTTCACTTCGTTCCTAATGAGAAATATGTAGGTTTTTTAGAGAACCTTTTTTGTTTTCAGTTTTTTGTTGCTACTGTAAAAAAACTCTTTTAAGCTCTTCAGAGATCTTCACTGGTTTCTTTGTTTCAGCATCCAGAAGGCACCAGGTGGTTTTGGCTTCGGCAAGGACCTTCTCGGTATCAGCATTTTTAATGATTACGTGTCTTACAGATGTCACATGAGTAGTTTCGCCTACATAGGTTTGCAGAGAGATGTTGTCTCCCAGGAAGGCTTCTTTTTTATAACTGATCTCATGCTTTACCACCACCCAGACAACTTCCGATTTTTGTTCTTCAGAGGCCCTTACTTCCCAATGTTCTTCAGCCACATCCTGGATCCATTGCACATATTGTACATTATTCACATGTTCCTGTTTGTCCAGGTGTTTGTCTTCTACAACCAGGTTCTTTTCGTATATTTCAGGATTGACCTCCATTATTTTTGAATCACTTTTACTTCAAATATTTTATCCCAGTTTTTTCCGGTGACGTATAATTTATCTGTGATTGGATTATACGCGATCCCGTTGAGTACATCCAGTTTGTCATGCTGGGTAACTTCGTCCCTTAATCCGCTAAAATTAATTATACCTTCAATAGCGCCATTCTCAGGGTTAATGATTGCCACACCATCTTTTTGATAGGTATTCGCATAAATTTTTCCGTTTACCCATTCCAGTTCATTCAATTTTGTAGAAATTGACTTATGATGGGTTGGCTGAATATAGCTTTGTTCTGCTAAAGTTTCAGGATCGAGGATCCATATTTTTTCTGTACCGTCACTTTTAAATATTTTTTCTCCGTTATTACAAAGTCCCCAACCTTCTTTGCTCTCATTATATCCAAAACTCCCTGTTTTTTCAAAAGTATTTAGATTGTAAATAAATCCTTCTCCTTCCTGCCAGGTAAGCAAGTATAGGTTGTCATTTAAAATAGTAAGTCCTTCGGCAAAATATTGATCGTCTAATTTTATCTCTTTTAAGACTTCTCCCGTTTCAATATCTACTTTTCTTAATTTGGATTTTCCGTATTGCCCTATACTTTCATAAAGCGTATCACCATGAAATTCCAGTCCCTGGGTATAAGAGCTGGCATCATGAGGAAATGAATCTACAATTTCATAGGTGTAGACCGTAGGAGCTTCAGTATTTAAGATCTTGATATTTTTTGAAAGTGTATCTGCTTTTTCTTCACTGTAAACAATGGCCTGGAATTTTTGATTTCCCAGCAATGTATTCTGAAGTTCCATAGTAAAATCACCATTCTTAGAACTCATCAAATATCTGTTATTGAAATAAAAAGCTACAGAATCTATATTTTTGTTTTTGCTGTTCTCGATCGAAGCTTTTAGGCTTTCATCTAATTTGAATTCAGATTTATTCTGATCTATTTTTAGAGAAAAATCAGATTTTTTATTGCCATTATTGCTTCCGCAGGAAAAAAATAAAAAGTTTAAGATAAAGACTAACAGTAAGTTAAATTTGTTCATCATTAAATAGGCTTGAATACAGGGCTAAATTAACTAATTCACATTAAAAAAAGCTTGCTAAAAGTTACAAAGATTGTATATTTGCATCGGCAAGTCCCACACAACCAGCTCCTGCTGAATCCCCCAGGGCGGGAACGCAGCAAGGGTAGGCGGTCGTAGCGGTGTGATGTGGGTCGCTTGCCATTTTTTGTTTCTACTAAGTCCTAAATTTATTGCATATTTGTGCGATATGAAACACGGGAAATCTTCAGATAAAGTGGTGCTTATTACAGGCGCTTCTTCCGGAATAGGAAAATCCATTGCAACCTATTTAAGCGAAAGAAACTTTAAAGTTTATGGCACCAGTAGAAGTCCGAAAGATTCTTCTAATAATCCATTCAAATTTATCCCGTTAGATGTTACTAAAAAGGAGACGATTGTCACAGCTGTGGAGAGCGTTGTACAGAAGGAAGGTAGAATTGATGTTCTTATCAATAATGCAGGAGTGGGAATTACAGGTCCTATTGAAGAAATTCCTGAAGCTGAAATCAAGAGGGCATTCGAAACCAACTATTTTGGCGCATTGAATATGATCAAAAATGTTCTGCCAATAATGAGAAGTCAGCAAAGCGGACTCATTATTAATATAACCTCCATTGCCGGATATATGGGATTGCCGTATCGCGGAATTTATTCGGCAACCAAAAGCGCCCTGGAGATTACCGCTGAGGCCTACCGAATGGAATTGAAACAATTCGGAATAAAAATGACCAATGTGGCACCGGGAGATTTTGCGACAAATATTGCTTCAGGTAGATATCACGCCCCGGTCATTAAAGGATCTCCTTATGAAAAAGTATATGGCAGTACGCTAAAATTGATGAATGAACATGTTGATGCCGGTAAGGATCCCGAATTAATGGCGAAAGAAATATTAAAGATTATTCATACAAGTGAACCGAATGTTCATTATAAAGTTGGAGAGCGATTGCAGAAAATATCAGTCAAACTGAAAGCTTTCTTACCAGATAAACTCTACGAGAAAATGTTGATGAAGCATTATAAATTGTAATTTTGACTTCATCTGAAAATATATATCATTAATATTCAAAATAACACACAACTATGAAATTTTTTATTGATACCGCTAATCTGGATCAGATCAAAGAAGCACAGGATCTTGGTGTCTTAGACGGAGTGACTACCAATCCTTCTCTAATGGCTAAGGAAGGAATCACCGGAAAAGACAATATATTTAAGCACTATAAGAAAATTTGTGACCTGGTAGAAGGAGATGTGAGTGCTGAAGTAATCGCCACAGATTTTGAGGGAATGGTAAGGGAAGGTGAGGAGCTTTCCGAACTGCATGAGCAGATCGTGGTTAAAATACCTATGATCAAAGAAGGTGTGAAAGCTCTTAAATATTTTAGCGATAAGGGGATCAGGACCAATTGTACGTTAGTATTTTCTGCAGGACAGGCTCTATTGGCGGCAAAAGCTGGCGCTACCTATGTATCTCCTTTTATTGGAAGATTGGACGATATTTCTACAGATGGTTTGAACCTGATTGCTGATATTCGTTTGATCTATGATAATTATGGGTTTGAAACTGAAATCCTTGCTGCCTCTGTAAGGCACACTATGCATGTGCTGGAATGTGCAAAAATAGGAGCTGATGTTATGACCGGGCCTTTATCTTCTATCGAAGGTTTGCTTAAACACCCATTAACTGATATAGGATTAGAGAAATTCCTTGCAGATTATAAGAAAGGAAACTAGAAAAAACATTTTTATATAATGCTGAAGAAGGGCTTTTTAATAAGGCCCTTTTTTTATCTGTTAAGGTAGGTGAGCAATTGCTCTTCAAAATCCGGACTGCCAATATTCAAATCCCCTTTGATAATTTCTCCATCGGCAGAAACCAATAAAACTTTATAAAGGTATTTTTTATAAACCTCATTGCTCGCTTTTCTCTGAGTAATTTGAAAATGTTTTTCTTTATTGTAACCATAAGTCTCTAAAGTCCTAAGCCACTCTTCTGTTTCACCAAGATCCATATTGATCCCTATAAATTCAATTTCAGGATACTTCTTTCTTAAATCCTGAATATACTTGTGTTGAATACGATGTCGTGCAGGAGCATCTATGGACCACGCATAATTTATGGTAGGTTTATTAATGACTTTGCCCCAGGTGGTGATTTCTCCGTCGGTATTTCGTATTGGAAGAGATTTTATGGAAGTTCCTACAAAATAATCCCGCTGTAAATCGGCCAGTTCTTCTATACGTTCCATCTTTGGATAATCAATCTTCTCAAGTAAACCTAAAATCGAATCAATCCGAGATTCATTTTCAGCCATGATAATCATTTGAGAAGCAAACCTGTCCAGGAATTCATTCTTTAAAGGAGCTAAGTTGGAGAGGGAGTCTATTAGAACGATACGGCTTTCAAGGTTTACAAAGCTATTAAGATTATAACAATTTTTATGATCTTTATGTTTTTGAGCACAGTAATCCAGGGCGCGAGAACGTAAATAATCATCGATTAAATTTGTGTAAACGTAATAATCCTGTAGTTCTTCGTGGTTAAAATTAATTTCAGAGCGGTAATCGTGAAAATCATCCGGGATTTGCTTGGCTTTTTCTTTATAATATTTTTTGATTAAAAATGTATAGCGTTCTCGTAGATCATAAAATTCATAGTTGATGCTGGTTCTGGCAATATCCAGGAATTCGCTTGAAAATTTTTGTTTTTTATTAAGTTCCTCAAGATGTTGAATTCTTTTATTCTTTATGGAGTCGGTTATTTTTGCAAATTCAGCCGGTTCAATTTTATAATAGGTAAGAATTAGATCATTATTACTTTGATTTTTAAGGAACATATCCAAGAGAAAACTGCTTTTATCAGCTCCTTCTCCGCTAAAATTTAGCGACTCATCAAAGGACATAGTGTTAAGGTAGATTAAAATACTGTCACCTGGCTCAGTGTAAATAATCTGACTTTCCGGAGGATGTTTGAATGTATAAATCCCACTCTCAAGATTCTGAAAATCCTTTCCGAACTGGTTCTTTTCATCCAGAAATAGCGTATCTATAATTTTATTTTCTCTTGAAATAACTATGAAATCGGTTTCCGGATTATTAATCTGGCCGCCTATATAAATGGAATTTTCTTCGTCGGAATTTTCTTTACATCCCGCGAATAAAATTGCACAGCAGAAGAATAGACAATATAAATATTTCATTCGTAGTATTGGAACCTAAGGGTATTTCGGTTCACCCTATTTTAAACAAATATAGATTCTGCCTTAGGCGGGGCATGTTAAGTGTGCGTTAAAACAAATATTTAAAACGTTAATCTTTCCTAGTAACGCTGATTATATTTACTTTTGCAAAAAATTAATTCATTTAGTTTATGCTTTCAGTATCAAACCTTTCTGTACAGTTTGGAAAACGTGTTTTGTTCGATGAGGTGAATACAACCTTTACTCAGGGAAATTGCTATGGAATTATTGGTGCCAACGGTGCCGGAAAATCTACATTCTTAAAAATCCTTGCGGGAAAATCTGAACCAACTTCGGGTCATGTTCATTTAGAACCTGGTAAACGTATGTCGGTTTTAGAACAGGACCATAATCTATACGATGAATACCCTGTGCTTGAAACGGTGATGAGAGGGAATAAACCTTTGTTTAAAGTAAAGACTGAAATGGACGCCTTGTATGCCGATTATTCTGATGAAAATGCAGACAGGATTGGGGAGTTACAGGTTCAGTTTGAAGAAATGGATGGATGGAATGCAGAAAGTAATGCCGCTTCTATGCTCTCTAACCTTGGTATAAAAACAGAATTGCATTATTCCCAAATGAAAGATTTGGATGGTCAGCAAAAGGTACGGGTGCTGCTGGCGCAGGCTTTATTTGGTAGCCCGGATGTTTTGATCATGGATGAGCCTACCAACGACCTGGATTATGAAACTATTAATTGGTTAGAGAACTTTTTGGCCAATTATGATAATACGGTGATCGTGGTATCTCACGACCGTCATTTCCTGGATGCGGTTTGTACACATATTTCTGATATCGACTTTGGAAAGATCAACCATTTCAGTGGTAATTATACGTTCTGGTATGAATCTTCTCAATTAGCCGCAAGGCAAAGAGCGCAGCAGAATAAAAAAGCTGAGGAAAAGAAAAAGGAACTTCAGGAATTTATTCAGCGATTTAGTGCGAACGTGGCTAAGAGTAAACAGGCTACCTCAAGAAAGAAAATGATTGATAAGCTGAATATCAATGAAATTAAACCTTCAAGCAGAAGATATCCGGCGATAATTTTTGAAAGAGAACGTGAAGCGGGAGATCAGATTCTGAATGTTGAGAAATTAGAAGCCAGTATTGAAGGTGAAACTATTTTCAAAAATATAGATATCAATCTCGCCAAAGGAGATAAAGTAGTCGTATTTTCAAAAGACTCCAGAGCTACCAGCGCTTTCTACGAAATAATAAACGGAAAACAAGAACCTGTAAATGGTAAATATCAGTGGGGAGTTACCACTTCCCAGTCGTACTTACCGGCAGATAATTCAGATTTTTTCGATAATGATCTGACTTTGGTAGATTGGTTGCGTCAATGGGCCACTACCGAAGAGGAACGAGAAGAGGTATATATTCGCGGCTTCCTGGGTAAAATGTTGTTTAGTGGGGAAGAGGCATTAAAAACCTGTAGAGTGCTTTCCGGAGGAGAGAAAGTGCGTTGTATGTTAAGCAGGATGATGATGATAAGGGCAAACGTCCTTATGCTGGATGAGCCAACAAATCACCTGGATCTGGAATCGATTACCGCTTTTAATAATTCCTTAAAAAATTTCAAGGGAACCGTACTATTTACCACTCATGATCACGAGTTTGCCCAAACTGTGGCAAATCGTGTGATCGAACTTACTCCCAAAGGAGTCATAGATCGTTATTTGAGTTTCGATGAATATATGAGTGATAAAAATATTAAAGAACAAAGAGAGAAAATGTATGCCGTAGAAGCATAATTTTATTTCACTGCCTGGAGATGTATCCAATATCCCTGGTTATATAGAATTTTGATATTGTCAAATCCAGCATTTTTCATCCATTCTATTTGAATATCATAATCTGTTGGTTTGTCAAAGGCTTCGTAGTGATCCATGATCCATTTCCATTTTTCACCATCCGGAAAACTGACATTAACAAATCTATTCCATTCTTCTAAAATCTTGGGATGGTCTGGATTAGTTTTGCTTATCATCAAATCACTGTACGAAAATATTCCTCCTTGTTTCAAGGAAGAATAAATATCCTTAAAAATGGATTGTTTCTCTTCATCATCTAAGTGATGTAGACTAAATCCAGCAACTATCAGGTCATAACTATCTTTATTAAACCTAAAATCTTTAAAATAGTTATTGTGATAAATGAAATTATGGTTCTTGAACTTTTGACGACATAAATTGATCATTTCTGTAGATGCATCCACAAGTGTATAAGTCGCATTTGGAAAATATGGAACAAGTTGTGATGAGATATTGCCGTTACCACAACCAAGATCAAGAACAGATCTGGAATTAAAATTTTCCGGAAAATACTTTACAAAGCTTTCCACTAACTGCAAATAATGAGGTGCACAGCCAATCATGTCATTGGTGTAATTTTTAGAAAATTCATTAAATTCTAAGGCTATGTTCTCATTTTTTTCCATGATTAATAATTGTAATTTTACAAATGCTCTCTTTATTGAAATTAGATCTGTTCCTATAAATTTAGGATAATTAAATCATTTTTTTTGCTGGTTTATGTTTAACAAGTTACTTTGTATTGCATAATAGGTGTACGCAATACACCGGAGTTTTGATGATCTTGTACTTATAGGACGACTCAAATTTTCAATTTTTAAATGAAAACTGAAAAGAACCTGCATTTCCCGAAAGAAATGCAGGTATAACAAAATCATCGTTACTAACACTAACCATCAAAATTAATAGGATGATTTTGCAAGGCCCGGACCTCATGAGAAAGACTGCTTATCCTGCTAATTGTTACAGTAAATTTTGTTTAACTTTGAAATATGGAGAAAAAGACACTTGTTTTAGGAGCCTCATTAAATACAGCCAGATATTCTAATCTGGCGATCAATAAACTTGTTGGGCATGGACAGCCCACTGTGGCAATTGGTTTGAGAAAAGGGAGTGTAGCCGGGATAGATATTAAAACCGAAAAATATCCTTTTGAAGACATTAATACTATAACACTTTACCTAAATGCTAGGCGACAGGAAGAATACTATGATTATATTCTTTCCTTAAATCCCGAGCGGGTTATTTTTAATCCTGGAACTGAGAATCCTGAATTATACGACTTGCTAAGGGAAAATGGGATAAACTTCGAAAATGCCTGTACATTAGTGATGCTTTCTTCTCAGCAATATTAATCCGAGGAAAGTAAGTAGCCCATTAAGAATCAGGATAAAGAAGCCGAATTCAAAACCAAACCAAACCAAGCTGTTGATACTTATTATATAAGAAAGGACGGGTGATGCTATGGCAATAACCGGAACCAGCTTATCTTTTACCTTCCATGTGGTAAAAAGTCCGAAGGCATAAAGACCCAATAATGGGCCATAGGTATATCCGGCGAATTGAAATAGCTTATTGATCACGCTTTTATCTGCAATAGCATATTTAAACGCCAACATCACCAGGATTAGTAAAACAGAAATACTAACGTGAATCTGTTTTCTAATTCTTACCTGTTTCTTTTCATCATATTTTTTCTCGATATCCAGAATATCTATACTGAAAGAGGTCGTTAAGGAAGTGAGAGCGCTATCGGCACTGGAATATGCTGCTGCGATAAGTCCCAGGATAAAGAAAATAGCCACGGCCATGCCTAATTCCCCGCTGGTAGCAATGGCTGGAAAGAGGTCATCTTTAGTTTCGGTAATTCCATTAATATCGGCATAATCTGTTAGCAAAACCCCTAAGGTTAGAAATAGGAAGTTTACAAATACCAGGACGATAGTAAACCAAAATATATTTTTTTGTGCGTCCTTCAGGCTTCTACAGGTAAGGTTTTTCTGCATCATGTCCTGATCCAGTCCCGTCATTACTATAGCGATAAAAGCTCCTGAAAGGAACTGTTTCACAAAGTGATCTTTGCTTTTCCAATCTTCAAAAAAGAAAATTTTAGAATGTTCACTTTCAGAAAGGTAACCGAAGAGATTGCTTAGGGAAAAACCAAGATCTTCAGAAATAAAATAAAGGGTGATACCCAATGCTAAAAGCATAAAAAATGTTTGTAAGGTATCGGTCCAGATAATAGTTTTAATTCCGCTCTTAAAGGTGTATAGCCAAATTAATAAGATCGTGATCGTTACGGTTACATAATAAGGAACTCCCATTGCATCAAAAACGATAAGTTGCAATACATTGGCAACCAGGAATAACCTAAAACTCGCTCCTACCACCCGTGATAAAAGGAAAAAAGAAGCTCCTGTTTTATAGGAAGCATTTCCAAACCTACTTTCCAGATAAGTATATATGGAGGTAAGGTTCATCTTATAATATAGCGGAAGCAATACCTGGCCAATCACTGCGTAACCAACTGTATAGCCGAGAACCACCTGAAAATAGCTAAAGGAATCTGCTTCGACGGTTCCTGGGATGGAGATAAAAGTGATACCACTTAACGAAGCTCCAATCATTCCAAAGGCCACGAGGTACCAGGGAGCCTGCTTATTTGCTTTAAAAAATTCAGCGTTACTACCGCTGCGACCGGTGAAATAGGAGATTATTATTAATACCGCAAAATAGGCGGCGATTAGGATAAGTACCTGGTATGCTTGCATAAATCGTAATTCTGCGGGGCAATTTACAAATTAAGCTTTAAGTAATTTCATCCGCTGAAAAAATCATAAATTCGCGTATGGATTTTTCTTCAAAATTACTGGAGCAGGCAGTAGATGAAATGTCGCAATTGCCGGGAATAGGTAAGCGAACGGCCTTAAGATTAGTATTGCATTTACTGAAACAACCGGAAGAGCAAACAAAGCAGCTCACAGATGCATTGCAAAATCTAAGACAACAAATAAAATTATGCAAAAATTGCTTTAATATTAGTGATACTGAACTTTGTGAAATTTGTGCAAATCCTTCCAGAGTTTCAGAAATTGTTTGTGTGGTAGAAGATATTCGGGATGTAATGGCTATTGAAAATACGGGACAATACAGAGGTCATTATCATGTCCTAGGCGGAAAAATTAGTCCGATGGATGGAATAGGTCCTTCTCAGTTAACTATAAAACCGCTCATAGAAAAAGTGAAAGCCGGAAAAATTGAAGAGATCATTTTTGCTTTGAGTAGTACTTTAGAGGGAGATACCACTAACTTCTATATTTTTAAACAACTGGGAGGCACCCATGTTAAAACATCTACGATCGCCCGTGGGATTTCAGTAGGAGATGAACTTGAATATGCCGATGAGGTAACCCTAGGTAGGAGTATTACCAATAGGATCCCTTTTGAAAACTCTATGAAGAGTTAAAAAATTAATTTGGCTTTAGAAGCAAGAAAATTTTAAAAATTCCGGAAACTTTTTTAGTTCCGTAGTTGAAATTGTAATTTTAGCAGGGCGTTTGGCGAATTATTTCGCTGTAAAAAAATCAGTAAAAATCAATTTTATTGATTTTTTAATATTCAATGAGTGGTATTTTGATTAAATTCGCAACTCAAATAACAAAAATCACATCTGATTTAAAGATATGGCAAAATTTGAATTGAAGTTACCTAAAATGGGTGAAAGTGTTGCGGAAGCAACCATAACTAGCTGGCTTAAAGAAGTTGGGGATACGATAGAAATGGACGAGCCGGTACTTGAAATCGCTACCGATAAAGTAGATAGCGAAGTGCCTAGCGAAGTTGATGGTAAGCTGGTAGAAAAACTTTTTGAAGAAGACGAAGTTGTAAAAGTTGGGCAGACGATTGCAATTATAGAGACTGAGGGAGAAATGGATGGAGAGGATGAGGATGAAGTGGAAGAAGAAACATCCGCTGTCGCAAAAGAAGTAGAAGAAACAGTAGAGGCTGCAAAGGCTACCGCTTCTGGAGAGGATACTCCAGGAGAAAATTATTCAGATTCTTCCCGTTTTTATTCTCCGTTAGTAAGGAATATAGCCAAAGAGGAAGGAATTTCTCTTGGGGAACTTGAAAAAATAGAAGGAACTGGCAAGGAAGGGCGTGTTACCAAAAATGATATTCTGGGTTACGTGAAAAATAGAGGTTCGCAGCCCCAGGAGTCTCAAGCTTCCAAAGCTAAGTCGATCGATACCAAAAAGCTTGAAAGTGGAGTTTCTTCGCAACCTGAACCCGTAGTTTCCGGAGAAGATGAGATCATAGAAATGAGCAGAATGGGTAAAATGATCGCTCATCATATGGTGGATAGTGTTCAGAAATCTGCGCATGTTCAGAGTTTTATTGAGGTAGATGTTACCAACATCTGGAACTGGAGAAATAAGCATAAAGCTGATTTTCAAAAGAAAGAAGGAGAGAAACTTACGTTCACCCCCATTTTTATGGAGGCAGTTGCCAAGGCGATCAGGGATTTTCCAATGATCAATATTTCGGTAAACGAAGATGCAACGAAGGTAATCAAGAAGAAGAATATAAATCTTGGAATGGCTGCAGCACTTCCAGATGGCAACCTGATTGTTCCGGTAATTAAAAATGCTGACAGGTTGAACCTGGTGGGAATGGCAAAGGCAGTTAATGATCTGGCAAATAGGGCAAGACAAAATAAGCTGAAGCCAGACGATATCCAGGGCGGTACCTATACGGTTACCAACGTGGGAACCTTTGGAAGTATTATGGGGACCCCAATCATTAATCAGCCACAGGTTGGTATCCTTGCGCTGGGTGCGATTAGAAAGATGCCAGCGGTAATTGAAACTCCGGATGGTGATTTTATTGGAATTCGTTATAAAATGATCCTTTCACATAGTTATGATCATAGAGTGGTGAATGGCGCATTAGGAGGCCAGTTTGTGCAGCGAGTAGCGCAATATCTTGAGAGTTTTGATAAAGACCGGGAAATCTAATTTTCTGAATTATATCAATAATTAAAGCCACGTGATGCGTGGCTTTTTCTTTTTTCAGTGAATATCAGTTCATCTAATTCCCAATGATATATTTAAGCGGACTATCAAATTATACTAACTTTACCGAAATTTTTCAACTATGGATCTTAAGCTTACCAAACCTATTTGTTTTTTCGATCTTGAAACTACAGGTACTAATATATCTAAAGACAGAATTGTAGAAATTGCTATTCTAAAAGTGTTTCCGAATGGAAATAAGGAAAGTCATACCTGGCTGGTAAATCCGGAACGGGAAATTCCTGCAGAAGTGATCGCGATTCATGGTATAACGAACGAAAAAGTTGCGAATGAACCATCATTCAAAGAACTGGCTCCAAAGATCCATGATTTGATCAAAGGTTGTGATCTTGGGGGTTATAATTCCAATCGTTTTGATATTCCGCTGTTAGTAGAAGAATTGCTGCGTGCAGATATCGATTTTGAAATGAAGAATGTGGTCGCGGTAGATGTACAAACTATATTTCATAAAAAGGAGCAGCGAACTTTGTCTGCCGCTTACCAGTTTTACTGCGGAAAAGAACTTGAAGGAGCTCATGGTGCGGAAGCAGATACAGAGGCTACCTATGAAGTTCTAAAATCCCAATTGGATAAATATGACGACCTGGAAAATGACATGAAATGGCTTTCAGAGTTTAGCTCCAGGAGAAAGTTTGCCGATTTTGCCGGATTTATCAGTTTTGATAAAAAAGGGAAAGAAGTATTTTCTTTTGGAAAATACAAAGGAAAATGTGTAGAGCAGGTGCTGGAAGACGAACCTGGTTATTTTGGGTGGATCCAGAATGCCGATTTCCCACTTTATACAAAAAAGGTGTTAACTGCTATAAAACTTCGCAAGCTTAATAATAAACTTTCTTAGATTGAAAAGGCTTCAGGTCTATTTACTCCTTTTAGCTCTTCTGCAAGGTTTCTCAACGATTGCGCAGGTGCTGACCGTTCGCGGAATTATTAAAAATGACTCAACTTCAGAGCCAATCCCTTATGTGAATATCATGTTCGAGAATTATGGAATGGGAACTTCTTCCAACGAAAATGGACAATTTGGTTTTATCATACCGGATTCCCTCAGCACTGAAAATATTGTGATATCTCATGTGGGTTTCAATTCTAAAAAGGTATCTATTCAGGAAGTGCTTGAAAAAAGTACAATCTTATTAATTCCAAAAAAAGAATTCCTGGCAGAAGTTTCAATTTCCCAGGTGCTTAAAGATAAACGTCATATTTTCCGACCTGAAAATTCATTAGAAGCTGTGGGTATTGGGAATATGAACGCTGCTTTATATCCTTCAACCATCGCGAGGTTCTATCCAAAACCGGATAAATTCTCTAGGGAATGCTTCATTGAGAACATTCAGATCTATTTTTATCCGGTTGAGGAGCAAAATCATCTTTCTCCTAAATTCAGGCTTCATATTTATAAGGTTCAGGAAGATGGAAAACCGGGAGAGGATCTGCTTAGTAATTTAGTCTTAGAGAAATCTTCCGGGCAATCCAGGATGAAAGTCGAGCTTTTGGATAAAAAAATAGAGGTGCCCGAGAATGGTTTTTTCGTAGGCCTTGAACACCTTTTTTTAAAGGAGAACGAATTTAAAGAGGTGAAGGATTATTATATTAATGATTCGCTGGTTGCCAAAGAATTTGAGTATAAAAAATATGCTCCTGTATATAAAGGAGTTTTTACCAAACAGGATTCAGACTTAAAAGTTTATTATTATCAGCCTGGAGGTTGGGTGAATATTTCCAATTGGGAAATAAACCGTGAAGAATCTGAAGAAAATTATATTGCGCCCGTTTTTAAAATTAGGATCACAGATTAATCTTAAAAAAAATCAGTATGAAAATTATTTGTGTTGGCCGTAATTACACCGAACATATTGAAGAATTAAAAAATGAGAAACCAGATGATCCTGTGATCTTTCAGAAGCCGGATACTTCCATTTTATTAAAAAAGCAACCATTCTTTATTCCTGATTTTTCAAATGATGTACATTATGAAGTAGAAGTGCTGGTTAAGATTAAAAAGATAGGAAAGCATATTCAGCAGAAATTTGCACACAAATACTATGATGAAATTGGCCTGGGAATAGACTTTACAGCCAGGGATCTTCAGCAAAAATTAAAAGATAAAGGACTGCCCTGGGAAAAGGCAAAAGCTTTTGATGGTGCCGCTGTTATTGGTAATAAATGGCTGGATAAGAATCAGTTGGGCAATGTGGATAAGCTTAACTTTAGTTTATTAAAGAATGACGTGGTTGTGCAGCAGGGAAATACCTCCCATATGCTTTGGAAAATTGATGAATTAATTGCTTATATTTCGACGTATTTCACCCTGAAAATTGGTGATATCATATTTACAGGAACTCCTGCAGGAGTGGGACCTGTAACTCCTGAGGACAGGTTAACGGGTTTTCTGGAAGATACCAAAATGTTTTCGATCAAAGTAAAATGACCAACTAAATGAACAGCTATAATCTTGATGAAGTAAAAGAAATGGCCGGTGGGGATGAGGAATTCATGCTCGTAGTCGTACAAACCTTTCTTGAGGAAATACCACCAGATGTGGCAGCTATGAAAGAAGCTATAAGCAATGATAATCCTTCATTAGCATATCAATTTGCCCATAAGATGAAACCAAATCTGCAATTGTTCGGGTTAAATTTAATGGATCAGATTAAGATAATTGAAGCCTGGTCTAAAAAAGGCCAACGAAAAAATGAGGTGCCGGAAGCAGCAGAAACAATTTCAAAAAAAGTAGACGTTGCCTCGATTGCGCTTAAACGTGATTTTGGATTAGAATGAAAGCTGAAATAATCACTATAGGCGATGAGATACTCATCGGCCAGATTGTTGACACCAATTCAGCATATATTGCTAAAGAACTCAACAAGATAGGTGTAAGCGTTTATCAAATAACTTCTATTCAGGATGAGAGAAGCCATATTCTACAGGCATTAAAAGAAGCTTCTCAAAGGGTTGATATTATAATAATCACTGGCGGATTAGGCCCTACAAAAGATGATATTACCAAGACATGCCTTTGTGAATATTTTGAGGATGAACTGGTTCGCAATCCTGAGGTGCTAAAACATATAGAAGAACTTTTCGAAAAATATATCGATACGCCTATTTCAGATTTAAACCGGAATCAGGCGTTGTTGCCTTCTAAAGCCACGGCCTTACATAACGAGTTTGGAACTGCAGCGGGAATGTGGTTTGAAGATAATGGGAAAGTCTATATTTCTATGCCTGGCGTACCCTATGAGATGAAAGGACTTATGGAAAGGGAGATAATTCCCAGGTTGATGCAAAATTATTCCAGACCCGTTATTCTTCATAAGACAGTGATCACGTATGGGCTAGGCGAAAGTGCCATAGCTGAAAAGATCGAACATTGGGAGGAAAATTTACCTGAAAATGTAAAACTGGCCTATCTTCCCAACGTGGGAAGAGTGAGGCTTAGGCTTACCGCCCGTGGCGATAATGAAGAACATTTAAGAGATGCTATAGATAATCAGGTCACCGCTTTACATGAAATTATAGGTGACATTATTTATGGCTATGAAGATGACGATCCTATGGAGGTGATCATAGGAAGGATGCTTGCTGAAAAAGGCTGGACTCTTTCTACTGCTGAAAGTTGTACCGGTGGCAGGCTGGCCTCGAAGTTTTCCAGTGCACCGGGCTCTTCTGTTTCCTTTGAAGGAAGTGTGGTTTGCTATTCCACTCAGTCTAAAACCGATATCCTGAACGTTTCAGAAGATCTTATTAAAGAGCATTCGGTGGTGAGCGCCGAAGTTGCCAAAGCGATGGCGACAGGAGCCTGCGAGAAGTTTCATTCTGAATTTGCAATTTCCACTACCGGTAATGCTGGACCTACTAAAGGGGATAGTGAAGCCGAATTAGGCACTGTTTTTATTGGGATAGCTACTCCTAACGGTGCAGAGGCATTTGAGTTTAATTTTGGGAATCATCGCGAAAAGGTAATTGGAAAATCTGTTAATAAAGCGATGGAATTAATTCAGCAAAGCATCATAAAAATGAAAGATGCTAATTGATTTTCAGATCTTTATGAAACCAATTAAAATATTCAGCTAATTTCCACTTGATTTATATTGATTAAAAATCTTATTTTTGCAGCCGGAATAGGGATGAGACAGGAGCTGAACGATGGTTTAAAAGAATTGTTTTAAGCGCAAAATATTTTTTTTGAATTAGTTGCCGGTTAGGTAAAAAAATCGTTAATTTGCAGCCTGTTTTGAAATAACGAGAAAAGTATAGAGCAATGTCAAGAGTTTGTGAACTTACCGGGAAAAGAGCTATGGTTGGGAATAATGTTTCTCACGCCATGAATAAAACTAAACGTAAATTTAACGCCAATTTAGTTAAAAAACGTTTTTTTATTCCTGAAGAAGACAGATGGGTTACCCTTAAGGTATGTACATCTGCATTAAAAGATATCAATAAAAAAGGCATTTCTGCCGTAATTAAGGAAGCTAAAGCAAAAGGATTTCTTCAGAAATAATCCTTAGTACTTAAAATATTTTCACAATGGCAAAGAAAGGTAACAGAGTTCAGGTAATTCTAGAATGTACAGAGCATAAGTCATCTGGACAACCAGGTACTTCAAGATATATTACTACAAAAAATAAGAAGAACACACCGGATAGAATCGAGTTGAAGAAATTCAACCCAATTCTTAAGAAAATGACGGTTCATAAAGAAATTAAATAATTAAGTCATGGCAAAGAAATCAGTAGCATCTATTCAAACAGGATCTAAAAGATTAACCAAAGCGATAAAAATGGTTAAGTCTGAAAAAACTGGCGCCTACACTTTTGTAGAACAAATCATGGCTCCGGAAGACGTAAACGACTTTTTGAAAAAATAAGCATCGTTCACAAACGATTTTAAATAATCTTTAAAAGCCGTCCTGGATTTAATCTGGACGGCTTTTTCTTTTTATGTATATTTATTGCCGCTTTCGAAAGGCTTTAAACTTTCGGAATTATTAAAAACCTGCCAAATAAATGAGTTTATTTAAAAAGATATTTTCTAAAGAGAAAAAGGAAAACCTGGATAAAGGATTGGAGAAATCCAAAACCAATTTTTTTGATAAGATGAGTAAGGCGGTAGCCGGAAAGTCTAAGGTAGATGAGGAAGTTCTTGATGATCTTGAAAATGTACTGGTAAGTAGTGATGTAGGTGTGGCTACTACGGTAAAGATTATAAATAGAATTGAAGACAGGGTTGCAAGAGATAAATATCTTGGAACAGACGAACTGAATAAAATTCTTCGTGAGGAGATCGCTGCATTGCTCTCTGAAACCAATGCAGGGGAAGGTTCAGAAATACAGGTACCCGAGAATACTAAACCTTATGTGATCATGGTAGTAGGGGTAAACGGAGTTGGAAAAACCACGACAATTGGTAAACTCGCACATCAGTTTAAAAGTAAAGGTAAAAAAGTGGTACTTGGAGCTGCAGATACTTTTAGAGCGGCTGCGATAGACCAGTTGCAGATCTGGGCAGATAGGACAGAGGTGCCAATCATAAAACAGAAAATGGGTAGCGATCCTGCTTCCGTAGCTTTCGATACGGTTCAGAGTGCCGTGAAAATGGACGCCGATGTAGTTTTAATAGATACGGCGGGAAGGCTTCATAATAAAGTTAATTTGATGAAAGAGCTTACCAAAGTGAAAAGAGTAATGCAGAAGACTATTCCAGATGCGCCACATGAAGTGCTGTTAGTATTGGATGGTTCTACCGGGCAGAATGCTTTTGAACAGGCCAAGCAATTCACTGCGGCTACCGAGGTGACGTCCCTGGCGGTTACTAAACTTGATGGTACAGCAAAAGGTGGCGTGGTTATAGGAATTAGCGATCAGTTTAAAATTCCTGTGAAATATATTGGTGTTGGGGAAGGTATCGAAGATCTGCAGGTTTTCAATAAATATGAATTTGTAGACTCTTTCTTCAAATAGATCTACATTTTAAAAATAAATCTAAACCGGGAATATTGTAATTATTCCTGAAAATTAAATTATTCCTTAATGAAAAAAATACTACTTCTTTTTATTGCTGCAGCGTTATTTAGCTGTAAAGATGATAAATCTGAAAACAACTCTGAAACTGAAAATCTCCAGGCCGATTCTACCAATGTTAAAGAAATTGAATACCGGCAGGTAGATTCTAAAGTTATCGATAATGATAGCCTTTGGAAGCCCTTTCAAACAGATCTGGCAGAATTTTCTACGGAAGTATATGAGGAGGTAAAAGCTTTAGTGTTCGAAAAATCGATTCCTGAAATTCAACAGGCGATAAACGAAGAAAAACTTACCTACGAGGAGTTAGCTTTATTTTATTTAACCAGGATTAAGGAATATGACAGGAATAATGAGCTTTCATTGAATTCTGTAATTTCATTAAATCCTAATTTAATAGAAGAGGCGAGGAAAAAAGATCAGCAAAAAAAGGAGAATAAAGATCACCATCCTATCTTCGGAATCCCGGTGCTTTTAAAAGATAATATCAATACGTCAAATATGCCCACCACGGCAGGCTCCTATGCGCTTCAAAATAATGAGACCGAAGATGCTTTTATTGTAAAGCAGTTAAAGGATAATGGCGCGCTTATCCTGGGTAAAGCGAACTTAAGTGAATGGGCAAATTTCTTCTGTGAAGGCTGTCCCAATGGCTTTTCTACCGTTGGCGGCCAGACGTTAAATCCCTACGGAAGAAAAGTACATGATACGGGCGGTTCAAGCTCCGGTAGTGGTGTGGCAATCGCAGCTAATTTCGCTCCAGTGGCCGTTGGGTCTGAAACTTCGGGTTCTATCCTGTCTCCTGCAAGTTCTAATTCAGTAGTAGGCTTAAAGCCTACAATTGGAGTTTTAAGCAGAGGTGGAATTGTTCCAATTTCAAGTACTTTAGATACTCCCGGACCCATTACCAAATTTGTAGTGGATAATGCTATTCTCTTAGATGCAATGGCCGGAACAGATAATGCCGATCCTGCTTCAAAAATTGCTAAAAAGCAACGAACAGATTATTATTCAGATTTGAAAACTACTGATCTTAAAGGAAAACGCCTTGGTGCCATAAAAGCCCTTATGGAAGATTCCCTGTATGTAACAGCTATCAACGATCTTAAAAATGCAGGTGCTACCATAGTAGAATTTGAAGCTGAAGATATAGACCTTCCAAACTTTTTAAGGTTATTAAATCTTGATATGAAGAAAGATCTGCCGACTTATCTTAAAAATTACGGAGGAGATGTTTCTTATAAAAATGTTCAGGATGTGGTAGATTATAACGATCAGGATTCGCTGAATAGGGCACCTTACGGTCAGGCTTTATTTTTAGGAATAATTAAAGATTCAGCCACCGAGAAAGAATTTGCAGCGATTAAGGATACCCTGAAGACCAATGGAACCAGGTTCTTTGAAAAACCTATGCAGGAGCATAGCCTGGATGCGGTGGTTTCGATAAATAACTATCATGCCGGTTATGCTGCCGTGGCAAAGTATCCAGCTATAACGGTACCTATGGGATATACTCAGGAAGGCCGTCCTATGGGGGTGACCATCATTGGAAAACCTTATTCTGAGGAGCAATTATTACAATTTGCATATATCTTCGAAAAGAATACTAAAAGAAGAAAAACTCCTGTAGATTATAATGAGTAGTACTGCACAAAGATACCTGGTGCTTATTTCCAAGATTATTTTTTTTTACAGTGTTTTTTATGTGATCATGAAGTTTGTGGCCATGTTTCAGGGAGCCTGGGTTATTCCTAACCTTATTTTATCGCTTCCGTATCTGGTTTTTGCAATCGTTGGAGCATTTATGGTAAAACGAGATTCTTACCACTGGGCCTATGTAATTGCTGGTGTGATCCTTATAAGCATCGTGAGGTATTACGAAAAGGAGTGGATGCTTCAGCTACACGAAAATTTCTCTTAAGATCTTCAATATAAAGACTTTCAGGTATATCTAATTTTAGATTGTATCTTTGCACCCGCTTTGAGTTTCCTTCGGAAATGATTAAAGCAAAAAAGAAGAAAAGTTTATGAGGACGAAATCACTAAAGAAGAACAGGATCAACGTGGTAACCCTTGGTTGCAGTAAGAATGTTTACGATAGCGAGGTGCTGATGGGGCAGTTAAAGGCCAACAAAAAAGACGTTGTACATGAAGAAGATGGGAATATTGTAGTGATCAATACCTGTGGTTTTATTGATAATGCCAAGGAGCAATCTGTAAATACCATCCTTGAATTTGTGGAGAAGAAACAGCAGGGAGAGGTGGATAAGGTTTTCGTCACCGGATGTTTGAGTGAACGTTATAAGCCAGATCTACAGAAAGAAATTCCAGATGTAGACCAGTATTTTGGAACTACAGAACTTCCCGGATTGCTTTCTGCTTTAGAAGCCGATTATAAACATGAGCTTATTGGGGAGCGTATCACCACGACTCCTAAAAATTATGCATATTTAAAAATTGCTGAAGGCTGTGACCGTCCCTGTTCTTTTTGCGCGATCCCATTGATGCGTGGCGGACATAAATCAACTCCCATTGAAAATCTGGTGACTGAAGCTGAGAAACTCGCTGCCAATGGGGTAAAAGAATTGATATTGATCGCCCAGGACCTTACTTATTATGGACTTGATCTTTATAAAAAGCGTAACCTGGCTGAATTGCTTGAAAACCTGGTAAAGGTGGAAGGGATTGAGTGGATCAGGTTGCATTATGCATTTCCAACAGGTTTCCCGATGGATGTGTTGGATGTGATGAAACGTGAACCTAAGGTTTGCAATTATCTGGATATTCCGTTGCAGCATATTTCAGATGATCTTTTGAAATCTATGCGTAGAGGAACCACGCACGAAAAAACGACCAAACTTCTGAAAGAATTCAGAAAAACAGTACCCGAAATGGCTATTAGAACGACCCTCATCGTCGGGTATCCCGGTGAAACTGAAGCACATTTTCAGGAATTGAAGGACTGGGTACAGGAGATGCGTTTTGAGCGACTTGGTTGTTTTACTTATTCCCATGAGGAAAATACGCATGCGTATAATCTCGAAGATAATGTGCCGCAGGAAGTGAAGCAGGAGCGTGCAAATGAGATTATGGAAATCCAGTCTCAGATCTCCTGGGAATTGAATCAGCAGAAAATTGGGGAAGTTTTTAAGGTGGTGATAGACCGGAAGGAAGGAAATTATTTTGTAGGCCGTACCGAATTTGATTCTCCAGATGTAGATAACGAGGTGTTGATAGACGCGACTTCAGTATATCTTAAAACAGGGGATTATTACGAGGTAAAAATTACTGAAGCTGCCGATTTTGATCTTTATGGAGAACCTTTAAACGTAAATACTCAAAAGCCTACCCGTAAAGAGCTAAAAATCAAGACTGTTTAGTTAGCTTGATTTTTTTCCGTTTTTTTGTTATTTCAGGGTCTGATTGTTTAGATACTTCAGGAAAATACAAACATCAAAGCTCCTAATGCTCAGGGTACCATGGCTCCCGTTAAAAGCCTATTCTGATGAAGAAATTGAGAAGCTACGAGCGGAATTTGTCAATTTTAATCAGCTTAAGCCAGCTTAATATTCTTGTCTAGATACACTTCCTGAACTTTATTTAAAATTTCAACACCTTCTTTCAAAGGTCGCTGAAAAGCTTTTCTACCCATAATAAGACCTGCTCCACCGGCTCTTTTATTGATCACTGCGGTTCTCACTGCTTCTTTTATATCAGACTCACCTTTAGAGCCGCCACCTGAATTAATAAGGCCAATTTTGCCCATATAGCAATTGGCAACCTGCAAGCGACAAAGATCTATGGGATGATCTGTCGTAAGTTCGTCGTACATCTGGTCATTATATTTGCCAAAATTAATTTCTTTAAAGCCAAAATTTGTCTCCGACAGTTTTTGTTTTATTACATCTGCTTTTATAGTGACACCAAGATGGTTGGCCTGCCCGGTTAGATCTGCTGCAGAATGATAATCTTCATCGCCTACTTTAAAACTGGAATTTCGGGTATAACACCATAAAATTGTGGCCATCCCCAGTTGATGTGCTTCCTCAAAAGCTTCAGCAATTTCCACGAGTTGGCGATTACTTTCCTTCGATCCAAAATAGATCGTCGCGCCAATGGCTACCGCTCCCATATTCCAGACTTCTTTTACAGTTCCGTAGGGAATCTGATCGTATTTATTGGGATGGGTAAGCAATTCGTTATGATTGATTTTTACGATAAAAGGTATTTTATGGGCATATTTACGCGCATGCAGGCCCAGAACTCCAAAAGTAGAAGCAACCCCATTACAACCGGCTTCTATGGCCAGTTTAATAATATTTTCAGGATCAAAATAATCCTGGTTCTTGTAAAATGAAAAAGCTGCTGAATGTTCTATGCCCTGATCTATAGGCAAGATATTAAGGTAGCCTGTTTTTCCCAGATTTCCGTGCTTATATAACTGGGCGAGGCTTCGAAGCGTTTGAGGATTTCTATCTGATTGTTCAAATCCTTTGACTACATCGGGACCAGGCACATGTAATCGCTCTTTT
This sequence comes from Christiangramia sp., assembly GCF_029937855.1. Lineage (GTDB taxonomy): Bacteria > Bacteroidota > Bacteroidia > Flavobacteriales > Flavobacteriaceae > Christiangramia. Next base: position 39,781 of record NZ_JAPYPC010000004.1, read on the forward strand.
GTGATTTTTTTCGACTCATGGTTTAAGTAGTAATCAGCGTCTTCTCCAAGGATTTCTCTAATATTTTCTAAACTGCTCATAACTTATATTTTTTTGGTGTTTCTTAAATTCCAAATGGAAATGTTTCAGGTGTTAAATGTCCTTCCGGTTCAAATTTTAAAGGATGAAGAGCCTGGGTTTTATCTAAATAAATGAAAGCATCATAACGTTCGGCGATTTCAGAAGGCACATAATTTCTTCTTTCACCTTCAGGATGATAAACCACTCCAATGGCACGGTGACCAAGCTTAGCTTCCAGGGTTTCAGCAATATCGGGATGTTCATTCATAATAAGTAATTGATCTGAAGGATCTAACTCGTGTAATTTATTTTCAAAACTATTAGAGATTGCCCTGGGAACTTCCATCTTTTTCATGGGAGCTCCCCATCTTTCCCCTGCTATCACGAAACCTTCGTAAGAACCAAATCCAACTAATACTGTATTTTTTCGTCCCTTTTCTTCTCTTACCAGTTGCCCAATATTGGTGAGTCCGCTATGCGCCATGTCTGTAGCTCGCGCGTCGCCTATATGTGTGTTATGAGCCCAGACAATTACTTTAGAATCTTTTCCGTGATACTTCTGTAGGGTGTTCAATGTTTCCATCATATGCCGGTCGCGAACGTTCCAGGAACTTTCACCAAAATTAGAAGTGGATTTGTAATACTTTTCAGCATTGGCCATCACCAGGGAATTTATCTCCGCGTTAAGGTCGGCTTCGGGTTGGCTATCGTAGGTGTGCGCCCGTTGTCTTACCTGTTTAAGAAGTTCTACCACCTCCTGCTGGCAACCTGGTTTGGAATTATTAAATATGGAGCCATAGGAATCTGTGGCCTTGTATGGCTCAAAACAGACCAGGGCATTGCGGGCTAATTCGGCGGTATCCGGATCTTCTTTCTCTAAATAATCCACCATTATTTCCATACTCTCCCATAAACTGTAAACATCTAGACCATAAAAGCCTATTTTTTCTTTTGGTTTCTTTCGTGAATTATGTTCCCTCATCCAGTTCGCAAAAGCAGCGATCTCCCAGTTGGCCCACATCCAGGTTGGCCATCTCTTAAATTCATGCAACACTTCCTCAACATCACCCGCTAAATGTCCTTTAATCCATTGATTTATTTTATAGCAATCTGGCCAGTCACCTTCCACGGCGATAAAAGAAAATCCTTTTTCCTCAATAAGTCGCCTAGAGATCTGGGCTCGCCAGGTATAATATTCGTGAGTTCCGTGGCTGGCCTCACCTAAAAGGACATATTGTGCATCTCCAATTCTTTCCATAAGTGGATCCAGATCACTTTTTTTACTTAAAGGATGGAAATGATTAGATAGATTTGATTGACTCATAATTTTGATAATTTCAGCTTATAGTGTTGAAATTAAAAGTTTTATAAGTGAGCCTGCCTTAGAGAGATGATAAAATAATGATAAAAAACGTTAAGAATACTGCCAGAAGATAGGAAAGGCAAAAGCTGTCCAAAGACATGAATTTAAACCAGAATACTTCAGCGCATTATTACTCCAGGAATTACAGGTCCTGAAAGCATGAAAAGAAGAAAAGGAGGCATAAAAAACATCATTTTCAGAATAATGAAAATCCAGCGGCGATATTTGGTTCTTCTTTTTAAATTTCAGATGCATCAGGAAATATTCTGATAATCTTTTATACTCTTCAGCCTTAATATTCAATTCAATAATTTTTTCTGAATCTATTTTATCCAACTGCCTAATATGCATTGCAGAAGGAGTGTTCAGAAATAATGCTTTAAAAGCGGTTTTAAAAGTAAGGTCTTCCCAATAAGGTGTAGTACGATAAAACTCACGATCGCCCCATCCAAAGGAATAGTATTTGGCAGCCCTCATAGCTTTCGGAAAATGCGCTGGAGGTATCACTTTTTTCCAGTCGATAATTTTGTTTGTGATAGGGACTACAATATCTGTATGGGAACCCTTTTGAACCAGGAAAATTTGAATATCACCCTTATTTTTTGAATGTTGGTTAACCGGAATTAACCCACCAATTAATGTTATTAAGAAATAAATAAACGCAGGAAAGAAAAGAATGATCAAAAAACTCCGAAAAAATTTTCCAAAAGTTTTCATCCTAATCTTATGTGGTTGCTTTTTTCTCCTTTTGATTCTTTCGATAATCTATATAAACGTAGATGCCGTAAATCACGATACCCGCACCACCTATCCAGTAGAGTCCGTTTTTTAGAGTATCAATATCCTGGGCAAAATAAGCGATGGCGAAAGATAATGGGATAATTCCGGTTAGGGTCGCCAGAATGAATTTTCGGTAAGTCATACTCAGCATTCCGGCAACAATGCTGATGGCATCATTGGAGAGAAAAGGGGATATCCTGAAAATAGCAATGGTCCAGAACCCATAATCTGAAATCCAGCGTTCTACTTTTTTGTTTTTAGACTTTCCCATTATTTCTTCAAGATGATCTTCACCCAACCATTTGCCCAGATAGAATGCAATGCTAGACGCGCAGAATACCCCAACTATGGAAATTAAAGCACCACCCCAGAATCCATAAGCTAAAACAGCTACGATCATGGGAAGCCACGAGGGAAAAACTACCAGGAAAATTTGTAAAATCATCACGATAATGATTGCAATAGGACCCCAGAAGCCGAAACTTTTGAAATGATTTCGAATTCTTGTTTCGTCCTCGCTCCATAGAATCTGCCAGGTTTCGTTAATAAATTCCTGGAAAGGAGGATACAAAAAATAGAGTAGCACCAGGCCCACGACAATACTTCCGGTAATGATATATGAAAGTCTTTCAGACAAATTTGCTTTTTTAGATTATGTCAAATTGAACTATAATACTATTCTGAGATCAACCTGAACCTGTTTAGTGTCTCTGCTTACTTAATCAGCTTCAAGATTAAATGAAAGGCTGAAACATATTCAGTATAAGGATTTTTTAAATGATTACTTTTTAAATTATAGGAGAAGATATAAAAAAGGCGGAAATTAGAATTTCCGCCAGACTTAAAGCTTTTATAAAATTTTAATATCCACCATACTTATTCAGTAAAACAGGTTTTCCGTAGCCTAATTCCTCCAGTTTATCCATTTGAGTTTCCGCATCACCTACAATTAAATAATACATTTTATCTGGATTTACATATTGCTTCGCAAGATCCTGGATATCTAAAACGTCCAATTCTTCTACCTGTGCTTCACGATCTTTTACATACTCATAATTATACCCGTAATCGTTAATCTCCCGAAGCATATTCAATTTGGCTCCCAAGGTTTCAAACCTCCGGGCATTACTCTTTATCATGTAGCTTTTAGTGACGTCAAGGTCTTCCTGGCTATAAGTGGCAGGATATTCCTTTAAAATATCCCTTACCAATTCTGCCGCTTCGTAGGTAATGTTGGATCTCACGCCACTGCTTATCATAAAAGGGCCAATGTAAGACCTGTCTGTAAATCTCGAACGTATACCGTAGGTATATCCTTTTCCTTCTCTCAATTCCTGGGTGAGTCTGGAAGCAAAACCTCCACCTCCCAATCGGTAATTCATAACTTCGGCAGGATAGAAATTTTCATTTTTGGCTGAAAGCGAGGGAGCACCAAATGCGAAAACCGATTGTTTTGCGCCGGGAACGTCATAGAAATAAACCTTTGATCTTTCAGGTAGTTCAAAGTCAGGCACTTCAGGAAAACTTATATTTCTCGGTGCCCAATTTGCTGAAATGGCTTTGATTGCATTTAATGCCTCATTTTTTTTAATATCGCCCACTGCCAAATAGGTTGCTGCCAGTGGAGAAAGTTTGTCTTTATAATATTCTTTAAGGTCCTGTAAGCTTAAGCTTTTTACAGTTTCTGGAGTTCCCAGTTCATTGTAAGAAAGTATACTTTCTTCTCCATAAATAAGCTTTTTAAATTCATTCTGGGCAATAGCGTTGGGATCGCCTTTTTGTTCTTTTAATCTGCTTAATATTTTCTGTTTAACCAGTTCAAATTCATTTTCATCCCATCTTGGTTCCAGTAAAATTTCCCTAACCAGTTCCATCGTTTCTGCATAATTTTTTGCCAGGGTATTTCCTGAGATCGTAATTTTCTCTTCACCAGCATTCACATAGATCGAGGCTCCTAAAAGCTCTATGGCCTCTTCCAGTTCAGCAGGAGTTTTTTCTGCAGTTCCTTTGGTCATCATGCTGGCGAGCATATTGGAAACACCAGCCGTTTTCGGGGTTTCCAGTAGCTGTCCACCCTTCATTTCGAGGCTGAATTGTACCACGGGCACCTCTGTATTGGTAATTCCCATGACACTCATTCCTGAAGGCATTCGTGCATCCCAGATTTCAGGAATATTTAGTTCCGGTTTTCCCTGATAAGGTGGCTCGATGCTTCTGTCAAAACTTGAAGGAGTCTTTTTATAAGTGAGGCTTTGGCTGGCATCAAACTCCTCTTCGGCACCTTCCACTATTTCTTCTTCGACCACTTCGGCTTTTTCGGAATTTTCCAATGCCAGTTCAAGCTGACCTTTAGGAACAAAACTGGTGGTTACATAATTTTTATCTTTGATATACTCCTTAAACACCCTCATCACATCATCTTCCGTCACTGCAAGCAATTTATCGATCTCCTTATTGATAAAATTCGGGTCTTTGGCAAAGATCTCATATTGTGCCAGTTGGAATCCTTTTCCCAGTACGCTGGAAATGGAGTTGTAAAAATTTGTTTCCAGTCCTGCTTTTATTCTCTTAAGATCTTGCTGCGGAATCCCATTTTTCTCAAATTCAGCAAAAGTTTCATCAATGGCCGTTTTTACAGAGTCCAGATCTTTTCCTTCATAAGCTCTAACCTGAAGCATTAGTTGACCTGCAAGCTCTGAAGTATAATTGAACATGTTTACGTTCCCGGTAAGCTGCTTTTCTTCTACCAGTTTTTTATACAACGGGGCATTTTTTCCTTCCGATAAATAATTAGAAAGAATTTCCAGCGCAAAACAATCTTCATGATAAGAGTACACTGAAGGCCAGGCGATGGTTAATTCCGGTAATTCGGCAAAGTTATCTTCATGGTAAAGACGTTTGGATTCAGGAAGATTTACCAGTTGCTTTTCTAACTCAGCAATATCTTCTCCCCGTTCTATCTCGTCAAAATATTTATGCACCCATTCCTTGGCCTGTGCTTTATCAAAATCCCCGGAAATGGTAAGAATCACATTATTTGGTACATACCATTTATTATAAAAATCCTTTACATCCTGTAAAGTGGCGTTTTGAAGATCTTCAAGGCTTCCTATAACCTGCCAGTGATAAGGATGATCTTTTGGATACAGGTTTCTGTCTATCACATAAAATGTATGTCCGTAAGGCCTGTTATCAACTCCCTGTCGTTTTTCATTCTTCACTACCTGCTTTTCTTTCGCTAACACAGGCTCTGTCACGGTATTGATGAAAAAACCTAGTTTATCAGCTTCAGCCCAAATCATTTTTTCAAGAGCATCATTGGGTACGGTTTGAAAATAATTGGTCCGGTCCCGGCTTGTGGAACCATTGGCACCGGAACCTCCTATTCTTGCACTCAGCTTATCCAGACCTCCCTTTCCCAGGTTCTCCGACTCCAGAAAAAGTAAATGTTCAAATAAATGTGCGAAACCTGTTCTGCCTTCTTTCTCTCTGGCAGAACCAACGTGGGCGGTTAAAGCTACCGCTACCACGGGATCTGAAGTGTCCTGGTGTAAAATTACCTTTAAACCATTCTCAAGATTAAAAGTTTCAAAATCGACTGAAAAATTTTTGGTTTTATCCTGTCCGAAAGACGGACTCAAAGCTCCTAATACAAAAAGAAGAAAGGTTACTTTAATTAATTTCATATGCTATTTATTTTAATAATCATACCCATTATTATTGGTGAAAAAGATGGCATTGGCAAAAAAGAGCTTACCATTTTCCCAAAATGCGCGGAAAAGAGGATTATCTACCATATATATAATGCTGCCATTTCCCATAGGAACTTCTCCAAATACCAGCGAATTGTTTAAATTCTTAACGGCATCACTTCCTGCAAAGCCTGAAACCACTTCCGGCTCCTGAATATAAGAAATGTTGTAGCCGTCTTCTAATAATCTATAACTGTCATTGCTTAATTTTAAACTAAAATAAGTGTCATTATAACCGAAGGCGAGTGGATGGGTATTATCAACTTTCGTCTTAATAATGCTTCCAGTAATCAGATTTTTAATGCTTTCACGTTCCCTCTGGGCGTAGGGCACGAGATTGGCTTCAGTTTTAGTGGTATCTTTTTCAGTTTTTTTATTTTCAGTAATACCAAAACCTTCTTTTTCATTGAAACTGCTAACCGCATTACCGATAGCCATTAATTTTCCGCCATTTTTTACCCAGGATGAAATCTTTTCCATTGTTTTTTCATTCATAAATTCTCCATACCTACCTTCCGGCATGATGAGAATATCAAACTCACTGAGATCTATGCTGCTGAAATAATTGGTGTTTACTGGAGTTACAGGGTAATTTAAATCCTGCTCAAAGAAATACCAGATTTCACCAAAATTGAGTGAAGAAACCTCGTCACCTTTTAAAACAGCTACTTTTTGCCTGTTAATAATCTTTATTTCTGAAGATCCAAAGTCGGGGCCACTACCTGCAAAACTCGTTTCCGCAGTTAAAAGCTGGCGCTCATGTTCATTAGCAATTTTTATCACCCTGGAATTGAAATTTTCAAGATTTAGATTGTCGCTTTTGGTGATAAGGATGCTTCCAGGTTCAAAATTTTGTCCATTACTTTTAAAAGCTACCTCACTAAATCTAACTTTTATATCCTCTTTAATAAGTGCTGCAAGAAATTGTGCATCCTGCATACTGTTCCATTTGCTTATATATCCAGGTCCATCAGTATTGGCTGTATTCTGAATGGTAGTTGTCCCAGGTTTCTCTGAGCCGGAAATAAGCCTGGTGCTGGCCACGGCATCGAGGCCGTAAGCATAAGGCAGACTCCAGGCGGTAATATCGTAAGTAAGGGAATCTGCCAGTTTGGTTTTAGGTTCAAACAATACTTTTACCATTTTTCCTTTCGGCTGATTCGTTGAAACTACCAGCGTATTTTGATTATTTTCTAAATTCCCTGTTTTGTTGGAGTTATAATGAAACCCATTTATCCTGCCTGAATTTGCATAGGAATATTTTATTTGGTGCCTGTCTAATAATTCCTTTAAATTATTCAGTTTGTCAGGGTTACCATTTAAAGCATAACTTTTATATTCAAAATCCTCATTACTGAAATAATTCTGAAATTCTTTATTTAATTCTTCTGTATTTCTCGAAGCCACTTCCACGGTAGAAATTCCTGTGGTATAGTGATGCTCCAAACGATCTTTTAAGGTCAGGATATATCCTTCATCAGTTTTAATTCCTAAACCTGCGCGACCATGACCGGCCTGTTCATAGGTCATTCCAATGGCACCCATATATGTGGGATAGGTATCGCCGTAGCTTGGATAAAGCAGGTCAAAACGCTCCCCGGTAAAATATAACCATCCTTCTTTATCAAAATATTTTGCATGGTTCTTTCCAATTCGGGTTTGGAAATCCCTTTGGAAGGGAGTGATCACTTCGTGAAATGGTTCTGCGGCCGGGGCAAAATAATATGGATCGTTAATTCCCTGTTCATGAAAATCCACATGGATGTGGGGTAGCCACTTATTATAGACCTTCAATCTTTGCTGAGTTTCAATTTGGGTAGCCCAGGCCCAATCACGATTTAAATCAAAAAGATAATGATTTGGCCTTCCTCCTGGCCAGGGTTCGTGATGTTCAGCGGCTTGCTGCAATACATTATAAGGTTGTGTTTTTACCTGATTGTACCAGTTGGCATAACGGTCCCTTCCATCAGGATTTACACAGGGATCTATGATGACAATGGTATTTTCAAGCCAATCCTTTTTTTCTGTGATCAGGCTGTAAAGCGTTTTCATGGCAGCTTCAGTACTGGAGGCTTCATTCCCGTGCACATTATAGCTCAGCCACACAATAGCTTTATCTGAGGCGGCATCGGTATTTCCTTTCCTAACGGAGCCTAAATGAATATTTCTAATATTTTCGAGGTCGGTCATATTTTCTTCGGAAGAAATGACGGCGTAGGTAAGCGGTCTGCGTTCGTTTGTTTTTCCGTAAGTATGATATTCCACCATACCAGAATTTTCAGCTACATGATTAAAATAACCAACCACATCTGCATGACGGGAAAATTGAGAGCCAAGTTCGTAACCAAGAAAATCGGAAGGAGATTTAAGGCTCTGAGCCTTAATTATATGAAAACTTAAAAAAAGTAAGGGGATTAAACAGAAGTGATTTCTCATTAAATATTTATTTTAGAATAAGCCAGGTAAAGATAGTATCTAGGCTTGAATTAACTAAAAATTAGGGAATAAAATCCCTATCTTCGGTATCTTTGCAACCACAATTGAAATTTATGCCGACCGATTGTATTTCGTATCCCGAAACCAATTACTTTACTCCCTTAATTCTGGACTATTTATCTGAAAAAAAAGAATTAAGAGAATTCTATAATAGATTTCCGAAGATTGAAAACTTTGGAGATCATATAGCCGAAAAAAAGAAAAGCTACGATCATAGTATTAGAAAAGATCTTTTAGATGTTTTGCAGCATCAGTACTCCAAACTTGCTGTTTCTGAAAAAACGAAAAATAATATTGAATCATTAGCATCTGAAAATACCTTTACCGTGGTCACCGGTCACCAGCTAAATTTATTTACGGGGCCTTTGTATTTTCTATATAAGATTATTTCTACCATCAACCTTACTAAACAGCTAAAGGAAAAATATCCTAATAATAATTTTGTTCCCGTTTACTGGATGGCGACTGAAGATCATGATTTTGAGGAAATCAATTTTTTTAATCTTCATGGTAAGAAATTCAAATGGAATAGTCCAGATAAAAGGGCCGGGCAAACCGCAGTGGGAACACTTTCTACTGAAGGTCTTGAGGAAGTTTTTAAACTTTTTTCCGCAGAAATAGGTGGAGGTGAAAATGCAGATTTTTTAAAATCACTATTTGAAAAGGCCTACCTGCAACATGATAATCTTACAGATGCCACTCGTTTTATAGCCAATGAGCTTTTTACGGAGCATGGTTTGGTAATTATTGCTGCAGGAGATAAAAGACTAAAAAAACATTTTATAACCTATGTGGAAAATGAATTAATCCGGCAGATTTCTCACAAACAAACAACCAGCACCGTTGAGAAAATAAATTCGCTCGGTTATAATATCCAGGTAAATCCCAGGGAAATCAATTTATTTTATCTCAATGATGAGATGCGGGAAAGGATTATTGAGCGGGAAGGAAAATTTTTTGTGCATGAAACCAATATATCATGGAGCAAAGAAGAGATTCTTCAGGAATTAAAGGAACATCCCGAGCGATTTAGTCCTAATGTAATGCTGAGACCGCTTTATCAGGAAGTGATCCTGCCCAATCTTTGTTATATAGGTGGAGGTGGAGAGCTGGCTTACTGGCTGGAACTAGAGTCATATTTTAAAGCTGAAGAGGTGACTTTTCCTATGTTGCTGCTCCGAAATTCTGCTTTATTACAAACGGAAAAGCAAAAAGAAAAGCGGGAAAAACTGAATATTTCTATTTCAGAATTATTTTTGAAACAGCACGAACTCATCAATAGGAAAGTACGGAAAATATCAAATATCGATATTAATTTTTCTCCTCAAAAAGAACATTTAATTACCCAGTTTCAGCAAATGTATGATTTGGCGGAACAAACCGATGAATCCTTTTTAGGAGCAGTAAAAGCCCAGGAAGTAAAGCAGTTAAAAGGCCTTGATAATCTGGAAAAGAGATTGCTGAAAGCCCAGAAAAGAAAATTGAAGGATGAAGTGGAAAGGATAGCTACACTTCAAAATGAGCTATTTCCACACCGTAGTTTGCAGGAAAGACAAACTAATTTTTCTGAATTCTATAATGATTACGGAAATAAACTTATCAATAAGTTGATGGCAGAATTGGATCCGTTAGAGTCTAACTTTAAAATTCTGACTTTTGGAAAAGAATAGAATGCATACCATAGATATGAATCTGGTAGAAATGACGTTGGACGTCATGAAATATACCATAGATCGTATTTCTAATGTCACGCCGGAACTTGGTTCCCCAAAAAAAGAAGAAGATCTCCTTAGAATAGTAGGAGAAACGATTACTCCTGAAGGGATAGGAGGTGAAAATGCGTTTCAGTTATTTAGGGATGTACTGGTAAAAGCTACGGTGCCCATAGATCATCCACGGCATTTGGCATTTGTGCCTGCAGCGCCTACCAGGGCAGCGATTATGTTCGATTTGGTGACTTCAGCTTCCAGTATACATGGCGCGTACTGGATGGAAGGTGCCGGTGGTATTTTTTGCGAAAACCAGGCGATGAAATGGCTGGTTTCCCTAACCAAGCTTCCTGAAGGGGCTTTTGGAGTTTTCACCAGTGGCGGTACCGCCGCGAACCTTTCTGCTTTGGTGACAGCGAGGGAAGAATGGAGAGAGCAGAAACCAAACCATGCCAGAGAAAGAGCTTTATTACTTACCTCCACCGGAGCACATAGTTCTATAAAATCTATGGCCAAAGTGATGGATGCAGATGTTATTCTGGTAGAGTCAGATGAAGAATTCCTTTCCGGGGAAGATTTGAAAAACTCGCTTAGCCAGCTAAATGAGAAAGACAGAAACCGCCTCTTTGCAGTGGTTGCTACAGGAGGAACTACAAACGCCGGGATTATTGATGATCTTAAAGGAGTTGCTGAGGTTTGCGCAAATGAAAATGTATGGTTACATGTAGATTGTGCCTATGGAGGTGGAGCACTGGCCGCAAATTCTGTAAGACATCTTTTTAACGGTATTGAAAAAGCAGACAGTATTACCATAGACCCTCATAAATGGTTGTTTTCACCTTATGATTGCGGCGCAGTAATTTATAAGAATTTAGAACTGGCTAAAAAGGCTCATTCTCAAAAAGGCGCTTATTTAGATATTTTTAAAGATGAAGGTGCCCAGGGTTTTAATCCTGCAGATTATCAGATTCAGCTTACAAGAAGGTTAAGAGGAATGCCGCTTTGGTTTTCCCTCGCCATGCATGGTACCAATAAGTATAAAGAAGCGATAGAACGCGGAATTGAACTTGCCAAAATAGCTGCGGAAAAAGTTGAGAATAATGAAAATCTTGAGCTGGTAAGACCTGCAAGTCTATCGGTGGTTTTGTTCAAAAGAAAAGGCTGGACTGCGGAAGATTACAGAGATTGGACCTATAAAAATCACAGGGAAGGCTTTGCGCTGGTAACGCCATCTTTATGGAAAGAAGAAAGCGTGATTAGATTCTGCTTTATCAACCCAGATACTACAGAAGATGATATAGATCAAATCCTGAAAACTCTTGAAAAATAGGATCTAAATTTGAGATCTTAGCTGCTAATATGTATGTGCTGGCAATTTCTATATTTTTTAGCTTCTAATCCAAACTACGAAATGTTATTCTTCTAAACCATTAATCTTTTTGATTCTAACAATATTGCTTAAAATTCTAGCACAATTAAATTATTTAAGAAGTGTTTAATACGCCTTTCTTTAGTTTTAGGAAATAAGAATTTTAATAATGAATTATTTACCGGAAGTTATTATTGGCTTGGTGTTGCTTATAATAGTATTTACTGTATTTGCTCTGGGAAAAGGAATAGAAGACTGAGTTATTTTACTTACTAATACCAGTTTGATTTTTTATTATCCATACGATTATCCTCATCTTAAAGCCTGCGTTTCTCATACTTTTCAGCGCTTTTGAAAATTTATTAAATCCCTTGCTTTGATTTTTTCTCAATTTCCTATTTTTGCGCATGCAAAATAACGTACTCATCCTAGACTTTGGCTCGCAGTACACGCAACTTATCGCGCGAAGAGTTAGAGAGCTAAATATCTACTGCGAAATTTATCCTTATCACAAAATTCCAGATGACCTTTCTGGTTTTAAATCAGTCATCCTTTCTGGTAGTCCATTTTCAGTTAGAGCTGAAGATGCACCGCATCCAGACCTTTCTAAAATAAGAGGGAAATTGCCTGTTTTGGCAGTTTGCTATGGGGCGCAATATCTGGCTCATTTTTCCGGTGGAAAAGTAGAACCTTCAGATACCCGGGAATATGGAAGGGCAAATCTTTCAGTAATTAAAGATGCTGAGCCTTTATTCGAAAATATCAAAGAGAATTCACAGGTTTGGATGAGCCATAGTGATTCTATTATTAAACTTCCTGAAAACGCTGTTAGGCTTGCAAGTACAACCGATGTACTGAATGCCGCTTATAGAATTGATGGAGAAGAAACCTATGCGATTCAGTTTCATCCTGAAGTTTACCATTCTACCGATGGGAAACAACTCCTTGAAAATTTTCTTGTAAAAATTTCCGGTACAAATCAGACCTGGACTCCCGGGAAATTTGTAGATCTTACGGTCTCAGAATTACAGGATAAAATTGGCGATGATAAAGTGGTACTTGGTCTAAGTGGCGGAGTAGATTCTTCGGTAGCAGCAGTATTGTTACATAAAGCTATTGGCAAGAATCTTTATTGCATCTTTGTTAATAACGGATTGTTGAGAAAGAACGAATTTGAAAGTGTTCTGGATCAGTATAAAGATATGGGTCTTAATGTTAAAGGAGTGGATGCTTCGGCACGTTTCTTGGATGCTCTCAAAGGATTAAGTGATCCCGAAGAAAAACGTAAAGCTATTGGAAATACTTTTATCGAAGTATTTGATGATGAAGCACATGAAATAAAGGATGTGGTTTACCTGGCACAGGGTACTATTTATCCCGATGTTATTGAATCGGTTTCAGTAAACGGACCTTCGGTTACCATTAAATCACATCATAATGTGGGTGGTTTGCCAGATTTTATGAAACTGAAAGTGGTAGAGCCTTTGAGAATGTTGTTTAAAGATGAGGTAAGAAGAGTAGGGAAGGAACTTGGAATAGACCAAACCTTACTGGGAAGACATCCTTTTCCTGGACCAGGACTGGCCATAAGAATATTGGGTGATATTACTGCGGAAAAAGTTAGAATCCTTCAGGAAGTAGATCATATATTTATTCAGGGTTTAAGAGACTGGATGTTATATGATAAAGTATGGCAGGCAGGAGCGATCTTATTGCCAATTCAGTCGGTTGGAGTTATGGGAGACGAAAGAACCTACGAACAGGTAGTAGCGCTAAGAGCTGTGGAGTCTACAGATGGGATGACCGCAGACTGGGTAAATTTACCTTATGAGTTTTTACAAAAAACCTCCAATACAATAATTAACCGGGTTAAAGGCGTTAATAGAGTGGTATATGATATTAGTTCAAAACCACCGGCAACTATTGAGTGGGAATAATAATCACCGTTTAAACTAAAAACGATAATGAAGTATCTATTTGTAATATGTTTTCTTTTTCAGGTTTATTCGACCTCGGCGAATGCACAGGCGTATAAATACCATACTGTAAAAAAAGGGGAAACCGTTTTCAGTATTTCTCAAAGCTATAGCATAGATGAGGAAGATATTTACAAATATAATCCAGAGGCACGTGAGGGGATTGGGGTGAATGAGAAGCTGGTAATTCCGATTAAAGAATCTGGTTCTGCTCAAAAATCTACCGTTTCTGAAGCTCCGCAATTTGTGGAACATACAGTAAAGAAGAAAGAAACTCTTTATAGCCTTTCCAAAGAATATAACGTAAGTGTAGACGATATAAAGAGATACAATAAGCAGCTGTATTCCAAAGAACTGCAAATGGGGGAGACTATAAAAATTCCTTCAGGAAATTCTAATTCTCAGCAATCTATTATTACTGAAAATACCACCTCCTCAATTCCTGTTGAAAATAATAAACCTCAGGAAAAGCAAATTACAAGCACCCGGGAGCATATCGTTCTTCCGAAAGAAACAAAGTACGGGATCGCCAGGAAATATGGAATGACGGTAAAAGAACTGGAAGGTTTAAACCCCAGAGTAGAAGTGCTACAGCCGGGAATGATGATAAGAGTGGGTACCGATGTACTGGATGATGAGCCGGTAATCATTACCGATGAAAGGTTTAGGTTCTACGAAGTAAAACCACAGGAAACCTTATATAGTTTAGCTGAACGTTTTGGAGTGAGTCAGGATTCTTTAAAGCAACTCAACCCTGCACTTAAAGAAGGGCTAAAATTCGGGATGGTATTAAAAGTTCCGAAGAAAAACAGTGACGGCGAAGAGATAGATGATGATGCTTATACCGGGCGGGGCGAAATGGCCGATACCAAAATGGATTTAAGTGAATTTATAAATAATCGTAGTACCAAGGAGATCGCCTTAATGCTACCATATCATTTAAACAAAATAGATGCCGATTCTCTGGAGACCTACCGCAATACAATTTTGAATGAAAGGGTGGTACGTATCTCTTTAGATTTCTATAGCGGAGTGCTCATGGCGGTAGATAAAGCGAAATCTATGGGCATCTCGACGAACCTTAAAGTTTATGACACCAAAAGAGATCCTTCTGAGGTAGCCAATATCATCAACAGTAATAATTTTAATAATACCGATGCGGTTATTGGACCGCTGTTACAGGAAACTACCGAAGCTGCGGCCTCGAGGTTGGAAAAAAAGAATATTCCGGTGATAAACCCGTTGTCAAACAGAAGTATGAGAGGCTATAAAAATCTTTTTCAGTCAAGGCCTGGAGATGATTTTATGAAAAGCGCCATGGTGGATTATATTGTAAAGAATTCTACAGGAAAGAATATTATTATTGTAGCTGATGGGAAATCTTTTCAGATTAAAAATGAATTGAATAACCTTATTCCTTCAGCTAGAAATGTGAATCCCAGCGGCAATTTTGTTTCTGAAGCTAAATTAGCTGAAATGATGGCTGGAGGTGAAAATTGGGTAATTCTGGAATCAGATAACATCAATTTAGTAAGTAGCGTTACTGCAGCATTAAATAGATTGGCAAGAAATCATGACGTGACGTTGTTAACTACTAATAAGAACAATGCCTATGAAAATGACATCATTTCCAACAATCACCTTGGAAAGCTAAAATTCCGTTATCCTTCTGTAGATAAGGAATATGATACCAAACTTTCTGATGATTTTATCAAGGATTACGAAACCCGCTTCAATATTGAACCTAATCAATATGCGGTAAGAGGTTATGATCTAACTATGGATGTGCTATTACGGCTTGCTTCAGCAGAAGATCTTTATGAGTCTTTTGAAAAGTATCCCGGCTATACCGAATATTATGAAAGTAAATTCCATTATATGCCAAATGCCGGTGGAGCAGGCTATACCAATGATGCAATTTATATTTTACAACTGAATGAGGACCTTACTATAAGCAAAGCAAATGACTTCTAAAGTAATTTATCTTGGTGACCTAAGAACTGAATCTGAACATCTTCAAAGTGGATCCAAGATGATCACTGATGCTCCAGTGGATAACCATGGAAAAGGTGAAGCATTTTCTCCTACAGATACCGTGGCCAATGCCCTGGCGACCTGTATGCTAACGGTAATGGGGATTAAAGCAGAATCTCTCGAAATAGATATAAAGGGCGCTTCTGCGAAAGTTACTAAAACTATGGCTTCAGAACCCAGAAGGATCTCCAGGATTGATGTGGCTATTTTGATGCCTGCCACTTATTCTGAAAAGCAGACTAAAATCCTTGAAAAAACCGCCAAAACCTGTCCTGTACTTGAAAGTTTGCATCCAGAGATCGAAAAGAACATTTCCTTTCGTTATTCATGAAAAATGTAGGGTTTTTAATAATTATTTTATTGATTTCTTCGGCAGTTTTGGCGCAGGAGAAACAGGAAAAGATTAGATGGCAGCAGGATAGGCCTTTGACCTGGAAAGATTTTAAAGCTTTGCCAGATGATTCAAATTCTTATTCTGCAAATACCAATTCCGGGATTAGTTATACCTGGAGTTACAGCACTTCTTCCGGAACGCCGATTTTAGAGCACGAAGTATTTAGCAATTTTTACCCCCAACTTTCCTGGGTTAAAGAAATAGAAAACGAACAATATCTCCTGGCTCATGAACAATTGCATTTTGATATTTCTGAATTACATGCCCGCAAGCTTAGAAAAGCCCTGGAGCAATATGAGATTGGTCGAAATATTCGACAGGACTTAAAACGTATTTATCAAAAAATTGAAGCAGAAAGAACTGCCATGCAAAATAAGTTTGATAAAGAAACTTCCCATAGTGAATTTAGGGAAGCCGAAATTAAGTGGCGAAAATTTATTCAGCAGGAACTAAAAAAATTACAGCAATATTCAAGCTAAAGTTGAGCTGCTTCTTTTTTTGCCGAATCAAATTCAGAGATTATTTCTCTAACGATATCGGCAGCAGGTTTAATTTCATGAATAAGGCCTGAAATTTGTCCAATTTCAAGTTCGCCTTCTTCCAGATCACCTTCAAACATCCCTTTTTTTGCCCTGGCGCGTCCTAATAATTCAATGAGTTCCTGTTTACCGGGTGATTTTGTATAGAGTTCCTGCACATCTTCATAGAATTTATTTTTAAGTAACCGCACTGGAGCAAGTTCCTTCAGGGTTAAAACGGTATCACCCTCTTTGGCATTTACCACCATTTCTTTGAAATTCGGATGGGAAGAAGCTTCTGGTGTGGCTACAAATCGGCTGCCAATTTGAACAGCATCTGCGCCAAGTACCATAGCTGCAAGCATTCCTTTTCCTGTTGCAATACCGCCAGCAGCGATTAAAGGAATAGAAATCTTTTCCTTGACCATAGGAATCAGTGTAAAAGTAGTAGTCTCATCCCTACCGTTATGGCCCCCGGCTTCAAAACCTTCAGCTACCACGGCATCTACTCCGGCTTCTTCAGATTTTATCGCAAATTTCACACTGCTTACCACATGAACCACTTTTATTCCGTGCTCTTGCAGGTGTCTGGTCCAGGTTTTTGGATTTCCGGCAGAGGTAAATACGATCTTAACCCCTTCTTCAACGATAATTTCCATGATCTTATCAATTTCAGGATATAGCATGGGAACGTTTACAGCGAAAGATTTATCGGTAGCTTTCTTACATTTTTGAATATGTTCTCTTAAAATATCGGGGTACATAGAACCTGAACCAATTATTCCCAATCCGCCGGCATTGGAAACGGCACTGGCTAATTTCCATCCGCTGGCCCAGATCATTCCGGCCTGGATCAAAGGATATTTTATATTGAAAAGTTGTGTGATTCTATTTGTGTTTGCCATTATTTTTTAATGATAAGAAAAGATTGTCTTGAATTATTCTGTTCAAACATAATAATATAAATTCCTCTGGAAAAACCTGAAAGGTCTATTTTATCTTCCCTCTGCTCTTGTTGTAAAAGAACCTGCCCCAGCGTATTGAATAAAGTGATTTTATAGGCTAAATTCCCTGGATTGTTAAATCTTAAATTGTTAACCACAGGATTTTGATAAAGAAACAATTCTTCGGAAATTTCTTTATCTTCAAGTACCTGTAATAAGGCATCCTGAAAATTGGGAATCCCATACCCAAGTTGAGTCGTTGGATTAGTAAATAAACTTGAAAATTTCCTTACCAGTTGCATTACTTCAGTATTGCTAAGAGAAGGATCTGCCTGCCAAAAACTGGCCACCGAACCGGCAAGGATAGGGGAGGCAAAGGAAGTTCCGCTTACCTGTACCAAATTATCAAACTCATCTATCGCCACTATTTCCAATCCCTGGGCGGCCACATCTGGTTTTACCCGACCATCTGCTGAAGGTCCGGGTGAACTAAAGGGAGCATAATTTCTGTTCCTGTCTACAGCGCCAACAGAAAGTACATTGGCATCTGCAGGGGCACCAATAATTTTAAAATACTCCTCATTTCCGCGGTTTCCGGCTGAGGTTACCACTAGCAAACCTTTTTCTGTAGCAATAGTTGCTCCCCTGGATATAAAAGTTGTTTCTCCATCCATATCTTCAGGAGTGTAGCTATAATCTGGATCGTCAAATAAAGTGTAGCCCAACGAAGTATTGATAAGATCTACACCCAGACTATCGGCCCTTTCCGCAGCTTCCACCCAATAGGACTCTTCCACAGGAGTCTCTGTTGCTTCAATTTCTGTACGGAATAGATAATAGGAGGCATCGGGTGCTGTCCCCGCATAGCTACCTTCAATAAAACCAGCCATATTAGAGAGTACCAGCGTGCCGTGGTTGCTCAATTCAGGGTTATTAAAATCTGTAGATCTATTAGGAAAATCATAACCTCCCAGAAGTTTTCCGTTAGATCGCAACCTATTAAAAGCCTGCATGGTTCTTACATTGGGAAAACCAGCATCCATAACCGCAATGCTTATTCCTTCACCGGTAAAATCATTTTCATGGAGATAATCGGTGTTTAGCATTTCGGTTTGATTCAAAGCCTGGCCGTAGCTGAAATCAATATTGGTTTCTAATTTATTCTCTTTTATTTTCTTTTCAGAAGAAGATCTTGTATTTAAATTATCATTGGCAAATTCTATTTTCAAAACAAATTCGAACATCCCAAGTTTTGAAATTTCCTCAGCTGGGCCAATCACATGCACGCAATTCATCCATTTAGATTTAGCTTTTATTGAAATGTTTTCCTCAGATTTAATACGCGAAATATAATCTTCATTTACCGGAACGTCCCTTTCATCTATTGGTGTTCCTCGAAGGGATTTCCGCTGAATAGCTTTTACACTTAAAATGCTGGAGGGATTCGCCAAAGCCTGCTGAAGATTCGGCTTGTCTTTAAAATATACCCATGCGTGTTCTTCCTGTGAATAGGAAAAACAGGTCACAAGGAAAAAAATCAATAGTAGATTTTTCATGAAAGGGTGCTAAAACTTCAATTTACGAAATAACTCCAGAACCGAGTAGTTCTTCATTTTTATACCAGGCTACGAATTGTCCTTCGGTGATAGATGCCTGTGGTTCATCAAAAATCACGTACATACCATTTTCAGTTTGATGTAGTGTAGCATCCTGTAGCGGCTGGCGATATCTTATACGAGCTTTAAGCCTCAATTCCTCGTCATTTTCAATGGCAAGATCTTTCCGAACCCAATGGACTTCATCCTGGGCTATAAAAAGTCCCTGCCTGTAAATCCCTGGATGATCTTTCCCCTGCCCGGTATAGATAACGTTTTCTTCAACATCGGTATCTATTACAAATAAAGGCTCCGGGGTACCTCCAACCGCAAGACCTTTACGCTGACCTTTGGTAAAATAGTGCGCACCCTGGTGTTTTCCCACGATCTTACCATCCTTAAGGCGGTAATTGAATTTTTTAGAGAGATGTTTTAATTGCTCAATTTTTGTATTGAAATTAATATCTTCTTCTAAAAAAGTGTCGTTTTTTGCCGGGACTTCCACGATCACTCCTTCTTTCGGCTTTAATTTCTGCTGAAGAAATTCTGGGAGTCTTACTTTACCAATAAAGCATAATCCTTGCGAATCTTTCTTTTCTGCAGTTACAAGATTTTGTTCCGAAGCTATCTTTCTAACTTCAGATTTTTGTAGTTCGCCAATAGGGAAAAGGGTCCTGGAAAGCTGCTCCTGAGTTAACTGACAAAGAAAATAAGATTGGTCTTTGTTAGTGTCTTTTCCTGAAAGTAACTGGTAAATAGTTTCCCCATCCTTCTCGAATTCTCCTTTTCGGCAATAATGACCGGTCGCCACATAATCGGCTCCAAGGGAGAGGGCGATTTTCATAAAAACGTCGAACTTTATTTCCCGGTTGCAAAGCACGTCGGGATTTGGGGTTCGTCCTTTTTCGTATTCATTGAACATATAATCTACGATACGCTCTTTATACTGTTCACTGAGATCTACCGTTTGAAATGGGATACCAAGTTTATCGGCCACCATCATGGCATCGTTGCTATCGTCTAACCAGGGACATTCGTCTGAAATGGTCACAGAATCATCATGCCAGTTCTTCATAAAAAGACCAATCACCTCATAGCCCTGCTCCTTTAAAAGATAAGCTGAAACACTTGAATCTACACCTCCGGATAAACCAACAACCACTTTTTTCATTCCCTGTTATTTTATGCTTTTAGATAACCGAAGAAAGAGTCGGTTAAGCGGGCACAAAATTACGAAATAAAAAAAGGTGGCGAAAGCCACCTTTAAGTTTGATAAATAAGATCTTTTAGTTTCTTTGAAAAGTAAGGCTGGAAGCAGGAAAATCATTAGGTCTAAAAGTAAATCTATTGCCGTTAAACGCTACAGTTCCTGTAACTTCACCTAATTGAGGTACTTCAATAGTATATTGTGAATCTGAGGAACTGCTCCAGTTTCCGGTATCGGTTTCAGAAACGCATTCTCCTTCTACGGAAGAGAAAAACTCTGAAGATGCCGTATTATCTGCATTGAAAGTGATTGTAGATTGTCCTGTGCACTCGTTTACCGTGTATCCCGGAATGTTATTAGCTTCTACAAGCACCCAGGTTCCAACGATATCTCCCTCTTGCGTTGCATCATCGTCATCACTACAAGACGTTAAAAGCGTAATCGATAATAATAAAATTAAGAACTTTTTCATAAGTATTTATTTAGGTTATTCAAATATATCATTTTTAATAATCTTCTTCTCTTTCTAATTTTCCTTCTGAATAATATTTCCAGGTGCCGGATTTTCTGCCTTCAGTATAAGATCCTTCCATGAGTTTATCCCCAGTGGGAGTAAAATAAAGGGCGGCACCATGCAATTCTCCATCCTTATATTGTAGCTTTTTCGTCACCTGGCCATTATCAGCATAAATTAGACTTTCCCCATGCTTATTTCCGTTTTGATAATTGGTTTTTTCGGCAAGCTCTCCGTTAGTGAAATAAGTCTTTTGAAGACCGTTTAAGGTGTCATTTTTATAAACTTCTGTCATCATGATACTATCAGATTCCTGATGAAAATACAGCCATTTTCCTTCTCTTTTTTTATCAATCATCATCCCTTCACTAATCGCTTTGCCTTTTTGGGTGAAATAAGTGACCTTAACCGAATCGCGATCTGATTCAAAATCCATTATGGCTGTGGGATGGTCATAAAATCCTTTTTTATAGAATTTAAATTCTCCGGTTTCTTGCCCATGATTAAAATTTCCCTCAAATTTCGGTTTTGAGGTTCCTTCAAAATCCACTTGCCAGTAACCATGTCGATTACCTTCCTCATCGTACTGGTTTTTCTGAGCTTGAGTATCTGTAAAGAATAATATAGATACAACTATATATAAATACTGTTTAATCATATTTTAATTAGACGGTATAATTAGCAAATTAACTAATTGGTTTTAGTTATTATCAAAAATTAATCCACTAATAAAAACTCTGAAAAATAGAATTTATTTCAAAAAGTAAGTTCTGAAATAATAGTATAAAAAAAAGCTGTCTAAAAAGTTTTTATTTCGTCAAGCTGAACTTGCTTCAGCTTCTAATTGATTCGGATTTCAATTAGTTGAGATCCTGAAATAAATCCAGGATGACGTCTTTCTAACTTTTTAGACAGCCTCGTGCAGTAAACTATTTCTTTTGTTTTTTCTGTTGTTCTTCAGCCTGTTCCATCATTTCCTGGAACTTTTTTGTAAACCTGTTCTGTTTCTTAGGCTTCTTTTTGTTTTCCTGAATTTTAGCATGAATCTTATCCTCATCGATAATCGCATATTTTATCACCAACATGATACCTATGGTAATCAGGTTAGAAGTGAAATAGTAAAGCGATAATCCACTGGCGTAGTTGTTGAAGAAAATCAACATTATAAGCGGTGAAAGATACATTAAGAACTTCATATTAGGCATTCCAGGTTGTTGATTAGCCTGCATGCTTTGCCCGGTGGTCATCATCATATAAATGAATATCGCCACGGAAGCTAATATTGGGAACAGACTCACATGGTCTCCATAAAATGGAATGTGGAACGGCAATTCAGCAACCACATCATAACTGGAAAGATCATCTGCCCAAAGGAAACTTTTTTGTCTTAGCTGAAAAGCACTTGGGAAAAACTGAAATAAGGCATAGAAAACAGGAATCTGCATTAGTGCCGGCAAACATCCGCTCATAGGGCTGGCTCCCGCCTTACTATAAAGCTTCATTGTTTCCTGCTGCTTTTTCATCGCATTGTCCTTATACTTCTCATTAAGCTCATTGATCTCTGGTCTTAGGATCTTCATCTTCGCCTGGGAGAGATAAGATTTATAAGTAACTGGAGAAAGTACAATTCTCACTACAATGGTCATTGCGATAATTGCTAGTCCGTAGCTTGGAAGTACTCCGGCAAGAAATGCAAAGAATGGAATGAAAAGATATTTATTGATCCATCCAAAAATTCCCCATCCTAAGGGGATAATTTCATCAAGGTTACGATCGTAATCATTCAGGATCTTATAATCTGAAGGACCGTAGTACCAATTCATACTATAGTTTAATTCCCCTGCTTTCAATTCTAAAGGAATAGTTGATGCGAATGTTTTGGTAAATACAGTGTCTACTTCTTCATCTTCCACCAGATCTACTACTTCGAAACTACTGGTCTTGAAGGGATTATCGGTTAAAAGAATAGAAGAGAAAAAGTGTTGTCTATAGGCGATATAACTAACATCCTCATCTTCATCCTCGCCGTTGGTCACACTATCATCATCACCGCCATCATATTCATAGATAAGGTCGGTGTATCTATTTTCATAGGAGATACTTTTTGCGTGACGATATCCCTTAAGTTTCCAGTCCAGAGTAGGGGTGTTGCCAGAATTTAAAACACCGGTTAATCCCTGGGAACGTATGCTGAAATCCAGCATATATTCTCCCGGACGCATGGCATAGCGATATTCCAGATATTCATCTTCTGAAACCTTTAATTTCATCGAGAGGATCTGGTTGCCATTATGTTCAGTAAGTTCCGGTTCAAAGAATAAATTTTCAGTATTTAAAGACCTACCATCGGTAGTGCTGAAGTTCATGTTAAAAGATGCATTTCCATCTTTAATTAGGTAAACCGGAATGGAATCGAAAGTCTTGAAATTCTTTAGGCGTGCTTCTTCTATATAACCACCTTTGTTGGCAATCTTTAATTCCAACACATCATTAGAAATGGTGGTGGTTCCTCCCTTGGCTGAAGAAAGAGTTTCTGAATAACCAAATGCCCCTAATCGTCGTTGAGCATCTACAAGCGCCGTAGAATCATTAGCGGTACTTTTTTGTGGTGCTTCTGAAGTTTGCTGATTTTCAGAAGGCGTTGTTTCAACCTGTTCAGTAGTAATATTATCTTCTGTTGGAGTTTCTTCAGGCGTATTATTGTAGAGCATCCATAAAAGAATCCCTCCAATAAGAATAAATCCAATGATAGATTGAATATCTATTTTCTTTTCTTCCATTATTTAGTTTTGCTTAATCTTCCATGGTCAAAAAAATGACCAATTTTATTTCTGTGCCATCTTGGCATTTTTCTGTTTTATGGAATGTTCGTGTGCAGCTTTCACAAAAGAAACAAAAAGAGGATGTGGGCTGGCCACAGTACTCTTATATTCCGGGTGATATTGAACCCCTACAAACCATGGGTGGTCTTTTAACTCAATGATCTCTACCAGTCCGGTTTCAGGATTAATCCCGGTACTTTTCATTCCGGCATTTTCCAATTGCTCTTTATATTTATTATTGTATTCGTAGCGATGGCGATGACGTTCCTTTATCTTATCCTGCCCATATACCTTTTGGATAATAGAATCATCAACTAATTCGCAATCCCAGGCACCAAGACGCATGGTCCCACCTTTATGGGTTACTTCCTTTTGTGCCTCCATCAGGTCTATCACCGGATGTTTGGTTTCCGAATCCATTTCAGTAGAATTAGCTCCTTTTAACTGAAGTACATTACGAGCAAATTCTATTACCGCCATTTGCATTCCCAGACATATTCCTAAAAATGGTAAATCGTTTTCACGAGCGTATCGAACCGCATCGATCTTTCCTTCAATTCCTCTTTCGCCGAATCCGGGTGCTACAAGTACTCCGTCAAGATGGCTTATTTTATTATGAATAGTACTGTCATTAATAAATTCTGAATGGATATATTCCACATTTACAGATACTTCATTCTCTGCGCCGGCATGGATAAAAGATTCGAGGATAGATTTATAGGAATCCTGAAGTTCTACGTATTTTCCAATCAATCCAATATGAACTTCAGCTTTCGGGTTTTTATGTCTTTGCAAAAACTGGTTCCATCGGTCTAAATTTGGCGTGGACTCGTCTGGAAGTGCCAGTTTTTTAAGAGTAACCGTATCCAGTCCTTCCTTAAGCATCATATTAGGGACATCATAGATAGTAGGAGCATCGATACTTTGGATTACTGCTTCCTGCCTTACATTACAGAATATGGCCAGTTTTCTGCGAATATCATCAGAGAGTTCATGTTCTGTACGGCAAACCAGGATATCTGCTTTAATCCCGCTTTCCATCAGCGTTTTCACACTGTGCTGGGTAGGCTTTGTTTTTAATTCACCTGCTGCGGAAAGATAGGGTACCAGCGTAAGATGAATTACAAGTGCATTATCATCACCTAACTCCCATTTTAACTGTCTTACCGCTTCAATATACGGCAGGGATTCAATATCCCCTACGGTTCCACCAATTTCTGTAATTACGATATCGTAATCTCCATTTTTTCCAAGAATCTGAATTCTTTCCTTGATTTCATTGGTAATATGAGGTACCACCTGTACGGTTTTTCCAAGGAATTCACCGCGGCGTTCTTTTTCAATGACGCTTTGATAAATTCTTCCGGTGGTGACGTTATTTGCCTGCGAGGTATTCACGTTTAAAAAACGCTCATAATGACCAAGATCAAGATCGGTTTCAGCGCCATCTTCGGTAACATAACATTCTCCGTGTTCGTAGGGATTTAGGGTTCCCGGATCTACGTTGATGTATGGATCCAGTTTCTGAATAGTAGCTTTAAATCCCCTTGCCTGCAATAATTTTGCTAAGGAAGCGGCAATAATCCCTTTTCCGAGGGAAGATGATACACCTCCTGTAACAAATATATACTTGGTATCGGCCATTTTTCTTGTTTGTTGCGTTGTTTATTCAGGGCGCTAAATTACAAAGAAGAATAGAAAAAGACACTAAATTGGAAAGCTATTATTAAGAGCTTTTTAACAGGCTGTCTTTACTGAAATTACGGCTTTGGATACCTTTTTCTTATCTGCCGCAGCAAACCTTCAAGACTATTAATCTTTAGTTCAAAAACCTGTTGCATTTGATCTCCGAGTTTTCCCGGGGGAAAACCTTTCTGCCTGAACCAGACATAATAAGGTTCTGGAATATCTGAAAGATAATAATCTTTATACTTGCCGAAGTGCATTTTAGCGTAGGCAAGTTCTAATAATTTTTGAGGATCTGGAGCCGGCAACTACGAAGCTTTTAAATAATCTGAAAGTTCAGAAAACTTCTTTTTATTCATGGGCTTGGTCATGTATTTTACCACACAGGGGTATTCTTTTGCCCTCGCCTGGTCTATTTTGCTGGTGCTGGAAGTTAGAATGATGATACGATGAGAAATATCTTTCTCCTTCATAGCATCTAAAAATTCCCATCCGTTCATTTTCGGCATATTAAGATCCAGAAAAATCAATGCATCTTTATCTATGGCAACAGATTGAAAGGCCTTTTCAGGATCTGTATAATCTTCTACACTGCCCTTGAAACCTTCAAGTTCCAGCAATTTTTTGGTGATGAAATTTGCGATAGGCTGATCGTCTACCAAATAAATTTTACTCATTAATCTGTAGCCTTTAATTGTATCAATTCTTTGGAGGCCATTTCTACGACTTCTTTTAATATATCGTCCATTTCCTCAACCGTAGTTTCAAGTTTAGGAATAAGATCCTCTCTGCAAGCGGTATCATCCATAAATTCAAATAATTGTATGATTCCCTGAATCCTGGATAAGGGCTCCCTTATATTGTGGGAATTTAGAGCCAGAATATGTAGCAATTTTTTATTCTTTTGAACAATCTCATTGGTTCTCTCCTGAATAATTTGCTTTTGGTTCTCTACTATATTTTCAATTTCCTTATTCTTTTTCTTAATGGTATCGTAAGCTTCAGAAAGATTTTTATTCTGAATAGAAAGTTGTCTTTTCAGATATATTTCACTGAATTTAGCCTGAACACAATCCACCATTAATTTCAGGATTTCCACATCTCCAACCGAAAATGATTTTTCCTGGTCTGCGAGCAAAGATACTAATACTTTTCTTTCATTTTTATCAAAACACCAGCCCCAAAGCACAGGATCTAATAAGGGAGTAATATCAACTTTATTTCTGATTAATTTATCTGGAATTTCATTGGTAATAAGTGGGATCCCTTTTTCCAGTAATTCTTTTTCGAAAGGAAAGAGAGAAGAGTTCTCTTTTAGATCTACCCAAACTTCATTCCCGAACAATTCAAAGAAAAAGAACCGGTCACCCTGGTGTATGGTCATTCTTATAATCCTGAAATTTATCAGATATTTTAGGTGGGTCCTACATACATCAGAGACCTCTTCAAGATTTACGCAACGATTTATATCATTGGCAAATTTTGAATAGGCTTCGTAGGTAATTCTATAAAGCTGGGAAGTATTTTGGGTGATATTGCTCATGGATACTGATAACGAAGCCTTTATTGCGGAGTTTCGAGCAATTCATTATCTATTTTAATCCCTGAAACATCAGAAATAGTATTTAACATATTCACGAGGTCTGCCTGCGCCATTAATTCCTGAATTTCTTTTTGGGAAAAACCAGCCTCTTCCAGTTGGTTGAAATCTTCATCTGAAACTTCAGAAGGATTTAAAGCTGCTTTACTAACTACTTGAACAGCCGTTCTATAGCTTAGCGGCATCGTTGGGGAACTCAAATGTTTTGTGGCAACAAAACCTTCTTCTTCTGAGATCATGGTACTCATGCTATCAGCAAAAATTCCATGAGCGTGAGTACAATAATGACATCCTCTTTCTTTGGAAACATTATATATAATAAGCTGTTTAAGAACATTTGGTACCTGGCCTTCCATTAAGGTATTTTTTAATTTGCTCCAGTTTCCTTTAAGTAGAAGTTCGTTGTCTCCCTGACATTTAAACCAGTTCAGAACGAATGGAAGTTGAAGTGTTTTCTTGGTGTCATCGTAAATTTCCTGTACACCTGGAGAAGCCTGTTCATAGGAAACCATTTTAAATCTAGCCTGAGTTTTGGGTAAAGTTTGAGCCATAAGAATTTGTAGGATTATATTGGTGTAATAGCTTTAATTTGTAAATATTACAGTTAAATTTTGTATTTCATCGGTTCTAACTGATTTTTAACAGTTTTTAAATTTTTTCCCAATCCAAATAAACAAGTTTGTACGGCTAATATTACTTATTGGTTCTCGTTAAATATTTGGTAATCTTTAGAAGGTGATTAATGTTATTTTTAGCTTTAAAGTTTCCAAAAAAAATACGACACATGGCAGTTTTCGGTTCTATTATAAAAAGTCTTATAGACCTCAAAGAAACTTTTACAAATGAAGGGGAAGCAGAGAAAAATCAGGAAGAGGTATTGCGCGGATTATTAACAAAGGCGAAAAATACTTCCTTTGGTAAATATTATAAGTTTGAAGAGATCTTAGAATCTGAGAATATCCAGAAAGAATTTTCCGAAAGGGTTCCTTATTTTGATTATAACAAAATAGATAAAGAGTGGTGGCATAAATATCATGAAGGAGAAGAGAGTGTAACCTGGCCGGGAAAACCTCCTTATTTTGCCATTAGTTCAGGAACTACCGGGAAAAGTAGTAAAAGAATTCCCGTTACCGATGAAATGCTTGAATCTATTCGCAGTGCTGGTATTAAGCAGGTTAGTGCGCTTAGTAATTTCGATCTTCCCCCAGATTTTTTTGAAAAAGAGATCATGATGTTGGGCAGCTCGACAGATCTTCATAAAGAGGGAGATCATGAGGAAGGTGAGATTAGTGGTATTAGCGCGAGCAATATTCCGTTTTGGTTCAGAGGATATTACAAACCCGGCGAAGAGATCTCTAAAATCGATGAATGGGATGAAAGAGTTCAGAAAATTGCTGAAAATGCAAAAGACTGGGATATAGGTGCTTTAAGCGGCATTCCTTCCTGGATGGAACTTATGCTGAAAAAGGTTATAGAATATTATAAAGTAGCGAATATACACGAAATATGGCCAAACCTTCAGGTGTATGCGTCCGGTGGGGTAGCTTTTGAACCTTACGAAAAAAGCTTTGAGGCACTTTGGGGGAAACCTGTACAGGTGATAGATACCTATCTGGCTTCCGAAGGATTCCTGGCTATACAAAACAGGCCAGATACCCGTTCCATGAAACTGATCCTCGACAATGGTGTATATTTTGAATTCGTGCCCTTTAAACCTGATTATATCAACCAGGATGGTTCCATAACAGCAGATGCCCCTGTAA
Source organism: Christiangramia sp. (assembly GCF_029937855.1). Lineage (GTDB taxonomy): Bacteria > Bacteroidota > Bacteroidia > Flavobacteriales > Flavobacteriaceae > Christiangramia. Next base: position 68,363 of record NZ_JAPYPC010000004.1, read on the forward strand.
TCTCCTTGGCCGATGTCGAGGAGGAAAAAGATTATGTGCTTCTAATTTCAACGGTGAGTGGTGCCTGGAGATATTTAATAGGAGATACTGTTAAATTCACCGACAAAGCAAAACATGAGATAAGGATCACGGGCAGAACGAAATTCTTTCTGAATGTAGTAGGCTCACAACTTTCAGTAAATAAAATGAACGATGCTGTTCAGGAACTGGAGAACCAGTTCGATATTAAAATACCTGAATTTGTAGTGGCAGCAAAGCGTGCAGAAGATGGCGAATATTATCATTTCTGGTATCTGGGAACTGAAGATAAAGCAGATGATGAAAAACTGGCAGAAGCTTTGGACCAGGCTTTAAAAGATGCTAATAAGAATTATAAAGTAGCCAGAGGAAAAGCTTTAAAAGGTGTCAAACTAACCACGATAGATCCTAATTTGTTCCATGAATGGAATGCCCGTAATAAAAAGAAAGGCGGACAGGTTAAAATGGAAAAAGTAATGAATGAAGAAAAACTCGAAAACTGGCAGCAATTTTTAAAAGATGAAGGAGCATTAAGTTAATCTGTCTCTTCGTGAATTTCTTCAATTAAAACCATTATTTCTTCCTGGGACAGGTACAGATCCTGAATCCTGTCTTTATAATTTTCAGAAAGTTTCGAATGGTTCAATATGAAATCTTTTGTAGCTATGATATGTTGTCCTAAGCCATGATTTACCGCATAGGTATCTGCAGCTCTTTCTGCTTCTCTAATGTAATTTTTCGAGGTGATGTATTTAACGCCAAACCACAGCATTTCCGCAGCTGATCTATCCCGGTAATCCATTATATGCCCCAGTTCATGACCTATCCAGCCAATTAAAACATCTGATGGTACCGTGGTAACATCAAATTTTTCACCTTCAATAGAAAATTCTTCATTTATGAATATAAAATAACTTCGATTTTTCCGGTTTTTCAGTAAGCTACTCACCTTAGGCTGTGCCTGCATAAAAGACTTTTTGATATTCTTTTTAAACCTAATTTCAATAGGGGTATCTTTTAACTCAGGGTAATGAGAAAGAGCAACATAAGCCTCTCTCCAAATAATATCAGGTACAATTTTATTTGTAAATTTTAAACTGTCTTTTTGTTTCATGGTGGATTGCTGGGCATGACAAACCGGAAGAATACTTACAAAAATAAATAATAGAACTGTTCTTTTTAAAATGCTTGTCATATTAGATTATTAGGCTTAAAGTACAACAAAATTGATGCCTTGAATATTTTCTAGTTTTAAAAAAGACTTAAAATATAATTTTGATAAAAGGCATAAAAAAAGCAGGTAGTTAAACCTGCTTTTAAAAAAAATAGTATTTTCAAAAATTTAGCTCTGCATGATCTTCTGAAGTCTCTGTTGTAATTCAGCATCAGTCTGCAGTGCCATTGCGAGCTGTTGGTATCTTTCCATACTAAGATCACTTTCGGTGATTACCGCCTGCATTTTCTTTTGAAATTTAGGTTGCATCGCTTCAAGTTCGCCTACAACAGCCTCATATTTCTTATCTTCTTCTTTTGTAGTTTCAATTTCTTTTTCAGGATTCATTTTAGCCTGGTGGATCTCATTAAATCTTTGGAGCTCAAAATCCTCATTTTCAACTACTGCCATCATTTCTTTCTGAACTTCCTGGTTCATCATTCTCATTCTCTGAAAAACTTCAGCAAATTGAGCGAGTTCAGCGTCACTTACTTCTATTTTCTCCTGCTGTTGTGTCATAGGAGTAGATTGTGCCATTACAGAGGCAGATCCTATGGCTAGTACAAATAACAGGCTACTAAAAAACTTCTTCATTTTCTTTATTTTATGATTTCACTTTTAAAAGTGCGAAAACTATGCCTATAATTATAAAATTCCAAAGCTTTAAGAAAACGAAATATTTTATTAGGAAATACTTAACATTTATTTATTCACTTATTAGTCTATAAATTAAGATTGCGGTTCTTTTAGTCAATGCTTCAAAAGTATTTAGGTTCACTGTTTCTTGCGGCGTATGGGCACCGGAGCCCATGGTTCCCAGACCATCAAGCCCGTCTACGTATCCAGCGATGAAAGAGATATCGGCAGCACCTCTTTTTGCAGGGTCATAGGCTTTTACCTCTCCCTGGTTCAGGTCCTTACTAACTTTATTTAATTTTTCAAGAAGCGCATAGTTCCCTTTTGTTGGTCCCATGGCCGGATAGCTATCTGTAAAGCTTATACTGGCATCTGTTTTGGGATGGTGTTTTTCTACAATTTCTCTCATTTTCCCTCTTGCGTTTTCTTTTTGTTCTTCTGAAATAAACCTCAAACCACCTTCCACCATTGCTGTTTGAGCAACAACATTTGTTTTTCCAAAGGCAGTTCCTTTACTTTTGTTATCGTCATACTCCACAAAAGTGCCGCCCAGAATTAGACCAGGATTAAAAGTTAAAAATTCTTCTCCCTTTATATCGGTATAGAATTGGTGAAGAATGCGGCATAATTCAAAAATGGCTCCGGCTCCTGTATTTTCAGAAAAAACACCAGAGGAATGAGCCCGTTTGCCAGATGTTTCCACTTTCCATCCGGACGAGCCTCTTCGTGCAACAGTGGCATAATTAAAACCGGTAGAAGTTTCAAAACCTAAGGCCATATCGCTTCTTTTTGCAGCTTCAATCAGGTCGCTTCTGCTTATGGAAAGAGGCTTGCCAGTTCTTTCTTCGTCACCGGTTAGAGCAACGATGACCTGGGCATTTTTAAGAAGATTATTTTCGGCCAGAGCTTTGAGGGCATATAAAATAATGACATTTCCCCCTTTCATATCATTTCCGCCGGGAGCATGTGCTATACTGTCATTTATTTTCTTAAAGCTCTGGAAGGGACTATCTTCCTCGAAAACAGTATCGAGATGGCCAATTAAGAGGATCTTTTTTCCTTTTTCACCTTCAGTTTCAGCAAAAAGGTGGCCAGCCCTGTTCATTTCTTCAGGCATTTCTATCCATCTAGCTTCCATCCCAACATCTTCGAAAGCATCTTTAAAAACCATTCCTGTTTTCTTTACTCCCGTAAGATTAAGAGTGCCACTGTTAATATTTACTACCTTTTCTAAAAAATTGATGGCTTCTTCATTATTAGCCTCAACAGACTCGATAATCTTTTCTTCAGTTCTTGATAGTTTCTGTGCATATGTACTGGTGAAGAACAAAAAGAATATTAGCTGAGCCAGAAAAATTTTTACCGCGGATATTTTCATCACATTTTTAATTATTTAGTAGTATCAGGAATTGGTGGAGGTCCAGAAGGAATTATAGCCTTATATTCAGCATTTCCTTTCCTTTCTTTATATTCCTTTGTTACCTTATTTATTAGTTCAGGATTTTTAAAAAGATCAAGCATAGTCATGCTCATAGCCTTCGAAGCATATATCATTCCTTTGTGACCAATGCTCATCCCGCCACACGCTACTACTGCCCAGGAATGCCAGGGGGTATCTTTGGGAGCCGTGGTAACGCTTAAATTAATATTGGGTACATTCCAGCTCACGTCCCCAACATCTGTAGAACCACCTCCCGGATGATCTTTCGTATCCTCCAGAGCGGTTATTTCAGCATCCATTCCAAGCATCTCCTTTTCAGTAGCTTTTTGAATTTGTTTTCCAAACTCCTGTTCTTCCCGGGTATATTCTATTGGGCCGAGTAACTCCAGATTCTTCTGCATAATTTTTCCGCCTTCGCGATTAACTAAGGTTTCATAAATACCGGAAATCAAAGAAACCTTATAATCTACATCTGCCATTATTGCGGCACCTTCAGCCATTTTTTGTAAGTGTTCATATACCGGCATGAGTCCTTCCCTTTTTGTATCTCTAACTCTCATCCACAGTCTGGAATAATCCGGTACCACATTTACTACCTGGCCCCCATCCTGAATATGATAATGCATTCTCACAGTAGGTTTTACGTGTTCACGTAAATAATTTACACCTGTTGTGTAAAGTTCGAGCGCGTCTGAAGCACTCTTACCATTCCATGGGTCGGCAGAGGCATGTGCAGCCTGGCCGAAGAATTCGATTTTAAAGTCAACAAGCGCAAGTGAGCTTTGCACATCAGCTTTTGTCTCTGCACCGGGATGCCAGCTTATATTCACATCTACATCATCCCATATTCCTGCATTCACCATCCAGATCTTTCCGAAGAATTTTTCTTCACTGGGAGTTCCTATAAACTTCACAGTTCCTTTTATATCACCATTTTTTATCTTTTCCTTTATCGCAATTGCCGCTGCAAGACTACCAACTCCAAACAGGTTATGACCACATCCATGGCCCGCAGCACCCTCGTTGAGAGGTTCTTTGTCTGGTTGGGCCTTTTGTGAGATTCCTGGTAACGCATCAAATTCTCCCAATACGCTTATAACCGGGGAACCACTTCCGTAAGTAGCTACAAAGGCTGTTGGAATTTCAGCCACTCCACGCTCCACACGAAAACCTTCTTTTTCGGCAAAATCTGCCAGTAATTCTGCCGATTTGTGTTCTTCGAAAGCAGTTTCGGCCAGAGCCCATATTTTATCGCTTAATTCGGTTAGTTCCTGCTTTTTAGTTTCAATCGTGTTTATAAGATCTTTTTTATCTTTTGAGATTTGCTGTTGGGCAATTCCGAAGCTTGAGGTAAGAAGGAAGCTTAGAAATAAGAATTTTTTCATTTATATTTTGGTTTGAGTTAGCTTCTAATTTAGGAAAAAAACACTCAAATTCTTTTGATTAATCAGGATCTTCAATTTTTGGACTCGTTTTTTTTATTTCTGAAAAATCCAAATAAACCTAATGCCGGTCCTATTCCCAGGAGTACGTAAAGATATTCATGGCTAATTTCTCCGGCGAAAATATTTAATAATTGAATGCTCACAATGGTAATGGCAAATCCAATACTGTTTACGATCGTTAAAGCAGTTCCGCGGGATTCAGCCGGAGCATTCTGCGCTACGAGTGTAGAAAATAACGGGGAATCTGCTACCACTACCAGCCCCCAGAACATTAAAAAACCAATCAATAAATTTTCAGAATCCAAAAAAATTATTAGTGGAGAAATTAAGCAGCAAAGCCCGGAAAGTGACAATGCAATGATGGCTGTTCTTTTAGTTCCTAAATTTTGTGAAATATATCCGCCGGCAACACACGCAAGTCCCCCGAGGCCAATGACTAAAAAAGATATAAGGGGAACACTGTATTCTGCTTCAGGATGAAGGCTTTTATAAAAACTTAGGATCACAGGAGTAAATGCCCAGAAAGCGTAGAGTTCCCACATATGGCCAAAATAGCCGAATGCAGCGGCACGAAATTTTATATTCTTAAAAACCTTGTACGCCGTGCTCAAATCAGGTTTGTTACGTCTGAAGCGATGTGGGCCGTCTGGAATGAAAACAAAAATTAAGACACCTCCCAAAACTGCTAACAAAGAGGTAAATAGGATTACCGATTTCCATGCTATTTGAACATTTTCAGTAATATCTTTTAATAAGTGGGGGAAAGCAGTTCCGACCACCAGTGCGCCAACTAAAAACCCCAGCGATTTCCCGAGGCCCTTTTCGAAATAATCTGAAGCTATTTTCATGCCTACAGGGTAGATTCCCGCGAGTGAAAAGCCGGTAAGAAACCTAAAGGCTAAAAGGCTGTAAAGTGAATTATCTTTCAGGATAATACCAAGGTTAAAAAAAGCACCAAAAAAAGCGCAAATAAAGAAAACTTTTGAAGGAGAGAATCGGTCTGAAATTGTAAGAAAAGCAAAACTTAAAGTGCCCAGAATAAAACCAAATTGAACTGCAGAAGTTAAATCTCCCAGGGCTTCTGACTGGAGATTAAAATCCAGAACCAGGTCACTCATAACTGCATTACCAGCAAACCATAGTGAAGTACAGCAAAACTGGGCAAAAACAATAACAGGCAATATCCGGGAAGGTACTTTCAATTAGTTAAAGTTTTTCTGAATATTACCTGTTTCATTTTCTTTAGCTAAATCGCTAAATTAATTTTTTAGTGCTTTTTCAGGCATGGTTACGTCTTCATTTTTAAGATATTTATCAAGAAATATCCGAATTTGCCTATATCCTTTGATTTCGTTTTCCTTTTTTATAAAACCGTGACCTTCATCGGGGAAAATCATATATTCCACCGGTACGTTATTTGCTTTTACAGCCTCCACAATTTCATCAGACTCTACCTGGAGCACACGGGGATCATTGGCGCCCTGTAAAACCATGATAGGGTTTTTTACATTTTCAGCATGAAATAATGGGGAGATCTTTTTCAATCTAATAGAATCACTGGTGTTTGGATCTCCCAATTCTTCGTACAGGGCATTTTTAAAAGCCTCCCAATAAGGCGGAATAGACCTTAAAGTCCGCAACCAATTGGTAACTCCAAAAATATTTACCCCTACTTCAAATTCTTCTGGTTCAAAGGTCATCGCGGCCATCGTCATATACCCGCCGTAACTACCTCCAATAATTCCTATCTGATCTTTATTGATATAATCCTGCGATGTAAGCCATTTTTTTCCGTAGATGACATCCTGAAGGTCTTTTTCGCCATGGTTCTTATCGTCCATTTTGTAAAAACTCGCGCCATAACCACTACTGCCGCGGTTGTTCACTGCGAGCACGGCATAACCATGATTAACGAGATACTGAATTAGTGCCGAATAGCCTACCCGGGACTGCCCACCAGGTCCGCCATGTACCCAAACCAGTGCTGGCACTTTATTATTTTCAGAAGCATTTATAGGTTTGTAATAAATAGCCGGAATTTCCAATCCGTCAAAAGATTCGTATCTCACCACTTCTGCTGAAACCAGGTCATGTGGATCAATTTCAGGATTTAGCGTGTTGGTTAATTTTTTAAGTTTTTTGCTCTTTAGTTTGTATACATAAATATTATTGGGTGTTTTTGAGGTTCCTACGGTAAGTCTAAGAAGATCTTCACTTTCAGAGAAACCGGCTGACACTATATTACCATCTTTAATGTCTGGTAATTCCATAGGTTCTCTTGTAGCGTTTTCCCACATAATAAGTTTGTTTGTCCCATCCTCATTGATGGCAATTACCCTATAGGTGTCATTTTCACTAAGACTACTATACATCACATCCCAGTTGGTCTCATAGAGTACTTCAGATTTGTTTGATCCTATTTCGAAAGACATCAACCGGCTGAATTCCCCTCCCTGGTTTGTGGTATAATAGAGTTCTGTTTCATCTTGATTGAATCCAGTTGGACTATAGCTGAATCCAGGTTCTGAAATTTCCTTCATTGCATCATTATCACGATTCAGCAAAAAAAGTTTATTTTCACTGGTGGAGATTGATTTTGTTAAGGCCAGGTATTTTCCAGATTCTGAGATTCCAGCCACCGTATAGCCTTCATTATTTTTATACAGTAGTTCCGGTTCCCAGGTTCCGACTTTCATTCTGTAGAGATCGAAAAATTGAGGATTTCTTTTGTTTGAGAGGTAATACATATACTGATTATCTTTGCTCCATCCTGCAAAACTGGCTTTCTCATTTTCCCCGGGAGTTAGGTCTTTTGAAGTTCCGTCAGGTTTATATATATAAAGATGATCAATTTCATTACCTCCTTTGTCTGCAGAATACAGGATATCATCGCTTCCCGGAACATAATCCACGGCGAAGTATGATTCTTTTTCAGAATTGGTTACCGCTGTTTGAGTACCATCTTCAATATTGATCTCATAAAGGTTAAAGATGCCAGATTTATCACTGCTGATAAGCAATTTTGTTTCATCATCAGAGAAACTTCCTCCTCCAATACGTGTATTTTCATAGAATTGCTCTATGCTATACTCTTTGGGCTTTTCCTGATCCTGTGCATACAGACCTGCTACCAGGAGAAAAAGTAAAAAATTAATTTTTTTCATGTTTTTGTCTTTTTGGTTGGAACTGGTTTTCTAGATTGAAAACCAGTTAAATATACAAAAAATGAATTGCGGGAATTCTGTTATCACTCTGGAAAATCAACTATAAATGTTCCTGGTTATTATTGGTAAGTTTATGCTTTTCTTTTCCAGTATGCTCTGTTGATGCAGGTTCAAAAAGCATCACCTGTACTTCTTCTTCAGCAATAGGTTTGTGTTCCACGCCACGAGGAACAATAAAAAATTCGTTTTCTTTGAGTTCAACTGTTTTATCACGGAATTCGATTTTTAAACTTCCCTTTACAATAAAAAACATCTCATCTTCATCCTCGTGGGAATGCCAGATAAATTCTCCTTTTAACTTTGCAAGTTTCACTTGCTGGCCATTAAGTTCTCCAACAATCCTGGGATTCCAATGATCTGAGAACATTTGAAACTTTTCTTTCACATTTACTTTTTTCATAATTATTCCGGGCTTTGGTGATCGTAGCTTAAAACGCGTTTTAAAATCCATTCCTTATTTTCCAGCAGCCATATATGTGTGAATTTAGCCGAACTGGTTTTGTATAATTCTTTATTGGGTTCTTTGATATAAAAATCGTGTATACCTTTTTGGATAGCTCCATATAATTCACCATTTTCATATAAAGGAAAAACCTGAAGGCTTTCATTTACAAGTTTTCGTATAGGTTTTTTATCTGGATTTGCACAAATATTGTTCTTCACCGCATTTAGAAAATCTTCTTTGTTGGTGCTGAGACCTCCCTGATCATGATAAAATTCAAGATCTTCACTTATAAAATTTTCAAACTGGCCAATTTTACACTGATTAAATCCCAAATCAAAGAGTAAACTGTCGCGAGATTGTAATTGTTTGTATAAGTCAGATTCACGATCTACCTGTGCAGACATGGAAGTGATTGCAAATAGAGCGACTAAGATTTTAAAAAAAGTTTTCATTTTTAAATTAATTATTCATTAACCAAAGATAAGTCTTCGGGAAATTTTTACTCCACATAGCTTCATTATGTTCACCACCCTCCATATAATTAACTTTGAAATTTTCAGGTTTCAAGCCATTATCTATGAGAATTTTGATCATCTTTTTTAAATCGGGGATCATTTCTTCAGATTCTTCAGTCCCTGCTAAAAAATAGAATTTGGTTTCGGTATTGATACTAGTGTTCTCGGCCAGTTCAAAAATCTTATCATTAAACCAGAAAGAGGGGGAATAAACACCAGCTTTTCCAAAAATTTCCGGATATTTTATCGCTGCATAAAAAGAAATCAACCCGCCAAGGGAGGAACCAAAAATAGTCGTGTTTTCTGAACCTGATTTTGTCCTGTAACTGGTATCTATATGTGGTTTGAGAGTGGAAGTTATAAACTTCATGTAATCATCACCCCTGCCACCGCCATATTTTTCATGAGGGAATGGAGTTAATTCATCAATCCTTTTTTCTCCGCCATGTTCAATGCCCACGATGATAGTTTCCGGCTTTTGAAGACTATCCAAAACTTCATCAATTTTCCATTCGCCAGCATAGGAAGTTTCCCTGTTAAAAAGATTCTGTGCATCATGCATATATATTACCGGATAGCGTTTTTCTGAGGAACTGTAGGATTCCGGTAAATAAATCCAGATCTTTTTGATGGTATCCAATTGCGGAGCTTCAATAGAAAAAATTTCAACCTGAGCGTTAGCTGTGGATTGACAGAAACTGGTCTGGTATATAAAAAGCAGGAAAAAAGAGGATAAAGCAAATTTCATACTTCAGGTTTAAGGTATTTTCAAAAATATCATAAGATTTAATATTAGCTGGTTTTCCCTTAAACTTTTGTAGAAAAAATAATTTTATACTAAAATAGTATCTTTAGGGGCTTAACTTTTTTCCGTGATAAAAATGAATAAAAAATTATACTATCTACTAACATTTATTTTGATTATAAGCCTTGGCCAAAATGTAAAGGCTCAACTTAAAAGTAATTTCGACTACCTGGATGTTTTTCAATTGGAATATACTCAGAATCCGCAAATTTCACCCAACGGTAAATATGTGGTCTACCGCCGTACAGGATTTGATATTATGCAAGATAAATCAAAGGGAAATCTCTGGATGGTAGGAGTGGAAGATCCAAGCATTCATCACAAATTAACTACCCGAGAAGGCAATGAAAATAATGCCGTATGGTCTCCCAACGGGAAGAAAATTGCCTTTATAAGCAATACAGAAGAAGGTAGCGAGATATTCTTATACTGGACAGAAACAGGAGCTATTGCTCGTCTTACTCAACTTGAAAATAATCCTTCTTCACTTGTTTGGTCTCCAGATGGTTCAAAACTCGCCTTTACCATGAAAGTGGAAGCTGAAGCTCCGGTTCTGGCAAAAATGCCCAACAAACCTGAAAATGCGGAATGGGCTAAAGCCCCTCGTATCACCGACAGGCTAAAACATGAAGCAGATGGGAGTGGTTATATTAAATTAGGTTTTGCTCATATTTTTATTATTCCTTCAGAAGGAGGGACGGCTATGCAACTTACATCGGGAAATTTCAATCATGATGGGAAACTTTCCTTCAGCCCTGATGGTTCAAAAATCTTTTTTTCAGCGAATAGGAACGAAGACTGGGAATATGATTTTAGGAATAGTGAGGTGTATTCAGTACACGTAAAAACAGGAGAGATAAAACAGTATACAAACAGGCAGGGTCCAGATAAAAATCCTTTAGTTTCACCAGATGGCAAGCATATCGCTTTTGTAGGTTATGAAGATAAAGTACAGGCATATCAGGTTCAACAGCTGCAAGTGATGGATATTGAAGGGAATAACAAAAGGTTAATTTCAGATAAGCTCGATCGAAGTATAAGCGACCCTGTTTGGGGAGAGGATTCTAAAGGTTTATATTTTATGTATAATGACCTTGGATATACCAAATTAGCCTACATAGACCTTAAAGGAAATGTAAGAGATATAACTGATGATGTAGGGGGAACTTCCCTGGGACGGCCTTATGCAAGTGGAAGCTTTAGTGTCTCTAACGAAGGAAGTATTGCCTACACCATTTCTAAAAGCACAAGACCGGCCGATGTTGCGGTGATAGAAAAGAAAGATCCTGAAGTTCTCACCGCGGTGAACGAGGATATTTTAGGATATAGAAATCTTGGAAAGATTGAAGAGATATGGTATAAATCCAGTGTAGATGAAAGGGAAATTCAGGGATGGATCGTTTATCCTCCCAACTATGATGAGCAAAAAAAATATCCATTATTAGTAGAGAATCATGGCGGCCCGATTTTGAACTACGGTCCGCATTTTTCAGCTGAAATGCAACTTTATGCATCTCAGGGCTATGTGGTTTTCTATCCAAATCCACGAGGAAGCACAAGTTACGGTGAAGAATTTGGTAACCTGCTGTACAACAATTATCCTGGAGAGGACTATAACGACGTGATAGATGGAGTAGATGCTGTAATCGCTAAAGGCATAATTGATACAGGTAAACTTTTTGTGACCGGTGGAAGTGCTGGTGGTATTATGACGGCCTGGATCATAGGAAAAACCAATCGTTTCGCTGCTGCTGTGGTCGCCAAACCGGTAGTAAACTGGATTAGTAAAACGTTAGTTGCAGATAATTATTTTGGTTACGCCGATTCCCGATATCCTGGCCAGCCCTGGGAAAATTTTGAAGCTTATTGGAAATTCTCTCCACTTTCGTTAGTTGGTAATGTAGAGACTCCTACGATGGTCATGGTGGGAATGGATGACCTTCGTACACCACCGAGTGAGGCAAAGCAACTTTATCATGCTCTTAAGCTTAGAAAAATTGAAACCGTACTTGTGGAAATTCCGGAAGCATCACATGGTATTGCTGCCAGGCCAAGCAACCTCATCACAAAGGTGGCTCATACTATTGCCTGGTTTGAGAAATATCTTGAAGATTAAATATTAATTACATTCAAAGCACTTCATAAGGCCTTCATTCATTTGGAGGTCTTCTGAACCTTTTAAAGCTTCGGTAAGTTCTCCTTTCTCATTGAGGATCTTATGGAAAGACACGGCATAATCAACGAGATCTTTCTTTCGGCTTTTGATCTTTTCTGAAATTTCCTCCTGATTTAATCTTCGAATATTCTCCGGCCATACCTGAAATGCATTTTCAATTTTATCATCTGTCAAATGCTTTTGAAGGTACCTCGCTTGTTCAACAAAATCTTCTTCCGGAGTATTCAGTAAAAAATAACGGTCAAATGGGTAAACAAGACCAGGCATGTGGTCTATGGTTTTTTCGAAAGGTCTTACCAGAGGCTCTATATTCTTGTTGGTAATGATGGAGGGCAGAAGCCCCGTCGGGTTAAAAAAAGCATTGTCCCGGTCACCCGGAATAGGAATAGCTTTAAAGTTTTTACCGTTTTTTTGAAGCGCCCAGCCCCATTGCTCCGCATGCCGATCCCAGTCACCAATAAGAAGATCGAATAGGCGAGTTCTAATCAATCCTGATTTGTCAATATGAAAATGCTTTGGGTTTCCCTGTTTTAACTCCTGGAGATCATCGGTTTCTACAATATGTTCGATATTTTGAAGATTAGTCCAGTTCTTTTTGCTTTCAGTTTCATACTCCAAAAGATATAATCTGTTACCATATTTTTCGTTGTATTGGACTAACTGCTTTTGTTTGGGCACAAAAACCACCATGGGATTGGTATGCAATACTCCCGCAGCATCTGCAAGCTTCGCAGCGAGAATCGCACCATAGGGGTGTTGAGCTGAAATACCATCAACGATGATATTTTCCAGACCCAGAGTTTTGGCAGACTCAGGTATTAACTGTTTAGGATCTTTGGTAATACTTCTCAGCGTAAACATGGTACCTTCAGAATTAGTAAGTTTTAAGGAATGGGTTTGTTTGCCACCTCCTTCTTTCAGGATCTTCATCCCGCCTTTGAGGGTATCCAGAAAAACGATGGGAACTTTTACCGAAGTAGACCAGGCTTCACGATAGTTCTTTCCCTGCATGAATTCTTTTAAAATATCTCCTTTATAAAGCGTACTTGGAGCAATAATAACAGAATCATATTCATGAAAATCGGTGTTTTCGAGATCTTCAAAATTTTTAATCGTACAGGTTTCAAAATTCTTATCGGTGCTTGAAACTGAAATATAGAGTAGTACAATAAAGATGACCAAGAGAATTGCAGTAAGAGCAAGGATCTTTTTCATTCAGAACAATTTGAGAATTTTTGAAACTCAAAACTATGATTTTCCTAAGAACTTAAGATTATAGAAAGTTATAATATTCAAAAAATAATTTCAGAAAAGCTTCTTAAATTTAGGTCTAAACATACAATCTATGAATTACAAAATTCCTTCAAATACACGAATAGGCCATATTCATTTAAAAGTTTCAAATATTGAGAAGGCTTTGAAATTTTATAGGGATATTTTAGGTTTCGAAATTACAGACAGCATCGGTGACCAGGCGGTATTTTTATCGGCTGGGGGGCTATCATCATCATATTGCTTTGAATACCTGGCATAGCAAAGGCGCTGGTATGGCCACGAAATCTGGTGTAGGTTTATTCCATGCCGCGATTGTATATCCAACAAGAAAAGACCTTTCTGAAATAACAAAAAAGATACTATCTATGCATTATCCAATAACTGGTGCTGCCGATCATGGTGTTTCTGAAGCGATCTATTTAGACGATCCAGATGGAAACGGAATTGAACTTTATTGGAATAAACCAAAAGAACAATGGCCGCGAAAAGCAGATGGGAGCATTAAAATGTACACAGACTCATTAGACTTACAAGATCTCCTGGACTTAGCCTAAAATTAATTAATTTTAAAAATACCCCCGATGGCTCTGCCTCGGGGATAGTCGGTTTCTAGAAAATTTTTAACTAAGTCCAGGTTTATAATATATTCTTTTTAACCAAAAGGAAACCCTTACCAGTAATATCAATGCAGGTACTTCTACCAAAGGGCCGATGACTCCCGCAAATGCCTGTCCGCTATTGAGCCCGAATACCGCGATGGCAACTGCGATGGCGAGTTCAAAATTATTACCAGCAGCAGTAAAGGAAATAGAAGCATTTTTATCATAAGAAGCCCCCATTACTTTACTCATAAAGAAACCAATTAAGAACATTAGGGTAAAATAAATAAGTAATGGGATGGCAATTCTTACCACATCCATGGGGATTTCTACAATTAGTTCACCTTTAAGAGAGAACATAAGAATGATGGTAAACAGAAGTGCAATTAGCGTTAGGGGCGAAATTGCCGGGATAAATTGGTTATCGTACCAGTCTTCCCCCTTAAGTTTTACTAAAATTAACCTGCTAAGGATTCCCAAAGCGAAGGGAAGCCCCAGGTATATGGCTACACTTTCAGCGATTGTACCTATAGAAATATCTACAATAGCGCCTTCAAATCCAAAAAATGGTGGTAGCCAGCTAATAAATAACCAGGCGTAAAAACTATAGGCGAATACCTGGAAAATACTGTTTAAAGCAACCAATCCTGCACCATATTCACTACTTCCTTCAGCCAGATCATTCCAAACAAGTACCATCGCAATACATCTTGCCAAACCTATTAAAATAAGACCTACCATATATTCAGGATGATCCTGAAGAAATATAATGGCCAGGAAAAACATTAAAAAAGGACCAATGATCCAGTTTAGAATTAAGGAAATACTTAGGATCTTCACATCTTTAAAAACCTTGGGTAAAAGTCTGTATTTTACTTTCGCCAGGGGCGGGTACATCATAAGAATCAAACCTATCGCTATAGGGATATTGGTGGTTCCGCTACTGTAAGAGTTAATGTTTTCTGGGATTGAGGGGATAAAATATCCCAGGCCGACTCCTACTCCCATCGCCAGGAAGATCCATAATGTTAGATTCTTATCGAGGTAATTCAGTTTTTTGGCCATACTATTTTATGCTTTTAAATACATAGATCATTTCTGATGCGATTTGATCACTGCGTTCATCGTACTTCTCCTTTACCTGTGAGGTTCCATCAAATTCTTTTGGATCATCATAATCCAGGGCGATCCTGGCTTTCGCACCCGGAATAAAAGGGCAATTCTCATCGGCATGCGAACAGGTCATTACCGCGGCAAAATTTTCAGAAGGATTTTCTTCAGCATCATAAACCTTGGAATAGCAATTTAGAGAATCATTCTCTTCTGAATAATTAACCTGAAAATGAGGATTTTCGCCTTCTGAAGATTCTATTCTGAAACCAGCGCGTGTTAAAGATTCAATAGCGTTTTGATGAAAAGCGGTTTTTTCAGTACCTCCGGAAAAACATTTAGTTTTGATCCCGTAATGATCTGAAATTGCCTGAGCCCAAACCTGGCCAAACTGGCTGCGTCTTGAATTATGAGTGCAGATAAAATTTAACTGAACAGCTTTTTCTGAATTTTTTTCTTTTTCAATATAATTGATCAGTGGCTGAAGAATTTTCTTTCGGTTTTCAGGAATTTCAAGTTTTTTTAAATACTCCAGTTTTTTTTCCAGTACCGGGTATAGTAGTATTTGTGACATAGATTTTTTTTAGCAGCAACCAGATTCTGGAGTACAGCATGAGTTTTGAATTTCAGATAATTTTCCTTTTGGCTTTTGAGCAGGAATTCCACAATTCTC
The DNA here is from genome assembly GCF_029937855.1 of Christiangramia sp. Classification (GTDB taxonomy): domain Bacteria; phylum Bacteroidota; class Bacteroidia; order Flavobacteriales; family Flavobacteriaceae; genus Christiangramia. Next base: position 83,938 of record NZ_JAPYPC010000004.1, read on the forward strand.
TTTTGCCAGGCAATCGGTTTGGGTGTTAACTAGAAGAAAATTCTTTCCGTCAAAATCCAGGTGGAATTTATTGATACTCTCTCCCTGGTATTCCACTTCAATTTCAACATCGGGCAGTTCTAATTTATCTTTCGCTAGTTCAATAATTTTAAACAGTTTATCTGGATGGAGACGATGGTTATAGTCGTTCTCTTCCCAAAGTTGAAAAGAGATTTTTTGTTCATCCCTTAAAGTACCGCCACAATCGATAAAATGTTTGCTTATTTTTCCAACTTCGGTAACATGGAAGTGTTCTGGTACTAACTTGCCGTTTGGCAGTTCAAAAGCGATTTCGCTTAATCCTGATAACCGATCTATAAATTCTGAAAGTCTCATCTGTTTATATTTTTTTGATTTATGTAATTTCTCAATAATCTTTTAAGCTAGATCAAAGATTATTTTATTATCGTTTTATCGTATTTTTACGATGATTATTTATAAATTTTTTTAGCAGCATTCGCCGGGTCTGCAGTTTTGAATTTCATCAAACATGCCGTTAAAAAGTTGCTGAACATTTTCCCATTTTTCAGGATTAATACAATAACTCATCGATGCACCATCAATACTTCCCTGAATAATCCCCACATTTTTTAGCTCTCTCAAATGCTGACTTATGGTTGCCTGCGCCAGCCCTAATTCATTTACCAGATCGCCATTTATACATTTATTCGATGTCAGTAAATATTGCAGAATGGCAATGCGTGCAGGATGTGCAAATGCTTTGGCCAAAATTGCCAGTTCATTTTGCTCCTTTGTAAACAGATCTGTTTTAGTTACACCCATAATTAATTATATATTGCAATATTACGATGAATAGTTTTCGCAGCAAAATTTATTTGGTAATTTATATCTGAACCCAGCCTGTTTTTGTCGCGGCTTCATTTATCTTTTCTACAATATGAATGTCTTTCATTCCTTCTTCTCCAGGCACAAGCACAGCTTTATCGTTGATTATAGCAAGAGCATCATCATCCATTTGTACCGCTTGCTGGTTTTTACCCATTGGTGTCAGGATCTTTCCGTCACTTGTTTTACCCCGTACTCCGGAATAGGCTTGCATTGGTCTTAGATAATACCAGCCGTTCTGAGTTGTTACTTCCAGATTATTCAGGCTTTCTCCAAAACTGGTTTTACCGTCTACCATAATTCCGCCGGGAAATTCCATTTGAAAGCTCGTGGTTTCATCTACCTCTGTAAAAATTTCAGGTCGGTTTGTAGATTGGGTAGCGGTTACAGCAATAGGTTCAAGACCGATAGAATATCTAGCCGCATTGATGCTATAAACTCCCATATCATAAATTGCACCACCGCCCATTTCTTTTTTAAGTTTCCAGGGATTGATAGCGCCTCCATTATAGCCAGCTTCAGAAATCACATTTTTTATATTTCCGTATGGTTTGGTTTCCGCCCATTTCATGATGGTTTGTGTATTCTTTTCATGTTGCATTCTATATCCAATAGAAAGTTTGACCTTATTTTTATTACACGCCTCAATAATCTGCTGACATTCTTCAGCAGTCCTGGCCATGGGTTTTTCACACCACACATGTTTACCTGTATTAGCTGCTTTAATAGCATATTCAGCATGTAGACCGGTGGGGAGGACAATATAAATCACATCAATCTCATCATTATCAGCAATCTGGTGCATGTTTTCATAGTTATAAACATTAGAATCCCTGATGTCATATTTCTTTTGCCATACCGGAATCTTTTCAGGACTGCCTGTAACTATGCCTTTGAGTTCACAATATTCTGTCTTTTGTAGGGCAGGGGCGAGGAGGTCTGTACTGTAGTATCCCAGACCAACAAGGGCAACTCCTAATTTCTTTTGAGAACCGGAAGTTATGCAACCAGGGAATGGTAGTAAGGTCGCTCCTAATAAAATTCCTGATTTCTTTATAAACGCTCTTCTATTACTCATAATCTAAGGTGCTTGGTTTATCTAAAAATAACTTATTGAAAATCAGAAATGAAATGAAAGCTTAATATTTCTGAAAATTTTAAGCTAATTCAGGATTTTTCTGTCTTAAAAAGGGTTAATTATCATAAAGTAAAGAAAGCCTTAACGCTTTATTGGCGAGTAATAGGAGGTATGTTGCCTAGTTTTAAGTTGTCAAACCAAACTACTATTTACTATGCAAGGCTTTAATATAATTAGAAAAATATCATTATTGTTTTTAAGTAGTGTTCTTTTCTATGCCTGTAATTCTAACACCCAGGTAGTAGAACCTTCCATTTCAAAATCGGAAAAGTTGAGTATGCGGAATCCGGTGGTAAAGAAAGAGCCTAAATTATATAGGAAAGAGATTAGTTATACTATTGATTCTCTTGAGACGAGAGAAAAAGTGGATAGTATTATCAAATCATATCCGCAGGAGGAACTAAAAACCATTTTGGCGTTGAATAGGATTGAGAAGAACCAATTAAGACCTGAAAGACCTATTGTTCTACCGGAATGTCCTTCGGATGAATTCAATACTTACAGTCCGTTTCCTGAGAATATTAATTTTTTACAATGTATTCCTAAAACGGTATTGATCTCTCAAAGGGTGCAGGCCTTCGGTTTATATGAAAATGGGGATTTAGTGAAATGGGGACCTGTAAGTACAGGAAAGAATTCCACCAGAACTCCCAATGGATTGAATTATGGAAATTATAAAGCCAAAAGAAAAGTGAGTACGGTAGATGAATCCTGGATTTTGCCGTATTATTTCAACTTTATGAATTTTGAAGGAGTAGGAGTTCACCAGTATGCGCTGCCGGGTTATCCTGCCAGTCATGGATGTGTAAGATTATACATGGATGATGCTAAATATATTTTTGAATGGGCAGATATGTGGGACGTAGAAGGTTTCAGGATCGCCAGAAACGGAACTCCATTTATGGTATTTGGAGAATATGACTATGATTCAGAAAAACCATGGATCAATCTTTCTCAAAATATGAAAGCAAATGATCTTACTCAGGAAGAGGTAAATACCCTAGAAGGATATATCCAGGAATACCAGTCAGATCCAAAGAATTTTAAAAATATTGCTTCGAAAAATGCTGAAGCAGAATTAGCCAAAGCTTAACTAAATTAGATTTTAGTTAAATTAGCCGGTAAACATTGATACTATGAAAAAGATTAATTTTTATCGGCTTTTTTCTATACTAATCTTATCTGTATTTACTATGAATATAGCAGCTCAGGAAACCAATATAATGATCAGGGCACAAGCCAAAGATGCTAAATTTATAGGTTCTTCTATCGGAGGAGCAAAAATTCTGGTAAAAGATGAGCTTAAGGGAGAAATCCTGGCAGAAGGTATAACCACTGGAAGCACGGGAAATACAGATAAGATCATGAAGCAGGACTGGAAGCGTTCTGAAAGACTTTCAGATGAGGAGACGGCCGGTTTCAATGCAGTTTTAGATATAGATACTCCCACCTTTGTGACTATTGAAGCTTATGCTCCTAAGAATAAAAAGCAGGCTGAAGTAATGAGCAGTACCCAACTTTGGGTAGTTCCTGGAAAGGATATTGTGGGAGATGGAGTAGTGTTGGAAATCCCAGGCTTTGTGGTGGATATCTTAAGTCCACAGACACATGAAAGAATAGCTTCAACAGAAAGTATAGTATTAAAGGCCAATGTGGTGATGATGTGCGGCTGCCCGGTCACGGAAAACGGGATTTGGGATGCCAATCAATATGAAGTAAAGGCTATGTTCACAGATGCAGAAGGCAATACAGAAGAAGTGGAGATGAGTATCAGCGATAAGCCCAGCACTTTTCAGGCAGATGTAAATCTCAAAAAAGGATTGTATGAAGTTATGATCTATGCGTACGATTCGGTAACAGGAAATACGGGCTTAGATAAGACCAATATCATTGTAAATTAGGTACCAAGTAAACCAAGCGCTTCAATAGTTCTAAGCACTCCATTATCGTTATTATCGTGGGTAGTTACAAAATTACTAACTTCAATAATTTCAGGATGCGCATTTTTCATAGCATAGCTATGTTTTGCCACTTTCATCATTTCAAGATCATTTAAATAATCACCAAAAACCAGGGTTTCTTCAGCGCTTATATTTAATTCCTTCTGAATATCCCTGATAGCATTACCCTTGTTCGCATTTAAAGCGGTAATATCTATAAAGACTTTTGCAGCGATGGCAACTTTATAACGATCTGTATAATTTACAAAATGCGGGAAGGTATTATCTTCCACTCCGTTAAAATTACAAAGGGTCACTTTTAAATAGGTGTCTTCTACTTTTGTTAAATCATCAACCACCTTTAGGCGCTCGTAGAATTTATTTATTTCATTTTTGAATTCTTCATCTTTAGTTTCTATGTATGCAGAATCTTTTCCGCATAGAACCAAATTAGTGCTTTCAAGCTTTCTCCCTAATTGAATAAATTCAATGGCAGCTTCCTTTTCAATAGGATTAACATATAATTCTTTGCCTTTATGAGATACATAGGTGCCATTTTCAGCAAAGAACATAGTACGATCTTTTATTTTTTCAAACTTTGATTCCAGATTATAAAATTGACGTCCGCTGGCGATAGAGAATAAAATACCGCCTTTGGTGAGCTGTTCTTCTATTTTCCAGAAATCAGGATGTATTTCATGATTATCGTTCAATAAAGTTCCGTCAACGTCTGTTACAATAAGTTTGATCATAATTTATTTTTCGAAATTTCAAAAGTAAATGAATGTTCATCTAATAAGATTAAATCTCTATTAAATTTCACGTTCCAGTTATAACTCTTCTTTATTGTTTCCGCTATAAATGTTTGAAATACAGTTTTTTCGAAAATTTTATTTAAAATAAATCTAAATAAGCTTTTAAATTTCATTTTCAGCTTTTAGATTTGCACCTCTATTTATACTAGGTCTAAATAAAATTAAAGTGATGATCCAAAAACTACTACTACTATTACTGCTAATTAATTTCAGTGCCTTTGGCCAAAATTCTGGAGGATTGAAGGGAAAGGTATCTAACGCAGATGGAGAAATAATTTCCGGCGCGAATATTAATATCCAGGGAACCGGGATTGGTACTGAATCTGATAAAAACGGTTCTTTCCTGCTTCAAAATGTTCCCGTTGGAAATTATCTTTTGAGAATTTCTTATGTTGGTTACAAATCTCAAGAAATTGCATTTTCAATTCAGCCCGGAGAAACTACTAACCTTCCCAATATAATTTTGAAATCGGCAGAAGAACAGCTAACAGAAGTATTGATTCGAGGTAATGGGAATTCCAATGTATTTAACCGTGAAAAAAGTATTTATGTTGCAAAATTGCCTTTAAAAAAGATAGAAAATCCCCAGGTTTATGATAATATTACCGCAGAGCTTCTCGATGAACAGGTCATTACAGATTTTGATGATGCTTTAAAAAACAGTTCTGGCATCACCAAACTTTGGGAATCTACAGGAAGAGGTGGAGATGGTGCCGGATATTACTCATTGAGAGGTTTCCCGGTACAGCCTAGCCTGATAAACGGACTTCCGGCAATTACGAATGGTAGCCCTGATCCTGCGAATATTGAAAATATCGAGGTCATAAAAGGCCCTTCTGGAACCCTTTACGGCAGTAGCCTTATTTCCTACGGAGGTTTGATTAATATTACTACTAAGAAGCCTTATGAATATTTCGGCGGAAACATAAGATACACCCTGGGCAGTTTTGGACTTAATCGCGTGGCAGCAGACGTTAATACCCCACTTGATGAAGAAGGAGATGTTGCTTTACGTGTAAATACAGCATACCAGACTCAAAACTCTTTTCAGGATGCTGGTTTTTCAAAATCCTTCTTTGTAGCACCTTCCCTGAGTTATAAGGTGAATGACAGACTTTCCTTTTTTGTGAATACAGAATTTTTCAATGGTGAGTCCACCAATCCTACCATGCTGTTTGTGGATAGGGGAGCGCCATTACGCGTTACCAATATTGATGAGTTGGACTATAATACCAATCGATCTTATACCAGCAATGATTTGACTTTAGAAAATCCCACTTATAGTCTCCAGGGACAAATGAACTATGAGTTATCAGATAACTGGATCTCGCAAACCGTAATATCCCGCGGTAGTGCCAAGTCTATGGGTTATTATTCTTATCTATACGAAACAACCAGGTTTGTGGAAGGTCTGGAAGAAGGCGTAGTATTTAGTCGTTTTATGAACAATCAGAATTCTACTACCTTAACTACAGATTTTCAGCAAAATTTCATCGGAGATTTTGAAATCTTCGGCATGAGAAACAGAATGGTTGCCGGTCTGGATTATTTTCAGAGAGAAGTAATAGATAATGGTACTGGATACATAGGAAATGGACGCGTTTATATAGGTGACGCAAGTTTGACAAATGTTAATGAAAGTGTTTTTGGATTTACAGAGCCAGATAACTATATCACAGATGGAGACAGTGGAATACTTTCCACCGCTGCGGTTGATGCCCTATTAGAAAACACGAATCGAAATAATAGAACCACTAAAGAGGATATTTATAGTGCTTATATCTCCAATGTACTGAATATAACCCCTGCTTTATCTGCCATGGCCAGTTTGCGTATAGACCAGTTTGAGAACGATAGCAATAGCCAAACTGCATTTTCACCTAAATTCGGGGTAGTGTATCAACCAGTTATAGACAGGCTTTCCATATTTGCGAATTACATGGATGGTTTCAGTAATGTTGCACCTGCAGAGGTTATTAATCCAGATACGCAGGAATCAAGGAGAATCACTTTTGAACCAGAGCATGCTACTCAGTTTGAATTTGGGACAAAGCTTAATTTTTTAAATGATAAAGTTTTTGCCACATTAAGTTATTATAATATTGAAGTTGAAAATATTGTATTAGGTAGCGGGATTGAAGTAACCCAGGACGGGACCCAATACAGCCGTGGATTTGAAGCCAGGATTACGGCTAGTCCCGTAGATGGATTGAATCTGGTCGCGGGTTTTAGCCATAATGATAGTGAAGTAACCGAAGCTGCTGAAAATGATGATTTTTTAGGAAAAAGGCCTGAATCTGCAGGGCCGGAAACACTCGCAAACCTTTGGGCAAGTTATAGATTCACCAATGGTATAGCAGAAGGATTTGGAATAGGATTTGGAGGAAATTATGCTAGTGAGAATATGATTTTTAACAGAAATACGGCGGGAACATTTACCTTACCGTCCTACACGGTGCTGAATGCTGCTGTATTTTATGACGTAGATAAATTTTCTATCAACTTAAAACTAAATAATCTTACCAATGAAGATTATTTTAACGGATGGTCTACGATAAATCCACAGGCTCCAAGAAATTTTGCAGCCGCGCTTACTTATAAATTTTAGATTTGAATTAGCCCGAGATCGCCTTTAAGGCGATCTCTTATTTCTAATATGAAGAAAAAGAAAAAAAATACCTTGAAGAAGTGGGCCGGGAGAATACATCTCTGGTTAGGCCTGCTTACGGGGATTATAGTTTTTATTGTTGCGGTAACCGGCTGTATCTATGTTTTCCACGATGAGATTAAAGATGCCTTATACGATTATCGATTTGTGGAAGAAAAGGATATGGCTTTTCTCCCACCTTCAAAGATTAAAGAGAAAGTTCAGGATAGATATCCCGGTGCTACAGATGATTTCGTGCTTTATACCGGGAAAGACAGGCCCGTTGCTGTATATGGTTTGCACAAGGATATTCCATACTATTTCTATTTGAACCCATACACCGGAGAATTCTTATATGCCCAGGATTTCACTACAGATTTCTTTGAAATTGTTAAAGCGCTGCATATGTACCTTTTACTACCTCAGGATATAGGCAGGCAGGTGGTTGGTATCTCAACACTAATTTTTATTCTGATGCTTGTTACCGGTATTATTCTCTGGTGGCCTAAAAAAATTAAAAAATTAAGGAATAGCTTAAAGGTAAAATGGGACGCCCGTTGGAGACGTGTAAATTACGATCTACATCAGGTAAGCGGATTTTACCTGCATATTCTGGCCATTATTGTAGCGATTACCGGATTATACTTTTCATACGAATGGGTTAGCGATGGTATTTATTACGTTGGAAACCTGGGAGAAAAAGTAGAAAGCGATCAGCATGTTGAAAATATCGAGCAGAAATCCCGAATTTCTGAAAATCCTATAGATATTGCTTTCTTTCAAACCGTTGAAATGATGCCGAATAATGATATGTATTTTGTTTGGACTGAAGGAGATGATCATCCGGTAGTGACGGGAGTTTACCCCGAATCGCTGGATTATGACCATCAATCTAATTTCTATTTTCATCCTCAAACGGCTGAATTGCTTCAAACGCAGGCATACAACACTAAAAGTACCGGGCTTAAATTACAGGAAATGAGCTACGGAATTCATACCGGCCAATTCTTTGGAATGCCTGGTAAAATTATTGCTTTTATTTTAAGCATTTTTGTAGCCTCTTTACCTGTAACGGGTTTTATTGTTTGGTGGGGAAGAAAAAACCGGATGAAACATCTCACCCGGTAATTTTTTATGATTTCTTTGAGAGAAAGAATTGAATTTTTTTTCTTTAAAATAAGAGTGCATCTACAATCCCACCAATAATAGCAATTAAAACTGCCAGCCAAACTGAGGGCCAAAAGCCATCCGTTTTAAAATCGGAAGAAAGTTTATCTGCTATTTCTATGATTATTGCATATGCAATCACCCTCGTTACAAAACCAATTCCAAGGAAATAAAATATTCCCAGAGTGGCAATATTTAGGATTGCCGTTAAAAGCCAGCTCAAAAGAAAGCTTAGAACACCAATTATCAAAGCGACTATAATGGCAGATTTAAAGCCGCTTAAATGAACTTTACTTAGGAATTTTGCTGCAATAAGAAGGACTACAGCGTCAATTAGAATATGAATTAACCACTGGATCATATTTTTTGTTTTAAGGTTAGTTACAGCTCTAATATAATAAAAAACTTATTCAGTAAAATTAAAGGAGCTAAGGCTGATTAATGAAGTCTTGCTTGCAGTGTGCGTGGTTTTTTCTTTAAAAGTACTTCCCAGAGCGCTTTTAAGTTGGCTAACTTCTCCCGTTGTTTAAGTCTGTATTCAGTTTGATAGGCTCTTTGATCTGCCGTAAAACCTCTATAATCCAGTCCCAAATTCTGGGCTATAAATAAAGTTCTGGGAAGATGGAATTTCTGTGTTACTACAATAGCACTTTCCACACCAAACAATTTGCCAGCCCTGTACATGCTGTCATAAGTATCCAGTCCGGCATGGTCTGATATTATCAGGTCTTTATCGATCCCTTTCTCCTGAAGATAATTTACCATTGCCGCTACTTCATTATAGTCTTCAGTACGGTGATCTCCCGTTACCAGAAAATTTTTAACCTTATTACTTCTGTATAATTTAATAGCGGTATCTACCCTGTCCTGAAGAATTGGGGATAGTTTCCCATCGGCATGAACGCTTGCTCCAAGTACGATAACCGTATTGGCGGGAGGAACATTGGACATATTGCTATAGATAAGCCCCGCAGTTTGTCTCTGGAAGATAGCCTCAATACCCAGAATCATAAAAATGATGAGTACAAGACCAATAACGGAAGCCAAAATGATTTTTTTTAATCGCTTCATTAAAGGTGGATAAATTGAGTATCGAAGATAGCCATAATAATTGGATGTATTAGATTAATTTATGCGCTAACGCCAGTGTTACCTTATACATTGTGTACCTTTGTAAAATATTATTTTAAATAGATATGAGTAATATTAAAGCTTTAAACTGGCGCTATGCGACCAAGAAATTTAATGAGGATAAAATTCTTTCCGAAGAAAAAATAAAGGTCCTAAAACAGGCTTTTAATTTAACCGCAACTTCCTACGGACTCCAGCCACTAAAGATGTTGATCATTTCAAATAAAGAGATCCAGAAAAAATTGCGTTCTTTTTCCATGGATCAGCAACAGGTAGATACCGCTTCTCATGTACTGGTGATTTGTATTGAAAACAGGGTAGATGAAGACTTTATAACCAATTATTTTAAAAGGGTTAAATACTTAAGAGAAACACCAGAAGAGATCCTTAAGCCTTTTCATGATTTTCTCATCAACGATTTTAAAATGAAGGAAATTGAAGAAATTGAATCCTGGGCAATTAATCAGGCTTATCTGGCTTTAGGCACTTTACTCACCGTTTGTGCGGCTGAAGAAATCGATGCCTGCCCCATGGAAGGATTTGAACCTGAAAAATATGACGAATTTTTAGGACTCCCCGAGAAGAATCTAAGATCGGTACTGGTGCTTCCTGTGGGATATCGATCAGAAAACGATGAGTTTTCGAAATTTAAAAAAGTAAGAAGACCCCTGGAGGAGGTCATTATTGAAATAGATTAATAGCTAACGTATTCTGTGATTTCGAGTCCGTAACCAATCATACCCACACGTTTGGTTTGTTGGGAATTAGAAAGAAGCCTGATCTTGTGGATTTCAAGATCATGAAGTATTTGGGCACCTATTCCAAAATCCTTATTGTCCATTTTAACCGGAGGGGCTTTTATTTCCCCTGTTTTCTGACTTTCTTTTAATTCTGATAACCGGCTTAAAAGGTTAGGATACTGGTTTGCAGGATTAATAAATACAATAGCTCCACGGCCTTCATTATTAATCGCCTGGAACATTCCGTCAAGTTTCTTGTCTGGATTATTCGTTAAGGTTCCTAAAATATCATTATTTACAAGGGTAGAGTTTACCCTCACCATAATCTCTTCATTTGGCTTCCAGGATCCTTTGGTTAGCGCTACGTGAACCTGTGAATTTGTGGTTTGTTTATAAGCCCTTAATCTGAATTTTCCAAAGCGGGTATCCACTTCAAAATCTTCTTTCTTTTCAATTAAAGAGTCATGTTGCATCCTATAGGCTACCAGATCTTCAATAGAAACTATTTTAAGGTCAAATTTTTTAGCGACTTTTATAAGCTGAGGTAAGCGGGCCATGGTACCATCTTCATTCATGATCTCAACGATCACACCGGCCGGTTCAAACCCGGCAAGCCTGGCGAAATCTATGGCTGCTTCTGTATGGCCTGTACGTCTTAGAACACCACCTTCTTTAGCTTTTAGCGGGAAAATATGTCCGGGTCTATTTAAGTCCTGGGGTTTGACATCAGGATCTATAAGTGCTTGAATGGTTTTGGCCCTGTCTGAAGCAGAGATTCCTGTAGTAACTCCTTTTCCATTAAGATCTACTGAAATGGTAAAAGCAGTTTCCATGGGATCGGTATTATTGCCAACCATCATTTCCAGTTTCAGCTCGTTACACCTGGGTTCAGTAAGTGGTGCGCATATAAGTCCGCGACCGTGGGTAGCCATGAAATTAATCATTTCAGGAGTCACTTTTTCAGCTGCAGCTAAAAAATCACCTTCATTTTCACGATCAATATCATCTACCACGATAATCACCTTACCGGCGCGAATATCATCAATAGCTTCCTGAATAGTATCCAGTTTTATTGAATATTGATTGTTCTCTACCTGAGCCATAACATCTTTTTTAATGGCTGCAAAGATATTTATTCTGATTTACTTTTGTCCTTGAAAAGGCCGGCTTTTTTGAAGAGTTTTTTAAAGGGATCCAGGATATTATCAAAAACAAATAAGCCCTGATCTGTAGTTGCCCTATAGGTTAAATATATACCTAATGGCAACATGATGAAAGTAGAGAGCCAGGTAGCAATGAAGGCGGGTACACTCCCGTCTTCCGCTGAATTTTTAGCGAAAATCCCTATAAAATGATAAGTAAGAAAAAGCAGGATGGCAACTACTATGGGCAGCCCAATCCCACCTTTCCGAATGATGGCTCCTAAAGGTGCGCCCACGAAGAACAGTACAATACAGGCAACGGAAAGGGCATATTTTTCATGCAATGCAATTTCAAATTTGTTCACCTGCTGTACACTTCTTTTGAATTCCTGTTTTTTCATTCCTAAATGTGCCAAAGCAGAATTGACCGTTCCCAGCGCAAGATTTACGATTTGTGCACCATCGAAAGTGTTGTAATGGGACAATAGTCCGTCTTCAAAAGCTACAATGGTATCTTTAGGTTTGTAATTTATTTGTATGTTTTTCACTCCGGTACGCTGGTACATCGATTCTTTGAACTCAGCCATTTTGTTGTTATAGGCTACAGAAAAGGAATCAATACTTTCATCCAACTCTGAAATTTTCAGCATTCCATGTGTTGAGCTATAACTTTCATCTTCCAGGTTTACATTATTAAAATCTGAAAGATCAATATTGATAATATATTCGTCAAAATAACTTTTGGTGAAGGGTTTATTTTTCCTTTTTTCGTAATCACTAGGTTTTATCTCGTCATAATAATTTCCTTCTTTCAGTATAAGTGAGAGTACATCAGATTCTGTACTTCCCACGAGTTCACCCTCTTTGGCTTTAATAACTGTAGTATTTCCCCCGGTTTGTTTTTTCTGATGGATTATAACATCGGTGAGGTACTGGTCATTTTCACCGGTTTTTTCTTCCACTTTTATATTGAAAGCTCCAATATCATTAAAAATCCCTTCAGAAATTGCCATGGCCGGTTTTAACTGGGCGATATTTTTCCGAAGGTTGATCGATTTAAATTCGGCGGCAGGAATTACATTATTGGCAAAAAAGAAGGCAACAAAACTAATAAATACAATAAATACGGTTAAACTTCTCATGGCACGTCCCAGGGAGATCCCGGAAGATTTCATCGCTGCAAACTCATAGTTTTCAGCGAAGGATCCAAAGGTCATTATAGAAGTTAAAAGAATGGTGAGCGGCAATACCAGCGGTACCAGCTTTGGAGAGAAGTAAAGGAGAAATTTCAGGATTATTTCTGCATCCAGATCTTTACCAGCAAGTTCACCTATGTACAACCAGATCGTCTGAAGTACAAAGATGAACATGAGTATTATAAAGACCGAAAAAAATGTTTTTAAAAAACTGGTTAGTATGTACCGGTCGAGTATTTTCAATTTAGTCTAATCTATTGATGTAGTAATCGCTGTATCTAGCTTCGTCAAAAGTAAACAGGTTTTTTGCTAAAGGCTGGTCTGTTTTAAAACTTTTTACGGTGATTGTCACTTTTGTACCGTTTTCCTGGGTCTGTATTAAATTATAAATATGCTTTGTCTGGCTATCTATTCCCAGTAAAATATTCTTGATCTCAGCATTACTATCTTTAGGAGTAAGCTTTACATACTGGATCTCACGCCCTTTTACATCTTGTGTAATATCCATTTGGTAATTATAACCATCTTCATAAAAACTGAACATTTTCGATGGAGTAATGCTATTATTGTCTTCTTCTACATAGTTGGAGATATTGATCTCTTCATCTTCAGGAATAATAGTATAAATCTTTTTTCCGTCGAACATTTGCGTAGTTCCCATAAGGTTCAAAATATATTTTTCACCTTTAATGCTTACATCCCCGCGCGTTTCCTGACTTACATTCTCTGCTTTATTCTCCAAAGCATACTTAAACTCGATCACCATATTATCGTAGTTCTTGACTTTGAAAGATACTTCGTTAAGTAATTTTTCAGCTTTTTGAGAATTTTGAGCATTTAAGTTCAAAGACATGATCGCAGCCAGGATAAATACTAATTTTTTCATTTTGATTTTTTAATTGTCTGGTTTTTCATTTAAAAGTTGATCTAATGCCGCGAGATCCGTTACTAACACCTGTCTAGCCTTGCTTCCTTCAAATGGACCAACGATGCCTGCGGCTTCTAGTTGATCTATGATTCTTCCTGCCCGGTTATAGCCAAGTTTTAATTTTCTCTGAAGCAGTGATGCTGAACCTTGCTGGTGCGTCACGATTACTTCTGCGGCTTCACGGAATAACTTATCCCGCTCGCTCACATCTATATCAACTCCTGTGCCACTTTCCTCACTTTCATAAGCTGGAAGCTGGTGCGCATCTGGATAGGCTTTTTGTGATCCTATGAATTCGGTGATCTTATCTACTTCGGGGGTATCCACAAAAGCACACTGCAGCCTTTTTAGATCGTTCCCCTGCGTAAATAGCATATCTCCACGTCCAATCAGCTGGTCTGCACCCTGGTTGTCGAGTATTGTCCTGGAATCTATTTTAGAGGTTACTCTAAAAGCTACACGCGCCGGGAAGTTTGCTTTAATAATCCCGGTGATCACATTTACCGAAGGTCTTTGCGTGGCGATAATCAAATGTATTCCAATCGCCCTGGCAAGCTGGGCCAGTCGTGCGATAGGTGTTTCCACTTCCTTACCTGCCGTCATAATAAGATCTGCAAACTCATCAACCACCAATACGATATAAGGCAAAAATTCGTGGCCATCATTGGGATTAAGTTTTCGAGCCTTGAATTTCGTATTGTACTCTTTAATGTTACGGCACATGGCATTTTTCAGCATGTCGTAACGGTTGTCCATTTCGATACATAATGAATTAAGCGTATTGATCACTTTAGTATTATCAGTGATAATAGCATCGCCGGAATCTGGCAGTTTCGCCAGGTAATGACGTTCGATTTTATTGAAAAGTGTAAGTTCTACTTTTTTAGGATCTACCAGTACAAATTTTACTTCTGCAGGATGTTTACAGTAGAGTAGGGAGGTAAGAATGGCATTTAAACCTACAGACTTACCCTGACCTGTGGCACCGGCCATTAACATATGCGGCATTTTAGCAAGATCTACCACAAAAGTTTCGTTGGAAATTGTTTTTCCAAGTGCGAGGGGTAATTCCATTTCCGCATTTTGGAATTTAGCCGAAGCGATTACCGAGCGCATGGAAACAATACTCGCGTTTTTATTCGGAACTTCAATACCGATGGTTCCTCTTCCGGGAATAGGTGCTATGATCCTGATCCCTAATGCCGAAAGTGAAAGCGCGATATCGTCTTCCAGGTTCTTGATCTTGCTTATTCTTATTCCCGCTTCCGGAACTATTTCGTAAAGCGTAACGGTGGGTCCAACTGTAGCTTTAATCTGGGCGATCTCAATTTTGTAATTTTTGAGCGTTTCAACGATTCGGTTCTTGTTTTCCTCAAGTTCCTGCTGATCTATGGTGATGGAGCCACCATAATCCTTCAGTAATTCTATCGTGGGAAATTTATAGTTTTTCAATTCCAGGGTAGGATCAAATTCACCGAAATCTTTTACCAGCTTATTGCTTAAATTATCTTCTTCTTCCTCTTCGGGTGCAGCTTCCACTTCCATGGCGACATCTTCTTTCGGAGGGGTGCTCACTTCCATTTTAGGAGAGGGAGCAGGATCATTCTTCTTTTCTGTTTTTTCTTCTGAAAGGTCTATATTTTGAGTTTGTTTTTCTTCAACTTCAGGTTTTACTACCGTTTCTTTCCAGTCTTTTTCTTCGTCGGTTTCTGAAATTTCCGACTGATGCTCCTGCATGGCATCTTTAAGCTCTTTTTTACCTGATTTGAAATAGCCGCCAACCATTTCCGGGGTAACTTTTAACCGAATCGCTAAATAAGCAACGAACAGGAAAAGCATTAACAATGCAGTGCCAAAGAAACCTAAATAATCCTGGATAAAATCATTCGTTTCAAAACCAATACGACCCCCTAGTAAAGCATTATTTTCGGCGAAAAACCCGAAGAATACAGATAGCCAGATCATCACCAGGATTCCCCAGAACCAGAATTTAATAAGATTAGAACTTTTGAATCCGAAAAAGAGATAGATACCACTGAGTAAAATAAGAAATGCGATAGAGAAAGCGGCTAGTCCGAAACCTCGATAAATAAAAAAGTCGCTAACAGTGGCACCAAATTTACTTAACCAGTTTCTGGCTTCAATTTCACGATTGGAGAATTCATTAAGTACGCTCTGATCTGCCTGCCAATTAAAAAGAAAAGAAATAAAGGCTACAATAAGTGCCAGCCCAAATAGCATTAGGAAACTACCCAGAACCACCTTCTGCTGCCTATTAAGCTTTAATGAGAAATTACGTGATTTTTTGGTGGTTTTTTTGGTCTTAGCCTTCTTTTTAGCCATAGGTAGGTTGAACGGTTTCGGCAAAAATACAAATTAGCCTTTTCCAAAGTAAAGAAAAAAAACTTCAATTTTAAAAGTTGCCTGTTTTACACGGGAAAAACGATTAAAATCAGTTTTTATTTTTTCAGGAAGGGAAGTAATGCTTCGCTGAATTTATCGAAAGCTTCTATATGGGGTAAATGCCCGGTATCTGGAATTTCAACAAATTCTGCATCAGGAATTTTTTCCGCAGTTTTTTCGCCTAATTGATCATATAATCCCATGGTGGCCTTTACTTCTTCGCTCACAAGGTTTTTACCCAGCGCTGTTCTGTCCCTGGTTCCAATAATCAGCAGCGTGGGAACTTCCAGTTCTTTGAACTCGTACACTACCGGTTGGGTGAGAATCATATCGTAGGTAAGTGCGGCATTCCACGCGATACGGGGATAATCTTCATTTAAGGTCCAGCCCGCCAGTAATTTCGCCCATTGGGCGTAATCTTCATTCCAGTCTCCAGCGTAATAATTTTCTTTCTGATATTCTTTTATGGCTGCATAATCTTTTTTTAATTCCTGTTCGTACCAGTCGTTCACGCTTTGGTACGGAATTTTTAATTTCCAGTCTTCAAGTCCGATTGGATTTACCAGAACCAGTTTTTCAGTGATCTCAGGATACATTAAAGCGAACCTGGTAGCAAGCATTCCGCCCATGGAATGCCCTAGCACCACAGTTTTTTCAATTTGGAGGCTCTGAATTAGGTTTTTAGTATTTTCCGCCAATTGCTGAAAGCTATATTGAAAATAATCTGGTTTACTGGATTTTCCGAAGCCTATCTGGTCTGGTACCAAAACGTCGAAACCATTATTGCTTAAAAGTTCTATAGTTGACTCCCAGTAAGCTCCATTAAAATTTTTGCCATGCAGTAGTACCACTGTCTTCCCATTAGGATTTTCGGCTTTTACATACATATAAGCCATAGTGTAAGTTTCCTGCTGTGCGTTAATTTCCAAAAAATTCACCTGGTAAGGATATTCGTAATTTTCCAGGTTTAGGTCTAGTTTCCTAAGATCTTCCTGGGAAGTGACTTCAGAAAATATTAACAGCCCAAAAAGAAAAATTACGTATGCCTTCATATTATTATTTTTAGGAGGTAAGGTAGGGGAGATAAATAAAGCCGGCAATGATAACTGCTATAACTGCGGCTATAAAAACAGCACCAGCGGCAACGTCTTTAATATGCCCAATTTTATTATGAAAATCGGGATGTACAAAATCTGCCATCGCTTCAACGGCTGTATTCAAGCCTTCGGTGGACATTACCAGGCCTATCGCGAGGAATTGAAAAATCCATTCGGTTCTCGTGATTTCAAAATACCAGCCTGCAATACAAACCAGTACAGAAATCACAAATTGTACCTGTATACTGGGTTCGTGTCTAAGCAGGAGCCAGGCTCCCTTTATTGCATATCCTCCTCCTCTGATTCTTTTTCCGAGGAAACTGTTCTTCATTATACTAATGTTTTCAGAGCAGCGAGATAATCTGGTTCGTCTTCGATCTTTTGAACCTGTTGGGAATGTATCACATGGCCGTTTTCGTCCAGTACTACAACAGCTCTGGAAAGAAGACCTTCAAAAGCGCCATCGATTATCTCCACTCCATAGTCTTTACCAAAATTTCTATCCCTGAAATCTGAAAGATTGGTTATATTATCCAGTCCTTCTTCGCTCACAAATCTTTGCTGAGCAAATGGCAGATCCCGAGAGATGCACAAAACTACAGTATTTTTCAATTCTGAAGCTTTTTTGTTGAAATTCCGAACTGAAGTTGCACAAACTCCGGTGTCTATACTTGGAAAAATATTCATTATAACTCTCTTTCCTTTAAATTCTTCTAATGTGCCAATTGATAAATCTGATTTTATCAATTCAAAGTGAGGTGCTTTCTCATCCATCGATGGTAAACTTCCGTATGTAGTTACCTTCTCCCCGTCAAGTTCAATCTTTGCCATGTTATTTTTTTATTAGAAATATAAATTTAGAAGATTGTCTTTCGGTTATTACTAAAATTATCATAAAACAACAAGGGCTGTTTCCCAATGAAAACAGCCCTTATGAATTGATTTATTAGAAAATCTATTTGTCTATAGATCCCAATACTTTTTTGACAAAATTATTTGCAGCATCCCTTTCAGGAACACCATCTTTTATCATTTTATGAACTTCTACAGCTCCGCAAAGGTTGGTAAGCAATTCCCCAATAACATCCATTTCCTGTTCAGAAACTGAACGATGCTCGGTGAAATTTTCGAGAACCTCAATAGCGTTCTCCAGCTTCTCAGCCTCATTGTTCTTCTGCAGATGTCTAATTACTGGTAACTTCATCTACTAAGCTTTTTAACTGATCAAACTTATTTGTTTGAACCTGATTCTTAAAACTTCCATTTTTGAAGGTAGCGAACGTAGGCAGGTTGTCAACTTTTGCCAATTTCCTGGATTCAGGAAATTTTTCCGCATCCACCAATACAAACTGGGCTTTTTCATTTTCAGAAGCCAATTTTTTGAACTTGGGCTTCATCAATCTACAGTTTCCACACCATCCGGCCATATACTGAACCACCACGGTGTCATTCCCTTCAATTATTTCGCTTAAGTTATCCTGATCTAATTCCTTAATCATAGCAATTTTTTTAAGTTTTTAATCCAGTGGTAACTTCTTAGTTAAGGCTTAGGTATGAGGCAACTCCTTCGCGGTCTGCATTCATTGCTTCTTTACCTTCTTCCCAGTTTGCAGGACAAACTTCTCCTTTTTCCTGAACGTGCGTATAAGCATCGATCAATCTCAAGAACTCATTTACGTTTCTTCCAAGTGGCATATGGTTAATCCCTTCATGAAATACTGTCCCTTCTTCATCTATAAGGTAAGTCGCTCTATAAGTCACATTATCACCTTCTAGAGTAATCGCTCCTGTTTCATCATCATAAGTTTCGCTCATAATATCAAGGATATCAAGTCTTGAACTTAAATTGCGGTTAGAGTCCGCAAGGATTGGGTAAGTTACACCCTCAATTCCTCCGTTATCTTTAGGAGTGTTCAACCATGCAAAATGAACTTCAGGAGTATCACAAGAAGCACCAATTACCATTACATTTCTTTTTTCAAATTCTTCCATTGCATTTTGAAAAGCATGTAATTCTGTAGGGCAAACAAAGGTGAAATCTTTTGGGTACCAGAAAAGCAATACTTTCTTATTATTTTTCTGAGCTTCTTCCAATACATTTAATTTGAAAGTGTCTCCCATTTCATTCATAGCATCTACGCTAAGGTTTGGAAATTTTTTTCCGACTAAAGCCATATTGTAATCTTATTTTTAATTAAACTATTTTCTAATTCTACACTGCAAATTTACTAACTAAGAGCATTTTGGGAAGACTAAAAAATTTTAAAATTTTATCGTATAATAGGGTTTAGTTATCGCAAGAGGTAACGATAATAGTTAAGCTCTATAATTGTCAAATTATCAGTAAATTAACTCTAGAATTGAAGGAGTGGTAGGATTTATTTTTTATTAAGCATTTTAATTTTTATTCCTACCGCTGCAAAGAGTAAAGTCATAAAAGGACTCAGGTAATTGAAGAAAGCATAGCCTGCATAAGAAAGGACAGGGACCCCCAGGACGCCGCTGTGATAAGCACCACAGGTATTCCACGGCACTAATACTGAAGTAACAGTGCCCGAATCTTCCAGGCTCCGGCTTAGATTTTCAGGAGCCAGACCTTTATCTTTATATGCTTTAGCGAACATTTTTCCTGGCACCACAATAGCCAAATACTGGTCTGAGGCAGTCACGTTCAATGCTAAACAGCTAAATACGGTACTTGCAAACAAACCGAAGGTAGTATGGAAGAGGTTTAACAATGCTTTACTAATGGTCGCAAGGGCTCCGATGGCTTCCATGATTCCGCCAAAAACCATGGCACAAAGGATTAACCAAATAGTACCAAGCATTCCGGCCATACCACTGGCAGCAAATAGATCATTCAATGCTTCAGAATCTGTTTCCACGGCTGTGTCTACGGTGATCGCATTCATGATTCCTTTATAACCACTTATAAAATTTAAATTTTCCATACCGCTAACTGCTAAAACAATATCCGGCTGAGCGATTAATGCAGCCACCGCTCCTAATAAAGTTCCTATAAGCAACGCGATTAATGGAGAAGTTTTTCTAACGATAAGGACGATTACCAGAACCGGAACTACAAATAACCATGGACTAATATTAAATGAGGCACTTATAGAATTTAGAATTTCGGTAGTATCTGTAGACCCGCTTGTATCAATATTCAGTCCTATAATTATGAAAGCTATGATCGTAATGGTTATAGTTGGTACTGTGGTAAGTGCCATATATCGTATGTGAGTAAAAAGATCTGTTCCAGCCATGGCGGGAGCAAGATTGGTAGTATCGCTAAGGGGTGACATTTTATCTCCGAAATAAGCTCCAGATAAAATTGCTCCGGCAGTCATTCCAAGGGAAATTCCAAGGGCATCAGCAATCCCGATAAGGGCGATCCCGACTGTTGCTGAAGTAGTCCAGCTACTTCCGGTGGCAAGCGAAATTACCGAACAAATAACCACACAGGCCGCAAGAAAAATAGTAGGGTTCAATATTTGAAGACCATAATAAATCATAGTGGGAATGATCCCGCTAATAAGCCAGGTTCCGGCAAGTGCTCCCACCATCAATAAGATAAGGATTGCGCCGGCGGTACTCTGGATGTTATTGGCAACCTCATCTATCATTGTATCAAATTTCACTTTGTTGAAGTAACCAACAACTGCAGCTACTGCTCCTCCTAAAAGTAAAATGAATTGATTAGAGCCGCTAAGAGCATCATCTCCAAACACAAAGACATTAAATGCCAGCATGGCAATAAGGGCAAACACCGGGATAAGAGCTTCACGGATATTTAATTCCCTGTTTTGAATTACAGGTTCATTTTCAGGATTGGCAGTAGAATTTTCCATTGAGGTTATTAAATTGAAAACCTTGCAGGTTTTGAAAACCTGCAAGGTTTGTAAATTTTTAATAAAGTAGATTTTCCATTTAGTCGCGTAATTTTACGACTTTCGGCTTAATCCTGCAAAATTTTAAGCCAATTCAGTATCCAGCACACCCACTTTTATCATACATTCTTTCATCATTTCATAAGTTCTTGCAATATCGTTATCCAAACCAATGGAAAATCGAATCAAACCATCACTCAATCCCATCTCTATTTGTTCTTCTTCCGGAATTTCAGAAGAAGTAGAAGTTCCAGGTGCGCTAAAAAGAGTTTTATAAAATCCTAAACTTACCGCCAGGTAACCCAGATTTTTTTCCTGCATTAGTTCCATCAACTCATTCGCTTTTTCTAATGAGCCAACGTCAATGCTTAACATTCCACCGAAACCATAAGATTCATTCATCATTTTTCTGAAAGTTTCATGACCGGCATGAGATTTAAGTCCTGGATAAACGGTTGTGATTCCGTCTTCCTGAAATTTGTGCGCCAGAAACATGGCGTTATGGCTGTGTTGCTTCATGCGGATATGAAGTGTCCTTAGGTTTTTAAGAATTGAAGCTGCTCTAAAGCTATCCATTGTAGGGCCTAATAGCATCGCAGCACCGTCATTCACATTTCGAAGCTCATTAATAAAATCTTTTGTTCCGCAAACTACTCCGCCAACAGTATCGCTGCTTCCATTGATAAACTTGGTAAGACTGTGGATAACAACATCTGCTCCCAATTTTGACGGACTAATAGAAAGCGGCGAGAAGGTATTGTCTACCACCAACTTAAGATGATGTACTTTCTTTATATGGGATAAAGCTTCAAGGTCTGCTACCTCTAATAATGGGTTGCTTACAGATTCACAATAGATAACTTTAGTATTAGGTTGTACTGCCTTATTTACACAAAGCGGTTTTGTAATATCTACAAAAGTGGTTTGAATGCCGAATTTGGGTGCGAAATTCTTTAAAAAGGCGTAGGTGCCGCCATATACTGTCCTGCTGCAAACAATATGATCTCCTGCTTTGCATAATTGTAACAAAACGGAGGTGATCGCGCCCATTCCTGAGGCAGATACATTAGCAGTTTCAGTTCCCTCCATTGCGGCCAGGGCTTCACCCAGGTAAAGATTCGATGGTGAAGAGTGACGGGAGTATAAATAGCAACCCTCAGCATTTCCTTCAAAAGTATCAAACATGGTTTTTGCTGAAAGAAATGTGTATGTGGAAGAATCGGAAATTGAAGGATTTACTCCTCCAAATTCTCCAAAATATTGTAGATCCTGAATACGATCTGCTGGTTTATATTTCATGATTTCTGAATTTAGATAATACCAAATTTCAGATTTAAGTGTATTAAAGTCAATACAATGTACTTTTTATAGAAAATAAATCTTAGAAATAGGTGTTATTCAGTATAATATTCTAATTTCAGCATAAAGAAAAATCATTTTCCGAAAATTTATAAGCTATGAAACTTGACGAACTGGATAAAAGGATTTTGGCGCATTTGCAACAGGATAGTAAAAAGACGAATAAAGAAATTTCCAATGATCTTGGCTTATCGGTAACAGCGATTTATGAAAGGATTAAAAAATTAGAGAGGGAAGGGGTGATTTTTAAGTATGTGGCTCTTATTAATCCTGAAAGCGTGGAGAAAGGTTTTATGGTACTCTGCCTGATCAAGCTCATTCAGCACAAAAAAGAATTTTTAAATAAATTTGAAAAAGAAATAACCAGTCTGCCAGAGGTTATTGAATGTCTTCATGTAAGTGGTGATTCTGATTATATACTTAAAATCCTGGTAAAGGATATGGATGCCTACCGCGAATTTATGGTGACAAAACTTACAAATATTGATCATATTGCCAGTACAAAAAGTATTTTTACAATCAATAAAGTGAAACAGAGCACGCTGATTAGTCTTTAATAAATAGTATGTAATGGGTAATTCTCGCTTAGGGTTGATAAGGCTGAAAAAACTTTATAAAGTAGGTTTGCAGTTTTTTGTGCTATTTGCTATCTAGGAGATTTAGTGGTGTAAAGTAATTGCTGTTTATTAATCCCTTTTCTAAAAACAGTTAAAATGAATTCCTATTAACAAAAATAAGTCACAATTATAAAAAGTTTAAAATTATGAGTGTGATATCTTGAGAAGTTAGCTTGTATATTGTTGTGAATCAAAAAATTACAAGTTATGAAAAGAGAGAAAAGATTATTTATGTGTATTCTTATATGCGCGTCGTTGCTAACATCCTGTTCAGTATCCAATGAAGAGGAAGATTTGAAAGTTTCAGAATTATCAGCAAAAAAAATGAAGGATGATAATTCAGAACTTTTTGATTATGTAGATGATTATGCAGAATCCTTTTATGAAATTGAACCATATCCTGCATTGACCCCAATGTTTGATTTTACAATTGATGAGGCCTACGAATTTCAGGAACGCCTGGTGCAGGAATTAAAAAAAGGTGATAGCAGCAGAAATGGTGGCGTAAAAAGACTAACAGGTTATAAACTTGGCTTTACCGGAGATGTTAGACCATTTGGAGCTCCTAAACCTTTGTATGGTCGTTTATACTCCAGTTTTGAACTTCCTGAAGGTTCAACATTGAGTCTAAGTGAAGATTTTATAAGTGGATCAGTTGGTTTTGAAGTGGCTATAATCATGGGAAAAAATGTAAGAACTGCTATTAGCCCCGAAGAAGCTAAAGAAGCGGTAAAAGCAATTGCTCCAGCTTTTGAGTTTGCCGATTTTGGTTTTGAAGGTGAGGATTTTAATTTCAAAGATATCATTGCTACTAATAGTGCAGCCCGCTATTATATCGTGGGAGAAGAGACAGCTTTAGATGATTTACTCGAACAGGGAATCGATCCAAATGAAATTCAATTAACAGGGACATTAGATGGAGAAACTATTCTCACGGCTAAGGTTGGACTTCCGGTAGATGGTCTTTTTAAGGCTGTTTCATTTCTTAGTGAAGAGTTAGCATCAAGAGGAGAATTTTTAAAGCCTGGAGATATAATTTTGACAGGCGCAATAAAAGGTGATCAAAGTGCAGGTACTGGGACCTATGTAGGTGATTATGGTGTTTTGGGTACCATAGAATTTACTTTAGTTGAATAATCGGTTTAACACCTAACTTAAACTTAAGAACAGGCTATAAATGAAACATCTTTATTTGTAGCCTGTTTTTGATTTAGGTACTTGATGAATATCTCCTGTCTGCCTTTTAAATTTATAACCGACTGCTAACGCAATATTGGTCATTGTAGAGAATAGTCGTACTTTTACGTTCAATTTTTAAAAAAACCAGTAAAACATACAATTATGAGTACATATGATGTTGCAGTAATAGGATCTGGACCCGGTGGTTATGTAGCCGCCATTCGTTGCGCCCAACTAGGGATGAAAACTGCGATCATAGAAAAATATTCCACTCTGGGTGGCACCTGTCTTAATGTGGGTTGTATCCCAAGTAAGGCACTCTTGGATTCTTCTCACCACTATGACGATGCTATCAGGCATTTTGAGGATCATGGAATTGAAATTCCGGGTGCAGTAAAGCTGAACCTTGAGAAAATGATGGAACGTAAATCTTCTGTGGTAAGTCAGACTTGTGATGGAGTGAAGTTCCTGATGGATAAGAACAAGATCGATGTTATTGAAGGAGTTGGATCTTTTAAAGATAAAACTCATATCAACATCGAAAAAGATGGGGAAACTCAAACCATCGAAGCGAAAAAAACCATTATCGCAACAGGTTCAAAGCCAGCAAATCTTCCATTTATTGAATTGGATAAAGAGAGAATAATCACTTCAACCGAAGCTTTAAAACTGAAAGAAGTACCAAAGCATATGATTGTGATTGGTGGTGGTGTGATTGGCCTTGAGCTTGGACAGGTGTATCGTCGCCTTGGTGCTGAGGTTACTGTTGTTGAATTCCTGGATAGAATTATCCCAACGATGGATTCGGCATTGTCCAAAGAACTTCAGAAGGTATTGAAGAAACAGGGAATTAAATTTCATACCAGCACTAAAGTGAAGTCGGTGGAGAGAAATGGAGACGAGATTATCATAAAAGCTGATGATAAGAAAGACAAGGAGATAGAACTTAAAGGTGATTACTGTCTTGTTTCTGTAGGTCGTCGTCCTTTTACTGATGGATTAAATGCTGATGCTGCAGGTGTGGAAATTGATGATAAAGGAAGGGTAAAAGTGAACGATCATTTGCAAACCAATGTAGATAATATTTATGCTATTGGTGATGTGGTGCGAGGAGCCATGCTTGCGCATAAGGCTGAAGAAGAAGGAACCATGGTTGCGGAATTGATGGCAGGCCAAAAGCCCCATATCGATTATAATCTTATTCCCGGGGTTGTATATACCTGGCCCGAAGTTGCTGCAGTTGGAAAAACTGAAGAGCAATTAAAGGAAGAAGGTGTGAAGTATAAAGAAGGAAAATTTCCCATGCGTGCCCTTGGACGTTCCAGAGCCAGTGGAGATATTGACGGACTTGTAAAGATCCTTGCTGATGAAAAGACCGATGAGGTTCTTGGAGTGCATATGATTGGAGCCAGAACTGCAGATCTTATTGCTGAAGCGGTTACCGCAATGGAGTTCAGAGCATCTGCTGAAGATATTTCCAGAATGAGTCATGCACATCCAACCTATGCGGAGGCTGTAAAAGAAGCTGCTTTAGCGGCGACAGAGAACAGACCTTTACATATCTAAGTTATCTTGGAGATAAAAATTTAAAGCCTCGCATTTAGCGGGGCTTTTTTTGATTAAAATAAATCATTTTCACGTTGAAACATTCACTACTTTTATTCGGTTAATTCTAAAGATTAGAAATCATGGCAAAGGAAAAATCGCCTTCAAAGAATTCGGCCAAGAAAGAGCCGGTATTAAGTTTAAAAGAAAAGAGAGCTGCCAAGGCAGCGAAGAAAAAGAATAGAAGTTAAAAGTTTAATCAATTAATTCTTCGTCAAGCTGAACTTAATTCAGCTTCTCTATAGATCCTGAATCAAGTTCAGGATGACGATTTAACTTATTTAAACGAAAACAAAAGGAGCGCGATTGCGCTCCTTTATTATTTCTTCCTTCTGCGGTTAGCGTTTTTATCCCCCCGTGTTTTAGGTTTTTTATATTTCTGAGCAATCTCTCTTCGGTAAGAACCGCCAAGGTTTACCTTCTTATTCTTATCTTTCTTTTCATGAAAAGCAGGGCCGGCTTCATCAACTACTTTATTTGGATTATTGATCTCTATTGCCCTTGGTTTCTCTTCCGGAATTAATTCTGTAGCGATTTTAACCTCTTTCGGTAATTCATATTTTGGAACGTCAGTTTTCATTAGTTCTTCAATAGCATCCAGATATTCCTGTTCCGCTTCTGTAGTAAACAATAACGACTGACCTTTTTTCTGGGCTCGTCCTGTTCTGCCAATCCTATGCATATAATTTTCAGGATATTGCGGAGTGTCAAAATTCACTACATGAGATACATTTTCAATATCCAGGCCACGGGCCATAACATCGGTCGCGATCAAAATCCGGGAGTTGCCTTCATCAAAATCACTTACACTTTTTAATCGGTAATTTTGACTTTTTCCCGTATGTACCAGGCTTGTTTCACCCGGAAATTCCTCTGCTAAATTTTCATATAACCGGTCTGCAATTCGTTTATCGCCAATAAAAATTAAAACCTTGTGATAAGTTTCAGAATTTGCCAGTAAATGTATTAATAAGTTAGCCTTGGTATAGAAATTTGTGATCTTATATCCTCGCTGATCTATATTTTCCAGAGGTGTGCCGCTAACAGCAACAGAGATCTTTTCAGGCGACTTGAAATTGGCGTTGATCATTTCTTCAACCGTTTCCGTCATTGTCGCTGAGAACATGATACTTTGCCTGTTCCTTGGAAGTAATTCAATAATATTATTTACCTGAAATTTAAAACCAAGATCCAGCATTACATCTACTTCATCTATTACAAATTTCTGAATAGATTTTAGCTGAACAGCTCTTCTTAATACCAAATCGTAAAGCCTTCTTGGAGTTGCTACCACAATATCCAATCCCTGCATCAAATCCTGGTGCTGCGTGTTGATATTTACACCACCATAAACCCCTGCAACCCGCACATTGATATATTTCGCCAGCTTTTCTATTTCTTCAATAACCTGAACTACCAGTTCCCTGGTAGGAACCATAATAAGGACACGCGGATTCTTTTGTTCCGAATATTTTAGCGTTCTAAGGACAGGCAACAGGTAGGCAAAAGTTTTTCCTGTACCCGTTTGGGCGATCCCAACCACATCCCTTCCAGACATAATGGAGGAAAAAGCCTGTTCCTGGATAGGAGTTGGAGTCTGAAAATTCAGATCTTCCAGGGCATTGCGTAAGGGGGTATTTAAATTTAGGTCTTGAAAACTCAATGTGTGAAGTTTAATTTTTCGCAAAGGTACGGTATGATGCTCAAAGTTTTACCCGATTTTGTCAAGTAAAAATCAGTTGATGTTTATAGTGTAAGCTGCATTGAATTCTTTTTCAGCCTTAAGTTTTATAATTCCTTCCTTTTTCTTCAGGTCCCTATCGGTTCCTTGAATATCTGCAATTCCTAGCCAGGGCTCGATGCATACATAAGGAGCGCCGGGTTTAGCCCAGATTCCCAGGTTTTTAAAATCTTTATATTCCACTGAGAGTATTTTCCCTTTTTTCTTGCTGACCAGATCCACTTTTTTCAACTTAATATTTTTAAAGATCAATGCGTCATTCTCGAAAATCTGTTTCGTAAGCTGAATTTTTATTCTCATTCTTCAATATATTTTTAGTCTCAGAAGTAATCAGGCCCGCTTCATTCAATAAATAAGTGTCAAGCTCCATTTTTTGATCAAAAACCAGAGAATAATCTTCAATATTTTCATTTTCATAATGCTGAATATTGAAGGCCGGATGCCCTCCTAAGGAGAAATAAATTGATTTTTGATCCAGATTGATAATATGATGAGTTACCTCCAGGCGTTTTTCGTTCAATGTAAAAGTGATCCTGAAATCAAATTTAAACGGATATATTTTTAGTGTTTCTTCCGAATATAAAAGTTCAAAGACAAGATGATTTTCAGATTTCTCTTTTAACCTCATATTTTTATTGTTCCGAATAAAGCCATGCTTCGGAATTTTATATTCTTTCCCCTCAAAGTGATATTTGCCATTTTTAAGAGCCCCAATTATCGGAAAAAGATTAGGGGCGTGGCTGCCCCAAATTGATGGATCTGCCTGCCAGATATATTCTTTGTTGTTTTCTTTATTCAGGATACTGCAAAGTTCAGCTCCTGTTCCCTGGATAGTAATTCTCAGAAGCTGATTTTCTATGGAATGCTTTTTCAAAACCTTTTATTTTTTAATCTTATAAGTTCCCGACGGCTCTGCCTCGTGGTTTCCTCTTCACCTCTCATCTTGAGGACGAAACTGTTTTTTCGTAGTTGCAGGGGAGGTCAAAATGATACCGATAACTATGGGTACGGCGAAATACCCCTACAGCTTACATTGAAAATAGTTGGTTTCAGGATTTTTTTTATTTAAAGTTACAAAACCACAGAGAGTAACAAAAAGGAATACCTCAGGCTAACTAAATTTTAGGTATTTTTAGGCAAAATTGATTCCTATGAAAGTTCTTGCCTTTGCCGGTTCCAACAGCAGCGCGTCCATAAACCAGCAATTGCTGGATCATGTGGTGGAGAGAATTCAAAACCATGAAATAAAAGAAATTAAACTCACAGAATATCCGCTGCCCATCTACAGTCAGGATATTGAAAAAAATGAGGGCTTTCCAATAAATGCTACGATCATCAAGAATGTAATTGCTGAAAGCGATGCTTTGATAATTGCCGTAAACGAGCATAACGGCGGTCCTTCGGCGTTTTTTAAAAATCTCATAGACTGGCTTTCCCGCTTGAATAAAACCTTTTTAGAAGGAAAGAAAATTCTACTTATTAGTACATCTCCCGGAAAAAGAGGTGCAAAATCTTCTTTGGAATACACAAAAAATATTTTCGGAAGGTTTGGGGGAGATGTGATCGAAAGTTTTAGTCTGCCATCTTTTAAAGATAATTTTCAGGATAGAAAAGTAACAAACGAGGTACTGCATATGGGAATTGAGGATGTGCTTACTACCTTTGCGCACCAAATTGAGAGTTAAGTGCGAACTGCGAGAGTATTTTCAGTAAAAGAGTCCAAAAAATTTAAAGAGCAATTATTGTCCTGGGGCAGACAGTTTCAGGAAATTGCGTGGCTGGACAGTAATGAGTATGATTCTAAAACAGGAGAGTATGAAGCAATTCTGGCCGTAGAAGCCTTCACTGCGATAAAGACAGATCATGTAAATGCTTTTGATAAGCTGAAAGAATACCAGGAAACCACGGCCGACTGGATCTTTGGATATTTGAGCTATGATCTGAAAAATGATGTGGAAAGACTGAAATCTTCAAATTACGACGGACTTCATTTCCCGGAGCTATACTTTTTTCAGCCACAGAAATTGATTTTTATCAAAGAGGATCAGGTGGAATTCCATTATTTGAGGATGGTGGATAATGAAATCAAAGATGATTTTAATGATATTAAAAATTGTATCATAGAATCGGCTTCTGCACATATCCCGGTAAAAGTAGAAGCTCGCATTTCTAAAGAAGGATATCTGGAAAAGGTCGGTTTGATGCTGAACCATATTCATCGAGGAGATATTTATGAAGCCAATTTTTGCCAGGAATTCTATGCCGGGAATATACATATAGATCCGTTTAATATATTTAGGTCATTAAATGAGATCTCCTCTCCACCGTTTGCAGCCTATCTAAAGCTGGAAAATTTCAATCTTATTTCGGCTTCACCGGAACGATATTTAAAGAAAAAAGGAACAAAATTAGTAACTCAGCCTATAAAGGGAACTGCCAGGAGATCACGGGATCCTGAAGAAGATCAAAAGATCGCTGCAGAACTTGGCAGAGATCCAAAAGAGCAGTCTGAAAATGTGATGATCGTAGACCTGGTTAGGAATGATCTTTCCAGAATTGCCAAAAAAGGCAGTGTATCGGTAGAAGAACTTTGTAAAGTGTACACTTTTAAACAGGTACATCAGTTAATCTCCAGTGTAACTGCTGAAATAGCAGATGAAATTCCGCCGGTAGAAGCTTTGCGTACCAGTTTTCCCATGGGAAGTATGACCGGTGCTCCTAAAATTTCTGCCATGAAGATCATAGAGGAGCTGGAAGAATCCAAGCGCGGACTATACAGCGGAGCGGTGGGGTATTTCACACCTGATGGTGATTTCGATTTTAACGTGGTAATTCGTAGCATTCTCTATAATTCAGAAAATAAATACCTTTCTTTTTCTGTAGGTGGAGCCATAACGGCTCTATCTGATCCTGAGAAAGAGTATGAAGAATGTCTTCTAAAAGCAAAAGCAATGCGGGAGGTACTTACCAATCTGTAGATATTTAAATATTGTAGTTTTTCATAATCAATTCTTTGAAAAAAAGTCCTTTCCGCTGAGGAGGATTTAGGAGGGGCATTTGTATATTTGGGAAACAATGGAAAAAGCCTTTAAAAATCTTATAAAAACTCACTATCCCTATTTATGTGGAAGTAAGCTGTTGCTCGCGGTTAGTGGTGGGGTAGATAGCGTGGTGCTGGCTCATTTATGCCATGCTGCAAAACTGGATTTTTCTATGGCACATTGCAATTTTAATCTTCGTGGTGATGAAAGCGATGCAGATGAAAAATTTGTAATAGACCTGGCCGATTTTCTTGATGTAGAAGTATATACGGAAAGTTTTGACACCCAAAGCTTTGCAGAAAATCATAAGATATCTGTTCAAATGGCGGCGCGGGACCTGCGCTATGAATATTTTTCTGAACTTAGTAGCGCCGTACATTGTGATTATACGCTTACCGCACATCATGCCAATGATAATCTGGAAACTTTTTTGATCAATCTTATTCGCGGCACCGGACCTGAAGGTCTTACGGGAATTAAGAATGAAAGGGACAATATTGTAAGGCCTCTATTAACTTTTACGCGGACAGAGATAGAAACTTACGCCAGAAGGAAAAACTATAAGTGGAGGGAAGACAGCAGCAATGGTTCAGATAAATATATGCGGAATAAAATAAGGAACCAGATCATCCCGGTAATGGAAGAGATCAATCCTCAGCTGCTGGATAGTTTTGCTAAAACACAGGAACACCTGCAGGAAAGCCTGGATCTGGTGGAAGATTATATAAGCCTGCTTTATCCAAAATTGGTTAAGAAAGATAAATACGGCTATGCTGTAGATATTCCATTTCTGAAGAAAGTACCAAATCAAAAACAGATCTTATATCAGCTATTAAAATCTTTTGGTTTTACCGAGTGGGATGATGTTTATAATCTTATGGATGCTCAAACAGGAAAGATGGTTTTATCTAATTCTCACCGCTTAATTAAAGACAGGAATTCATTGTTATTAACTGAGCGTCTGGAAAAGGCTGTGAATAAAGAATATACGCTCAGTAAAGGAGAAGATCTGGTAATGATCCCGGAAATGGGAACTTTCCATATAGATGAGGTGGATAAAATTGAACAGGGATCACAAAGTTGTATTTATGTGCCAGAGCAAAAACTGAAATTTCCTTTAGTGATCAGAAAATGGAAAAAAGGTGATTTCTTTTACCCATTTGGGATGAAGGGCAAAAAAAAATTAAGTGATTTTTTTAAAGATGAGAAGTTTTCCCTACCGGAAAAAGAACATACCTGGATACTATGTTCCGATGATGAAATAGTCTGGATCATAAATCACCGTGCCGATAATCGCTTTGCTGTGGAAGATTCAGATACAAAGATCCTTAAAATCTGTATTACCTAGAAACTCAATAAATACTATACTTAAGCTTAGTGTTTAGTGTGTGGTTGTCATTTCGACGAAGCACGGCGAAGGAAAATCCCTTGCTGTGATCTCAAATCTAAATGAGATCTCTCTTTGGTGGTGATGACAGAGTGTTATTTTTAATCTTTTAAGATTTATTAGCCACGAATGCACGAATCCTTTATCATTAGTGCGTTCGTGGCCTTCAATAGATATTTGTTTTTTCGAAAATTACGATAGTGAAAAAATCTCTTTTCAGCAGCTTCGCTACGTATATAACGAATGGTTATTTTTTGTCATCTCGACCAAAGGAAGTAATCTTTAATATATGTTTTCTATAGATTTCTCCTTTTGCTGCACTGCGTGTTGAAAAATCCAGAGTTTTTAGGTTATTCTATACTGTCAAAGCAGGTGAAGGATAAAATCATTTTTCTTTTAGGTTTAAAGGGCTAATTTCTATCTTTAGGAACTTTTAAAAATTTCCACTAAATGAAAATATTCAAATACCCCCTGTTTACAATTCTTTTCGTGTTTGTGATCAACCCGGTTTTCGCACAATCTGAAACCGAATACGATGTAAAAGCAAATTATGATAAAATGGAAGTAGCTATTCCCATGAGGGATGGTGTTAAACTTCATACCACCATTTATACTCCTAAAGATACTTCTCAGGAATATCCAATCATAATGCAACGTACACCTTATAGTTCGCGGCCTTATGGTAAAGATCAGTTTCGATCTAAAATAGGCCCTAATGAAATTATGATGAAAGAGGGAAATATCATCGTGTACCAGGATGTTCGTGGTAGATGGATGAGTGAAGGGAAATATGATAATATGCGTGCCTATATTCCGAATAAAAAAGGAAAAGAGGTGGATGAAGCCAGCGATACTTACGATACCATAGAATGGCTTATTAATAATGTTGAAAATAATAATGGACGTGTTGGTACCTGGGGGATTTCTTATCCTGGATTCTATGCGACTTATTCCTTGCTGAGTGGTCATCCGGCTTTAAAAGCAGCTTCACCACAAGCGAGTATTGGTGATTTCTTTTTTGATGATTTTCATCATAATGGTGCTTATCTTTTAAGTTACTGGAGAGCAACGGCGGTATTTGGATACCAGCATGATAAACCAACAGACACAGCCTGGTATGATTTTCCAGAACTGGGAACAGAAGATCAATATCAGTTCTTTTTGGACCAGGGGCCATTGAGCAATCTTGACGAATATTATAAAGAAGACAATGAATTCTGGCAACAATTAAAAGAACATCCCAATTATGATGAATTTTGGCAAAAGCGGGGCATCGTTCAGCATTTAAAAGATATCAAAGCAGCAGTAATGGTCGTTGGGGGATTATTTGATGCCGAAGATCTTTACGGGCCATTTGCCATTTATAAAACTATAGAAGAAAATAGCGATAATTATAATAGCATAGTTTTTGGACCATGGAGCCACGGTGACTGGGCACGAGAGTCAGGAAGACAGGGGGTAGGAAATGTTTATTTTGGGGATAGTATTTCATCTCATTTTCAAAGGGATTATGAAACTGAATTTTTCAATCATTTTCTGAAGAAAAAAACAAAGGATAAGCTTAGGCTTCCTGAAGCTCATATCTATGATACAGGTCTTAGACAATGGAATGATTATGCTGAATGGCCTCCTAATAATACTTCAGCAAAAACTTTTTATTTGGGAGATGACCAGAAATTAACTGACGCGCCCACCAATAATGAGGAAGAATTTATAAGTGATCCCGAGAAACCTGTTTCCTACAATAATGAGATCAAAATGGTGTTTACGCCGCGGGAATATATGACGGGAGATCAGCGTTTTGCTGCGAGAAGGCCAGATGTGCTGGTTTTCGAGACCCAAGTTCTGGAGGAAGATATGAAAGTTGCCGGTCCTATCGAAGCCATGTTAAAAGTTGCCACTACAGGAACTGCAGCAGACTGGGTAGTGAAAGTAATAGATGTATATCCTCCCGATGCTGAAAATTATGAAGAAACCATGCCTCATTTAAA
This sequence comes from Christiangramia sp., assembly GCF_029937855.1. GTDB lineage: Bacteria > Bacteroidota > Bacteroidia > Flavobacteriales > Flavobacteriaceae > Christiangramia. Next base: position 117,977 of record NZ_JAPYPC010000004.1, read on the forward strand.
AATGAGCAATTACCATATGATGGTGAGAAGTGAGGTAATGCGCGGTAGGTTTAGAAATAGTTTTGAGGATCCGGAAGCTTTTGAACCCAATAAAAAAACCGATGTGAATATTACGTTACAGGGTATAAACCATACCTTCAAGAAAGGGCATAAACTTCAGATTCAAATTCAAAGTACCTGGTTCCCCTTAATAGATAGAAACCCGCAGACTTATGTAGAGAATATTTTTGAAGCGGAGGAAGAGGATTTTCAGAAGCAAACGCATACGGTTTATGGAGATTCCGCAATTAAATTTTCGGTATTAGAAGAGTAGAAATATGAAAATTAAAAATAGCTTTTTTTTAATCTTATTCAGTGCCACTGTTATTTCCTGCGGAGAGAATACTGAGAGTGGTAATTATTCCGAAGAAGAAATTAAAAAAACTTCTGCGGAATTAAATGATTACTTCGAGAGAGAGTTTCAAAAGGAGCTCGAAGAATCGCCAATGATGAAAACCCGGATGGGCATAAAAACCGATTATGGAAAATGGGATGATTTTTCAAATCTAAAGTATGCCGAAGATCTTGAGCAGGCCAAACAACGTTTGGATCACTTAGATAAAGTAGATACAGCGTCACTGAATGAGGAGACAAAATTGAGTTTTGCTCTTTACAAAAGACAGGTGAAAAATGAGATAGAAGATTATGATTTTCGTTTTTACAATTATCCTGTAAATCAAATGCATGGGTATCATGCAGAATTGCCGGCATTTTTAATAAATATGCATCAGATAGATTCTGTGCCAGATGCAAAAGCATACATATCGCGGCTTGTTGGTTTAGAAAAAGTAATGAATGATATCATTGAACAGCTTAAAATAAGAGAGCAGAATGGGATTATACCACCAAAATTTGTTTTTGACAGAACACTGGACGCTTCCAGAAATATTATAAAGGGAAAACCTTTTACCAATTCTGCGGAAGCCAGTACCTTAATGGAAGATTTCAGTTCTAAGATAGAAAAGCTAAATATTTCTAAAGAACAAAAAACCGGGCTTATCAACGAAGCGGAAACGGCCCTGGTAGATCATGTGCAACCTGCGTATAAAAGCCTGGTGGAGTTTCTGGAAAACCAGCAAAAAAGGGCTACCGATGAAGCTGGAGTTTGGAAATTTCCAAAAGGAGAAGAATTCTATAGTAATGCTTTGGCCAGAGTTACTACCACCAATCTTTCCGCAGATGAGATCCATGAGATAGGCTTAAATGAAGTAGCCAGGATTCATGGTGAAATGGAAAAGATCATGGAAGAAGTTGGTTTTGAAGGAACTTTACAGGATTTCTTTGAATTCATGAAGACAGATGAGCAATTCTACTATGAAAATACTGATGCGGGAAAAGCTGCTTATCTAAAAGAGGCTAAAAACATTATAAATGCAATGAAAACCAGGCTGCCACAGCTTTTTAATACCAGACCAGAGGCAGATATCGTGGTGAAAGCGGTAGAACCTTTCCGTGAAAAAAGTGCCGGGAAAGCTTTTTATCAACAACCAGCCATAGACGGTTCCAGACCCGGGACGTATTACGCGAATTTATACGATATGCAGGCGATGCCGAAATATGAGATGGAAGCCCTTGCTTATCATGAAGGTATTCCCGGGCATCATATGCAAATTGCCATCGCCCAGGAACTGGATAGTATCCCAGATTTTAGGAAGTTCAGTTTCTTTACTGCCTATGTAGAAGGCTGGGGACTTTACAGTGAATATATTCCAAAGGAAATTGGGTTCTATAAAGATCCTTATTCAGATTTTGGAAGGTTGGCGATGGAACTTTGGCGATCCTGCAGGCTTGTGGTAGATACCGGGATCCATTCTAAAAAATGGACGAGACAGGAAGCTATAGATTATTATAAAAAGAATACTCCTGCCGCCGAAAGTGCCTGCGTGAAGATGGTGGAAAGACATATTGTAATGCCGGGACAGGCAACTGCTTATAAAATTGGTATGAATAAAATCCTCGATCTAAGAGAAAGGGCTAAAAAGGAACTGGGGGATAATTTTGATATCAAAGAATTTCATGATGTAGTGTTAACAGATGGGGCCTTGCCACTTACCATTCTTGAATCCAGAGTAGATTCCTGGGTGAGATCAAAAAAATAAAAACTTGAGCGCTATCCAACCAACAGATCTTAAGATCATAGACCTAGTGAATTCGAATAAAAGTCGGTTACAAATCCTGAACTACGGTGCAAGCATCTTTAGTTTTAAGATGCACAATAAAAATGATAAGCTCATAGACCTGGTGGTGGGACCTAAGCAAGCTGAGGATTACTTAAAGCAGGAATATCATGACGAAAATAAATGTTTTGGGGCGACGATAGGTAGGTTTGCAGGTCGTATTGCTAAGGGGGAATTTAAAATAGGCGATGAGGAATATCAATTATACCACGATGATGGCGTTCATTTACATGGCGGCGAATCTGGTTTTCAGTATAAACTCTGGAACATAGATAAAATAGAAGAAGGGGAAAATCCTTCAGTAACTCTTTCCTATACCAGTAAGCATATGGAAGAAGGATATCCGGGAAGTTTACAGGTAAAGGCTAAATATACACTTACTGAAGAAGATGAGCTGAAGATCTCTTATACGGCGAAGACAGATAAAAATACCATTGTAAATATTACCAATCATTCCTATTTTAATCTGAATGGGGGCGGGAGTGTAAGCGATCATTTTATGCAGATAAATGCATCCAAAATCTTAGAGCTCGACGAAAACAAATTACCCACCGGGAATCTCACTAAATTAAAGAAGAAGCCTAAAGATTACCGTGAGAACAAAATCCTTGGAAATAGGGAACTTGATGATGTCTACGTGCTGGATGTGGTAGATGATGAAATACAGGCACAGTTATTCTCTCCTTTAAGTGGTATCAAGATGAAATTGACTAGCAATCAGTCGGTTGTGGTAGTGTATTCACCTGAAACTTTACCCGGTTCATGGGTTTATCTTAGTGAAATAGATGAAAAATATCCGGCAGTGGCGCTGGAGGCACAGAATTATCCCGATGCCCCCAATTTTAGAAATTTTCCATCAAGTTTATTAAAGCCTGGTGAATTGTATGAAAACAACATCGCTTTTGCTTTTTCTGTAAAATAATAATTCTATATTTAAACGAAATTTTAAGAAAAAGTTATGATTGGAATTCTATCCTTCGTGGGTTTTACTGCCCTGGTAGCTATAATAGCTTATTTTGCAACCAGAAAAACTGATGAATCTACCAGCGATGGTTATTTTCTAGGGGGAAGAAGTCTTACCGCAGGGGTGATAGCCGGATCTTTATTACTTACCAATTTATCTACTGAACAGATAGTTGGGTTGAATGGAAGTTCTTATGCAAATGGTCTTTCTGTAATGGCGTGGGAAACATTAGCTGCAATAGCTATAGTAGTCACCGCCATATTCCTTTTGCCCAGATATTTAAAAGGTGGGCTTACCACCGTTCCTCAATTTTTGGCTGAACGATACGATGTTACCACTAAAACCTTAACTTCTGCCTTGTTTTTAACGGGCTATGTTGTAGTCCTTCTTCCAATTATTCTGTACTCCGGTTCCGTAGCTATAAGTGGAATGTTTGATGTTCCTGCTTTACTTGATGTTTCAGATGATGCTGCTATAAAGATATGTGTTTGGGGAATAGGGATTGTAGGATCTATTTATGCTGTATTTGGAGGCTTAAAAGCAGTTGCTGTTTCAGATAGTATTAATGCAATTGGTCTTCTTATTGGTGGGGTTCTAGTGCCGGTTTTTGGTTTGATTATCATTGGAGATGGTAATTTCTTTGAAGGTGTTTCTACTTTGATGGATTCAAATCCTGAAAAGTTCCAATCTATGGGTTCTGAAACCAGTCCTGTGCCATTTCATACATTATTTACAGGAATGATGTTAGTACAATTATTCTATTGGGGCACTAATCAACAAATTATACAGCGTGCCCTGGCAGCAAAAAATCTAAAAGAAGGTCAGAAAGGTTTAATGTTGGCCTCCTTTATAAAAATTTTAGGGCCTTTAATTGTGGTGCTTCCCGGGATCATTGCTTTCCATATTTTTGGAGCAGATCTTGAAAATGCCGATGAAGCTTATCCTTTACTGGTCAATCGGGTTTTACCAAGTACATTAATAGGATTCTTTGCGGCTGTAATTTTTGGAGCAATTTTAAGTTCTTTCAATAGTGTGCTTAACAGTTCGGTTACTTTATTCGGAATTGATATCTATAAACAACACATTAATAAAGACGCCAACGAAAAAACCGTTGTGAAATACGGTAAAATTTTTGGAACCTTTTTAGCTATAGCCGCTATGTTTATAGCTCCTTTTATTGCGGATGCCGGGAGTTTATTTGCTTACCTACAGGAGGTTAATGGTATTTACAGTATTCCAATCCTAACCATCATTGTAGTGGGTTATCTCACTAAATATGTGCCGGCTATTGCCGCTAAAATCGGAGTTATTTCCGGGTCTGTTTTATATATAATTAGCCAGTTCGTTTTACAACCATATTATCAGGCAGAGGCTGTCTCAGATGCAGAAATGAATGGTGTAACCGAGGTTGCCGAGTTGGCGGCTATTGAAGCAAGTGCCTATCCTCACTTCCTGGATGTTATGGCAATACTTTTCACATTAAATGTTGCGATTATGCTCATAATTGGAAAAATATGGCCAAGAAAACAGCCATACCTTCAGGAGCATACCAAACAGGTAGATATTACACCATGGAAATATGTAAAGCCTGTAGGAGTTGCTATTATAGTTGTTGTTATAGGCATCTACGCTTATTTTGCATAAACCTGTATTTCAGAGAGATGCTCTAGATCACCTTTGACTATGAAAAGCTAGATTAGCTCCGTTATAGTGAGTTTTAATATACTGTAGTAAAATACGAGATTATATCTTCGCTTTTCTCATTAAGAATAATTTCGAGTAGATTCGCGGTGAATAATGGAAGTCTTAAGCTTGTAATGAACCGGGGTTTCAGGGAGTTTCCCCTGAATTCGTGCTATTATAGTTTCCATCGCTAAACATCCTTGCTTTTCTTCATGTTGATCTACTGTGCTGAGTGAAGGCAGAAAATTCTCTCCCATTATTCCATTGGTAAATCCTATTATTGAAATATCATCAGGAATTATGAAACCTGATTGGATTACACTTTTCATTATTAAGATTGCTGAAAGTTCATCTGCTGCTATGGCTGCATCAATTTTATTTTGCTGAAGAAGATCCTTAAGAATAGCATGGGGAAAATTCTTTTGGTCAAACTTTATTACTTGCTTAGGAAGACCAAATTTTTTTACCGCGTTGAGGTATCCCTGTTTTCTTTGATCATCCACACTGGTGTTTGGAATACCTGTCATATAGGTTATTTTGTTGCATCCTGCATCTATCAGTTCCATGGTGGCCTGTTCAGCCTGAGTAAAATCATTTATACTGATTTTGTCGCAGGGGATTATGGAGAGTACCCGGTCAAAAAGAACCAGAGGGATTTGATGATCCAGTACATCTTTTAGATGTTCGATCTCCATTTTAGCCTGGGTTTCCTGGGATAGAGACATAATAATTCCGTCTACACTACCCGAAATAAGGGTTTGTATGCTATCACGTTCCTTATTAAGAGAATCGTTGGATATTGCAATGATAATCTTATAACCTAGTTCGCTCGCCATTAATTCCATACCGTATAAGGCTTTTGCAAAAAAGTGAGATAAGATATCTGGGATAATTACTCCAATAGTTTTTGTTTGACTGAATTTTAAATTTCTTCCAAGGCTATTAGGAACATAATTTAATGTTTTGGCAAGAGTCTGAACTCTTTCTTTTGTTTCAAGACTTATTTCTGGGCTTCCACTTAAAGCTTTTGATACAGTGCTTATCGAAACATTTAGCAATTTTGCAAGCTCTTTAAGTGTCAGATTTTTATCCATATCAATGCTTAAGGTAATGCAATTCCGGAAGTTCATTTAATCTTTTTGCCGCTTGTTCTGCAGTAATATCCCGCTGTGGTCCTGCAAACATTTCATAACCTACCATAAATTTCTTTACAGTTGCTGAACGCAATAACGGCGGATAAAAACTCATATGAAAATGCCATTCTGGATATTCCTTCCCGTCTGTAGGGCTCTGATGTATTCCTGAAGAATATGGGAACGATGTCTCAAAAAGATTGTCATATTTAACGGTAAGCCTTTTCAGAATTTCAGCAAAGGCTTTTTCTTCGGCTTCGCTCAATTGGCCAATATGCTGAAGATGTCTTTTCGGAACAATCATCGCTTCAAATGGCCAAACCGCCCAATAAGGGATAAGGGCTACAAAATGCTCATTTTCTTCAAGTATCCTTTCTCCGGCTTCCAGTTCCTGTTTTATATAATCAGATAGCAGGCTTCGTTTATTTTCTTTCCAGTATTCTTTTAATTTTACCGACTTTTTCAAAACTTCGGTAGGCACGGAGGATTGCGACCATATCTGCCCGTGTGGATGCGGATTACTGCATCCCATGATAGCGCCTTTGTTTTCAAAAATCTGGACATAATTAATATCTTCACCAGAACCTAAATCCAGATATTCTTTTTTCCACATCCGGATCACTTTGGTAATATCTTCTTCCTCCATAAGCGGCAGAGTTAGCGAATGATCTGGTGAGAAGCATACCACTTTACAGATACCTTTTTCACTTTCAGCCTTTAAAAGACCATTTTGAAAATTGATTTCCGGAGTATCCGGAAGCAGTGAAGAGAAATCGTTTACAAATGAATATGGCTCCTTATAATGGGGATTTGTATCTCCGCTAGCACGGGTATTTCCCGGGCATAAATAGCAGGAGGGATCATAGGTCTCTTTTTTTATAGATTTATTTTCTTCGGTCTTTCCCTGCCAGGGACGCTTGGTTCTGTGTGGTGAGACCAGGATCCATTCTCCTGTTAAAATATTGTAGCGTCTATGTGGCTTATTATTTAGTTCATTATTCATTGTCTAAGTTTTGAAGATTTTAGTGCCTTCATCGGGATGTACACTAATGGCATCCAGCTTTATTTTAAATTTTTTGTAATATGCTGAAGTAACTTCACGAACATATTTATCAATTTTATCCTCTTCAATAAGATTAATGGTACAGCCTCCAAACCCGCCGCCCATCATTCGAGACCCGTAAATAAATTCATGGTCCCTGGAATAATCAACCAGAAAATCCAGTTCCGGGCAGCTCACTTCATAATTGTGTTGCAAACCTTCGTGGGAGGCATACATCAATTTTCCGAAGTCTTTAAGGTTTCTGGATTTTAATGTTTTAGCGGCTTTTAAAACCCTTTCATTTTCTTTTAAAACATACAGGCATCTCTCATACATTTTGCCCTGAAGTTTATTTTTAAATTTTTCCAGCATTTCAAAACTTACATCCCTAAGTGATTGTACGTCTGGCTTCTCCTTCTGAATAATAGCAACCGCGGCTTCACATTCTTTCCGCCTGGAATTATAATCACTATCGGCCAGGTTATGTGACACATTGGTGTTGAGTAGTAGTAATTTGCAGTTTTTAAAATCGGCTTTAATAAATTCAGCTTCCAGACTTCTGCAGTCCAGCATAATTATTTTACCCTTGATACTCATTACAGAGGAGAATTGATCCATGATGCCACAATTAGAACCTACAAAATCATTTTCAGCTTTCTGGGATAATTTTACAATTTCCACATCTTTCAAGCCAAGTTCAAAAAGTTCATTTAATCCGCTAGCAATCCCGCATTCTAAAGCTGCGGAAGAACTAATGCCGGCACCCACAGGAAGTTGACTATGTATGAGACAGTCAAACCCACTAAGTTCGGCACCCTTATCAAGAAGTTCCTTTACTACTCCTAAAATATAGTCTTCCCAACCCGAGGCTTTTTTTAATTCTTTATCTAAATGGAATTCAAAACCTTTTTCAAAAGTTTCACTATAGATACGGCAAAAATTCTCAGTGTGATTCTTCTGGAACTTTAAGATTATTTTTTTATCGATGGCCGTGGGCATCACAAACCCATTATTATAGTCGGTATGTTCTCCAATGAGGTTTATACGGCCTGGGGACTCTATGATTACCTCTGGTTTTAAATTTTCAAAGATGTGTGGCTTGGATCTAAAAGATCTGATATTGGTCAAAACAAATTATTTTAGGATAACATTCAAATATAATAAATGTAAAATATACATTCATTTTTTATTTCAATAAAATTTCAGATTATCTATCTTTATCAAAATTTACATCGAATATGAGCCAAAATACCAGTGATCTCTATCAAGTCAAAGAAAAGATGTATGTGGCAACAGACTGTATTATTTTCGGATTTCAAGATGGAAAATTAAAATTATTAGTTTTTAGAAGGAAGCTAGCGCCGTTAGAAGGTGAGTGGTCTTTAATAGGAAGTTTTGTTAGGTTAGACGAAGATCTGGAGATAGCAGGACAAAGGGTATTGAGAGAGGCTACAGGCCTGGAAAATGTTTTTATGCAACAATTGAAGAGCTATGGTAAAAAGGATCGTGATCCCGGCTATCGTTGTATCTCAGTAGCTCAGTATGCGTTAATAAGAATTGACCAGTATGATGAAAAATTAGTAGAAGAACATGGGGCTAAATGGTATGAAATAGATCATTTACCCTTATTAATTTTGGACCATAATGAAATGGTTCATGACGCATTATTACAGCTTAAACATAATGCCAGGTACAAACCTATTGGATTTGAGTTGTTACCAGAGAAATTTACCATTCCGCAATTACAGAGTCTTTATGAAGCTATTTATCAGCGGGAGCTCGATGCCAGAAATTTTAGAAAAAAGGTACTGTCTTTAAATGTTCTTGAAAAGCTGGATGAAAAAGATAAGACTGGTAGTAAAAGAGGGGCTTTTTTGTATAAATTCAATTACGAAAATTATCAGAAACTTTTAAAGTCAGGTTATATTTTTGAAATAGCATAGTTCAGCCTGATATTTTTTTTCTGATTAATAACTGTAATATGTACATTTATTGTTATTTTTAAGAAATTTATTAATTATGGCTGATAAACTAAATCGACGAATTATGCTTAAAAATCTGGGCCTGGGGGCGGGAATTTTAAGTATTAGCAGCTTTTCCGGAGTGATCGCTTCAGAATTAAGCACCTCGCAAACATCTTCCGAACATTCTTCCCTTTCCGGAAAAATAAAGCATTCCGTGTGCCGGTGGTGCTATCAGGATATTCCCTTAGATAGATTTGCTAAAGCCTGTGCTAAAATGGGTATTGTGGCCATAGATCTTTTAAAGCCTTCAGAATGGGAAACCGTTGAAAAAGAAGGCCTGGTTTGTTCTATGGCGACTGATGATTTTGCCAGTATCACAGAAGGTTTTAACGATCCTTCAAACCATCAAAAACTACAGGAGCAGTATAAAGGACTTATTAAAAAAGCTTCAGAGCATAAGATTAAAAATGTTATTTGCTTTTCCGGGAACCGAAATGGGATGGATGAAGAAACCGGAATTAAAAATTGTGTTTCTGGCTTAAGTCCGCTTTTGGATTATGCTGAAAAGCACCAGGTGAATCTCGTCATGGAACTGCTTAATAGCAAGGTAGATCATCCAGATTATATGTGCGATCATACAGCATGGGGTGTAAAGCTGGCAGAATCACTAAATAAATCTAATTTTAAACTTCTCTACGACATATACCATATGCAAATTATGGAAGGTGACGTAATAAGGACGATTCGTGAAAACCACCAATTTATTAACCATTATCACACCGGCGGCGTTCCCGGCCGGCACGAAATTAACGATTCCCAGGAGTTAAATTATCCTGCTATTATACAAGCCATTTATGATACAGGATTCAATGGCTATGTAGCCCAGGAATTTATTCCTACCTATGAAGATAAGCTGGCTGCCTTAAAAGAGGGAATTGAGATCTGTGATATTTAATTTTTTTAAAAATATTTAATGATGAATTACCTAAAATTCAATTTTAGACTGATTTTTATTGCCTTTACTTTTCTTTCCTCCGGAATGATCGCCCAAAATAATTCCAAGTCTGATGTTTATGTAGATAAAGAAGGGGTAATGCGATGGGGGGGATCCAATGAGGAAGTTCATGGTTTCGGGGTGAATTATTCTGCGCCTTTTGCCCATGCGTACAGATCTGCTGAGAAGAAAGGATTGGATATCAAAGCGGAAATAGATAAAGATATTTATCATTTCACCCGATTGGGTTTCGACCTTTACCGACTTCATGTTTGGGATACCGAGATTAGTGATGAAAAAGGAAATCTTATTGAAAATGAGCATTTAGAAACTTTTGATTATTTGCTTAGTGAATTAAAGAAACGAAACATCAATTTTGTGATCACTCCCATTGCTTACTGGGGAAATGGCTGGCCGGAACCTGATGAAGACACCCCGGGATTTTCTAATAAATATGGGAAAGAAGGAAGTTTAACCCATCCTCAAGCGATCAAAGCGCAGCAGAATTACTTATCACAATTTCTGGATCATGTGAATCCATATACCGGGATTGCCTATAAAAATGAACCAAATTTAATCGCTTTTGAGGTTAGCAATGAACCACACCACCGGGGGACTCCTCAGGAAGTAAAAAGCTTTATCAATAAGATGGTTTCAGCAATGCGAAAAACGGGTACTGAAAAGCCAATTTTCTATAATGTGAGTCATAGTGTGCAACTGGCAGAGACTTATTTTACTTCTAATATCCAGGGAGGAACTTTTCAATGGTATCCCACGGGTTTAGGATTTCAGAAGGAACTGGAAGGAAATCTTCTGCCGAATGTTAATGATTATAATATCCCTTTTAACGAGGTTATTGAAGCAAATAATAAGGCTAAACTCGTGTATGAATTTGATGCGGCAGATGTGAACAAGTCTTATATGTATCCTGCCATGGCAGGGAGTTTCCGGGAAGCCGGAATCCAAATAGCTACCCATTTTGCTTATGATCCCACATTTTTGGCCTATGCAAATACCGAGTATAATACACATTATATGAACCTTAATTATACTCCGCATAAAGCTTTAGCACTCATGATTGCTTCAAAAGTATTTCATGAAGTGCCTATGAATAGTGATTTGGGAACTTATCCTGAAAACCTCGAGTTTGGTGATTTTAAGATCAGCTATAAGGGGGATATCGCTAGTTATAATTCAGGAGCGTCTTTTATTTATACAAATACCAACGATATTGCTCCCAGAAATCTATCTGAATTAAAGCAAATTGCGGGACATGGGAATTCCAGACTCATAAAATATAATGGCAAGGGAGCTTATTTTCTCGATAAACTGGAAGATGGTGTATGGAGACTGGAAGTAATGCCAGATCCTATTCTTATCCAAAATCCCTTCGGAAGCAATAGTCTGGATAAAACAGTTTCGGTAATTAGTTGGAAGGAGAATATCATGGAACTAAAACTAAATGATCTGGGAGAAGATTTTCAAATTTCAGGTTTGAATCAGGGTAATGATTTGAAGATGACTGCTGAAGGGAAAACTTTTAAAATTCCTCCCGGAACCTATATGGTGAAATCTGCAGGTAAAGATTTTAATATTTCTGAAGCTGAGAATCTTTTAAATTTTCCTTTTAATGGATTTGAAGCCAGGGAAAGTACAGTAGATAAAACCTATTTAATTCATGAGCCCGTTCAGGTCTCAACAACTACTGAAGATCTTAATATTGAAGCTACCATAGTTTCAAATAAAGAGATTAAAAAAGTAGAGGCATGGTTTCAGAATGGTAATGTTTATGAATCTACAGAATTAAAGCCGACCAATAATTACGATTTTACGGCTAAAGTTCCTGAGAAACTTCTCAAAAACGGTTTTCTAAAATATCGAATCATTGTTTCCACAGCCGAAGATACTATTACGTTCCCCGGTAGAGCAAAGGGCAATCCTTCAGATTGGGATTTTCATTTAGAGGCTACCTATCAAACCAGAATTTTAAAGAAAGATGCTCCAATTTCGCTTTTTAATGCTGCTACAGATTCAGAAAATATGGTCATTGGCTGGTCTCCGGAAAATAACCTGGTTCCGTTGAATGAAAATGAAGCTGAATTCCAGGTGAAGATTGATAGTTTATTTAAAGAGGATGTCGAGAATACCAATGCAAAACCAGTTTACGATTATTCATTTAGATATAATTTTCAGAAAAAAACAGCTAACCGGGATCTTTCAGGAAAAGATAAACTGATTTTTACCGGCAGGGCTCTCGGGGACGATCAGGAAAAATTGATGATCGCTTTGGTGATGAATAACGGAGCATCATTTGGAAAAATAATTGAACTGAATAATGAAGTTGAGGAGATCGAGATCAAACTGGAAGATCTAAAACCAGTAAAGACGGTAACACTTCCAAGACCTTACCCAGGCTTTTTACCTTATTATTTTGATCATTCTTATACCGGTGATTTAAAGATGGAAGATATAGAAAGCATTCAGTTTTCTATTGGACCTGGCATTGAAAATGAGAATCTCCAAAAACCTCATTCAGTTGGAATTCGAAGTATAAGATTGGAGTAATATCAGTTATCAATAAATTATTATCAATAAAGATTTCTCACTTCGCTGCGCTACGTATCGAAATGACAAAGTTGGAATGTCATTTGGAGGGACGAAGTAATTTAAATGATTTCTTATTTCACTTAAATAAACTTTCTTATTGTCATATCGACCAAAGGGAGAGATCTCTTTTAAGTTAGTATTATTTAAAAGATTTCTCACTCCGTTGTGCTTTGTATCGAAAATGATCTTTGGAAGCCAATTGTTATTAGGAGTATTATGCACTTGGATGTGGGTGTCACTGCGAGCGAAACGCAGTGTAGCGCGGCAGTCCCATATTTGCTATATCTTGTCCTAAGTTTGCTTCACTCCGATATCACTCCGCTCGCAAAGACATGTTTTTATATGTTTGAGCTAATAAAAGTCATCTCGACCAAAGGGAGAGATCTCTTTAAGTTGGTATTATTTAAAAGATTTCTCACTCCGTTGTGCTTCGTATCGAAAATGATCTTTGGAAGCCAATTGTTATTAGGAGTATTATGCACTTGGATGTGGGTGTCACTGCGAGCGAAACGCAGTGTAGCGCGGCAGTCCCATATTTGCTATATCTTGTCCTAAGTTTGCTTCACTCCGATATCACTCCGCTCGCAAAGACATGTTTTTATATGTTTGAGCTAATAAAAGTCATCTCGACCAAAGGGAGAGATCTCTTTAAGTTGGTATTTTTTAAAAGATTTCTCACTCCGTTACGTTGCGTATCGGAATGACAAGTTTCTTAGTAACAAAAAAGGCTTCCAAAATGGGAAGCCTTTTTACAATTAACACAGAATATTAACCACATTTCGAAGAACCACAGTCCTTACAGGTCAAGCATCCTTCCTGGTAAATTAAATTGGAAGAATTACAGTTTGCACATTTTTCCTTTTTGGCCACAGTTCCGTCGGCGATGTAGCGTTTAAGCGCTCTTACCACACCATTTTTCCAGGTATTGATAGATTCACTGTTCAACTGTAAACTGTTAATGAGGTCTACCACATTATCTATAGACATTCCATGCCTTAGCGTACTGGAAATCAATTTTGCGTAATTCCAGAATTCAGGATTGAATTTATGCGAAAGCCCTTCAATGGTAGTTTTGTAGCCTCTTTTATTTTGATACTGAAAATCGTAGCGTGAGGTTCCGTCTTCATTTCTGTTTTTAATGATTAGGCCTTCATTTACCCAACGCGGAATTAAAATTCCTTCTTCATCATCTGCAAAACCTGTAAAGATCTCATAAGGACGACCATCCACCAGTCCGATAAAAGCGATCCATTTATCCTTATTATTCTGGAAGCGTACCACATCAGCGGTTAAGGTTTGAGGACGTTTTAGCGGGAATCCTCCTGAATTCTCCTCTGTTTCCTCTTCTTTTTTCTCTTCATTAGAGATTAGTACACCAGATCTTGAACCGTCACGATAAACAGTAACTCCTTTACATCCGGCTTCCCATGCTTCCAGGTAAAGTTTCCCTACCAGGTCTTCATCTACATTATTCGGCAGGTTGATGGTTACACTTATAGAATGATCTATCCACTTTTGTACGGCTCCCTGCATTTTCACTTTACTTAGCCAATCCACGTCGTTAGAAGTAGCCTGATAATAAGGAGATAACTTCACCAGTTTGTCAAGTTCTTCCTGAGAGTAATTCTTATTGATATCATGCCCATTAGCCGTCATCCACTCTTTGAATCGATGGTGAAAAACTACATATTCTTCCCAGGAATCCCCAACTTCGTCTACAAAATCTACCCGTGAATTTTTATCGTTAGGATTTACTTTTCTTCGTCTTTTATAAACAGGAAGAAAAACCGGCTCAATTCCAGAAGTAGTCTGCGTCATTAAACTGGTAGTACCGGTAGGAGCAATGGTAAGAAGGGCAATATTTCTTCTCCCGTATTCCAGCATATCATAATAAAGCTTTTCATCAGCTTCCTTCAGTCTTAAAATAAAGGGATTCTCTTTTTCCCTTTCAGAATCGAAGATTGAAAAAGCGCCTCGTTCCTTGGCGGTATCTACGGAAGCACGGTAAGCGGCAAGTGCGATCTTTTTATGAATATCTACTGAAAAATCGATTCCTTCCTTACTACCATATTTAATTCCAAGGCCAGCAAGCATATCTCCTTCCGCAGTGATACCAATTCCGGTTCTTCTGCCTTCATAGGCTTTTTTACGAATGTTCAGCCAGAGATTTTTTTCTACTGCTTTGATTTCCTCATTTTCGGGATCGGCATCAATTTTAGACAAAATATTGTCGATCTTTTCCAGTTCCAGATCAATAATATCATCCATGATCCTTTGTGCAGCACCCACGTGTTTTTTAAATAAATCGAAGTTGAAATGCGCTTTATCTGTAAACGGCTCTTCTACATAAGAAAACAGGTTAATTGCCAGTAAACGGCAGGAGTCGTATGGACACAAAGGGATTTCACCACATGGGTTTGTAGATACTGTTTTATACCCTAGATCTGCATAGCAATCTGGCACTGATTCATTAATCACGGTATCCCAGAATAAAATCCCCGGTTCAGCCGATTTCCATGCGTTATGAACAATTTTCTTCCAAAGCTTTTCAGCTTCAATATCTTTTGAGAATTTTGGCTCTTTGCTGAAAACAGGATACTTCTGCGTATAATTTCCGTTGTTTTTAACCGCTTTCATAAAGTCATCATCAATCCTTACAGAAACATTGGCGCCTGTGACTTTTCCCTGTTCCATTTTAGCATCGATAAAATCTTCCGCATCTGGATGATTTATAGAAACAGATAGCATAAGTGCTCCACGACGACCGTCCTGAGCTACTTCCCTGGTCGAATTAGAGTAACGCTCCATAAACGGAACAATACCAGTAGATGTAAGGGCTGAGTTCTTAACCGCCGATCCTTTTGGGCGTATATGGGAAAGGTCATGCCCAACTCCACCGCGGCGTTTCATCAATTGTACCTGCTCCTGGTCAATTTTCATAATACCACCATAAGAATCTGAAACACCATCATTCCCTATTACAAAACAGTTGGAAAGCGAACCAACCTGGTAAGGATTCCCAATTCCTGCCATAGGGCTTCCCTGTGGTACGATATATTTGAAATTTTTAATTAGATCGAAAACTTCATCCTCACTCATCGGGTTGGGATACTTCTTTTCAACGCGCGCAATTTCTTTTGCGATACGCCTGTGCATATCATCAGGGGTAAGTTCATAAATGTTTCCTTCAGAATCTTTAAGGGCATATTTGTTAACCCAAACCCTGGCAGCCAGGTCATCTCCTTTGAAGTATTCCAGAGATGCTTCATAAGCCTGTTCCTGTGTATATGTATTTGGAACGACTGGTTTTTCTTGTACAGGCATATAAATGAGATTTTTAAGTTAGAATTTCGTTATTCGAGTGGTATAAAACTAAACAAAGAATTCATATAATTTACAAGTGGTCCAAAAAAAGTTATCAAGAAAAATATGTTAGTAGGCTGAAAATCAATTAATTGAAAATTTACTAACAATAAAAAGTTGACAAATAATGAAAATAATTATTTAGAGGTTTGAATTTTTGTCCTTTCTAATTATTGTGGATAAGAATTGAAATTCCAAACGAAAACTTCGAAAATTTATATGGATAATTATAGGGAAGATAGGAATATTCCAAAAAAAAGAAGCCCCGTCAGTTACGACGGGGCCTTCATTGAATTAACACCTATGAAAATTCAAAATAAAAGGTTTATTCAGTGATTGAATAAATGGCATATCCATTTGCCGGTACTTCAATCTGAACCATCCCATTTTCATCGGAGGTAGGGTTGTATGTTGTGTTACCACTGTAATCCATGAGGGTAACATTATTCCAATTAGAACTTACTGTTCGTCTTTTTGTATTATTATTGAGGCTAATATACAGAATTAATCCAGGATTTGAACCCGTACCGCTTCTTTTCATTATATACTCGTCTTTATCTGAATAAAGAATTTCTGTATCTCCGGTGGCGATACTGTTATGAATGATGATCATTCTTTTTATTTCTTCCTGAAAATCAGCATTTTCATAATCTAGATAAAAAATAGTTGGATAACCTGGATGCGTTAGAATATATGCATAGGCTTTTAATTTATTTTCTGAAGCAATATAATTATCTACATTTTCATCTTTCTCTGTATCGTGATTTGCGGTAAAAGTCACAGCTTTTTCAGGATGTGTCTTCCATAACATATCCTTTTCCAGATTGGAAAGGTCTTCAAAACGATCCAGGCTTTCTTCTAATTTGTAAAAAGTTGAAAAATCGAATGCCGGAGAACCTGAAGCTTCTATCCAATCCCTAAGAACATCCGGGTTTCCGTCAAAATTCTCACCTACTGAAAATCCTCCAACTTCATCCAGCCATTCTGTTACTACCCATGGTTCAAAACCTTTTACATAATCAAAACGCCAGCCATCAAAGCCCATGGTATTTTTGTAATATTTCGCGACAGAATTATCCTTCTCCCAGAACCATTCCTGAACATAAGGTACATCATGATCTACATCCTGCTCTGAAAAGAAAAGGTTACCTGGATCACTTTGGCTAATATCGTTAGGATGAAAATGATTAAAATTTCTATTGAACATTCCCGAAGCATTTCCATGTTCTTCATCAAATAAGGTATAAGTTTCCTTATCGCGGAAAGGATTGTACTGAAGTCCGCCACCAGAATTATGATTAAGCACGATATCTGCAATCACCTCAAGTTTGTTATCGTGTGCGACAGAAATAAGATTTTCTAATTCCTCACGGGAACCAAACCTGGTTTCTACCGTACCATGTTGTTCAAAATTACCAAAGTCGAAATAATCTGAAGGGTCATATCCCATGGAATATCCACCGGACTGGCCTTTGGACGCAGGGGGGAGCCATATGCGATCTACACCGGCATCTGCCCAACCAGGAACTTTATCAGAAAGATTGTTCCACCATTCAAAACGTGGTTCCACATCCCAGTAAAATGCCTGCATCATCACTCTGCTGCCATTGTCATAAGCAGAAAGGTCTATAGCTTTAGGTTCCGGGTTCTCCGGAATTTCGGTAACATCATCTGTAGGATCAACTACCTGGTTATCATCATCTTCAGAACAGGAAGATAAGATAACTGAGAAGATGAGTACTAAAACCGATTTATATATAGTTTTCATAAGTTGTATTTTTTAATAAAAAGGCTGCACTTCAGGCAGCCTTTTTATTTTTCTGGTTTTATTCCTCTCCAACAGGAATAAGAATATACCTGCCATCAAGATCATTGAACCAAATCTCATAAGTTCCTTCACTTACTGGAATATTAGGACCATTCATTGTGCTTTTTCCACTTATTTCGGTGTCGCCACCCCAATTTACATCCCAGGCATCATTTGCCCTGAACTTCATTTCTCCGTCAAATAATTGCATTTCTGTGCTATACCAGATATGCGGATTAAAAGAGGATTGAGTAAGGTCCATATCAGCGTTCCATCCTTCATCGGTGCCGGTAGTTGCCGTACCAATTACACCAATACTTCCATAAGTATCAGCACTGCTTGCGTCAATAGATTCCTTAGTGAAGGTCATGTCATCTGTATTAAAAGTATAACTGTAATATCCTTCAGAATCAATGGCAAAAACTCCCGGATCTGTTCCATCTCCAGGGTTTACGGCCAGAGTTGTTCCATCATCGGTTCCCCATTGTGGCTGCCACATTCCTCTTATTTCCAGTAATTTAAATTCACCCGCAGTAAAATTACCCTGGAAATAATATAGATTATCATTTTCTGAATCTCTGAAAAGCGGTGTATTGTTATTATTATTATCCCAACCTGCGGCGGTAGCACTACCTACCAGGAACAATTCTGTTTTGGTTTCCTCTTCTTCTTCCCCAATTTCAGGCAATGTAACACTAAGCGATTTTACCTGCGAGGTTTCTACCAATCCATTGCTGCCATCTGTGCCGGCATAGGCTCGAACCCTGAAGAATATTTGTCCTGAATTTGGCAATTCTGCGGTAGTAGGATCATTGTCAAGACCAGCATCTTCGGCAAGATCCATCATTTGGCCTACGGTAACGCCCATGTTAGTTTCAGAAGTAGTACCTATAACTACAAGATCACTAAAATCTGAAGTCGTAGAAGCCTGTAATTCATAGGTTACTGTAGTTGGTGCATCAAAATTCACTTCGTTCCATACAAACCTTTCTGCCAGGTTGTTAGACGCTGCAGAAATTAACGTATAATTTTCTGCAAAAGAATTAGTAAACGCCACGCCTTCCGGATCTGGTTGTGCTACAAAAACAACATCGTCATCATGCTCACAGGAGGTAAATCCTCCAAAGGCAATTATTGTTAGAAATAAAATTAAAAACTTTTTCATTTTGAATCTTTTATAATATTAATATCCTGGATTTTGTACTAAGTTGGTGTTTACCCCTAAATCTGAAGCCGGTATTGGCATGAGGTCCCTAAAAGCTTCTGTAGTGGCACCTTGTGGCACTCCGCCTTTATATGGCCAGATACCTCTTTCAGAGAATAGGTTAAAACGTATTAAATCTGTTCTGCGATGTGCTTCCCAGTAGAGTTCCCGGGCTCTTTCATCAATGATAAAATCAAGATCAAGGTCAGTAGCGCTTATATTGTTATCATCTCCAAGAGCACGTTGCCTCAATTGGTTTATATAGCCAATAGCAGTCTGCTGACTACCGCCACCACCTCTTAACACAGCTTCTGCGTACATTAAATAGGCATCTGCAAGACGGAACATTGGAAAATCGGTATCCGGAAAGTCTCCTGTAGGATCTGATCCTGGATTTCCATTAACATCTACATTTTTAAATTTTGTTACAGCATAACCATCTGTGAAACTGGAAATGTCTTCAATTTCTTTTGTTTGGCCTTCAGTAAAGAAAAGTGCACGTTCGTCCTCAACCTCTTCAATAGGATTATCATTATCATCCAAAAATTTGTTTACCAGTGCAGAAGTGGTTCTAAGTCCAGCCCATCCGCCATTGATTCCAAAATCATCAGGATTCATTTCCCCACCAACCGAGGCATGGATAACGAAAGTTAAACCGCCGTAGGCCTGAGTATTAAGACCGTCAAAAGTAATAGGGAATATAACTTCCTCTTGCGCACCGTTCGTATTATTATCAGCAAGAAATAACTTCTGGTAATCGTCTACCAGGCCATAACCGGCATTGATAACTTTTTCTGTATAGGTAATTACATCAGCATATCGTGTTTCGCCAGAATATTTTTCAGCATTAAGATAAAGCTTAGATAAAAGCATCCAGGCCGCGGCCTTGTCTGCACGTCCATATTCATGTTGCCTGGCTGCTACCAAAGTGCTTTCTATTGCCAGTAATTCACTTTCTATATAATCGAAAAGTTCAGCACTTTGAATTTGCTCTGGTAAAAAAGCACCCACAGGACTTTCTTCAGTCACAAAAGGTGGATTACCAAAAAGATCCAGTGCGTGCCAGTAACTCAAAGCTCTAAGAAACCTGGCTTCAGCTCTATAAATATCTATTTCTTGCCTCAAATTATCGTCTACCCCTCTGGAATCGAGTGCTCCGGGTTCAGTTTGTCTCAGGAATTCATTGCTTTGAGCAATTTGGTACATGATCCTGGAGTACATAGTTCTAATGAATTCGTTTCCAGAAGTCCAGGTTTGTGAGTGGAGATCTTTTATGGTTCCATCATTCCATCCAATTACTGCCTCATCTGTTGTTAATTCCTGCATTTTCCAGTACAAACGCATATACTGAGAAAATCCTTCATCTAATCCTGAAAGGTCAGGGTCTCCAGCGGGTCCATCCTGACCGCTAACAGCAAAGCCAGCATAGAGTTTTGCTAAAAACTGCCTATAAGCTTCAGGGTCTTCAAAAGCTGAAGCCGCAGTTTGCCTGTTATCTTCCGGCTTAAGATCTAATTCACTCTCGCAAGACCATAATATGGCCAAACCAAAGAAAACCAGTAGCGTGTATTTAAATTTATTACCCATTGTTTTATATATTTTTCTGTTCATTCTTAAAAAGTAATACTTAATCCAAGTACATATCTTCTTGATCTTGGATAGAAATTATTGTCTATCCCTCCAAATACTTCAGGATCCAATCCTTCATAGTTAGTTATGGTCAACACATTAGAAGCTGTAACTGAAGCTCTAAAATCTACCTCTTCTCCTGCTACGGTATATCCAATACTTAGGTTATCTAATTTTACAAAATCTGCACTTCTTATATAATAGTCTGAAAAAAACTGACTATTCTCAAAGCCTGTTTCCAATACATTTGCATTCAGATTAGAATAATAATCGGAAGGAGTATTAGTCCCTGCTTCAATAAATCCATTGGCAGACTGAGTATTATTATAGATATAATTTCCAAAATTTCCCCTGAAGGTAAAATTCAGGTCGAAATTTTTATAATTCATAGTATTGGTAAGTCCCATAAAATAATCTGGCGTGGCTTTTTTATAAGCCTGTCTGTCAGCTTCAGTAATTTGGTTGTCGCCATTTACATCTACGTAAGCGCCTTCGATTGGGTTTCCTTCTTGATCATAAACCTGACGGAATACGAAAAATGTCGTAGGGTCAAAACCTTCTTTCCATAATTGGACAGTATTACCAACTCCACCGCTTATACCTCCTTGTGGGATAAAGAAGTTTGGGTTTTCTCCCAGACTCAGTTCCGTAATTTCACGTTCCTGAAAGGTGATATTGTAGTTGAGGGTCCAGTTAAAGTTTTCACTACGGGCGATATCCCCAGTAAGGCCTATTTCAATCCCTTTACTCACCGTAGCTCCCACATTAGTTAATAATTGATCTGAAAGGTTTGCACCAGCAGGAACGGGAACAGTAGCAATTAGATCTTTAGTTTCCCGATAATATCCATCTATAGATCCACTCAACCTATTGTCAAAAAATCCAAAATCTATACCAGCATTATAATTAATCAATGTTTCCCATCTCAAATTTTCATCGAATTCTTCTGGTCTTAAAGTTGGTACAAATTCATTGCCAAATTGGTACCTCGCTCCACCTATACTTGGAGTGTAAAGACCTAGGTATCCATAATTTCTTCCAATTTCATAATTTCCTGTTTCTCCATATCCGGCCCTTAATTTAAGTTGTGTTAAAAAATTAGAATTCTCCAGAAATGCTTCGTTATGAACTTTCCAGCCTACAGAAGCGGCAGGGAAATATCCCCACCTGTTTTGTGGTGCCACCCTTGAAGAACCATCTGCACGGAAGCTTCCTGAAATTAAATATCGATTATTAATATCAAAACTTGCCCTCGCGAAGTAAGATTCCAGCGCATTACGGTTAATGCTTTCTGGAAAATCTATGATCTGATCCTGTTCAGTTCCAACACTGTTAGAATAACTGTAAAATTCCTGGAAAGAATGTCCTGCAGTAAGATCTATATCAGTGTCAAAGAAGTCTATCTGTTTCTTATAATTTAAGTAGGTATCCAATAAAAGGTTACGGTTTATATTATCGTAATTACTAAACTGTTCTATATTGGTTGTATTTGCTGCGGAAGTTAAAGGAGTAAAAGTACTTCCGTCTGCTTCGGCATAATCAAATCCTGCATTTACCACTGCCTTTAGTTCTGGCAGAAAATGAAATCTATATTCTGTATTTAAATTGGTAATAGATCTTCTTACCTGGTTAGAGTCATCTGTTAGCTGCAGAAGGGCAAGAGGGTTTTTCGTCGCCAGGTTTTGTTGAGTGATTCCATCATCGGTTTGTCTGGTAAATTCAAAATAGCCGCCAAAAGGACTGCCCGGGTCAAATATTGGCTGGGTAGGGTCAAAAGCTACCGCAGCTCCAATTGCTCCCCGATTGGCAAATCTATTTTGATCAAGACTGTTTTTCGAAGTTAGAGTGAACTTAAGTTTATTGTCAAATAAATCCTGATTCAGAGCTATATTTAGTGCATTCCTTTCATAATAATCCCTTTTGAGTACTCCTTTTTCCTCTGTATGGTTAAAATTGACACGATAATAAAAATTACCGAATCCCTGAGAAGCAGTGAGGTTATGTATCACACCTTCTGCAGTTTGATAGATTTGGTCTTGCCAATCTGTACTGGTATCTCCTAATAAATCAGGATTGGTACCTGGTGTGTTTTGGATAAGCTCTCTAAATTGATCAGCATTTAGCACATCTACCTTATCCATAATTTTTCCTGCGGAAATTTTCACGTCATAGGTAAATTGAAACGGGGAATCTTTTTTTCCTGTCTTGGTAGTGATAAGGATTACCCCATTAGAAGCCCTGGAACCGTAAATGGAAGTGGCGGCTGCATCCTTTAAAATCACAAAGTTTTCGATTTCATTAGGATTAATGGAGTTGAGTGCATTCCTTGATCCCTGTACTCCTCGTTGATCTAATGGAACACCGTCTACAACAATTAATGGATCATTGGAAGCTGAAAGTGATGCACCTCCACGAATACGAATAGTTCCACCTTCGCCTGGCGCACCACCACTTGGAGTAATTTGAACCCCGGCAGATTTACCTGCGATAAGCTCCTGAGGGGATACCACGGCTCCCTGGTTGAATGATTCCGGTGAAATTTTATCTACGGCACCGGTTGCATCCTGTTCGGTAGTTGCACCATAACCTATTAATACAACTTCATCAAGGGAAGCTGCATCTTCGTCTAGCGAAACGTCTAAAGTAGCCTGTCCCTCATAAGGAATCTCCTGAGTAGCAAAGCCTAAAAAGGAGAAGGTAAGAATATCGTCATTGGCAACATTTTCAATCGTATAATTACCGTCAAAATCTGTTGTAGTACCATTTGAAGTACCCTGAACAATTACATTTACACCTGGAATTGGTAAACCTGTGGCGCTTTCTATCACAGTACCGCTAACGGTGTTTTGGGCAAAAAAGCTCATTGGTAGCAGAAACAGCATAAACAATGCACTTTTAATTAAAGTTTTCATAAATTTTCTATTGGTTTTACTAAAAATTAACCTTATATCTTTACTTCCTGAGGTTAAATGTATGTAAATTCTTTACCAATACTCGGTGAGATAGCGTTATTACTGCGACGAAAACGTTTTCGTGTTGAAAACTTTTTGTTCTTAAGACTTTGCCAATTAAAATATGGTTAATTTGCTGACTCGAAAATTTAAGCCTTACATTTTTAAGAATATACAACCTAAATGAAGCCAAAACTTACCCTTAAAAAAATTGCGAAAGAATTAGAAGTATCAATTTCTACCGTTTCAAAAGCCCTTAGGGATAGTCCTGAAATTGGGGAAGAAACCCGGGAGAAGATAAAGGCTTTTGCAAAACACTATAATTATAAGCCCAATAATATAGCTTTAAGTCTTAAAAATCGAAAGACCAAAACTATAGGAATAATCATTCCGGAGATTGTACACCATTTCTTCACTACAGTTATTAGTGGAGTAGAAAAGGTTGCCAATGAAATGGGATATAACGTTTTTGTTTGTCTTTCAGATAATTCATTTGATAAGGAAGTCCTGAATATGGAAATGCTTGCCAATGGAAGCACCGATGGTTTTATTCTTTCCCTTGCCAAGGAAACCATGCAAAAAGGAGATTATCACCACCTAAAGGAGGCGATTAACCAGGGAATGCCATTGGTGTTATTTGACAGGGTGGTAGACGATATAGCCTGTGATAAGGTAATTATAGATGATGTTACCGGCGGAAAAAAAGCCGTTCAGTATCTAATAGACTGTGGATGTAAAAACATTGCTTTAATATCTACGGTAGATTATGTGAGTGTGGGAAAACTGCGTACTCACGGGTATAAACAGGCTTTGGTTGAAAATAATATCGAAATAAATGAAGATTTAATCCTGAAGATTGAGGAAATGGAGAATAGTGAGGCTGAAATTGAGGAATTTCTGAAGAATAAAAAAGTAGATGGCGTTTTTGCTGTCAACGAACATTTTGCTATTTCTGCCATAAAGACAATTCAGGAACAGGGAAAAAAGGTGCCCGAAGATGTTTCAGTTATTGGTTTCACCGATGGTGAATTATCAAAGAGGTTTATTCCGAGCTTAACAACGGTAAGTCAGCATGGGATGAAGATGGGAGAAGAATCTGCCCGACTTTTGATCGAGAAATTAGAACGTACGCCAAGCGAAGATGATTACTATAAAACCATTATTGTGGAGACCGAACTTGTAACGCGAAATTCAACAAAATCGAAGAAATAAGGCGTTCGTTTTAAAAAATACATATATTTGCCCTCGTTGAAATTTATCAAAACTTATATTTTTACTTCCTACCTTTATTAAGTTTTGATAAGTCTTAGTGCTTATCGTAGACGATAAAAAATACGATATGCGTAAACGTACCTTAAGCTTCTGGGAGATCTGGAATATGAGTTTCGGATTTCTGGGAATTCAATTCGGTTTTGCCTTACAAAATGCCAACACTTCAAGGATTTTTGAAACTCTTGGAGCAAGCGTAGAGGATATTCCAATCCTCTGGATTGCAGCACCTGTGACCGGTCTTGTAGTTCAGCCAATCATTGGGTATTTCAGTGATAAAACGTGGACGAGATTGGGAAGACGAAGACCTTATTTTCTCATTGGCGCAATTCTTTCTTCAATAGCCTTATTTATAATGCCGAATTCCCCAACTCTTTGGGTTGCGGCCGGAACATTATGGATGATGGATGCTTCCATTAATATTTCGATGGAACCTTTCAGGGCATTTGTTGGGGATAATTTACCCGATAGGCAGAGAACACTGGGCTTTGCCATGCAAAGCTTTTTTATTGGAGTAGGAGCCGTAGTTGGGTCAATGCTTCCTTATATGTTCACCAACTGGTTCGGGATAAGCAATACAGCTCCTGAAGGTATTATACCAGATTCGGTTAAATGGTCTTTTTATGTTGGAGGGGTAGTTTTCTTCCTGGCCGTTATCTGGACGGTGATCAAATCTAAAGAATATTCTCCTGAAGAATTAGAAGCATTTGAGAAGGAAAAGCTTAAAGATAAACCGGCACGTGTTGAGGTAGTAGATAAATCTAAGAATATTCGTAACCAGTTCATTACCGGTTTGGTAATGACAATTATTGGGGTGGTCATTTCATTTCTTATTTTTCAGAATGGGCTCACCAAAGAGCTATATATTCTATTCATAGGTTTAATCATCGCGGGTTTACTCTTTATGGTAGTTTCCAGCTTACGAAAAAATAAGGTTCGTAATGGCTTCACCATCATTATTACCGATATGTTGAATATGCCTCCGGCCATGAAGCAATTGGCGTGGGTGCAGTTCTTTTCCTGGTTCGCTTTATTTTCCATGTGGATCTATACCACTCCCGCAGTAACAGGCCACGTTTTTGGAACTACAGATACCACTTCAGAATCATATAATGATGCTGCTGATTGGGTGACAGTGATGTTCACCGTATACAATGGGGTAGCGGCGGCGGTAGCATTTTTGTTGCCGGTCTTAGCCAGGAGAACAAGTAATAAAATAACCCATCTACTTGCCCTGACCATGGGAGGTCTTGGTCTAATTTCAGTTTATTTTTTAGGTGATAAAGTTGGGTTATTATTAGCAATGGTAGGAGTTGGTGTGGCCTGGGCCAGTATTTTATCTATTCCTTACGCGATGTTATCTGGTGCTTTACCATCTTCAAAAATGGGTTATTATATGGGAGTTTTCAACTTCTTTATTGTGATCCCTCAAATTGTAGCGGCGACCATTCTTGGTTTCCTTGTTAAAGAATTATTTAATGGAGAACCTATCTACGCTTTAATGGTGGGAGGTGGTTCCATGATCTTATCGGGGCTTTTAACCCTCAGAGTTCAAACAAATAAAAGAATAAATATAGATGAGCAATCATAAAGCATTCATATTCGATCTGGATGGAGTGATAGTAGATACCGCCAAATTTCATTTTTTGGCGTGGAGAAAACTGGCTAATGATCTCGGTTTCGATTTTACCGAAGCACAGAATGAGCAGTTAAAAGGAGTAAGCCGAATAGAATCCTTAAAGAAAATTCTTAAATGGGGAGAGATGGAACTCTCTGAAGAAGACTTCCATAGGCAGATGGCTCTTAAAAATGAAAATTATCTCTCTTATGTGGATGAAATGGATAAGTCTGAAATTCTACCAGGAGTTCCTAAGATTTTAAGTTATCTAATGGAACATAAGATTCCTTTTGCGCTTGGTTCTGCCAGTAAGAACGCCAGAACTATCTTGAAAAAGATTGATCTCTATGATAAATTTGATGCTATCGTGGATGGTACAGATGTAACTAAAGCAAAACCAGATCCCGAAGTATTTCTTATCGCAGCTGAAAAATTAAATACAACTGCACAAAACTGTGTGGTCTTTGAAGATTCGGTTGCAGGAGTACATGCCGCCAATATCGGGAAGATGAAAAGTATTGGAATTGGCAATGAAAAAGTGCTTCATGAAGCAGATTATGTTTTCGCCGATTTCACTGAAATTGAAATAGAATTTATTGAAAAATTATTGAGAAACGAGAAGTAATGAATCAGGATTATATAAAACCGGACGAGTGGTCCATTATTGAAGAAGAATTCGATGCAGGAAGAGTAAAATCTTCAGAGAGCTTATTCAGCATTGGCAATGGGGCGATGGGCCAAAGGGCCAATTTTGAAGAACAATATTCAGGACCCAGTTTTCAGGGAAGTTATATTGGAGGTGTTTATTATCCAGATAAGACTAAAGTAGGCTGGTGGAAAAATGGTTACCCGGAATATTTTGCAAAGGTATTAAATGCTCCAAACTGGATTGGGATCAATGTTTTTGTGAATGATGAAGCCTTAGATCTTTATACCTGTAAGAATGTAAAGAATTTCCGCAGGGAATTAAATATGAAAGAAGGTTATCTGGCTCGGACTTTTGAAGCAACGCTACCTAACGGAGTGGAAATAGAGGTAAAAGCAATTCGTTTTCTTTCTATTGTAGAAGATGAATTAGGCGTTATAAAATTTGAAGTAACTCCTTTAAATATGGATGCTGAAGTCCGTTTTGACCCCTATTTAGATGGAAGTATCACCAATACCGATGCTAACTGGGAAGAACGTTTCTGGGAAACTCTGGAAGTAAAGCATGAAGAGGAGCGCGGATTTATAGTATCTAAAACCCTGAAGACTGAATTTCATGTAGGCACCTATATGCAATCTGAAATTCTTCTGAATGGAGAAAAAGAAACTCAAATTCCTGAAGTGAGAACAGGGGAAGACAGACTTTCTTTTTCTTATTCGGTAGCTGCAAATAAAGGTGAAACAGCCGGGATCATAAAATATGCCGGTTATGTTACCGATATGAACCATAAAAAAGCTGATTTAATTTCGGCTGCGGCATTAGTTTTAGAGGAAGCTTTGGATAAGAATTTTGATCAGCTAAAGAATGAACAAAAAGAAGCCTGGGTAGCGATCTGGGAAATGGCAGATATTACCATTTCTGGAGATGTAAAAGCGCAACAGGGAATCCGTTTCAATATTTTTCAGCTGAATCAGACTTATTTAGGTAAAGATGAAAGACTGAATATTGGTCCAAAAGGTTTTACCGGGGAGAAATATGGTGGTAGTACCTATTGGGATACCGAAGCATATTGTATCCCGTTTTATATGGCGACAAAAGATCAGGAAGTTGCCAGAAAACTACTTACCTACAGACATCATCATTTAGAAAAAGCAAAGGAAAATGCCAGTAAACTTGGTTTTATAAACGGTGCTGCTTTATACCCTATGGTGACTATGAATGGGGAGGAAAGTCATAATGAATGGGAGATCACGTTTGAGGAAATTCATCGTAACGGTGCCATGGTTTTTGCCATTTATAACTATGTTCGTTTTACCGGCGACTTCAGTTATATTCCTGAAAAAGGACTGGAAGTTATGATCGCTATTGCCAGGTTCTGGCATCAAAGGGCAAACTTCAGCAAACAAAAGAACAAGTATGTGATTCTTGGTGTTACCGGTCCTAATGAATATGAAAACAACGTTCATAATAACTGGTATACCAATTATATAGCTAAATGGTGTATTGAATACTGTCTGTTAATGATAGACAAAGTAAAGGATGGGTATGAAGATGATTACAAGCGTGTAATGGGGTTAACAGCCCTTAATGAAGGAGAATTATCTAAGTGGAAAGAAGTAGCCGAAGAAATGTATTTTCCATATTCCGAGGAATATGAAGTGTATCTTCAGCAGGATGGATTTCTGGACAAGGAGATCATTCCCGTGGCCGAATTGGATAAAAAACAGCGCCCCATCAACCAGAAATGGAGCTGGGATAGAATTTTGAGATCCTGCTATATCAAGCAGGCAGATGTGTTACAGGGATTCTATTTCTTTGAAGATCATTTCAGCAAAGAAGAACTTGAAAAGCATTTTGATTTCTATGAGCCGTTAACCGTTCATGAATCTTCGTTGTCTCCCTGTGTACATAGTATTCAGGCGGCGGTTCTTGGTAGGATGGAACAGGCTTACGATTTTTATGTAAGAACTTCAAGGCTGGATCTGGATGATTATAACAAGGAAGTGGAGCAAGGTTGCCACATCACCAGTATGGCTGGAACATGGATGAGCATTGTAGAAGGTTTTGGTGGAATGCGGGTAGAGAACGATCAACTTTCTTTTAAACCTCAAATTCCGGAACAATGGAAAGCCTATTCTTTCAAAGTGAATTTTAGAGATCGAATCCTGAAGGTGGATGTGTCTGCAGATAAGACAGAATTTACCCTGGAAGGAAATGATTCTTTGGATATTCTTGTAAATGGAGAGCCGGTTGCGGTAATGCCAAATACACCGGTGAGTGCTTAAAATTTTAGAGGCTTCCTGAGTACTGAGGAAGCCTTTTTCAAATATTTATGATATGAAAAATTTATTTTTAATTGCTTTTCTAGTAACAGGATTTAATGCCCTGGCTCAAATTGAAAGAGTAGAGCCACCAAACTGGTGGCTTGGATTTGAAGATGCTGAACTTCAGCTAATGGTCTATGGTGAAAATATTGGAAAAGCGACCCTCGAATTAGATTATCCGGGAGTGAGCCTGGAACAGGTCCATCGTGCCGATAGTCCGAATTACCTCTTTTTGGATCTTAAAATTTCAGAAACAGCTAAACCGGGAAATTTCGACCTCATTTTCAAAATGCCTGATGGAAAGAATGAAACTTATAATTATCAACTAAAATCCCGTACAAAACCTGCGGAAGATTATGTGGGTTTTGATAATACCGATGCGGTATATCTAATCACTCCAGATCGTTTCGCAAATGGAGATCCTTCCAACGATATCGATAAAACTTTAAATGAAAAAAGCATA
Source organism: Christiangramia sp. (assembly GCF_029937855.1). Taxonomy (GTDB): domain Bacteria; phylum Bacteroidota; class Bacteroidia; order Flavobacteriales; family Flavobacteriaceae; genus Christiangramia. The sequence continues at coordinate 147,854 of NZ_JAPYPC010000004.1, forward strand.
GATCGAAGTGATGATTATGCCCGTCATGGTGGTGATATTCGTGGAATTATAGAGCACCTGGATTATATAGATGAAATGGGTTTTACGGCGCTTTGGTCTTCTCCGCTACTTATTAATGATATGAAATCTGGTTCTTATCACGGGTATGCCATGACCGATTTCTATAAAGTAGATCCGCGTTTTGGAACACTGGAGGAGTATAAAGAACTGGCTCAGAAAGCAGATGAAAGAGGAATAAAGCTAATCATGGACCAGGTAGCGAACCACGCCGGCGTAGAACACTGGTGGATGGACGATCTTCCGTTTAACAACTGGATTAATTATCAGGAGTTATATGAAAACGGAGAAAAAATGATTCATTCTAACCATAAGAGAACTGCCAATATGGATTTGTATGCTTCAGAAGTTGATAAAAAGAAATTAAGTGAAGGCTGGTTTGTAGATACCATGCCAGATCTAAATCAGCGAAATCCTTTTATGGCTAAATATCTAATTCAGAATAGCATCTGGTGGATAGAAACTTTAGGCCTTGGTGGCATTCGCCAGGACACCTATCCTTATCCCGATAAAGCTTTTATGAGCGACTGGGCCGGAGCGATCATGACCGAATACCCTAACTTTAATATTGTTGGCGAGGAGTGGAGCAATAATCCGCTTCTAATAAGATACTGGCAGGATGGCGTAGATAATGGCTATGATTCCAATCTGCCAAGTACCATGGACTTTGCCATGCAATCTAAGATCGTTGAAGGCCTCAATGAAGATCAGGGCTGGGAACGCGGGCTGGATAAATTGTATACCGGACTGGCTAACGATTTTGCCTATGAGTCTCCCGAAAATATTATGATATTTCCGGACAACCATGATATGAGTAGAATTTTTACTCAGCTTAAAGAAGATATTCCGAATACGAAAATGGCTTTAAGTTATATTTTGATGCTTCCCAGAATTCCTCAAATTTATTACGGAACTGAAATTTTAATGGACGATTCTGAAAATCCGGGCGATCATGGCTTGATACGAACAGAATTTCCGGGGGGTTGGGAAGACAGCGAAGTCAATGCTTTTACGGGGGAAGGCTTAACTGAAGATCAGGAAGATATGCAGTCTTTTTTGAAAACTATTCTTAATTACCGTAAGGATAGTAAAGCGATTCAGAATGGGCAAACTATTCATTTCGCTCCGGAAAATGGAGTTTATCTGATTTCGAGAATTTCAGATGATGAGAAAGTGATATTGATCTTAAACCGAAATGAAGATTCGGTAAACCTGGATTTAAAAAGATTTGAAGAACTGGGATTTGACGGACTTGAGTTTAAAAATTTGATTTCAGGAGAAAAGATGCAATGGAATAATACTCTTACACTTCCTAAGCGCGGAGCCTATTTTTTTACCACTAAATTCAACGACTAATTCAATCGATAAAATTGTATAAAATGAAAAAACTAATATTGCTTTTAATGGTAGTCAGTTTTCTGATATCATGCAAAAATGAATCTAATCAGGAAAATTCTTCTGTAGAAGAAACAAAAAAAGACAGCCTTGCGCCAGTTAGTGATGAGATGATGGAAACTGCGGTGATCTATGAGGCAAATATTCGGCAATATTCTCCGGAAGGTACTTTTGATGCTTTCACCAAAGATATTCCACAGTTAAAAGAATTAGGAGTGAAAGTGATCTGGCTAATGCCGATGTATCCAATTTCTGAAAAGAATAGAAAAGCGACCGGAGGTAAAGATGTGGAGGATATAGAAGATCCTGAAGAGCGTAAGAAATATTTAGGCAGTTATTATTCAATTTCAGATTATTCCGCCGTAAACCCGGAACATGGAAATATGCAGGATTTTGATGAGCTGGTGCAAACTGCTCATGATAATGGCATGTATGTTATCCTGGATTGGGTAGCCAATCATACAGGTTGGGATCATGCCTGGATTACCGAGCATCCAGAATATTATACAAAAGGAAAAGATGGCGAGATTACAGATCCTATAAATGATGCCACCGGTGAACCCTGGGGCTGGACAGATGTCGCAGATCTGAACTTTGATAATGAGGAGTTGCGTCAGAAAATGATTGAAGAGATGTTGTTTTGGGTAAAAGAGCATGATATTGATGGTTTTCGAGCAGATGCGGCACACTCGGTTCCTACAGATTTCTGGGAGTCGGCAGCCAAAACCTTAAATGAGGAAAAACCATTAATTATGCTGGCAGAAGCCCAGGATCCTAAAGAACTTTTCCATAATGCTTTTGAAATGGGCTATAACTGGGAAGGCCATCATTTAATGAACGAGATCGCCCAGGGTAAGAAAAATGCCAAAGACTGGGATAATTATATGAAAAAGATCGATACCACTTTTCAGGAAGACGATTTTCTAATGAATTTTGTGACCAATCATGATGAGAACTCCTGGGCGGGAACGGTAAGAGAGCGCATGGGAGATGCATCAGAAGCAATGCTGGCCATGACTTATACCATTCCCGGTATGCCGTTGATCTATAGCGGACAGGAATATGATATGGATAAAAGGTTATTGTTTTTTGAAAAAGATACCATCCCGAAAACCAAAGGTAAAATATACCCAATTCTTGAAAAACTTGGAGAGCTAAAAAATACAAATCCCGCATTGAATGGTGGAAAGAATAAAGCTTCCTATACGGCAGTAAAGAATTCAGCGGAAGAAAAAGTACTGCTTTTCAAAAGAGAAAAAGAGGGAGAGACTTTGTATTTTATTGCGAATATGAGCAAAGAGCCTGTTTCATTCACAACCGAAATGCAAGGTAATTTTAAAGACTATATGGGTGGAACTGAATTCTCTGTTTCGAAAGAGCAGGAACTAAAATTTAACCCCTGGGAGTACAAAATTTTGATAAATAAGTAGTTAAAGTCATAAATATTTGAAAAAAGCCGCTTAACTGCGGCTTTTTTTTATTAGTTATTAACCGAAAACGTTTTAGTTTTTTCCGAAATTAGGTTATCGGTTTGAAAGAGATTAGCTTTGGACTAAATGGTTGAAAATATTAGAAACATCGCAGTTCTAACCTCCGGAGGTGATGCTCCTGGAATGAACGCTGCCATTCGAGCAGTGGTTCGTGCCTGTTCATTCTATAAACTTGAATGCACTGGCGTTTTTAGAGGTTACCAGGGACTTATAGAAGCCGATTTTGAGCCATTGGATGCTCGCTCGGTTAGAAATATCATTAATAAAGGAGGAACATTTTTAAAGTCTACCCGCTCCAAAGAATTTCAAACTAAAGAAGGAAGGAAAAAAGCTTTTGAAAACCTTCAAACTAATAAAGTGGATGCCTTAATAGTGATTGGGGGAGACGGAACCTTTACGGGAGCCCAGCTTTTCAGCAATGAATTTGGTTTTCCTACCGTGGGTATTCCTGCTACCATAGATAATGACATCAATGGAACAGATTTTACGCTGGGATATGACACTGCGTTGAACACGGTGGTGGAAGCCATCGATAAGATTCGCGATACGGCAAGTTCCCATAACAGGCTTTTTCTTATAGAGGTAATGGGGCGTGATGCCGGTGATATTGCTTTAAATAGTGGAATTGGTGCCGGAGCTGAAGAAATCCTTATACCGGAAGAGAATTTAGGTGTTGAACGGCTTATTGATTCCCTGCGGAAAAGTAAGAAATCTGGAAAGACTTCCAGTATTATCGTTGTTGCCGAGGGGGAAAAAAGTGGAAAGAACATCTTTGAGCTGGCTTCATATATTGAAGAGAACATGGACGAATATGAAATAAGGGTTTCAGTTCTGGGGCATATACAACGCGGCGGTTCGCCAAGCTGTTTTGACCGCGTGTTGGCCAGTAAAATGGGTGTTGGAGCAGTAGAAGCTCTTATGAAAGGTAAATCTGAAATTATGATTGGAATACATCATCAAAAAGTAGTTCATGTAGACCTGTTAACTGCAATTAAAGGTGATGCAAAAATAGATAAAGAATTACGGAGGGTGGCAGACATCACTTCGGTATAATTAAAAACCAAAGAAAATGAGTACAAAAATTGGAATTAACGGATTTGGGCGTATTGGAAGAATAGCCTTTCGAATTGCTGCCCAAAATGAAAACGTAGAAGTTGTAGCTATTAACGATTTACTGGATGTAGATCATTTGGCTTACCTGCTTAAATATGATTCAGTACACGGAAAATATAAAGGTTCTGTTGAAGTAAAAGACGGAAGCCTTTTTGTTGATGGAAATAAGATAAGGGTAACTTCAGAAAAAAATCCTGCAGATCTTAAGTGGGGTGATGCCGGAGTTGAGGTAGTAATGGATTGTACCGGAATCTTTACAGATCTTGACAATGCAAAAGCTCACCTTGATGCCGGAGCAAGAAAAGTGGTGATTTCAGCACCTTCTAAAACCGCTCCTATGTTTGTAATGGGGGTAAACCACCAGGATGTTAAAGCAGATCAGAATATCGTTTCTAATGCTTCCTGTACTACAAACTGTCTCGCACCACTTGCAAAAGTGATCGATGACGAATTTGGTTTGGTTGAAGGATTAATGACTACGGTACATGCCTCTACTTCTACTCAGTTTACAGTTGATTCACCGTCGAAGAAAAACTTTAGACTGGGAAGAAGCGCGATGGCGAATATCATCCCAAGTTCAACCGGAGCTGCAGTTGCAGTAACAAAAGTGATCCCTTCCTTAAAAGGAAAGCTTACGGGAATGGCATTTAGAGTGCCAACTACAGATGTTTCTGTCGTAGACCTTACCGTAAAAACTGAAAAGTCTACGAGTTATGACGAAATCAAGGCTGCTTTCAAGAAAGCTGCAGATGGAGATTACAAAGGGGTAATTTCTTATACAGAGGAAGAAGTGGTAAGCCAGGATTATGTTTCAGATCCGCATACCTGTAATTTTGATGCCGGAGCCGGGATTGAGCTGAACGATAAATTCTTCAAATTGATCGCCTGGTATGATAACGAGTACGGGTATTCTTCAAAATTAGTAGACCTGGCTGCTCACGTGGCTACTTTATAGAACATTTTTAACCAGGAAAAAATAGAGCTTAGGATTATAAAATTTAATTTTTTATCCTCTCTATTTTTTCCTGATGTTTATTTTAATCATATAAGAAGATGATATTAATTGCTGATGGTGGGTCTACGAAGTGTGACTGGATACTTTTGAACAATGAAGGGGGACAGGTTTTTAAAACCCGTAGTAAAGGTCTGAACCCGGCTGTTTTTAAGGAAGCCATATTAGAGGAAAGATTGGCTGAGAATCCTGAGCTTGCCGAAGTAAGGGACACTATAGAAAAAGTACATTTTTACGGTGCCGGTTGTGGTACTCCAACGCCAAGAGAATTATTAAAAAGTATCATAGCCAATTATTTTACGAATGCAGATGAAGTGCTGGTGATGGAAGATACGGTAGCAGCGGTACATGCTGCTACTACTGAACCCGGGATCGTTTGTATTTTAGGAACCGGCTCCAATTCTTGCTATTTTGATGGTGAAAAGATTCATCAGGCAGTAGATTCCCTGGGCTATATCCTTATGGATGAGGCGAGCGGTAATTACTTCGGAAAAAGGCTTATAAGAGATTATTATTATAAAAGAATGCCCCCGGAAATCGCTGAAAAATTCAAAAAGGATTTCGACCTGAATTCAGATACCATAAAGGCCAATTTGTACCGCAAGGAAAATCCAAACACTTATCTGGCCCATTTTGCAGAATTTATCTTTAAGAATGAACGAAACGGGTATTTTTATAAGCTTCTTCATGAAGGTCTTACAGACTTTGTGCACTCCAGGGTTATGAGTTATCCACAGGTAAATTCAGTTCCTGTCCATTTTATTGGGACTATAGCATTTTTCAGTGAAGATATAATTCGTGCGGTCTTACAACCCTATGGAATTGAGCTAGGCAATATTGTGAGAAGACCTATAGATGCTCTAATAGAGCATTATAGAAAAAACGTGCTTAAAAAGTCTTAAATAATTTTTTTTAACCCATATGCTAAACCTGTCATGGAAAGTGACAGGTTTTTTTATTTTTTAACTTAAATTTGGCAAATCTGGTTTTCGTATTATAAATCAGGGATTTATATGTTTAAAAGGGGGGCATCAAGAAAATGACACGGGCATCTGAAATTTTAAAAAAGAATAGTTCCAGGATTATCGAAATCTGGGAAAGACGGGTAAAAAAGGAAATCCCGGCCGCAAAAAGCTCAAGCAATCTTGCTTTAAGAAATCAATTACCAAATGTACTGGAAGATATTGCACATATTATCGATCGATATGATGATTTGAGTGAAATTGAAAAATTTGAGCAGTTTGAGGAAATTATACAAAATAGCCTGGAACATGGAAGACACCGGGCAACCTCCTCTCATTATACTGTAAAACAAATATTACAGGAATATATTATTTTTCACAGGGTACTTACTGAAACATTGATAGACGAAGAGGCTTACACGGAGGATGTGGGAATTGTACTTAAATATACTCTGGAAACTGCAATGTTGAATTCTGCTAGCTCGTTTAGTGATTCACTACAGGAAATGCGGGAAAAACTTATCGGGACCTTAGCCCATGACATTAGAAACCCAATTTCCACCGCCTATTTTGCTTTTGATATTTTAAAGGTAACCAGTGATAAAGACCGCCAGGAAAAACTTGTCGCGATGGGGATGAGGAGTTTAAAAAAGTCATTGGAACTGGTTGAAGGTTTGCTGGATGCGATCAGCGTGAAAGCTGGTGAAGGCATCATGTTGAATTTTGCTGATACAGATATTGTAAAGGAAATTAAGTGGGTAGCCGATGAAGCTTCAGAAATTTATACAAAAGAGATTTCCTTTAACACCGAGGCAAACAGTATGAAGGGAATTTTTGATGGTACCGCTATTAGGCGGGTGGTTGAAAATTTGGTAACGAATGCCGTTAAATACGGAGCTCCAGATACCACAATCAAAATTCAACTTGAAGAAGTGGAGAATTCTGTAGTTATTAAAGTGCATAATTATGGTAAGGCCATTGATAAGGCAAATCAATCAGAAATTTTTGATTTTCTAAATCGAGGAAATGGTTCTCATGATTCCGGATTGGAAAGTTGGGGAATGGGGCTAACTTTAGTGAAAAGTGTCGCTAATGCTCATGGAGGTAGTGTGGACCTGCACAGTACCGATGAAGAGGGTACTACATTTTCTATAACTTTACAAAAAGATTTTAACGAACCAGGTAAGGTGCGTACAGAATTAAATTACTCGGAAAACTGAATTCTGTAATAAGTTTATAAATTCACCGGCCAAACTGGTTTTTTGCAGTTGCGGTTGAAGGGGAATAAAAAAAATCGATTTTTCGCCGGCGAGCCTCAAAATGCTACCGATACTATTAACACACTGAAATACCTGTTAAGATTACAAGAGGGATAGACGGTTTTAATAATTTTTTTATTGTTTTAAAATACTTACCTTCAACAGCATACTTCCAAATCCCTACTTTTGGAGAATTTTAAAAATATATGCTGGTAAAAGTATATGGGAGCGCTGTATTTGGCGTGGAGGCAACAACTATTACCGTAGAGGTTAATATAGCTTCGGGGATTGGGTATCATCTGGTAGGACTTCCAGATAATGCTGTAAAAGAATCCAGTTACAGGATTGCTGCAGCACTTCAGAACAATAATTATAAACTGCCGGGTAAAAAGATCATTATCAATATGGCTCCGGCCGACCTTAGAAAAGAAGGTTCTGCCTATGATCTAACTTTCGCGCTGGGAATCCTCGCAGCTTCCAATCAGATAAAAGCAGGGAATATTGCTGAATATCTTATTATGGGGGAATTATCCCTGGATGGTAGTCTTCAGCCTATTAAGGGAGCTTTACCTATTGCTATTCAGGCTAAGAAAGAAGGCTTTAAGGGCTTTATTCTTCCGGAGCAAAATGCCCGTGAAGCAGCAATTGTATCGGGTTTGGAAGTTTATGGTATTAACAATATTAAACAGGTTATAGATTTTTTTAATGCTGAACTTGAACTGGAAAGGACAGTGGTGAATACCCGTGAAATATTTTTTGAGAATTTAAATAATTTTGAGACCGATTTCGCCGATGTAAAAGGGCAGGAATCAATTAAAAGATGTATGGAGATCGCTGCGGCCGGTGGCCATAATATTATTCTTATAGGTCCGCCTGGAGCCGGGAAAACCATGCTGGCCAAAAGGCTGCCAAGTATCCTGCCACCGATGACCTTGCAGGAAGCGCTGGAAACTACTAAAATTCATAGCGTAGCGGGAAGAATAAAGGATAATGTGGGTCTAATGGCCCAGAGGCCGTTTAGGAGTCCGCATCATACTATTTCAGATGTTGCACTTGTTGGCGGGGGAACTTATCCTCAACCGGGTGAAATATCACTTTCTCATAATGGAGTGTTGTTTTTGGATGAGCTTCCTGAGTTTAAACGCGGAGTTTTGGAAGTGATGAGGCAACCTTTGGAAGATAGGGAAGTGACCATTTCGCGCGCCAGGTTTACCGTAACCTATCCTTCGAGTTTTATGCTGGTGGCCAGCATGAATCCAAGTCCGTCAGGCTATTTTAACGATCCCGGAGCGCCGGTTACTTCTTCTCCATTAGAAATGCAGCGATATTTAGGTAAGATCAGTGGCCCTTTGTTAGATCGTATCGATATTCATATTGAAGTGACACCCGTTCCCTTTGATAAATTAAGTGAAGAACGAAAGGGGGAATCCAGTATTGCTATTAGAGAAAGGGTAACGCGGGCGAGGGAAATACAACATGAGCGGTTTAAGGAAATTGAAAATATTCATTATAATGCCCAAATGGGCCCCCGGCAAATTAGGGAATTTTGCGGATTGGAAGATTCTTCAAAGCAGCTTCTTAAAGCTGCCATGGAAAAACTTAATCTTTCAGCAAGGGCTTATGACCGTATCTTGAAAGTTTCCCGAACCATAGCAGACCTTGGAAAAAGCAATTCGATCAAGGCAGATCATTTAAGTGAAGCAATTCAGTACAGAAGTCTGGATAGAGAAGGATGGTTAGGCTAAATATTTTGAGCTTTAACCTTACAAATTCCACGATGGCTCTGCCTCGGGGTTTTCGCTTCACCTCTCCCTTGGAGAGGTCAGAACAGCTAAAAAGAAGTTCCGGGTGAAGGAAAATAAAAAAAATAGGGTTTAGCCGCAGCGATCAATGATACAGATAACTATCGGTACTGCGAACTAGACCTACGGCTTGCCGCCGGAATAGCCGATTTCAAGATTTTTTTTTATTTAACTAAACCTACGTTGGTTTTTTATATTTTTGGAAAGACCGTAAAAAGCCAATCTACAATTTCTGAAATTACCATATTCAGGAATTAATAACCTAAACCAATGAAAAGAATTTTTCTAATTTTTTTGTGCTTCGGGATATTTTCCTGTAAAGGAGATCGATCTCCGGATAATAATTCCAAAAAAACTTCCACCGACAGTCTAAATACAGAAGATTTAATTCCTGATGCCCTTACAAATAGTACCCCGGTGGTGTTAAACCTGCAGGAAGCGAATAAATTGGCGGAGCTGCCACTAAATTGTATAGATACTGAGTATCCTAATAAACTAGGCCAAACCTTAGAAAATAAAGAAGCTATGGGAGAGCCTCATGAACTGCATCCGGCTTTTTATGGTTGTTTTGATTGGCATTCTTCCGTTCATGCCCATTGGTCCCTTGTGAGTTTGCTAAAGCGATTTCCAGATCTTGAAAAAAAGGAAGCGATACGGGAAAGTTTAAAAAGATCATTAAGTTCAGAAAATATTCAGGCAGAAATAGATTATTTTAAAAGGGAAGAAAGTGGTTCTTACGAACGTACGTATGGATGGGCCTGGCTCTTAAAACTTGCTGAAGAATTAAAAACCTGGGAAGACCCATTAGGAGAGGAACTATCTCAAAATCTCCAGCCACTCACAGATTTGATCGTAAATAAATATATAGAGTTTCTGCCAAAACTCAATTATCCTATCAGAGTAGGGGAACATACCAATACTGCATTTGGACTAGCCTTTGCTTATGATTATGCCGAGGCCACCAAAAATGAAAAGCTTATGGAGGTAGTGAAAAAACGTGCCCAGGATTTTTATTTAGAAGATGATGACTGTCCTGTTTCCTGGGAACCCAGTGGCTATGATTTCCTTTCTCCCTGTCTTTCTGAAATTGATATTATGAGAAGGGTGCTTCCGAAGAATGCCTTTAGCCTTTGGGTTGACGATTTTATGCCGCAACTTAAAAATGAAGATTTTGAAATGGAAGTTGGAGAAGTTTCAGATAGAACAGATGGGAAACTGGTTCACCTGGACGGTCTTAATTTTAGCCGCGCCTGGGTTTTCTATGCCCTTGCAAATCAATATCCGGAAACTTTCGGACACCTAAAATCGCTCGCAAATGAGCATGTTTCTTATTCTTTTCCAAATGTGGTAGGTGATAGTTATGAAGGTGGTCACTGGTTGGGTACTTTTGCCATTTATGCGCTAAAAGAATCAGGGAATAGACCTAAAGCTTGAGAAATTTCTTTAAAAATCTTGGTCCCGGAATATTAGTTTCGGCAGCTTTTATTGGTCCCGGTACGGTAACCGTTTGCAGTCTAGCCGGAGTGAATTTTGGATATTCTTTACTCTGGGCTTTGCTTATTTCTATTTTTGCCTGCATTGTTTTACAGGAAATGTCTGCCCGGCTCGGGCTTATTTCAGGAAAAGGTCTTAGTGATTGTATTCGGGAAGAGATGAAACATCCTGTTATAAGGGTATTTACACTTTTCCTGATCTTTTCAGCCATAGTTATCGGGAATGCAGCCTATGAAGCAGGAAATATTTCAGGAGCTGTATTGGGAATGGAAGCTGTGTTTACTTCAATGAGTTATAATCTGGGAGCATTCAGTATCAATTTATGGAGTTTACTAATAGGCGGGATCGCCTTTTTCCTGCTATTCCTGGGTAGTTACAAAAAGCTTGAAAAAATTTTTATAGCCCTGGTGTTGCTTATGAGTGTTGCGTTTATACTTACCGCATTCCTGACCAAACCCGATATTACCGAAATTTTTAAAGGATTTATTCCCGGCTCTTTTGATGCCGGGCTTCTTACTATTATTGCCCTGGTGGGAACCACGGTGGTTCCTTACAACCTCTTCTTACATGCCTCTCTGGTTAGTGAAAAGTGGAACGGACCAAAATATCTTGGAGCAGTGAGAAAGGAACTGGTTTTTTCCATTGTTTTGGGAGGCCTGGTTTCTATGGCGATCGTTATTTGTGCGGCTGCTTCTAATATTACTAATATAGAAAGCGCAGGAGACCTTGCAGTAGGTCTGGAACCACTCTTTGGGAATTCAGCTACGGTATTCCTCGCTATAGGGTTACTGGCGGCCGGGATCACCTCTTCAATAACGGCACCGCTGGCGGCTGCTTATGTGGTGAAGGGATGTATGGGATGGAAAGGCGGAATGCAGTCTACAAAGTTTAAAATGGTCTGGATGGGGATCATTATTCTTGGTGTTTTCTTTTCTTCTTTGGGAATAAAACCGGTGGAAATAATACAATTTGCCCAAATTGCTAACGGACTGGTGCTGCCAATCATCGCAATTTTCTTATTTTGGATAGTGAACCAACATGCTGTTCTTGGAGAATATAAGAATAATATTCTTCAGAATATCATTGGTTTTATAGTGATTGCGCTTGCAGTGTTTTTGGGAGCAAAGTCCATTTTTAGTGTAATTCAGAATATATAGATGAAAAAGACCATACATATAAATTGCGATCTGGGGGAAGGTGGAAAGTTTGATGAAGAGCTAATGCCGTTAATATCTGCCTGTAATATTGCCTGCGGAGGCCATGCAGGAAATTTAGAAACGATGCACCGAACGGTTAGGCTCGCTATGGAACACGGCGTTGAAATTGGAGCGCATCCTTCTTATCCCGATAGGCAAAACTTCGGAAGGAATCATATAGAAATGTCTGAAGAAGATCTAAAATTATCTATAGAGGGACAGGTATTGAGCCTGAAACAAATCGCCGAATCTGAAGGTGGGAAACTTACCCATGTAAAGCTTCACGGTGCCCTTTATAATGATGCCGCAAAAGATGAAAATATTGCCAGGATTATTCTTGAATGCCTTGAAGATCTGGATGCACATTTCAACCTATATGTACCGGTAAATTCAAAAATTTCGAAACTTGGAATGGGGAAATTCGATCTGTTTTTTGAAGCATTTGGAGACCGGAATTATAACAAAAATTACAGTCTTGTTTCCCGCTCCAAAAGCAACGCGTTAATCACTCAAAAAGAAGAGGTTTTTAAGCTTGTTTTTTCAGTATTCCAGGAGCATGAAATTCTAACAATCTCAGGGGATAAAATATCGGCTGATGCAGATACTTTTTGTTTGCATAGTGACACTCCTTCTTCAGTAGAAATTATCGAATTTTTACATAAAAAATTTGCCGAAAAAGGAATAGGAGTAAAGAATACTTAATGGCAGATTATCCTCAAATATTACCCCTGGGAGATCGCTCCATTTTGATAAATTTTAAAAAAGAAATTAGTCTTGAAACACTTGACAAGGTCCTTTTCTTTAAGAAAAGAATAGAAAATTTTAAATTTAAAGAAAAGGTTGAGGTAACAAATACATATAACTCGTTATTAGTAAGTTACATGTTCACTATAGAAGATGTCTATAGTGAGGTTTTAAGGTTAAAAAGCCTTTTAAGTGAGGCTAATATACCAAAAATATCGAACTACAAAATTTTTCAGATTCCCGTATGTTACGATAGAAAATTTGGATTGGATCTGGAGTATATTTCTAAAGAGAAGGATCTGGAAATTGATGAAATAATTCAATGGCATACGGCGCCATTATACCAGGTTTATTTTATAGGTTTCCTGCCCGGGTTTTTATACCTGGGAGGGCTTGATGAAAGGCTTTATATTTCCAGAAAAAAAACACCTCGCAGAGCAGTCGAAAAAGGCGCTGTTGGAATAGGTGAAAAACAAACTGGAATTTACCCGAAATCCAGCCCCGGTGGATGGCAGATTTTAGGCAAAACTCCGGTAGATCTTTTCGATAAAAACCGGAAGCCTCCCTGTCCTTTTTCTGCCGGAGATAAAATTAAATTCAATGCTGTTTCCAAAACTGAATTTCTCGAAATTGAAAAGGAAATTACAGATGGAAACTACACCTTGAAATTTGAAAATCATGAAAGCTGAAATTGAAGTTTTACAACCTGGGTTATTTTCATCTATTCAGGACCTGGGTAGGTTTGGATTTCAAAAATATGGTGTTCCGCAAAGTGGAGTGATGGATAGATATGCCATGCGAATTTGCAACATGGTGTTAGGAAACTATGAAAATGCATCGGTCTTGGAAATAACCATGCAGGGACCACATTTCAAATTCTATAAAACAACCTCGATTGCAATTAGTGGCGCAGATTTTTCGGCAAAAATAAACGGGAAGACAATACCGCTTAATGAGAGGATAAAGGTAAGTGCCGGGGATGAATTGAAATTTGGCTCGCCAGCATCAGGTTTTCGCGCCTATCTGGGAATTCATGACGGATTTATTTCTGAAGAGCTAATGGATAGTAAAAGCTGGTATGAAGGTTTGACTGAATATTCCAAATTAAAAAAAGGAATGACTTTGTACTATTCTCCAGAGAAATCAAAGGAAAGAGATACCTTTTCTTCTCTTAAAATTGATTCTGATTATATAAGGTCAAAAAAAATAGAAGTTTTTCCGGGTCCGGAATTTGACAAATTACCTGAAGAACTGCAAAAAACACTCTTTGATTCTGATTTCACTATCGAGGAAACCAGTAACCGGATGGCCGTTCAGTTTCGCGAGGATTTTGAAAATGATCTCGAGGCTATTATCACAGGTCCGGTAATGCCAGGAACGGTTCAATTAACGCCTTCAGGAAAAATGATCTTGCTAATGAGGGATTGCCAGACTACCGGTGGTTATCCCAGGATACTGCAGCTTTCAGAATACGGGATACAGGTATTGGCTCAAAAAATTCCAGGAGAAAAGGTTTATCTTGATAAGAAGGAATATCCAGATTTCTAGACTGTATATAAATAAAAAAGTGCCACCGTAGTTTAGCGCTATAGAAAAGACCCTACTCAGAACTATAACAAACCTTGGTTAGCACTTTTTTGCCCCAAAACACTTTAGCTTTACTAAAATGACTTCAACAAATATAGGTTAGAACTTCATTGGTGAAAAGGGGAATTTTCCCCTTTATTAAATATGAAAGCAGATTTAAGTCTAAATAATTCTATTTTTAACTCTGAACTAACCAATTTTTTAATTAAATCTGAAAATTATGGGAAAAAGAATTCCACAATCTGATGCAGAAAAACTTTGTCAAAACTGGACAGGTTCTAATCAGCCGAATAATGCTAAAAGTCCCGGAAAAGCAATTAAGGGAGCCGGCTTTAAAGACACTTACGAAACCTGGTTTAGTGTTGAAGAACTGGAGACGTATCTGGAATATGTGAAGCAAAATATTTCTGACAATCCGGGGATCCGCATATATTTTGGTAACTACGGTAAGAATGTAGGCCCGGGGAATAACGCCAGTACCATTTTCCTGGCTCCAACCAGTGGAGGAGGTGGTAGTACGGAATTTGATGGTTCCGAAATTGAAAATGATTACAATACTGAACCATATAATTCAGGTGGGAACAAAATCCCTCCAATGGCTTACGACCCAAATCCTTAAAATTTTATTTTTTTATTATTGCCTCTGAAGTTCTATTTCAGAGGCTACTTTTTTTTCTACATGGCAGAATGGTTTAATTATCTTTTAGAAAGCAAAATTTATATCAATTATCTAATGGAGTTAGTTGCTGCGTTGGCAGGCAGTATATATCTTCTTAGGTCAAATTCAAATCAAAAAGATTTGAAACTTTTTGTAAAATTCCTTTGGTCTGTTTTAATAATTGATTTGATAGGTAATTATGCAGGGCTGGCATATTTCAGTAATTATGAGATCTTACCATTTATTGAAGGATCACCAATTGCTCGTAACTTTTGGTATTATAATATTATGGAGGTGTATTTTATTTGTTTTTACACCAATTTATTCCGTAGACAATTAGCAAATACGAAGATGAAAAGAATTTTAAAATGGCTTATATTCTTTTACATCTTTTTTGCTGTGTCTAATATGATACTTAGTGGCGAATTTTTTGAAGGAGATCTTATTATCAATGATATGATGGGAGCCTTTATGATCATTTTATCCATATTTGCTTACTTTTTTGAGATGATGATGAGTGATAAGGTATTATACTTTTACAAGAGCCTGTTTTTTTATATGGCAATTGGCATTTCTATTTCTTATTTGACAATTATCCCAATTAACATTTACGACGCTTTCATTACAATTCAGAATACAGAATTTCTTGAGGTATTTTATGCGGTGATCAGGTACGCAAATATCTTCATGTATTCTATGTTTGCTTTAGGATTTTTTATGGAATATAGAAGCCGCCAAAGCCTAATACTGCAAAGATCCTGATATCTTTATGCTGAACCGTTAAATCATGACCTTACTTGAAGCTTGTAGAATTTCTTCTGGATACAAAATTATATGTCGGGAATATTTTCGAGATCATCGCGGCGATAGCGGGAATTTGGTATTTAAGGAAATCTCGTAATGTAGCTTCCGAAATCAAATATTTTGTATACTACCTTGTCCTTATTATATTTCTAGAGATTTATGCCTATTTACCCATCTGGGCCTATCTTGAAGATTACGAAAAATTATCATTTTATAAGAATTCACCTTTCCGAAGAAATGTCTGGTGGGGCAATATCCTCAAAATTATTACTACGCTATGTGTTTCCTGGATATTTATTAAAGCGTTGAGAAACCCTCAAATAAAAAGGAAACTTATTTACCTGATAGTCATCTACCCCATATTAAGTATTATTAGTTTTTTTACCATTGGAGAATTTTTTAATGCATATGATCCCTATGTAAATATTATTGGAACCTTACTTATGCTTACAAGTGTGGGCATTTTTTATATAGAAACTTTGAGGTCAGATCGAATTCTTACTTTTTATGGTGATATAAGATTCTATATATCTCTAGGAATGGTTATCTGGAACTTGTGTATGGTTCCTCTTAGTATTTATAGTAGCTTTTTCAGTTTACAAAATCCATTATATATGGAGCTGGATACTTTGGTTCACCGCTATGCCAACATTTTTTTATATTCCGTATTCACGATTGGGTTTTATATGGATTATAGAATGAATGGGAAAAAGGAAGGTAAAACTGCAAATTATAACAAATTCTGACTTTTCTCTCTTTTTAGTTATTTTGTGTATACTTGCTAAGCTAATCAACCACGAAAATGCTGCGTAAAGAAGAGATCCTTTTAATTATCTACTTTATCCTGGTCATCTTATTTCTGGCAGGATTTACAGTCCTGTTTTTTATTACTTATCAGAGACGTAAGAATAAGATACTTCAGGAGAAGTTTCAGGCAGAACAGAATTTTAAGACAGAACTTGCCAATGCCAGGTTAGAAATCCAGGAAACTACCTTAAAAAATGTTAGTTGGGAACTTCATGATAATATTGGACAATTGCTGGCTGTGGCTAAAATGCAGCTTAATGTTTTAAACCAAAAAGTTTCAATAGAGAACCAAAAATCATTTCATGAGGTGAAAGATCTGGTGGCGAATTCGCTTACAGAAATAAGAGCCTTGTCCAGATCTCTAAATAATGAGGTGATAGAGTATGTAGGTCTGGAAGCTTCAGTAAAAAATGAAATAGAACGATTTAACCGATTGGAAGTGGTAGATGCCAATTTGAAAATAGCAGGTGAAGCCTATACTATTCCCCAGGAACATAGTATAATTCTATTCCGGATCCTTCAGGAATACTTTTCAAATGTCATAAAATACGCTGCGGCTACAAAGCTATGTGTGAAATTTGAATATGCTAAAAATGAAATCATTATTGAGGCAAACGAAGATGGGCGTGGGTTCAATATGGAAGAAAACAAATCTGGGTCAGGCCTTCTAAATATGCGTAGCCGTGCAGAAATGATAAATTCCAGTTTTGCTCTCAATTCTGAGATTGGTAAAGGAACTTCCTTATCTTTACGTTATCCAACCAAGAATTCTAACCATGAATAAAACGATCATAATCGTTGATGATCATAAACTTTTTGCTCAATCCCTTCAAATCCTGGTCAATTCTTTTGAAGGATTTGAGGTAACGCATGTGTTTAAGAACGGTAGGGAACTTGTTGATCATTATGAGAATGGCAAGGCCTCGCCAGATATTATTCTTTTAGATATGCGTATGCCGGTAATGGATGGGATGGAAACCATGAAGTGGTTAAAGAAGTATAACCCAGAGCAAAAAGTGCTTACACTAACCGTAGACCAGGAAGATGAGACGATCATTAAAATGCTTAGGTTTGGGTGTAGGGGCTATCTATTAAAAGACATAGATCCTGAAGAATTTGAATATGCCTTGAACGCAATAGACCGTACCGGTTATTATTCCAATAAAACGATTTCAGAAGCATTAAGTCGGGATGGAAAAAAACTCAAATATGAAGAACTTACCAAAAGAGAACTTGAATTCCTTAATCATGCCTGCAGCGAATTAACCTATAAAGCGATTGCCGGGGAAATGAACCTTAGTCCCAAAACTATAGATAACTACCGGGAAAGTTTATTTAGTAAATTACACGTAAAAAGTAGGGTCGGGCTGGTTATTTTCGCCCTTAGGGAAGGCATCTGTGAAGTTTAAAAATTTCAAAACATCTTGTTCTCAAATAAAACTAGCGATTATATAATACTGCTTTCTATTTTTTAATGATTCTTGATTTATCAGTTAAGCCTATTATTTTCACCTCTGGCTTACCGTACAGAAAAACTTTACTTTTGCCTTCGGCATTAATCTCAATACTTTTAGTGGCATGCACATAAATATCACTAGAGTTTTTGCTATTCAAGACAGCATTTTTTGTTTTTAATTTTTTTGCATCTAAATTAGAACTACATTCCAAAGTGTATATGCTGTTATTTGCTTCGCCATTTATTTTTAATCCTGCAGATTTTTCCAGAGTGACTTTTAATTCTTTACAATCCAAATCCCCTTTAAGATCAGTTCTGTCTTTCATATTGATAAGAATATTATCTGCTTTCAAATCAAGTTTTCCGCCGGAATTATTAAAAAAGGAAAAATCAGCATTCTGTTCTATTTCCAGATCCAGATCTACCTTGCTAGAATTATGAAGGCTAATCCTGATTTCATTTGCCTGAAACTTTCCAGTATTTTTAAGGATAGCGTCATCATTTAGAATGAGTGAATTTATATTTTCAAGCCTTAAGTATAAATCGAGTTTTTTCCTGTTTGTAATCTTATTTTTAGTGAAAATTTTTAAGGTGTTATTTTTCACTATTATTTCAACTTCCTCAATTAAATTTTGATCTGCTGTTAAAATGTAAGAATTCTTTGGGCCATTCTGGATTTCCACACTAATATTATCTGAAATTTCAATATTTTCAAATGGTTCCTTAATTTCCCCGGAGGTGCTGATAACTTCCCGGTCGCCTTTAATTTTTGTCTTTTTCTGGGCTTCTATTGAAGTTGGATGACCTATAAAAAATAGTAAAAGAATGAGAATCGTTTTCATGACTACACATTTAGTGGCCAGGGGGATTTTTCAATCTATCCACTTAAGTTACGATTAAAACTTATAAGATTAAGATTTTTGCTTTTAAAAGTTAAGCTGAGGTTTTTATATGCTGTCCACTTTTTTATTTCAGGTAATAAACCTGAGATTTAGGATACTATTCTCTGTGGATATTTCACGGGTATTCTAAAATATTTTATTTCAATTATTCTTTACCAAATTCTAATTTTGCTAATTCTGCAGTATCTTCGCATATTCTAAAAAAATTAATTGCTGTGATAGATTCTGCAAAAATTGAACTAAGAAATTTAAGGGTCAAAGATTACGAAGAGTTAAAGATCTCCATGGTAAAAAGTTACCAGGCGATGCCAGATGAGTACTGGAGTAAAGGAGAGATCAGGACGCTGGTGAACAAATTTCCCGAAGGTCAGCTTTGTATTGTAATTGATAATCGTATTGCAGGATGTGCGCTTTCAATAATTGTAGATTATGACAAGTTCGATGACACCCATAATTACGAGGAGATCATTGGAGGTGAGAATTTTTCAACGCATACAAAAAATGGGAATATACTATACGGAATAGATGTTTTTATCCATCCTGAATTCCGCGGAATGCGTTTGGGAAGAAGACTCTATGAAGCCAGAAAAGAACTTTGTGAGCATTTAAATTTGAAGGCGATCATTTTTGGGGGGCGTATTCCTAATTATTCAAAATATGCCGAAGAACTTACTCCCAAGAAATATATAGACAAGGTGAAGCTCCAGGAAATTCATGATCCTGTGCTTTCCTTTCAGCTGAACAATGATTTTCATGTTAAAAAAGTGATCAAGGGATATCTTCCCGGAGATCATGAAAGTAAGGAGTTTGCCACCTTAATGGAGTGGAATAATATTTATTATACCAAACCTCAAAAGCTGGTAAACACCACCAAAACAGTTGTTAGACTGGGACTGGTACAATGGCAGATGCGACTTTTTAAGGATTATGATGCCCTGGTTTCCCAGATAGAATTCTTTGTAGATGCGGTAAGTAATTATCAAAGTGATTTTATTCTTTTTCCGGAATTGTTTAATGCGCCGCTTATGGCACAATTCAACCATTTATCTGAACCTGAAGCTATACGCGGACTTTCGGATTATACGGAAAGATTGCTGGAAACATTTAGGGAATTCGCCATCAATTACAATATTAACATTATTACCGGGAGTATGCCGCTGCCAGTGGGTGAGCATATGTATAATGTAGGTTATTTATGCCGAAGGGATGGTAGCTACGAGCGTTATGAAAAACTACATATCACTCCGGCTGAAGAAACAGCCTGGGGAATGAAGGGCGGAAATAAACTGGAAACTTTTGATACCGATTGTGGGAAAATTGGAGTATTGATCTGCTATGATGTAGAATTTCCTGAAGTTTCAAGAATCCTGGCGGAAGAAGGTATGAATATCTTGTTTGTACCTTTTATGACAGATACCCAGAATGGTTATTCTAGAGTGAAGATTTGCGCCCAGGCCAGGGCCGTGGAAAATGAATGTTACGTGGCTATTGCCGGTTCAGTTGGAAACCTTCCTAAAGTAGATAATATGGATATTCAGTATTCACAAAGTGCCGTACTTACACCATCAGATTTTGCCTTTCCGGTAAATGGAATAAAAGCGGAAGCGACCCCGAATACTGAAAGTACATTACTGGTAGATGTTGACCTGGATCTTTTAAAAGAGCTGCATAATTTCGGAAGTGTTCGTAATATGAAAGACCGAAGAAAAGATCTTTATTCCCTGAAGAAGAAAAAATAGATCGTAAAATGTCATTTCGACCGCAGGGAGAAATCTGTTTGAGCAGGGTAAGTCTTTCTTTATTATTCTTACTTCCTCTTTCTTTTGTCATTTCAACTGTAGCCTATTATGTTATTTATTGAGCACTGAGCTTGTGGAAGTGCAATTTTCTTTATCGTCCAATCGACCAGCGGGAGAAATCTCATTTGATGCCGCTAAAAAGAGTTCAGCCTTTTTCATTGATTAAGAAAAATAGTATTTAGTGATAATTCACTAAATAGCTTCTCTAATTATGATAATCTTATTTAATCTTGGTAATCCTTATATTTCAGAAAAAACATTCCTATTTCAAACAGTCTTATTAAACAATTAATATTTCGTAGAATATCCTCTGCAAAATTTTCAGCTATCGTAATCAAAAAATACATAAAATACTGATAATCAGGTAATTGTATATAATGTGGTAAAATTGAAAGTAATTTAAGATTTCTTCGCTATACATCACTGCTGCTCCAAGACATTAATTTTAATAATTAGTTAAGGAGAAAACAGCAATGAACAACAAATATAGTAGTACAATAACCCAAAGTGATTCCCAACCTGCCTCCCAGGCGATGCTTCATGCCATAGGACTAACCAAAGAAGATCTTAAAAAGCCATTTGTAGGAATAGGAAGTACAGGCTATGAAGGAAATCCCTGTAATATGCATCTGAATGACCTGGCTAAAGAGGTTAAAAAAGGAACTCAGAATGCAGGATTAATCGGACTCATTTTCAATACAATTGGTGTAAGTGACGGGATCTCTATGGGGACTCCGGGAATGCGTTTTTCGCTTCCTTCCAGAGATCTTATTGCAGATTCTATGGAAACAGTTGTAGGAGGAATGTCTTACGACGGACTTGTAACTGTGGTAGGTTGCGATAAAAATATGCCTGGCGCTTTAATGGCTATGTTACGATTGAACAGGCCTTCCATATTAGTATATGGCGGCACCATCGCTTCAGGTTGCCATAATGGTAAAAAACTGGACGTGGTATCTGCTTTTGAAGCCTGGGGTTCTAAAGTTTCAGGCGAAATGCAGGAAGAAGAATATCAGCAGGTCATAGAAAAAGCCTGCCCCGGTGCAGGTGCCTGTGGTGGAATGTATACTGCAAATACGATGGCTTCAGCAATAGAAGCTCTTGGAATGAGTCTTCCTTTTAACAGTTCTAATCCTGCTACAGGATCTGAAAAAACTAAGGAAAGTGTAAAAGCAGGAGAGGCAATGAAGCTTTTGCTGGAAAAGGATTTGAAGCCAAAAGATATAGTAACAGCAAAATCATTCGAAAATGCGGTTAGGCTTTTAACGGTACTTGGGGGATCTACAAATGCTGTACTCCACTTTTTAGCGATCGCGAAAGCTGCTGATATTAGTTTTGGGTTAAAAGATTTTGAAAGGATATGTGATGAGACACCTTTCCTGGCAGATTTAAAGCCCAGCGGGAAATATTTAATGGAAGATATTCACAGGATAGGAGGAATCCCGGCTGTGATGAAATATATGCTGGAAAAGGGAATGCTTCATGGCGAATGCATGACTGTTACCGGAAAAACAATTGCTGAAAATCTTGAAGATGTAGAATCTATGCCTTTCGATCAGGATATAATTCATCCTGTGGAAAAGCCTATCAAAGCTACCGGACACATCAGAATATTATACGGGAATCTGGCTTCCGAAGGTTCCGTTGCTAAAATAACGGGAAAAGAAGGTTTGAAATTTACAGGAAAAGCGAGAGTTTTTAATGGCGAATATGAAGCTAACGAAGGTATTTCCTCCGGAAAGGTTAAGAAAGGTGATGTTGTTGTGATTCGCTATGAAGGTCCTAAAGGTGGTCCTGGAATGCCTGAAATGCTAAAACCTACTTCGGCTATTATGGGCGCCGGCCTAGGAAAAGAAGTTGCTTTGATTACCGATGGACGGTTTTCAGGAGGAACCCACGGATTCGTGGTTGGGCATATCACGCCTGAAGCTCAGACAGGTGGGCTTATTGGTTTACTCAAAGATGGAGACGAAATAAGTATCAATGCTGAAAAGAATACGATTGAAGCACATATTTCAGAAGAAGAAATCAAGAAAAGAAAAGAGCAGTGGGAAGCTCCAAAAATAAAAGTTCCGGGCGGTGTGCTTTACAAATATGCAAAAACAGTAGCATCAGCATCAGAAGGTTGTGTTACAGATGAATTTTAATATGGTGAATTATGGAAGTAAAAACAGCGAGTTTTGAAAAGGTAAGCACTAAGGAAACATCAACGGTTTCAGGAGCTGAAGCGGTAATTAAATGTTTGCTTGAGGAGGGTGTAGATACAATTTACGGGTATCCAGGAGGAGCGATTATGCCGGTCTATGACGAATTGTATAAATATCAAAAAGAAATTCACCACGTCCTTACCAGGCATGAACAGGGGGCCACTCATGCTGCCCAGGGATATGCCAGGGTTTCAGGAAAAGTGGGAGTTGCCATTGCAACATCTGGTCCTGGCGCTACAAATCTGGTTACTGGGATTGCTGATGCACAGATAGATTCTACTCCAATGG
This sequence comes from Christiangramia sp., assembly GCF_029937855.1. Lineage (GTDB taxonomy): Bacteria > Bacteroidota > Bacteroidia > Flavobacteriales > Flavobacteriaceae > Christiangramia. Next base: position 170,886 of record NZ_JAPYPC010000004.1, read on the forward strand.
TTTGTATCACGGGCCAGGTAGGATCACATTTATTAGGAAGCGATGCCTTTCAGGAAACCGATATTGTAGGTATTTCCACTCCTATCACCAAATGGAATTACCAGGTTACCAAAGCAGAAGAGATTCCGGAAGTAATAGCCAAAGCCTTTTATATCGCAAAATCAGGAAGGCCTGGTCCCGTATTAGTGGATATTACCAAAGATGCTCAATTTGCTTCCCTGGAATTCAGTTATAAAAAATGCTCCGGGATACGAAGTTATAAGCCTATTCCTGAACTAAATCTTTTGGAAGTTGAAAGAGCTGCAGAAGTAATCAACAAAGCTAAAAAGCCGATGATCGTCTGGGGCCAGGGTGTTATCCTGGGTGGGGCAGAAGAGCTTTTAAAATCTGTCGTAGAAAAAGCCGGTATTCCTTCCGCATGGACCATTTTAGGCCTTTCGGCATTACCAACAGACCATCCGCTAAATGTTGGTATGGTTGGGATGCATGGCAACTATGGCCCCAATATGCTTACCAATGAATGCGATGTGTTAATTGCTATCGGGATGCGTTTCGATGACCGCGTAACCGGAAATCTTGAGAAATACGCGAAGCAGGCCAAAGTGATCCATTTTGAAATAGACCCTGCGGAAATCAATAAAAATGTAAAAGCAGATTATCCTGTCTTAGGAGATGTAAAAGAAAGCCTGAAAGCATTACTTGAATTATTAGATCCAAATTCTCATAAAGATTGGCACCAGAAATTCAGGGATATGTACAAGACGGAATATGAAAAGGTAATAAAAGGAAACCTTGATGTAACGAAAAAGGATCTTGGAATGGCTGAGGTTATTCAGGAGATCAATATACAATCTAAAGGGGATGCGATCATAGTTTCAGACGTTGGTCAGCATCAAATGGCGGCTTGCCGATATGCTAAATTCAATGGTACCAGGAGTAATGTTACTTCCGGTGGATTAGGAACCATGGGTTTTGCGCTTCCGGCGGCTATCGGAGCAAAAATGGCCAAACCAGATAGAGAAGTTGTAGCTGTAATTGGTGACGGCGGCTACCAGATGACCATTCAGGAATTAGGGACTATTTTTCAGACTAAAGTGCCGGTGAAAATTGTGCTTTTGAACAACGGCTTTTTGGGAATGGTAAGACAGTGGCAGCAATTATTTTTTGACAAAAGATATGCATCTACCACCATGATAAACCCTGATTTTATAACAATTGCTAAAGGATATCATATCAAAGCAAAACAGGTGACAGAGAGGAGTCAGTTAGAAGAAGCGGTTAAGGAAATGATGGAAAGCGATGAGGCTTATTTCCTGGAAGTAAAAGTTGAACAGGAAGAGAATGTGTTCCCAATGATCCCAACGGGAGCAGCAGTTTCAGAAATATTATTAGAGTAATGGAAAAGAAAAATTATACAGTTTCAATTTATACCGAAAATAATCTGGGATTGCTTTCCAGGATTGCCGCTATATTCTTGAAAAGACATATCAATATTGAAAGTATTACCGCTTCACCCAGTGAAGTAAATGAGGTGATGCGGTTTATCATTGTTGTAAATGTTACCGAAGAACAGATAAAAAAGATCGTGGGCCAGATAGAGAAACAGATCGAAGTGATCAAGGCGTTTTATCATACCGACGCTGAAACTATCTATCAGGAAACAGCCCTTTATAAAATCAAATCTGAAGATTTTCTGGACGATCATAACATACAGGATTTTATAAAAGAAACCAATGCCCGTATTGTAACTGTAACCAAGAAATTCTTTGTGATAGAAAAAACAGGAAAACGTACAGAGGTAGATGCGCTCTACGAAAAACTAAAACCTTACGGATTAATGCAATTCGTGAGATCTGGAACTATTGCAGTGACCAAAAATGAAATGCCAATATCAGGAATATTAGAAAAATTTAATACTACAAACTCATTATCATGACCAATTATTTTAACAGCCTTTCTAAAGCTGAAAAACTAAATCAATTAGGCACCTGTAGATTTATGGAGCTGGAAGAATTCAGTAACGAAGCAGATGCACTGACAGATAAAAAGATAGTCATCGTGGGCTGCGGTGCTCAGGGTCTCAACCAGGGACTTAATATGCGCGATAGCGGGCTCGATATTTCCTATGCTTTAAGAGAAGGAGCGATCAAGGAGAAAAGACAATCCTGGAAAAATGCAACAGAAAACGATTTTAACGTAGGCACCTACGAAGAATTGATCCCGAAAGCAGACCTGGTGATAAACCTTACCCCGGATAAGCAACATACTTCGGTGATCCGGGCCATACAGCCATATCTTAAAAAAGGCGCTGCACTTTCTTATTCTCATGGTTTTAATATCGTGGAAGAAGGCATGAAGATCCGTGAAGATATTACGGTTATTATGGTGGCTCCAAAATGTCCTGGTTCAGAAGTAAGGGAAGAATATAAACGAGGTTTCGGCGTACCAACCCTTATCGCCGTGCATCCTGAAAACGATCCTAACGGAATTGGCCTGGAATGGGCTAAAGCTTACGCTTATGCAACCGGCGGACACAAAGCGGGAGTTTTGGAATCATCTTTTGTAGCCGAAGTAAAGTCTGATCTTATGGGAGAGCAGACCATTCTTTGTGGGGTGCTCCAAACAGGTTCTATTCTCACTTTTGATAAGATGGTTGCTGAAGGGGTAGATTCTAATTATGCCGCGAAGCTAATACAGTATGGTTGGGAAACCATTACTGAAGCATTGAAGCACGGAGGTATTACCCAAATGATGGGCAGGCTTTCAGATCCTGCGAAATTAAGGGCCTATGAGATTTCTGAAGAATTAAAAGCTAAGATGCGTCCGCTTTTCCAGAAGCATATGGACGATATCATTTCAGGTGAATTCAGTAGTCGAATGATGAAAGATTGGGCCAATGACGACAAGGAATTACATACCTGGAGAGCTGAAACCGAGAATACTGCTTTTGAAAAGACTGAAGCTACTTCTGAAGAGATCACGGAACAGGAATATTTTGATAAAGGAGTTTTACTGGTTGCTTTTGTAAAATCTGGAGTTGAACTGGCTTTTGAAACTATGGTAGATGCCGGAATTATTGAAGAATCGGCTTATTATGAGTCACTGCATGAAACACCGCTAATCGCGAATACCATTGCCAGGAAGAAATTATATGAAATGAACCGGGTGATCTCAGATACTGCGGAATATGGCTGTTACTTGTTCGATCATGCCGCCAAACCATTGATCAAGGAGTATGTGAAATCCCTGGAGCCGGAAGTAGCCGGAAGAAAATTCGCTTCGGAAGATATTGGGGTGGATAATCAGAAATTATCAAAAGTGAATGATGAGATAAGAAATCATCCTGTAGAAGAGATTGGAGCGAAATTACGATCTGCGATGACCGCAATGAAGAAAATATACGCCTAATGGATATGTTGCTGGAAAAAGATAAAATATATAGACCAAGTCTGGAAGCTGTTAAACTGGCTTCTGAAAGAATCTCTAAAGTGGTTTTAAAAACTCCTTTGGCTGAATCATTTACTTATAGCAAACGTTTCCAGGCCAATGTGATGCTGAAACGTGAAGACCTGCAACAAGTTAGATCTTATAAGATTCGTGGCGCCTATAATAAGATTTCCAGCCTTACTCAGGAGCAGCTTGAAAAAGGTGTGATTTGTGCCAGCGCGGGGAACCACGCTCAGGGAGTTGCGTTTGCCTGTAATAAATTAAAGGTAAAAGGAGTGATCTATATGCCCGGGACCACCCCAGGACAAAAAGTAGAACAAACTCAAATGTTTGGAGGTGAATGGGTGGAAGTTGTGCTAAAAGGTGATACCTACGATGATTCCTTTAAAAGTGCCATGAAACACATGGCTGAAAAAGGCATGGTTTTTATTCATCCTTTCGATGACGAAAAAGTAATCGAAGGCCAGGCGACCATCGCTTTGGAAATTCTGGAGCAGGCAGAGCACCCTATAGATTATATTTTCGCTCCCCTTGGTGGTGGCGGACTGCTGGCAGGTGTTTCTTCCATGTTTAAAAAATTATCTCCAAATACTAAAATTATCGGTATCGAGCCACAAGGTGCACCATCTATGAAAACCTCATTGAAAGAAGGGAGAGTGGTAGAGCTGGATAATATTGAGCGGTTCGTAGACGGCGCTTCAGTTCAAAAAGTCGGAACCCGTAATTTTGCGATCTGTAAAGAGAATCTTGATGAAATGATCACGGTTCCTGAAGGCAAGATCTGCCAGACCATTCTTGACCTTTATAATCAGGATGCGATGGTGGTTGAACCGGCGGGTGCTATGGCAATTTCGGCTTTAGATCTTTATGCTGAAAAGATCAAAGGAAAAAATGTGGTCTGTATCGTTAGCGGAAGTAATAATGATATCATCAGGATGGCTGAGATCAAGGAAAGGGCTTTGCTTTATTCTGGATTAAAACATTACTTCGTGGTTGTTTTTCCGCAGAGAGCAGGAGCCTTAAAAGAGTTTGTTGCTAAAGTCCTTGGGCCCAATGACGACATCACTCATTTTGAATACTCAAAAAAACACAATAGAGCAAACGGACCAGCGGTTGTTGGGATCGAATTAAAGAATCCAAATGACTTTAAACCACTGGTGGAGAGGATGAAAAAGAAGAGTTTTTACGGCGAATATTTAAATAACAACCCAAATTTATTTCAATTTTTGATCTAGTAAAGTGCTGTCAATTAAAAATTTATATACATTTGCATTATGATTTCGATCAAACAAATAATATTAGTCCGTTTCAATTTCAGGCCCCGCCGCCGCTTCTAGGCAGTGACCTTGAAACGAATTCCTATTAATATTATTTGATTTTTTTCCATTTTGAATTACTTAAACAGCATAGAACATAAACTTAATATCAGAACATTTTCTGATATCTTTCCTATGCGCCGCCGTTTCCCCCGTCGCACGTAAGTGCGTCTATATATCTATGGAACTTAGGTGAGTCCGGTTCTACCCTCGAAACCCCATATCAAAACATATTTTTCAACATAAATCTTTAGCAGATGAAAATTCTCATTGCTAATAAATCTCATGCTACTTACGCTGAGGTCATTTGTAAAACTATCGAAGAATCGGCGAAGGTACGAGGTACCGGTATTGCACGCAGAACTCCTGAATATATTATTAATAAGATGGAAAAGGGGAATGCTGTGATCGCTTTGAATGGCGTAAAGTTTGCCGGTTTCTGTTATATAGAAACCTGGAGCCACGATAAGTATGTAGCTAATTCCGGGCTTATTGTTCATCCCGAATTTAGAAATCAGGGGCTGGCCAAGGAGATCAAGAATGTCATTTTTGATCATTCCAGGACTAAATATCCTGAAGCGAAGATCTTTGGGATCACCACTGGATTGGCAGTGATGAAGATCAATTACGAACTGGGATATCAACCGGTTACTTTCTCTGAGCTCACCGATGATGAAACTTTCTGGAAAGGCTGCCAGACCTGCAAGAATTATGATGTTTTGACAAGGACCGAACATAAAATGTGTCTATGTACAGGAATGTTGTATGATCCGGAGAAAAAGAAAGAACCTAAAAAGGTGGAGAAGCCTATAAGCAAATTCAACGAGAAGGCTTTTCAAAGGTTAAAACATATTAAACAAACGCTTTTCTACAAAAAAGAAAAGTGATCACCCCTATCGGACTTTGTCAAACGTCCCCTCCTTTGGGAAGGAGGGGCGCAAAAGAAAATAGTAGTGCATTCGTGGCAAAAAAATAAAAAAAAACATGAAAAAAGTAGTATTAGCATATAGCGGAGGATTAGACACTTCGTACTGCGCGAAATATTTATCTGAAGAAAAAGGTTTTGAGGTACATGCAGTGAGTGTGAACACCGGAGGATTTTCAGAAGAAGAGATCAAAAATATCGGTGATAATGCCAAAAAAATTGGAGCCAGTAGTTATAAGAACATCGACGCTATTTCATCTTTCTATCAAAAGGTCGTAAAATATCTAATTTTCGGAAATGTCTTGAAAAATGACACCTATCCATTATCGGTAAGTGCCGAAAGGATCATCCAGGCGATGGAAATCGTAAATTATGCGAAAAAAGTCGGTGCGACCTATATAGCACATGGAAGCACGGGAGCCGGAAATGATCAGGTAAGGTTTGATATGATCTTTCAAATTATTGCGCCGAAAATTAAAATTATCACGCCCATAAGAGATAAACAATTAAGCAGGCAGGAAGAGATAGAATATCTTAAAAGTAAAGGTGTTGAAATGAACTGGGAAAAGGCGAAATATTCTATTAATAAAGGACTCTGGGGAACCAGTGTTGGTGGAGCTGAGACTTTAACTTCAGAAAAAGCACTTCCAGAAGAAGCTTATCCATCTCAATTAGTGGAGACAGAACCAAAACAGGTAAAATTGAGTTTTACCAAGGGAGAACTAACCGCCATCGATGGCGAGCAGAATTCTTCTGAAAAGAACATAGAGATACTGGAAGAAATTGCTTCAAAATATGCTATTGGCAGGGATATTCATGTCGGTGATACGATCATTGGAATTAAAGGGCGAGTCGGTTTTGAAGCGGCTGCAGCTTTGCTCATTATTAAAGCACATCACTTACTGGAAAAACATACATTGAGTAAATGGCAGCTTCAACATAAAGATTACACCAGCAATTGGTATGGAATGCATTTACATGAAGGTTTGTATTTAGATCCCGTAATGCGCGATTTTGAAGCTCAACTTGAAAGTTCGCAGTCTAAGGTAACCGGAAAGGTGTTTATAACTCTAAAACCTTATCAATTCTCGCTGGATGGAATTAGTTCTCCAAATGATCTTATGAATAGCAGTTTTGGAAATTATGGAGAAGAAAATAAGGCCTGGACAGCAGATGACGCTAAAGGCTTTATCAAGATCCTTTCCAATTCAGGGAAGATTTATCAACATGTAAATCAGGATTCATGATAGAGGCAGGTATTATAGGAGGAGCAGGTTATACTGCCGGAGAATTAATCAGAATTTTATTGAATCATCCTGATGCAAATCTAAATTTTGTCTACAGTACTTCTCAACCCGGAAAACCATTGCATAGTATCCATCAGGATCTTATTGGAGAAACTGAACTTCAGTTTACCAACATGATCAATAAGGATGCAGACGTGGTTTTTTTATGCCTGGGTCACGGAAATTCAAAAAAGTTCCTTGACGAAAATCAATTCTCACAAAACACTAAAATTGTGGATCTGAGCACGGATTTCAGAATGAAGTCAGATAAGCACAATTTTATATATGGTCTTCCGGAATTGAACAAAAAGAAAATTGAGTCTGCTAATTTTATCGCTAATCCGGGATGCTTCGCTACTGCAATCACCCTGGCGATACTTCCGCTAGCTGAAAAAGAATTATTGAAAGATGATGTTCATGTGAATGCGGTAACGGGTGCGACAGGCGCTGGGACTTCGCTTTCAGGTACTACACATTTTACCTGGAGGGATAATAATTTTTCTGCATATAAATCTTTTGAGCATCAACATTTGAATGAAATAGGACAGACTGTAAATCAGTTACAATCAGGAGAGGGGGGAAACATCTTCTTTATTCCGAATAGAGGAAATTTTTCCAGAGGAATTCATGCTACAGCCTATACTAAATTTTCAGGAAATCTTGAAGATGCTAGAAAGATCTATAAGGATTATTATAAAAATGCGGCTTTTACTTTTTTGACTGATGGGGAATTGCACTTAAAACAGGTGGTAAATACGAATAAATGTTTGTTAAGATTGCAAAAATTCGGTGATAATTTATTGATCACCAGTGTGATTGATAATTTACTGAAAGGTGCTTCAGGACAGGCGGTTCATAATATGAATCTGATGTTTGGTTTAGAGGAGAAGATGGGATTGAACTTAAAAGCGAGTTATTTTTAAGGGTGAAGAGTGAAGAGTAAAGAGTGAAAAGTGAGAAGTGAGAAGTGGATTATTGTCTCTGCGAGTGCAACGTAGTGGAGCGAAGCAGTCTCTCGTGAAATTGCCCTTATAAGATTGCGTCACTACGTTTACTCCGCTCGCAATGACTATTAAAGTATAATTCGTCAAGCTGTCCCGGAGTTATCGGAATAGATTCAGCTTCTAAGCAAATCTAGAATAGAATTCAGGATGACGAAACTTAAAATTAAAGGAATATGAAAATAGCAATTATCGGTGCAGGGAATCTGGGTATTTCCATAGCGAAAGGCCTGATTTTTAGTAATGCCTTTACTACGCTTTATCTAAGCAAAAGAAAAGTGGAAGATATTCAGGATTTTTCAGAATATTCGAAAGTGAATATAACCTCAGATAACCTGGAAGCAGTAAGGAATTCAGACATTCTGATCTTCGCGGTTCAGCCCACCCAATTTGAAAGAATTCTGGAAGAAATCAAAGATGAACTTAACGATAAGCATGTTTTAATATCTACAGTTACAGGGTTTAAAATTCCGAGAATAGAAAAGATTGTGGGGGTTGAGCAGTTTATAATCAGATCGATGCCCAACACCGCCATCGCAGTAGGAAAATCGATGACCTGTTTGTGCAGTAATGAACGAGGACAAAAAAGAATACAAATAGCCGAAGCAATTTTTAACAGGTTGGGGACAAGTATTATCATCCCGGAAAATAAGATGCAGGCCGCTACCGTGATTTGCGCTAGTGGAGTAGCTTTTTGGATGCGTTTGATACGGGCAACGACTCAGGGAGCAGTACAATTAGGTTTTGACGCGAAAGATGCTCAGGAGCTTTCCATGCAGACCTGTTTAGGTGCGGCGAGTTTGCTAATAGAATCTGGGAAACATCCCGAAGAAGAGATTGATAAAGTGACCACACCAAGAGGTTGTACTATAGAAGGCTTGAACGAAATGGAACACAACGGACTTAGTTCGTCGCTAATTAAAGGAATTCAGGCTTCTTTCAAAAAAATTAATAATATTTCAGATCAGTAATTATGGAATTATTTGATGTTTATCCACTTTATGATATTACTCCGGTAAAAGGCGAAGGCAGCTATGTTTTTGATGAATCTGGCAAAAAGTACCTGGATCTTTATGGCGGGCATGCCGTGATTTCAGTAGGACATGCGCATCCAAAGTATGTGAATGCGATAAAAGATCAGGTTTCAAGGCTTGGGTTTTATTCAAATTCGATTAAAAACCCTTTACAGAAGAAGTTAGCCGATAAACTTGAAGAGATTTCCGGTGTGGAGGATTATAGTTTGTTTCTGTGTAGTTCAGGAGCTGAAGCGAACGAAAATGCTCTAAAAGTTGCGTCCTTCCATACAGGAAAAGACCGGGTGATCTATTTTGAAAATGCTTTCCACGGAAGAACTTCCGGAGTGGTGGCCATAACTGATAATGATGCTATTAAAGCTCCTTTTAACCTGGGACATAAATCAACAAAACTCACTTTTGACGATACTGAATCTCTCAAAAAGGAGATTGAGAAGGGAGATGTGGCTGCAGTGATCTTTGAAGTGATCCAGGGTGTTGGTGGACTTGACGAAGCCAGTTCAGGATTCTATAAAACTGCTGCGGATTTGTGCAAGGAAAATAATGTTATGCTGATCACAGATGAGGTTCAATCCGGATATGGAAGAACCGGTGACTTCTTTGCTTTTCAAAAACATGGAATTAGGCCGGATATTATTACGATGGCCAAAGGTATGGGGAATGGTTTCCCAATCGGGGGAATTCTTATAGACAATACTATTCAACCAAAATATGGGATGCTGGGAACTACCTTTGGCGGGAATCACCTTGCTTGTGCCGCATCAATTTCAGTCTTAGAAGTTATTAAGGAGGAAAATTTAATGAATAATGTAGTTGAAGTTTCAGACTTTGTGAAAGAGGAAGCCACTAAAATTCCAGAGATAAAGAAGATTAAAGGGCGTGGTTTAATGATCGGACTGGAATTCGATTTTGAGATCGCTGCTTTACGTAAAGAACTCCTTTTTAATCATCATATATTTACGGGTGCTGCTTCAAATAAAAAGTTATTGAGGATTTTGCCTCCACTTAATATTAAAAAGGAAGAATTTAAAATTTTCTTTGAGGCATTGAAAAAGGTTTTAAAAGATTAACATGTTTTGAAGTCATCCTGAACTTGATTCAGGATCTCAAGAGAAGCTGAAACGAGTTCAGCTTGACGAATATTAGAAAAATTATTAATGAAGAACTATACCACATTAGCAGACATCGAAGACCTTGAATCTCTAATTAGAGAGGCCAGAGGTTTAAAATCTAAAAATACCGAATCAGAACTTGGAAAAGGTAAAACCCTGGGGATGCTTTTTTTTAATCCAAGTTTACGTACCCGACTAAGTACTGAAAAAGCAGCAAAGCTTTTAGGGATGGATGTTATGGTAATGAACGCCGATAAGGATGGTTGGGCACTGGAATTTGAAGATGGCGCTGTGATGAATTCTGATAAAGCCGAGCATATTAAAGAAGCAGCCGCTGTTCTTTCTCAGTATTGCGATATTATAGCGGTGAGAGCTTTTCCTGGTTTAAAAGACCGGGAAAAGGATGAATCTGAACAGGTGATGAATAGTTTTAAAAAATACGCTTCTGTTCCGGTTGTTAACCTTGAAAGCGCAACTGGCCATCCTTTGCAGGCCTTAACCGATGCTATTACAATTCAGGAAATCAATAAAAAGGAGAGACCTAAAGTTGTATTAACCTGGGCACCGCATCCTAAAGCACTGCCTCAGTCGGTTCCAAATTCTTTTACAGAAATGATGCAGAATCTTGATGTGGAGTTTATGATCACAAATCCTCGGGGTTATGATCTAAATGCAAATATTCGGAAAAATGTAAGAGTAGAACATGATCAGGAACAAGCTTTTAGAGATGCCGATTTTGTATATGTAAAAAACTGGAGCAGTTACGATGAATATGGAAAGGTGCTAGATGTTGAAAGGGATTGGACGGTAGATCAGGAGAAATTACAGCAGACAGATAATGCAAAAGTAATGCATTGTCTTCCGGTACGGCGAAATATGGTGATTGCTGATGATGTTCTGGATTCTGAAAGTTCCATCGTTATACAGCAGGCTAATAATCGAACTTTTGCAGCCCAGGCGGTGTTGAAAAGAATATTGGAGTGTTTGAAATAATTTAATAAGCGGTCATTCCGAACTTGTTTCAGGATCTTATGAGAAGCTGATTCACTCCCGATAGTTATTAGAATAGCTAGACGATAACGTTGGTAATGTAATTTCGACCGAAGTGAGAAATCTCAGGTTATGAGATTCCTTTTTTAGAAGGTCTCTGCGAGCGTAACCTAGTGGAGCGAAGCAGTCTCAAAATAAGGAAATCCCATTATGAGATTATGTCGCTTTCATTTCACTTCGCAATGATCAGCTGAAATGTACTGGTGAAAAAAATGTGGGAACAACCGTGTCTGAAAAAATTAGGAGTATGAAACAATTACTGAAAATCATAAAAATAGGAGGGAAGCTTATCGAAAATGAAGCTTTGCTGAATTCTTTTATGGACGATTTTGTGCAATTGGAAGGGCCAAAGATCCTGGTTCATGGTGGAGGGAATAAGGCCACAGAAGTAGCCGGAAAACTTGGTTTTAAGACTAAAATGATCGACGGAAGGAGAATTACCGATAAAAATTCCATGGAAGTGATTACGATGGTTTATGGAGGACTATTAAATAAAAGCATCGTGGCTAAACTGCAAGCCAAAAAACAGAATGCAATTGGTCTTTGCGGAGCAGATGGGCAGGTTTTAATCTCAAGAAGAAGAGAAGTAAAAGAGATCAATTATGGTTTTGTTGGAGATGTGGAAAGTGTAAATACCGAATTTATCGATTCCATACTTGAACAAAATATGATCCCTGTTTTTTCAGCAATATCATGTACCAAAGAGGGAATTTTATTGAATACCAATGGAGATTCGGTAGCTTCAGAAATTGCGATTGCAATGAGCAGGGATTATGAAACTCAGCTTTTTTTCTGCTCTGAGAAAAAAGGAGTTTTAACCGATATTGAAGATGAAAATTCTGTAATTCCTGAATTGAATTCAGATAATTATAATAAACTGGTTCAATCTAAAATAATCACCGATGGAATGCTCCCAAAGCTTCACAATTGTTTTGAGGCTATAGAGCGTGGGGTTTCTGCAATAGTTCTTGGTGATGCTAAATTACTTAAGAAGAATTCAATCCATACCAAAATTGTAAAATAATGCAGTTAAAACAACTTCAGAAAGAAGCAATAGATTTGTTGAAAAAATTGATCCAAACTCAGTCATTTTCCGGGGAGGAGGATAAAACAGCTGATTTGTTGGAGAACTGGTTCAGGGAATATCAAATTCCACATCAGCGTTTTTTAAATAATGTATGGGCGGTAAATAAAAATTTTGATGAGTCTAAACCTACCTTATTGCTTAACTCCCATCATGATACGGTAAAGCCGAATTCAGCTTATAGCAGAGATCCATTTAAAGCGGAAATTCAGGATGGGAAATTATTCGGTTTAGGGAGTAATGATGCAGGTGGTTGTCTGGTTTCGCTTTTAGCGACTTTCACCTATTTATATTTTGAAGAAAATCTAACCCATAATATTCTTTTTGCCGGAACTGCGGAAGAAGAGATCAATGGTAAAAACGGTATTGCGGCATTACTTTCAGAAATTCCGAAAATTGACGTGGCGATCGTAGGTGAACCAACGCTTATGGATCTTGCGGTCGCTGAAAAGGGACTTGTAGTTTTTGATGCGATAGTGAAGGGAACACCTTCTCACGCTGCCCATCCAAATACTGATAGTGCAATCTATAAAACTGCCAAAGTTTTACAATGGTTCGAAAGTTTTAAATTAGAGAAGATTTCGAAAAATCTGGAAGAAGTAAAAGTTACGGTGACCCAGATTCAGGCTGGAAGTCAGCATAATGTTGTGCCGGCAAGGGTTCATCTGGTGATCGATGTCCGGGTAAATGACCTGTACAGTAATGAAAAGATTGAAAGTATCCTAACAGAAAAAGCTCCGGTAGATGAGATCAGTGCGCGAAGTTTAAGGTTAAATTCATCTTCAATTCCTTTAGATCATGAGCTGGTTAAGGCGGGGACTGAACTGGGAATGAAAACTTATGGTTCACCAACGCTTTCAGACCAGGCGATGTTGAGTTGTCCTTCTTTAAAATTAGGACCCGGAGATTCAACCAGGTCACATTCAGCAGATGAATTTATTTATGTGTATGAAGTCGAGGAAGGAATAGAAAAATATATTAAACTGCTTGAAAGAGCGCTTAGATAAATAAGTCACACTTCGACAAGCTCAGTGTGTCAACATGAGACTGCGTCGTTGCACTCGCAGTGACGATGACTTTTAAAATTGTTCATTTCGAACGTAGTGAGAAATCTTAGATTTCTCAATCGCAAACTCCTTCGGAATGATAAAAAGCTAATAAGTCAAGCTGAATTAAATTCAGCTTCTTTTGAGATTCTGAAACGAGTTCAGGATGACGATTTCTAAATAAAATAACTATGAAACTCTGGGATAAAGGTATTTCAATAGACAAAAAGATTGAGAAATTCACAGTGGGCAATGACAGGGAATTGGATATGCACCTGGCAGAATATGATATTCAGGCTTCTAAAGCCCATGCAAAAATGTTAGGGAAAGTTGGGATTTTGAATAAAGAAGAAGTGCAATCTTTGCTTTCTGAGCTGGATCATTTAAAAGATCAATTGGAAAAAGGTGAGTTTCAGATCGAGGAAGATTTCGAAGATGTACATTCCAAGATTGAATATGAGCTAACAAAGAAACTAGGTGATACTGGAAAGAAGATCCACACAGCTCGTTCCCGAAATGATCAGGTTTTAGTGGCCCAGCAATTATATTTCAAAGAAAACCTTCAGCAGATATCGGGTAAAAGTAAAACACTGATCGACGTACTACTTGAGCTTGCAGAAGAACATAAGGAAAAATTTTTACCAGGCTATACACATCTTCAGGTAGCTATGCCTTCTTCTTTCGGATTGTGGTTTTCAGCATATGCTGAATTGCTTATTGATGATCTTTATCTGCTGGAAGCAGGTTTGAAAATTGTAGATCAAAATCCTTTAGGTTCCGCAGCAGGATATGGTTCATCTTTTCCCATAGACAGGGAATTCACCACTCAGGAATTGGGATTTTCAACTCAGAAATATAATGTGGTTGCTGCTCAAATGAGTAGAGGGAAGTGTGAGCGAACCGTAACTTCCAATATCGCTTCACTGGCAAATACCCTTTCAAGATTTGCGATGGATATTTGCCTTTATATGAGTCAGAATTTTGGTTTTATTTCTTTCCCGGATGAATTAACCACCGGTTCCAGCATTATGCCCCATAAAAAGAATCCGGATGTTTTTGAACTTGTGAGAGGAAAATGCAATAAACTACAGGCGATTTCCAACGAAATGATCCTGATCACTAATAACTTACCAAGTGGCTATCACAGGGATTTTCAACTCATCAAAGAGAATAGTATTTACGCTGTAGAAAATATAAAAGAGATTTTAGATGTATTTACACATTCCATCGCTCAGATTATAGTGAAAGAGGTAGATATGAAGGATGAGAAGTATAAATATTTGTTTACCGTAGATAGCATCAACGAACTGGTGATGAATGGGAAGTCTTTTAGAGATGCGTATAAAATAATAGGCGAGGAGGTGCAGAATGGCAACTATCAGGCGTCAAAGGGAATGCAGCACTCACTTACGGGGAGCAAGAATAATCTTTCGCTGAATATGATAAAAAATAAACTGCAACAGCTTTAGGCTTAGAATTGCTTGTTAGAAAAACAAATTAAATTTTGAATGTCTTTCCGACGACAGGAAGAATTTCTTGGAGAATGCTGAGATTCTTCACTTCTATAAGGCTTCGTTAAGGATGACAAGAAACTTTTATATATATTTCTTAATAAACAAACCTCCTGAAGATTGAATTTGAATCTTACAGGAGGCCGTTCTCTCTAAACAAACATGAACTATTCTTTATATGATCGTCATTTGACCTAAATTGAGGTTTTCATTATTCACAATATGACCTTCGGTATCGCTGATCACACTTTCAAGAAAATCCCCGACTCTTTCTGTAGAGTAATGGTTATCGGTGTTTATATCTATGGTGCATACATTCAACTTAATACTTAATTCTACAGCCATTCGCACCGTTTCCGCCTCTTTTTTAAGGCCTAAATGTTCAAGTAACATCGCTGCGGAAAGTACCGAAGCCACTGGATTTGCAATTCCCTGACCTGTCGCTTGTGGATATGATCCATGAATAGGTTCAAAAAGTGCATTTTCAATCCCTACAGAAGCAGATTCGAGTAGGCCGATACTTCCACCAATCACACTGGCTTCATCCGAAATTATATCTCCAAACATATTCTCGGTAAGGATGACATCAAACTGTTTTGGATTCAGGATCATCTGCATGGCCGCATTGTCCACGAACAGATAATCCACTTCTACTTCAGGATATTCCTTTGCCAGTTCGGTTACTGTTTTACGCCATAAACGGGAAGTTTCCAGAACATTTGCTTTGTCTACAAGTGTCAATTTTTTTCTTCTGCCTTCGGCAGCCTTAAAAGCAAGATGCGCCACACGTTCAATTTCTTCTACGGAATAGGTACAAAGATCTGAAGCGCTTTTTCCATCTTCTGAAGTACTTTTTTCTCCAAAATAAATTCCACCGGTGAGTTCACGGTAGATAACCATATCTGTTCCTTGAATATTTTCAGGTTTCAGAGGAGATTTATGAATAAGACTATTGTAAGTCCTTACAGGTCTGATATTGGCAAACAGGCCAAGTTCTTTTCTAAGCTTTAGTAGGCCCTGTTCCGGTCTTACTTTCGCGGAAGGATCGTTATCGTACTTAGGATCTCCAATTGCCCCAAATAGCACAGCGTCAGATTTTTTACATAGTTCCAGTGTAGCGTCTGGCAAAGGATTCCCCAATAAATCGATTGCATTGGCCCCCACTGCGGCTTCTTCAAAAGTGAACTCATGATCAAATCTATCTGCAACAGCCTTCAGCACTTTAACTGACTGCTGTGTTATTTCAGGACCAATCCCGTCTCCAGGAAGTAAGGCTATATTAAAATTCATATTCTTTTTTTATAATGTTTCCTGCGGAACTGCCTGTTTACCGCTTCTTTTTTGTTCATAATTTTTAATGGCTTCAAGTTTACTCGTTAGAAAATCGATATCATCATAACCATTAATCAGGCAGGTTTTTTTATATGGATCAATATCAAAATGTTCTGCATCACCAGAACTTTCAATCCTAATCATTTGTTTTTCAAGATCTATACTGAACTTTTCATTCGAATCTATTTCTACAGAAGTGAATAATTTATGCAGAAACTTAGGACTTACCTGTACTGGTAAAACTCCATTATTTAAAGCGTTTCCTTTAAAGATATCGGCAAAATAACTGGATACTACAGCTTTAAATCCGTAAGCTTTAATCGCCCATGCCGCATGTTCCCGGCTGGAGCCGCAACCAAAATTATTCCCTGCTAGAAGAATAGACCCGGAGTATTTATTTTGATTTAAAACAAAATCCTCATTTGGTTTACCATTTTTATCAAATCGCCAGTCTCTAAAAAGGTTTTCTCCAAAACCTTCTTTATCTGTGGCCTTTAAAAAACGAGCTGGAATAATCTGATCTGTATCTACGTTCTCAGCATCCAAAGGCACTACGGTATCTGTAAGTTGTATAAATTTTTCCATTAATTCAGGTTTTGGGTGTAATCTGAAATTTTACCAGAGATCGCTGTTGCCGCAGCAGTTAATGGGCTTGCCAGAATAGTCCTGGAACCCGGTCCCTGTCTTCCTTCAAAATTTCGGTTACTGGTAGAAACACAATATTCCCCTTCAGGAATTTTGTCATCGTTCATAGCCAGGCATGCGGAACATCCCGGCTGTCTTAAGGTAAATCCTGCTTCTTCAAAAACCTTATCCAGACCTTCTTCTTTGATTTGTGTTGCAACCTGTTGACTTCCCGGAACAATCAAAGCATTTACATTTTCAGCTTTCTTTTTTCCTTTGATATAGGAGGCAGCAACCCTAAAATCTTCAATTCTGGAGTTGGTACAGCTGCCTATAAAAATATAATTAATCGGTTTTTCCAGTAGAATTTCACCCGGCTTAAAATCCATATATGCCAGTGCCTTCGAGTCACTTTTATTTCCTTCTACCGGAATGGAGCCTGTAAGTTTGATCCCCATTCCAGGATTGGTGCCATAGGTGATCATTGGCTCAATATCTTCAGCTTCAAAAGAATATTCCTGGTCGAATTCAGCAGCTTCATCGGTTTTTAAAGTCTCCCAATGTGCTTTCATTTTATCGAGTTCAGCACCTTTGGGAGCGAATTCCCTGCCTTCCACATAGTCTATAGTAGTTTGATCTGGAGCGATTAGTCCGCCACGGGCACCCATTTCAATGCTCATATTACAAACGGTCATTCGGCCTTCCATAGACATTTCTTCAAATACATTTCCTGCATATTCGCAGAAGTAGCCGGTTCCAGAATTTGTTCCGAGTTTGCTTATAATATATAGAATGACATCTTTTGGAAGCACTCCATTTTTCAGTTTTCCGTTTACATTCACCCGAAGCTTTTTCGGTTTTTCAACTAAAAGACACTGACTGGCAAAAACCTGAGTAACCTGGCTGGTTCCAATCCCAAAGGCAATAGTTCCGAAGGCACCATGAGTAGAAGTATGACTATCCCCACAAACTATTGTCATTCCCGGCTGGGTGATCCCCAGTTCAGGAGCCATTACGTGAACAATCCCGTTATATGAATGGCCCAAACCGTAAAGAGTAATATTATTCTCCTCACAATTCTGACTTAATTCTTTCAGTTGCTTCCTGGATAAAAGATCTTTAACAGGAAGATGCTGATTTATTGTAGGCGTGTTATGATCTGCCGTGGCAACAATTTGATCCGGGCGAAATACGGGAATATTTCTTTCCTTTAATTCATTAAAAGCCTGCGGGCTGGTCACTTCATGTATCAAATGTTTATCGATATATAAAATGTCTGGTCCGTTTGGAATACTTTCCACTACATGGGAATCCCATATTTTGTCAAATAATGTTTTCTTCATCATTTAAGCAATTGCTCTTGAACTTCTTTTAAAAATATCCATGATTGTATGAATGTCATGATCTGCCACTTCTTTTTTAGCATCAGCAAAATTGAGAAATTCATGATATACGTGGTCTAATTCAAGTTTGGTAAGATCATACCCCATTTTTTTGGCTTTATAGGCTAAAGCGGCTCTTCCGCTACGCGCTGTTAACACAATAGCCGACTCGGTTACCCCTACGTCGGCTGGATCTATAATTTCATATGTTTCTCTGTTCTTAATGACGCCATCCTGGTGAATACCTGAACTATGTGCAAAAGCGTTTGCACCGACAATAGCTTTATTAGGCTGGACAAACATGCCCATTTCCCTGGAGACCATCTTGCTGGTGTCATATAATAACTGTGGATTAATATCTGTATTCAACTGTAAATATGGATGTTGTCGCAAAATCATGACGACTTCTTCCAAAGCCGTATTACCTGCACGTTCACCAATACCATTAATGGTGCACTCGATCTGTCTTGCCCCGTTGGTAATGCCGGCAATGGCATTGGCAGTGGCCAATCCAAGATCATTATGGCAATGGCAGGAGATGATTACATTTTCAATCCCAACCACATTTTCCTTTAAATATTTAATCTTTTTACCGTACTCTTCTGGTAAACAATACCCGGTGGTATCAGGAATGTTAAGAACAGTGGCTCCATTTTTTACAGCTTCGGTACAAACCCTGGCAAGGAATTCATTTTCAGTTCTTCCTGCATCTTCCGCATAAAATTCAACATCATCTACAAAAGTTTTTGCATAGGCAACAGCTTCACCAGCCATTTCAATAATCTCTGGTCTGCTGGATTTGAACTTATATTTTATATGTGAATCGGAAGTTCCAATTCCAGTATGGATCCTTGGCTTTAAGGCATACTTTAATGCTTCGGCAGCAACTTTGATGTCGTTCTTTACCGCTCGGGTAAGTCCGCAAACAGTGGCATTTTTCACAAGTTTTGAGATTTCCGTTACAGACTGAAAATCACCGGGGCTGGAAACAGGAAAACCAGCTTCAATAACATCTACACCCAGTTCATCGAGTCGGGCAGCGATTTTTAGTTTTTGTTGAGTATTTAGTTTGCAGCCGGGAACTTGTTCTCCGTCCCTCAATGTAGTGTCAAAAATTTCTACCTTTTCAGTACGCATATGAGATTTATTTTACTTTATCTTTATCTAAAGTATTGGAATAAGAATGTTTTGATCATCATATATTGAAAAGCGTTACGATCCTAAAAACCTGAAATATAACTTACAATTACCTGTATATTAGAGTGTTACGAAATATTGATTTACAATGACCAATGACTTAACCGAAAATTTGTTTTCTTTAATTAAATCCTTATCGGCTTCAGAAAAAAGACAGTTTTCTCTTTATGTGGGAAGGGTTGGAGTGAATTCAGATTCTAAATTTTTACATTTATATAAAGTAATGTCCCGTCAAAAAAAATATAACGAGACAGAAATTCTTAAATCTACTAAAATTACCAAGCTTCAGCTATCCAATGTAAAAACTCATTTATACAAACAGCTTTTAATTTCGCTCCGCCTAAATCCTGCCCACCAGAGTATTCCGGTACAAATTAGGGAGCAGGTAGACTTTGCCTATATCTTATATCATAAAGGACTTTACCAGCAAAGTTTAAAATTGCTGGATAAGGTGAAAACGCTGGCGGTCAATTATGAAGAAAAAAATCTTACTTATGAAATATTGGAACTCGAAAAAATTATCGAGTCCCAGTATATTACCCGAAGTATGAGCAACCGGGCTGAGATACTGATCAAGGAGACCGAGGAAATTGGCAAACTTAATACTCTATGGGGTAAGCTCTCCAACCTGTCATTAGAATTATATTCTATTTTTTTGAAAAATGGTTATTGCAAGAGTCAGGATGAGGCAGATAAGGTGAGAGCCTATTTTAAGGAAAACTTACCGGAATATCAGTATAAAGAATTAGGTTTTAGAGAAAGGCTTTGGTTGTATAAATGTCATTTGTGGTATAGTTTTTTGATCCAGGATTTTCTGGGGTGTTACAGATATTCCATGAAATGGAAAGAGCTTTTTATTGAATATAAACATCTAATCCCTATACACCCTGTCTCTTATTTGAAGGGAAGCCATTATTTACTGGAATCGCTGTTTTATTTAAATCATACCGCGCTTTTTGAGCAAACCTTAAAGCAATTGGAAGATTCCTTACGTGATCCCAAGATTCCGCATAATGACAATATATCTGCACTGTCATTTTTATATGTTTATTCCAATAAACTCAACCTTAAATTTATGAAAGGGGAGTTTAGCAATTCAGAAGAGCTGATAAATAGGATTACTGAAAAGATATCCAAGTTCAAAGGAAGATTAGATGAACACCATATTATGGTTTTCTATTACAAGATCGCGTGTTTATATTTTGGGAATGGAAATAATAAGAAATGTATTGAATTTCTAAAAAAGATTATCAATAATAAATCACTGGAAATGCGTCAGGATTTGATGTGTTTTGCCAGAATTCTGAATTTGGTGGCGCATTACGAGGCAGGATTGGATTATCATTTGGATAGGCTGGTGAAATCTACTTACAAATTTCTTATTAAGATGGATGACATGCATGAAGTTCAGAAAGAAATGATCAAATTTTTAAGAAATCTGCCCGATGTATCACCATTGGATATCAAGGATGAATTCAGAAAATTATATAATACGCTTAAAAAATTTGAAGACCATCCTTATGAACGTAGGGCTTTTCTTTATCTCGATATCATCTCCTGGTTAGAAAGTAATATTGAAAACCGTCCGGTAAAGGAAATCATCAGGGAAAAGAGTGAAGAATATTCAAGATAACAACTAAACTTTGTTAGGAAGACCACAGCATTTTACCAATCTCCTCCAGCTCAACTTCGCGATTGTTTTAATCAGCACTTCTGGTGTCCTGGGGAGATATATCACCTTAGCTCCAGCTGTAACTATATTTTACAGGTGCTTTATTGCGGTAATCGTATTTTATCTTTTTTGTAAATGGAAAAAAATTGATCTAAATATTTCCAATAGAAGGGATCTGTTAAAGATAATTTTGGGCGGAATTTTAATGGGCGGACATTGGATCACTTATTTCTATTCCCTTCAATTTTCCAGCGTAGCCATTGCTTTATTATCGCTTTTCACCTATCCTGTGATCACTGCTTTTTTAGAGCCATTACTTTTTAAAACGAAATTCAATAAAATACATTTGGCGCTCGGATTTTTAATTTTAACCGGTATTTATTTCTTAAGTCCGGAATTCGATCTGGAAAATGATTATTTTTTTGCCATTATCCTGGGAATGGTTTCTGCGATCTTCTATGCTTTTAGAAATTTATTAATGAAGCGGGAAGTGGAGCGTTATAACGGATCGGTGTTAATGTTCTACCAGATACTTATAGTTAGCATTTGTCTTGTTCCTTTTACTTTTTTTAGCGAATTTAATCAGGTTTTGGCCCAATGGAAGCCTCTGGTGATATTAGCAGTTCTAACCACCTGCCTTGGACATACTATGTTTCTTAAAAGTTTTAGAAATTTTAGTATAACCGCAGCGAGTATCATGAGCAGTATTCAACCGGTATATGGGATAGCCTTGGGAGCGATTTTTCTAAGTGAAATTCCCTCCATGAAAACTATGATTGGTGGGGCGATTATTATGAGTGCTGTAATCGTGGAAAGTTTACTGGCTGTTAAAGCGAAATAATTGTAGAAATTAAGAATATGAATCACGGTTAAGTCAAATAGTAAGAAGTATTCGCAGTCTGCGAGATTA
Organism: Christiangramia sp.; assembly: GCF_029937855.1. Lineage (GTDB taxonomy): Bacteria > Bacteroidota > Bacteroidia > Flavobacteriales > Flavobacteriaceae > Christiangramia. The sequence continues at coordinate 192,815 of NZ_JAPYPC010000004.1, forward strand.
ATCAACTTTAAACTATAATATCATAGTTTGGCTTATAAGAAATAAAATATGAGAACCAATAAAGATTATTCATCCAGAGCACGGAAGCTATCATATAACTTTCCCCGGTTGAGTTTTATTGGGATCCAGATAAATTTTTGGGTACTAGCGATTTCTTTGTACTTCTTTCTTTCTTATATGAATACCGCCTATTTGAGTAAATTGGAAGAAATTAGTTTTCCATTTTCCATTCATGCTGCACTTCTTTCGTCACTTTCTATAGGAATTGTGCTGGGCATAGTTTTAGGTTTTATAGATATCTTACTTGCCAGGATCGGTATACAAAAGCTTCCTTTCGGGCTTGTAATTCTTCTAAGGATTGTTATATATCCTCTAGTTGTATTTGTAGTATTACTATTTATTCGGTTTTTCCTGATAATTATATTGGAATCATTCATAGCCACAGATTTTTCAAGTTTAACAGAGAATGAGACCATCTGGCATTACCTCTAATGGTCTTTGTTAGTTTATGTTGCGTTTATGGCAGTAGTGATAAGCTTTATCAACCAAATGAACTTAATGTTTGGGCCCGGGATTTTGATTCCGCTAATTCTGGGAAGATATAGAACTCCTAAAGAAGAGGAGCGTTTTTTTATGTTTCTAGACCTCAAATCTTCGGTTACTCATGCCGAAGACCTTGGACATTTGGAATATAGTTCATTGATAAGGGATTGTTTTATGGATCTTAATAAGCCGTTAACCCTAAATAATGCAGAAATATATCAATATGTGGGTGACGAGGCTGTAATTACCTGGCCTCTGCGAGAGGGAATACGAAATTTATCGTGCCTGAATCTATATTATGATTTTAAGAAAGAACTGGTAAGAAAGCGTAGTTATTATCTACATCATTACGGGTTGGTGCCTGAATTTAAAGCAGGACTTCACTTTGGCATTGTGACCGCAGTAGAAGTTGGCCAGATAAAAAGGGAGATAGCTTATCATGGAGATGCTATAAATACAGCTGCCAGAGTACAGAGCCTCTGCAACCAGTACGATAGAGCGTTCTTGATTCCTAAAGCTGTAGAAACAATTCTTTCAATTACTAATTCTGACTATAATTTTGAGTATTTAGGAGAAACCTTTTTAAAGGGTAAAGCTCAGGCGATCGAACTGTATGGAATAGTAGATAAATGATATAAATTTTAAAAGTGTTGTCCGATAAAAATTTTAAAGAATAGACCTGAACCAGTTATTTGCAAAAGTGCAAAGCTTTTTACTACTATCTAGACCCTGCTTTTGCAAATTTTTGAATGGGGAAACCTTTTATAAAACATGATTTTAAAAGTACCTTGTTTGTCAATTTTGTAAGCGCAAGTCTAATTTCTTATATCTAAAACCGTAACGGTCTATTTTCTTTGCACGGACATGAGTGAAATTTTAATATGTTTAATTCAAAATCTTATTAAAGGTATTTCCCTGGCTAATATCTCCAGATTTATACCCTTTCATAAACCATTTCATGCGTTGTTCAGAAGTTCCATGAGTAAATGAATCGGGATTAACCCTGCCCGCAGTCCTTTGCTGAATTGCATCATCTCCTACAGCATTTGCGGCACTTAAAGCTTCCTCTATATCTCCTTCACTTAGATATTCCTTGTTATAATAGGTGAATACTCCGGCATAAAAATCGGCCTGTAATTCCAGTGCTACAGATAGTTTGTTGGCTTCTGCCTTGTTGCTTTGCTGCTGTAATTGCCTTACTTCGGAAGCAGTTCCTACTAAATTTTGAACATGATGTCCAACTTCATGAGCCATTACATAGGCGATGGCATAATCGCCTCCCTGAGCACCAAATCTGCGGCGCAATTCTTCAAAGAAAGTAAGATCCATATATATCTTTTGATCTGCCGGACAATAAAAAGGCCCACTTGCGGCAGAAGCACCCCCGCAGGCAGTTTGAACTGCATCAGAGAAAAGTACCAATCCGGGCTCTCTATACTGCCTGTTATTTTCAGAAAAAATACTGTTCCAGACATCTTCAGTATCAGCTAGAACAGTTGCCGTAAATTCTCCTAATTCTTTTTCTTCAGCAGTAAGTTCCCGGGATTCTTCGGTAGTAGGCCCTGAATCCTGAAATTGATCAAGGACAGAAATATCCCCGTCACTTAATATAAATTGTGCAATGACAAAGATGACCCCAATTATGCCGCCGCCGGCAATTAATTTACCTTTGCCTGAAGATCCTCTGCGATCTTCCACGTTGCCACTTTGTCTTCTACCACGCCATTTCATTTTTGGAAAGTTTATTTAAAAATAAGAATTAAAAAAAGACTAACGTCTAAATTAAATCATAACAGCATTCCATAAGGGATCTGAAGGTGGAGGAGCAGTTATATGAATGGGTTCCTTTTTTACCGGATGAATAAAATAAAGTTCCCGGGAATGTAAATGAATGCTTGCGTTTTTGTTACTGCGGTCAAAGCCGTATTTAAGGTCACCTTTTATAGGACAACCAATCTCCGATAACTGACTTCTTATCTGGTGGTGCCTGCCAGTGTGTAAATCTATTTCAAGCAAAAAATAATTATCAAGCTTCTTAAGCAGCCGATAATCCAGAATGGCTTTTTTAGAATCTGGCACTTCATTTTTATGAGCGTAGGATTTATTTTGTTTGGAATTACGTTTCATAAAATGCACCAGTTCACCTGAATTTTCCGGAGGCGGATTTTTAACGATCGCCCAGTAGGTCTTTTTAGCTTTTTTATCCTGGAATAATTTATTGAGCCTGGGGAGTGCTTTGGAAGTTTTTGAGAAAACCACAATTCCGCTGGTAGGCCGGTCCAGTCGATGCACCACTCCTAAATAGACATTTCCAGGTTTATTGTATTTCTCTTTTATATAAGACTTAACAACCTCACTTAAAGGTTTATCCCCGGTCTTATCGCCCTGAACGATATCTCCCGCACGTTTATTTACGATGATGAGATGATTATCCTCGTGTAAAACCTGAAGATTATCTTTATTTGAAAGTATTTTC
>NZ_JAPYPC010000071.1 GCF_029937855.1 Christiangramia sp.
CTGTCATCCCGACTTTTTACACATTATGTAAATTACAGGGTAATTACATGTTTTTCATATAATTACCCTTTTTTAATGAACTAAATCAATACAATTTTAGATAAATAAAAAAGTGAGTTCGTAAGTAGATCGTGATCAATCGCGAGCTTATTTTTTGTATCCTGATAGATGTTGGATAACCCCATCCACGTATTGTTGATTTAACTTTCGTACCCAGCAATTTTTGTTTCATAAAAGTCAAATCGTTATGCGTACCACTCAAAAATTTTCTATTTCATTTTTTACCCGCAAGAAGAAAAATCAATCTGATTCATCCTCTCTGCCCGAATTACCATCAATGGTAAAAAGCTTGAAATTAGTTTAAAGAGAACTATTTCTGTAGATAGATGGAATCATGCCTCCTGTAAAATGATGGGGAACAGTCCGGAGAGTTTCCAGAAGGCCTTTATTTCCTTTGTTACAATTGTTACTGTAGGTTTTGATTCATAATTATAATTTCGTCCAGAATAAAATATCTACAGATGGAATTACTGGAAATACTTGGTTACATAAGTTCGCTTATAATTGGGATATCACTTGGATTAATTGGTGGTGGCGGGTCTATACTAGCGGTACCTGTTCTCGCATATTTATTTTCTATGGGAGAACGTGTGGCTACCGCTTACTCTTTATTCGTAGTGGGTGCCAGTGCACTTGTGGGTGGGATAAAACAACATTATAAAGGCTATGTAGACTGGAAAACCGCCATTATTTTTGGTATTCCGGCTGTTATAGGGGTCACTATTGTTAGACACTATGTGGTACCGGCATTACCTGATACCTTATTCTATATCCAAGATTTTGAGTTTACAAGAAGAATGGCCATGTTTGGTTTATTCGCTGTTCTTATGATACCAGCAGCTTTTTCTATGTTACAAGAAAAAGATCCTGGAAAAGAGAAAGAATCCTCCAATGAGAGGAAGTATAATTATCCGTTAATCCTGGCAGAAGGTTTAATCGTGGGAGGGATTACTGGTATGATTGGTGCCGGAGGAGGCTTTCTTATAATTCCAGCCCTGGTAATTCTCGCGAATATTGAAATGAAAACGGCTGTAGGAACCTCATTAATTATTATCGCATTCAAATCACTCCTTGGATTTTTTCTTGGAGATGCCCTGACCATGAAAATAGACTGGCCTTTCCTGGGAATAATTGTTGCCCTTTCCTTAATTGGAATTTTTATAGGGTCTTACCTAAGTAATTTTATAAACGGACAACGTCTTAAGAAAGGCTTTGGCTACTTTATCTTTCTTATGGCCGGATTTATATTCTATATGGAATTCTTCGTTAAAAATTAGCTGCTAATTAAACTTTACTATTATGAAAAACTTAAATGCAAAAGAGTTTGCAGATAAAATTGAGAATGATACGAATGCTATTATTCTGGATGTGCGAACTCCAAAGGAATGGAAAGACGGAATAATTCCTAATGCTAAATTGATCAACATTTTTGAACCTGTCACTTTCCAAAGAGAAGTTTCAAATTTAGAAAAAGATAGGGACTACTATATCTACTGTCGTAGTGGAAATAGAAGTGGGCAGGCTTGCCAAATCATGGATTCTAAAGGCTTTAATACATACAACCTTGCCGGTGGTATTATGCAATGGGATAAAAAATTATCCAAACCCATTTTTTAAAATTTCAGTAGAGATATGAAAGATAAGTCAAAAGAATTTTGGGAAGAAAGGTATAGTGAAGAAGAGTATATATATGGTAAAGATCCAAATTTCTTTTTTCGAACTCAGCTAGATAAATTGAATCCTAATTCCATTCTTTTACCTGCAGATGGAGAGGGCCGTAATGCCGTATTTGCCGCAAAAACTGGTTGGGATGTCACTGCATTTGATCTGAGTAAGGCTGGAAAGGCAAAAGCTATAGCCCTGGCTGAGAGGAATGATGTGGAAATAAATTATGAGATAACTTCCGCAGAGGAATTTGATAGCGATATCAATTTTGAGGTTATCGCACTTATTTACGCTCATTTTAATGCAGAAGACAGACCTGGTATACATGACCATTTATTACAATTTTTAAAACCAGGAGGAATTTTAATCTTCGAAGCATTTTCTAAAAAACAGTTTGATTATAATTCTGGAGGGCCTAAAGAACAAGCAATGCTATTTTCAAAAGAGGAGTTGAGAAATGAATTTTCTGGACTTACAATTAAATACCTTGAAGAACTAGAAATAGAGCAAAACGAAGGAAAATATCACAAAGGTAAAAGTTGTGTGCTACAAATGATAGGTGAAAAAAATTAATGTTTTAAAAGAAATTTGATTCGTAACATTTGTTACTGTGCAGATTAAAGATATTAAGCAACTTTGAGATACAAATCCATTAAAAATAATAGATATGAAGATAAGACAATTTAAAGATGATGCCCTTTCCCATTTTTCCTACGCTTTG
>NZ_JAPYPC010000051.1 GCF_029937855.1 Christiangramia sp.
TTTTTTTACATCCTGCGAAAAATTGGCTGATGAATATGGTCCTGTTCCTCCAAAGGAAAATGAACTTCTTGATGGGCCTGTAGAAGGATTATCAATCGAAGAACAGATTCAGTTCTTGAATGGGGATATAGCGTTCAATGATGAAGTATTTACTGCAGAAACTGGACTCGGCCCCGTTTTCGTAGGTACTAGCTGTGTTAGTTGTCATTCTGGGGATGGTAAAGGTCACCCGTTTAATCAATTTATAAGATTCGGTCAAAGTGATACTTTAGGAAATCCTTTTGCAGACTTTGGGGATGGTAAAAATCAATTACAGAATAAAGCAATTCAGGGGTTTCAGCCTGAAAAGCTACCTCCAGGTGCACCCTTCACAACCTTGGTTGCGCCTGCGGTCACAGGATTAGGTTTTTTGGATGCTGTTCCAGATGAAAGTATACTTTCTCTAGCCGATCCTTATGATGAGAATGGCGACGGAATAAGTGGTAGAGCTCATTTCGCATATCCTCCTGAATATGTTCAAATTCGGCCAAATAGTATTTCACGTGGAGGTAAATATATTTTTAGGTTTGGTAAAAAGGCAATTAGTTATGACTTATTGCATCAAACAGTAGGTGCGTATAATCAAGATATAGGTATTACATCATTATTTGAACCTATAGATCCTTATAGCGGGCTGGAAGAGGACCCGGAAATCAGTACTCAGGTAGTTAACGAGGTGGTTTTTTATTTAAAAACCTTAAAAGCTCCGATACCTCGAAATCAAAATGATCCTGATGTTGTATCTGGCAAACAAATTTTTTCCCGAATTCAATGTGCTGCCTGCCATACCCCAAGCATGAAAACGGGATATTCGCCTATCGAAGCACTATCTAATAAAGAATTTCATCCCTATACAGATTTACTACTTCATGATATGGGTCCTGGTCTGGACGATGGATATACCGAAGGTTTTGCTGAAACATCCGAATGGAGAACCCCTCCGCTATGGGGAATTGGCCTTTCTGAAAACTCACAAGGAGGAGGTTTGTTTCTTTTACATGATGGCAGGGCAAGAAGTATTGAGGAAGCCATTTTGATGCATGGCGGTGAAGCCAAAAATTCAAGGGATGAGTTCAATGCCCTATCGGATCAGGAAAAAAAGCAACTACTTGAATTTATAAATTCATTATGATGAAAAGAAAAAAATTTATCCAAACCCTTTCCTCTGTTGCTATAACAATACCAAGTTTAGGTTTTTTACATTCATGCAGTGGAATTTACTATGCTACAGCAAAGGAAGAGGTAGATAAGATAACCATAGCGAAGCATGAGTTTATTCTTGAAAAAAATAACAAGGTGTCTAAAAGAGAGTTTGTCCTTATACAAAATAACAAATACAGATTCCCTATTTGTCTATATAAAGTTGGTGAAGACTATATAGCTTCCTTACTAAAATGCACTCATCGAGGGTGCGAGCTTAATGTTGGTGGGGGTATCTATAGTTGTCCTTGCCATGGAAGCCAATTTTCCAATGAAGGAACCGTATTACAAGGACCTGCTGAACAAAAACTAAAAACATTTCCAACGAAAACAGACGATGAAAACATCTATATTTTATTCTCCTAATTATTTGATCATTACCTTAATATTGTTCACCCTCAGTGGAAATTTAATAGCCCAAAACGAGGATGATATACTTAAAAGAACGAAGTCAGATACAACAGATACTCAACTTAACATGGATGCGGTATACAATCGACCAGCTCTAACAATAAATAAAGCTCCGGTATCTATTGGGGGATATCTTGAAGCCAATTCGATATATGCAGTGGAAGATGGATTGACAGAAGGATTATCTTTTCAAGCACGACGTTTAACATTATTTCTGTCTGCCTCAATTAACAAAAGAATTAAATTTTTAACGGAAGTAGAGTTTGAAGAGGGAGGTAAAGAGATTGCCATAGAATTTGCTGCTATGGATATCTCCTTTGATCCTCTTCTCAATTTACGAGGTGGAATAATCTTGAATCCAATCGGTGCTTTTAATCAAAATCACGATGGTCCTAAATGGGAGTTTGTAGAAAGACCTGATGTGGCAGTAAAATTACTACCCGCCACTTTTTCTAATGCAGGTTTTGGAATGTATGGTAAAACAAATACTGGAGATTGGATTATCGGATATGAAGCATACCTCTCAAATGGATTTGACAATAGTATAATTAATAATTCAAAAGATCGAACCTCTCTTTCATCCGTTAAAGAAAATGAAGAGCGTTTTGAAGAAAATTTCAGCGGTGACCCTTTAATTACTACAAAACTCGCTATTGGAAATAGAAATATAGGTGAGGTTGGTTTTTCTTATATGGGCGGTACATACAATCGAGTAATGGAAGATGGACTACAGATAGATGAAAAGAATAGGAGGGTGGATGTCTTCGCTATCGATCTTAGCACTACTATTGAATCAACCGGCACTTATATTGTTGGAGAAGGTGCTTATGTGTGGGTGGATGTGCCAAAAACATTTACGCAACAGTTTGGAGATAAACAAGCAGGATTTTTTCTGGATGTAGTTCAACCAGTGTTGCAAAAGAAAATGTTTGGTTGGGAAAATGCATCCTTAAACGTCTCCGCAAGGACAGATTATGTAGATTTTAATATTGGTAACTTCACTCAAACTAATACAAATATAGGGGATGATTTAATTGCGGTTACTCCTTCTATTAGTTTTAGACCGTCTCCTGCAACGGTTTTAAGGTTGAATTATCGTTATCAGTGGCAGAATGACATTTTAAATAATCCAGCCACAAAAACGGCTACCTGGTACCTGGGTTTTAGTACCTATTTTTAAGAATGATATGCAGTTTTAACTAATGGAATGGGCTGCTTGGGGTAGCATGATTAGTTTTATCTTACTTGCTAATTACAATATTTCTAAACAGAAGGCTTAAAATTATCTCAGTTTTTAGACAAGTTGAGAAAATGTTTCCAGGTGCAAAGCTTGATCAATAAAATGCTTCTTATTACGTATTGTATTTCTTTTCCTTCATTCTTGATTTGTGGAAAAATATCATGGGTAAAATGAGTCTGCGGTCATATTTTAAAAGAAAATTCAATTTAAATGTATCTTTTTAGAGATTTAAAGGTCTCCTTAGTAAAGTATAAAATTTATAAGTATGAATGATTGTAAATGCACTAATTGTGATTGCACTAAATGTAATTGCAGAAATTGTTTAGAAAACAATTGCCCTTGTACAAGCTGTGAATGTGGTAAGTGCGATTGTTGCTGAATTGAATAAAGGTTGGTTTAAAAGCTAACCTTTATTTATTTTTGAACTATGGAGACTCAAAAAGTTTGGAACAATTTCAATGAAGAGTTATTCTTCTTTATTCTCAAAAAAGTTAAAAATGAAAGTGCTACAAATGATATTTTTCAAAATACATTTTTAAAAATCCATAAAAAATTACATCAACTTGAGAATGATGAAAAAGTAAGAGCCTGGATTTTTCAAATTGCTCGAAACGAGATAGCAAACTACTTCAATAAAGAATCTGTTTATTTACCGAGTGTTAATTTACAGAATGAAACTGCTTTAGAAAAATATCAGTCAATATGCTGTTTTGATAAATTCGTATATGAACTACCAGATATTTATAAAAAGATAATTGAATTGATTTATATCAAAGGACTAAAGCAAAAGGAAGCGGCTGAAATGTTAGAAATAAGTCTTACAAATGTCAAGGCTAGAATACGAAGAGCTAAAGATATTTTAAAACAAAAATTCAATGAATGTTGTAAATACGAGTTTGATAAAGATGGCAAATTAATTGGTGAATCCAATTGCTCTATTTGTAAATCATAATTAAAAATACATCCGCCCACAAATCCATCGCAGATAACAGGTATTGTTAAATAATAGGATTTTAGCATTTCATAATGAAACGATTAAAAACTGACAAAGGGATAGAATGTTAACTTTAGTTGTTTCTTAGTATCATATTTTTTAAAGCAATCTTTTTTTGAATAAAAAATTGCTTTAAACATCAGATTAAATCAAAAAATAATCTATTAATTATCTTTAAGAGGGCTGTGATCACTCCACTCCACGCCATTTAAAAAAATCAAATTTTCTTTGTGTAATTAAAAGGGGCTTCTATATTTGTAATTATTTTTAATAAATCTAAATAAGAATAATGAAATACTTTACTTTTCTGGCTTTAATGGCCTTTAGCCTCTCTGCTTTCTCCCAATCTGGATTAAAAGGTGAAATTAAAAATGAAACAAATGGACCTATGGCAGGTGCCTCCGTTTATATCGAGGAATTACAAAAAGGAACTACTACAAATTTTGAAGGGTTATATAAACTCCAAGAAATTCCCCCTGGAAACTGGAGGGTAACGGTCAAAATGTTGGGGTACCAAACTATAGAGCAAATGATAGAAGTTAAACCAGATTCCTTAACAACCTATAATGTAAACCTGCAGGAAACATACGGCAGTTTGGATGAAGTGGTAATTTCTGCGAGCCGGAACCCGGAATATCTTTCAGAAATCCCAGCTTCTGTTACGGTGGTGAACTCAGAAAAGCTTCGGGAATTCACTAAGATATCCTCCAATATTAATGAGATTCTAGCATATACAGTGCCCGGTCTTGCTGTAAGTACAGGAACATTTTCGAATTGGGGACAAACATTAAGGGGTAGATCATTACTGGTTATGGTTGATGGAATCCCTCAATCAACACCGCTACGAAACGGACAATTGGGAATTAAAAGTATTAATCCTAACGATATAAGCAGAGTCGAAGTAATCAAAGGAGCTACTTCAATATTTGGAAATGGCGGGAATGGCGGCTTTATCAATTACATCACTAAGAATCCTACCACTTCAGAAAATTTGAGTGGCACTACTAATATTTGGGGAACATCCCAACTTTCAAGTACCGAAGATGCTCTGGGATACGGAGTATACCAATCATTTTCCGGACAACTTAATAAGCTTAGTTACTATGTAAGCGGAAGTATAGAACATACCGGGAATAAATACGATGCGGAGGGCACACCATTACTACCCACCTATGGGTTTGATAATACCGATATTTACAGTACGTATGGTAAACTGGAATATCTCCTTTCTTCTAATCAAAAAATAACTATTAACGGGAATCTTTATAAATCCCTTCAGGATTCTCCCTTTATTCCAGTTCTTGCAAATATTCAGGTGTTTAATGAAGAAGGAGACTACTCGTTGGAACCCGGTTATGGTATCGAAGGATCAATTCCTGGACAGAAGCCAACTGGTTCCGAATTGGTAAATGGGAGGATAAAATATAATCTAAATAATATTTTCTCCGGTACTACAGATTTTGAAACTGATCTATATTATTCCAAAGCCAAAAGTATTTTCTTTTATTCCGATAAATTCGAAGGAGGAGGGCAATCCGTGATCAATTCAGAAAAGTATGGCTTAAGACCTAATTTTAATACTCAGTTCAGCCCGTCTGGCGATATGAATATATCTCTGATCTATGGACTGGATCTTTTACGAGATAAGACTAATCAGGGGCTGTTGGATGGAAGGCTCTGGGTTCCAAATATTGAACTTATGGGTGTAGCACCGTATTTACAAACCACTTTAAAACTAGATAAAAAATGGACGCTTAAAGCTGGATTACGATACGATGATTTGAAAATGGATATTGCCAATTATAATACACTTCCCTATTCACCTAAAGGAGATGGTAACTTTAATCCTTCGGTCTCCGTTCAGGGCGGAGAGCTAGCGTTCGATAATCTGGCATTTAATATGGGAGTCCGGTATATTGAACATCAGGAATTCATTCCCTACATTAGCTATTCCCAGGGTTTCTCCATAGCTGATTTAGGTTCCATTTTAAGATCTGCAAGAGCTGAAAGTATAGACAACATTCAACTGGAGCCCGCGGTTACCAATAACTATGAATTCGGGTTTATTTCAAAATTTAATAATCTTCGTTTAGAGGCGGTAGGATATTACAGCACCTCTAATTTAGGTACTGGTGTTGTATTTAGTGATGAACTAAACTCGTTTATACCTTCTGAACAACCTCAGAAAATATTCGGTGGAGAGGTAGCAATAGATTATGCTCTCCCAAGCAATAAACTACTTATTGGGACTTCTTATTCGTATGTGGAAGGGCTTAAAAACCCAAACGATGATGAAAATAATTTAAGTTATGTTGGTGGTGATGTCATTTCTGCTCCAAAATTAACGGCCTATGTTACCTGGAAGCCAACAGAACAGTTTAATACTTCATTGAATGTTATGAGTTTAGGAGATCGAAACAGGTTTTCTCCTTTTCAGGATGGGGAAGGAAATTATGCTTTTAGGCATACGGAATTTCCTGTAAATGGATATACCCTGGTAAATCTAACGGCCACCTACCAAATTAAGAGTAATATTGATGTTTTCTTGGGTATCAATAACCTTCTTAACGAGTATTATTTACCGGCAAGATCTCAATGGGCGGCGCCATTAAGGTCTTTTACTACAGCTGGGGAGGGAGCGAATGCCCGTCTTGGTGTAACTTATAATTTTTAAAAGGGGTGGTAGTCGTTATTAAGAATTGATATTCAGAAGTAACGACTACCATTTTACACTAAAATTTATTGCTTGAAAGCATTTTCAAACATAGTTAAGAAAGTACATCTTTTTTTAGGAATAACATGTGGGGTTTTGGCATCCATTTCAGGTCTTACTGGTTCCATGTATGTATGGCAGCCGGAAATAATGTCGGCCTTAAATCAACGCTTACTACAAACGGAATCCACTAATACTCTTTCGGAAAAGACATTATTAAAAACTACCTCAGAACTTTATAGGAGTCAGAAAGATACTATAGCAAAGATACTCCTACCTTATCGAGAGCAGGAGACGGTTTCCATTCTTTATAAGAATGGTCAAACCCTTTATTATCATCCGGAGACGGGAGTACCTTTAGGAAAAAAATCAGCTTCCATAAAATTTTTTGAAGATTTACTGAAGATCCATCGAACTCTTGGAATTCCAAAGATTGGCAAATACATTGTGGGTGGTAGTGCCATTATATTTTGCTTATTTCTTCTTACCTCCGGTTTATTTCTATGGTGGAAAAAGTATAAATCAAATTTTAAAAAGGGAGTCAAAATTAAATGGAAACGAAATAAAAAAAGATTTAACTACGATGTACATAAGTCACTTGGAATAATTTTTTTCCTTCCTTTGGTTGTAATGGCTCTTTCTGGTGGATATTTTACTTACCACAGCTACTATAAGGACGGTTTAAAGTTAATGGATAGTTTTATGGGTAATATAGAACCTAAAAAAGAGATCCTAGTAGATACCAAGTTTAATATATTACATTTATTGAAGACTCCAGACAACCAATATGCACTCCGGGCAATTTATTTTCCACAAGACGGAAATGAAGAGTATCGATTTAGATATATTAAAAACCGATTTATAAAACCGGGTCTTAGAAAAACCAAGGAATTAAAAGTAAATCAAAATGGTAAAGTTAATTATGTAACCTCTTTTGACAGTGATCCCATTAGTGAAAAAATAGCAGCACAATTTTATCCGATCCATATTGGAGAAATGGCAGGCATGCTGGGGAGAATTTTTGTTTTTATTTCCGGGTTTGTTCCCTTAATATTATTTATTACTGGTCTCAGATTTTATTATTTTAGAACGGTAAGATAACGTCGAAAAGTGTTTAGTTTGATTTTTTTTAAACTCTTTATTTTCGAATAAATTTTGATTTAAAGGTCATATTAAACTGAGCATGGTTCTAAAATTGGGAACCCTAAATAATTAAACTACGAACTGAAAAAGCCAAGCTTGCAATTGAATGGCTATATATTTGTTTTGCCTGTTATAACCGGGCTTGCCTATTTATTTCAAGGAAATCGCTAAAGAAGTAAAAATCAGAAAAAATTTAGGCTTTCATACTGCTAGAGATACTTTTGGTGCTACAGTAACCTTGGCCAATGGCGTACCTTTAGAAACAGTTTCCAAGTTGCTAGGACCTCATAAAATTTCCACTACCCAGATTTATGCCCAGGTAATTGATTCCAAAATATCCTCAGATATTGATAATTTGAAGCAAAGGTTGAATGATTAAAAGAAATATATGGTTGCTCACAATTATAACCAAAAAGGCCTCTTGAAGTTTCAAGAGATCTGTTTAAAAAAGCAAATTAATTTCCTTCACTCAAAGAAAAGCTTCCATCACCTTTAAAATTGGTTAACGTGATAGTTACAGACCATATTCCTGGTGTTCCAGTTTGAGTAACACCTGAAAATGAATCTGGCTCAGATGCACCCGACAAAGACCGGTCAAGAACAGAATTATTGTTGGCGTCCCTAACAACCATTCTAAAAGAACCATTGGCAGTAGCGGTGATATCGGCATTATAATCTGCCGTAGGTTCAGAATTATTCCAGGTAAAGGTTCTGGTAGTAGATCCTCCATTGCCGGTAAAATCTCCATCAATGTCACCATCAAAATCACTGGTGTCATCAAATAATACAGAATTGTTGACACTAACTTCAGCGACTACCAGATCTTCCTGGTCATCATTATTTGAACAACCAATAAAAAGGGTTGTTAAAAATAGAATAAAAATTATAAATTTCATTGATTTCATGGGATTGGATTTATTAGGTTCCCTTCAAAAATACAGGAATTTTGTAATTTCATCCTAGCAAAGTTTATAGACGATATTAAAATCCAGTTCTTTATTTAAATTCTAGAGGAGTAATTTTTAAAAATCGCTATTTAAAAGTTTTCATGATCATATATCAAACAGCGCTTTATAAAGTGAGTTTGTAAAATTTCTTGTGTGCATAAGATGGTCGCCTTGAAGGAATCTTCTATACCTAAAAAAAATATAGCGGGCTGTAAAAAGAGTCTACCATTAATTATATTTCTTTATGTTAGCTATAAATTGCTAAAAAATCCGGATGATATTTATTTTCCAATGACTGGGTAAATCGTCATCTTCCTCGTCCTGAACAATTCCTTTAAGTTTTATCTTTCCAGGTTTTAGTTCTGATACCAGATCGCCAGAAAGACTGTAAGTTTCAGTTTCAGTATGGAGTTGAAAATTATTATTCTTCTTAATTAATTTTCCCTCTATGACTACTTCAGCTTTTTTGGCGGAAAAACCATTTTTCTTGACTTCCTCCTGGATTTGTTTAAGACTTAAACTATTATTTTCCGAAAGTTCAAGATAAGCTTTACCATCATTTAAACTCACCCTTACCTTTTCCAGCCCATCCATTTTTTTAAGCCCGCGTTCAAGGCCATAGGCACAAGGTGCACAATCCATTCCAAAAACTTCCTGATCTACTTTGGTGATTTGGGCATTGGAACTTATGGTCCCAAACACTGCCACTACGATAATTAATGCTATTCTTTTCATTTTACTCTTTTTTATGTTTAAAATTCTCCTTTAATATCCGTTATAACCAATAACTTATGTTCAATGATACCCGGTACTTTTCACGGTGCGTATTCGGTATTAGATCCTGAACCACCGGGAACAATGCCCCGAAGGAAATTCCCCAGGGCCCGGCAAGTCCTAAAATAGAAGGACCAACCAATACTTTTTTACTTCGTTCATCCGTAGAAAAAAATTGTCCGTTAACTTTATTATCTCCGGGAAATTCGGCCAATGATTCTACAAATATCCGCCAGTCAGGTTTAGGGTAATCCCCCATAAAGATATTGGGACGATAACCTATCACCATGCTTGCATAGGGTAAATCGCCTAATTGCTGGTTGTCCTTTTCAAAATAATATTGGTAACCGCCACCTAACCAGGCGTACCACGTACGTGAGGCATATCCCGTAGAAATGGCGCCATGAATAGAGTTCCCTACATTCACCTGTCCGCGAACATCCTCAGTAGGGGCAGATACACCTAAAATTGCTGTGGATTCAAACCTCTTTCCTACCCCAAAAGCATTTGAAAAAAAACGATACCACAAAGCAGCCTCGATATCTCCATTGGAAGGCATCATACTATTTCCACGCGTTCGTGGAGCATTTTCCAGACGTTCAATCACAGTAGGAGTGGTAAAGGTAACCTGTAAATCTTCCGTAATGCCATAGAAAAATGTATACCGAAGCATATAAGAGGCTTCGTCTTCGGTCGCTATGCTCATTCCGGCAGCGTTCATGTTTATACCGCCTTTCGCCAGGGTGGGCGTCTGCAAACCATAAATAGGGCCATGTCCCTGGGCTTTTACTTGATACAGTGTCAATAATCCTATACCCAGGATCAAAAAATATTTTTTCATTTTAATTATATTATAATTCTAAAAATTTTTGAATGGGAAAAAGTAAATAGGCTGCAAAAAGTCCAAAAAGATATAACACAAAGGAAAACCATAAGATCCCTTTGCTCCATTTAGCTGCTGTATCACAGGCCGTTTCATTTCCGTCTTCATCTATTTCACAGCTCTGCTGCCGTTTTCTTCCGTAGAACAACCAGAAGTTAAAGCCTATCATAATCCCGGCAATCAGGAAGGTCCAGTCTTTATATTTGCTCATGGTGATGAGCCAGGGCAGGTCAGAAGCCAATCCCGCCACCACCGCTCCCATTCCCAAAGCAACCAATAGCGAAGGCAGGGCGCAACACAGTAAGGTGGAAACCGAGGTAAAAAGGGATCCTATACTTACGAAGTCTTCTTTTATTTTAGCAAACATCTTTATTGTTTTTTAAAAAGGGATATCTATGAGTTTACAGAAGTCGCCTTTTCGGTTATAACTTCCACTTCAAACCCGCGGTCTTTAATAAGGGAGAGTATTTTTTCTTCTGAAATCTGGTTTGGATCATATTCAATAATCGAGTAACTTTTATCAAAACTTGTCTCACTTTTTATAATGCCTTTTTGTTCCTTCAGCATCGCATCGATACCATTGGCACAACCGGACTGGCAATGCATGCCTTTGATTTTTAAGTGTAGGGTTTTTGCCGTCATCTCTTTTTGAGTTTTAAATTCAACCTGATTTTTATTTTCCTGCTCCATAGCGCTTGCGGGATTCCCAGAAAACACAAGGGTCGTTCCGGTTAACAATACCGCCAATAATTCTTTATGTAATCCTATTATATTATTATTCATTTTTAAAAATTAACTATGTCAAAATTAGGGACAGCAGGGGGGTGGTAACCAAATAAGATTTTATTTTTTTTCTTTAAAAAAATCCTACTGCTTAACCTTCTAAAAATCTGGAACATTCTTCTTTCATTTTTTCTTTCGGATAGTGTAATGAATGGTTTGGGCAATTATCAGCCCATTGCGTACTATGTAGGAATCTGCACCGTCATCTATTTGTGAATTGTCTGAATTTGCAGTCCATTCCAGAAATGCTATTTCATCTTGAAAAAGAAAATTGGTATAGTTAAATTCTGCTTTCGGAAAATCTCTGATCAGCATTTTATTCAGTTCCTTTAGTCCTGCATGTCCTTTGTAAATACCGTGCGTGGTAAGCAGGATCAAGCTTTTGGAAAAGTTTTTCTGCAGGTCATCTTCTATAGATCCCTTTTTAGAAAGTTCTAGATGATTTTTTAATACTTCTTCTGTAGTTCTCATAGGCTAAAAATTTTATATTTAAACTAGGCTTTAAAAAATTGTTTGCAGCACATTCTATTTTTTGGGATCATCCCTTATGGACACCATTTTTCTTGTTGAGTTCCAAATACCGATCACTGCTGCCAGTATGATTATATTTTTTATTACATACTGACCTTTCATGGTTAATACAAATGGGAAATGGGAAAACATTTGTTCGGGAAAAATGAAGAAGGTTGAAAAAGTTCCTAACATATGCAGGAAAAGTAAGCCTAAAGCCCATTTCAAAAACTTCCCCGATAACAAGCATATGCCAATAAGGCTTTCAAAAGTAGCCAATACAGGCATACAACCTCCTTGTGCAAAGAATTGGCCGGTGAGGGTACAAATGGTTGAGGAAGCCAAATTTTCGGCCGGGCTCAGCCCAACAAAAAATTTAACCATCCCAAACCAGATGAAAATTATGCCAATGCTCCACCTTAGTAAGTTTATGGCCTTAGCAGAACCGAAATGGATTTTGTATTTTATCATTTAGTTGATAATTTTATTTCTGTCTTTAAAAGATTAGCGGCTACAATCGTAAATACTACCTGTACACCCGCAAAAATAATTAACGCCTGATCTAACCCTAATTTCAATAGTACCCCAAACAATAAGCTCCCAAGTCCAAAACCTGTAAACAATGCAAAAACGTTGAGTCCCATTGCTTGTCCACCCTGTTTTTTACCGCCCAATTCGGTTACTATACCGGCAAATAAAGGTTGCGTGAGGTCGTATCCCAAAGAAATCAAGGTGACTGCAAGGGCGGCAACAAAAACGGGTATTTCCAGAGCGAGACTGGCTGTTGCTATGGCCGCTGTTGCCAAACCTATTAAAATAATCGGATAACGTCCCCGGCTATCGGCTGTGCGCCCTATAAGGGAACCAAAGAAAAATCCTGGTAAGCCATAACCAAGAATCGCCAAACCAATTTCAATAGTTCCCAGATCATATTTTTGCACAAAATAGACCCCTAACCAGGTATAAATACCTGAATGGAAGATCCCATTCCAGAATACGAATAAATAGGTCCTTAGCCCCCGGGGGAAAGCAAGTAGCCTGTAAAACCCACCTAACATGTTTTTTAATGAAGTATGGCCGGATTTATGAGGTAGCCGTTTCCAGCCCATTCGGGCTACCTGTATCCACAATGCCAAAGCGGCTAAGAGTGCAGTAGCCAAAAATAACATACGCCAGCCTGTATAAGGTTCCAGCATTACCCCGGCGGTGGAACCTAAAGCCATTCCTCCTTCCATAGCGGCAAATAAAAGTCCCATGGGCCTCCCCCTTTCCGAAGGTTTAAACATATCTCCTACAAGGGCCAGGGACATTGGCACCACGCCGCTTGCCCCTAAACCCGTGAGCAATCGTAACAGTATGAGTTGTGAAGCCGATTGCACCAGGGCGGTTATCCCTGTTAATAAAATAAAAGCCAGTAGGGATATTTGAAGTATGCGTTTTCTTCCAAATTTATCGGATAGGAGGCCATAAAAAAGTACTGAAACTCCATAAGCCAGCATATAAGCGGGTACTATAAGACCAATCCGCTGTTCTGAAACATTAAAAATAGTTGCCAGTTTGGGAATAAGTGGCGCTATCATATACGCCTGAAAAAATATTAGGCCCGCTGCCATGACCAGGGGTGGAAAAATGGTTTTTAATGGTTTATTTGAATTGGGATTGTCCATTACTCTGTATTATTTTTACTGGGAATTTTAAAGCTGTTATATTTATTTGGCTTCTTGAATAAACTGCCATCTCACAGTTACAAAGATGTCAAACATAAAATCCAACCTGGGGTGGTATCCTAATGTTAGCTTCCTTATTAAAAAAAGGAGCAGCTTTTTAGCCGCTCCTTTTGGAAAAAAAAATCCTACAACTGTTTTTTAAGCTGCCATTTTTTTACAGCTCTCGGCACAGGCATTGCATTTTTCTGCGCATTGCTGGCAAACTTCACTGTCAAACTTTGCACATTCATCCGCACAGGCCTTACATAAGTCCGCACAAATAGCACATAGGCGTTTTGAGTAATCAGACTGGCTTGCAAGTAGTTGAACACAGGCTGTGCATAAAGCAATACAATCCAGACAAAATTCGTGGCATTGTTTCATGTCGGGTTCCCCCAAATGTTGGTCAAGGCAAATTCTCGCCGCAGTAATGCAGGCGTTGCAATCATCGATACATTTTTGCATTTCTGAACTTAATGGTTTCATAATTTAAATGGTTTTAGTTACTTCCTGATTTGCTCGGAAATCAGAAATAAAAGATTAAGAGCCGAACCTCTTTTCAAATATCGACTCATAGCCCGGGGGGTAGGCAAGCCGATTAATAAAGATTTAACATCTTAATTTGGTTAATAATAAAAATGGCAGCCATTTCGGCTGCCATAAAAAAGTTTCAGGTTTTTATTTCAGTACGAAGATTTTCTTAACTGGCTTTTCCTATTCCTGCTTCGATAAGCTTTTCTTTACTGATCTCATTGTTTGTACAGCATTCAAGCAATTTACCATCAACTGCCACCGAGGGGATTCTCTTTACGCCATATTCCTGCATTTTGGTTAAACAAGACTTATCATCAC
>NZ_JAPYPC010000072.1:0-217 GCF_029937855.1 Christiangramia sp.
TGACCTTTAAATCAGCTCCTGATTTTGAAGGCAGTGGCGATAATGAGTATGAGGCCATTGTTACGGTAACCGACGGAACCCTTTCCGATACACAAACCCTTACGGTGAATGTCACCGATCAGACGGAAGCAGTTGATTTTACTATCGATGCTATTGGAGATGCTACCGTAAATGAGAACAGCGCCTATACCGGGCCTGCTCCGAGTTTATCAGGTGA
>NZ_JAPYPC010000072.1:317-2372 GCF_029937855.1 Christiangramia sp.
GGTCAATGAAGATACCGGGGTGGTCACTATGACCGAAAAGGATTTTGAGAACCCTGCCGATGCCAATTCCGATAATATCTATGAAGTAACCCTGGTAGCTACCGATAGTGACGGGAATACTGATGCTGAAGCATGGAGTGTCACGGTTGAAAATGTTGCTGAAGCAGTAAGCTTTAGCATTGATCCGATTGCCGATGCTAATATAGCAGAGAATAGCACCTATACCAGTGAGACCCCATCCATTACCGGAGGTCCGATTGGAACTGTAACCTATAGCCTGAGTGGTGATGATGCTGATGACTTTACCATCAACACCAGCACCGGGGTAGTAAGCATGGTCGCCAGAGATTTTGAGTCTCCGGTGGATGCCGATACCGATAATGTATATGAAGTAACCATTACTGCAACCGATAGTGACGGAAATAAAGATTCTGAATCCTGGAGCGTAAGTGTGACCGATCAGACGGAAGCAGCTGACTTTACTATCGATGCTATTGGAGATACTACCGTAAATGAGAACAGCGCCTATACCGGGCCTGCTCCGAGTTTATCAGGTGATGCTCCTGTTGGAAGTGTAACCTATACCATCACCGGGGCTGATGCTGCCCTGTTCGAGGTCAATGAAGATACCGGGGTGGTCACTATGACCGAAAAGGATTTTGAGAACCCTACCGATGCCAATACCGATAATGTCTATGAAGTAACCCTGGTAGCGACCGATAGTGACGGGAATACCGATTCCGAATCATGGAGTGTGAGTGTAGAGAACTTTGACGAACCTACTACAATAAATGATGACAATCCTTCAACAAATGAGGATACTGCGGTTGATATCAATGTACTCGCCAATGATACCGATGTGGATGATAAATCCCCGGTAACCAGCGTGACTCAGCCAACCATTGGCGTAGTAAGCATCAATGAAGATGGCACGGTTAAATATACTCCTGAAGAAAACTTCAACGGTACAGATTCTTTCACTTATACCAATTCAGAAGGCAACACCGGAACGGTGACTATAACAGTAGACGCTATAGACGATGAAGCGATCTATACCATCGCTGATGCTAAGCCGATCAATGAATATGACAATGAGGAAATACTGGCAACGGTTTCTGATGCTGATGGAAACATTGTTAATGCAGCACTCACCGACGGCTCACTTCCGACTGGCGTTACTTTAAATGCTGATGGAAGCCTTTCAGTTGAAAATGCTGATCTATTGGAAGCCGGAGATTATAGTTTTGAGATCACCACTACCGATGAGAATGGTGGAATTACTGTTCAGACTATTGTCTTGAGTTTTGGGGCCGATTCTGATGTCGATGCGATCTATACCATCGCTGATGCCAAACCGATCAATGAATACGAAAATGAGGATATACTGGCTACCGTATCTGATGCTGATGGAAACATTGTAAATGCAGAAATCACCGACGGCTCACTTCCGGCAGGTGTTACTTTAAACGCTGATGGAAGTCTTTCAGTTGAAAATGCTGATCTATTGGAAGCCGGTGATTATAGTTTTGAGATCACTACTACTGATGAGAATGGTGGAATTACAAGTCAGACTATTGTCTTGAGTTTCGGAGCAGATTCTGATTCCGAAGCGATCTATACGATTGCTGATGCTAAGCCGATCAACGAATATGACAATGAGGATGTACTGGCAACAGTTTCTGATGCTGATGGAGACATTGTAAATGCAGTACTGACCGACGGATCTCTTCCGGCAGGTGTTACTTTAAATGCTGATGGAAGTCTTTCAGTTGAAAATGCTGATCTATTGGAAGCCGGTGATTATAGTTTCGAGATCACTACTACTGATGAGAATGGTGGGATTACAAGTCAGACCATTGTACTTAGTTTTGGGGCAGATTCTGATTCCGAAGCAATCTATACGATTGCTGATGCTAAGCCGATCAATCAATATGAAAATAATGAGGTACTCGCAACAGTTTCTGATGCTGATGGCCAAATTGTAAATACTGAAGTAACAAATGGTAATCTTCCTCCGGGAGTGATTCTAAATGAAGATGGAAGTCTTTCCGTTGA
>NZ_JAPYPC010000025.1:0-60985 GCF_029937855.1 Christiangramia sp.
GGGGCTAGCCCCCAATGATTTAATTTGAGTTGCATTTATATATTGAACTTAGAAATATAAAAATTACAAAATTTATAAATATCTTAAACGATTAATAATTTTAGTTAAAATAATAATATATTCGTAAGGAAGATTCACAAAATCCTAGGGGCGGGATTATAAATAAATTTTGAGTATGGGCTTAAAATCTATAGGGATTTTTGGGTTCAAATTTCCTTTAAAACCCCTTATTACAGGTTTTTTTACTTTCCTCTTATTCCTAATCATAGGAGTATTTATACTATGGCAACGATTTCAAATCCTGGAAGAGGAACAGCGAAGGGAAATGTCTACCATTATTAACCTGGTAGAGAAGAATATGCAACAGGCATTGGGCTATAGTTCAGCGGCAGCTTTAAGCTTGGGGATGCAGGTAAATAATAACGGTGAAGTAGAAAATTTTGAAAAGGTGGCCTCCAGGCTCGTGGATGAAAATCCCAACATAGACATTGTGGAAATGGTTGAAGGTGACCGTATTACTCATGTCTATCCGTTAGAAGGTAATGAGGCTGCTTTGGGACTTAAAATCCTTAAAGATAGTGTACATCGCAATGAAGCTTTGCGAACTATAAAAGAGCAACGTATGTTCTTCGCGGGCCCTGTTCGTATCAAACAGGGTGGTTTTGCGGTAATTGGAAGATTGCCCATCCTGATAAACAACAAATTCTGGGGTTTTAGTTCAGTGATTATAAGCTTGGAAAATCTCCTGGTACAGTCCGGAATATATGAGTATTCCCATGAACAGTATAATTTTCAATTTTCTAAAATAGATCCAAACACAGGAAAAGAGACTTTTTATCTTCCAGATTTCGATAATTTCGATAAATCCTATTCCGAAGAAGTAATTCTTCCGGATGGTGACTGGAAATTTTATATCGCTCCTACTAATCCACACGAAATAGCTGGTTCCCTTTTTCCAGTGGCATTATTTATACTTTTTCTATCTGGATTTTTTGCATTTGGGACCTATTATTTCAGTATGCAACCATTGAAATTAAGGGTGCTGGTGGCGAAAAAGTCTAATGAATTGGCAAAAGTAGAAAATCAGTTTCAAACGGTATTTAACCAGGCTGCAATTGGAATGGCTCTCGTAGATACCAAGACTGGAAATTTATTGGAATCAAATTCCAGGTTACAGCAACAATTGGGGTATAAAAATACTGAATTAAAGAAGTTGGATTTTCAGGAGATAAGTTCTAAAGAAGATTATGAGGAAAATGAAAGGCTCTTAAAAGAATTGCGAAATAATAAACGTAGAGAATACTCCCAAAAGCTTAGGCTAAAAAAGAAGAACGGTGAATTTGCCTGGATACGTCTTACGGTTTCGGCTCTATGGCAACCCGGTGAATTACCAGATAAACATATAGCGTTGGTGGAAGATATTTCTGAAAGTGAAAGGGCTAAAAAAGACTTGCTAAGGAGTGAAATAAAGTTTAGGTCTATCTTTAATGAAGCGGCCGTGGGAATGGTTCGTGCCGATTCTAATACAGGTGAAATCCTGGAAACTAATAAGAGTTTTCAGAAAATGCTGGGTTATAGCTCGCAAGAACTTAGGGAAAAAAAATTCAGGGAGATATCCCATCCAGATGAGCTTAGGCAAAACCTTGAATTGTTAGAAAAATTAACCAAAAATGAAATTAGGAAATTCACCGTACAGAAACGATTTATAAAGAAAGATGGAGCTATAGTTTGGGTGCAGCTCAGTATAACCCCCTTAGGGGGAAAAGCGGAGAAACCCACTTTTCATATTGCAATTGCAGAAGATATTACAGAGAAAGTTGAAGCTCAAAAGAAACTCGTGCAAAGTGAAAAACGTTTTAGGGCAATTGTAGAGTATTCCAATGAAATGATATTAGTGTTGGATAAAAATAGGCAGCCCAGCTATTACTCTCCCGCCTTAAAAAAAATAATAGAGCAGGCAAATATTGATTTCGAGAGAAACCCCCTTATTTCCATAGTTCATCCCGAAGACCATCTAGTTATAAAGAATAAAGTAGAGGAAGCAGAAAAACAGCCGGGTGTTCCGCAAAAAGAAATTGTTTTTAGGTCTTTAGCTAATAAGCACAAAGTATTGTGGAAAGCTGTTACTATTACCAGTTTATTGCATGAAGAAAGTATTAAAGGTTTGGTATTTAATATTCATGATATTACAGCTAGCAAGGAAGCTCAAATAAAGCTGAAAAAATCTTTTGATCTGGTGACTGAACAGAATAAGCGACTCATCAACTTTTCTTATATCGTATCCCATAATCTACGCTCCCATTCCAGTAACCTGGAGTCTTTGTTAGATCTCTATAAAGAAGCTGAAAATCAAGATGAAAAAGAGGAATACCTCCAACTTTTACCAACGGTTTCTTCTGCTTTAAGCCAGACCTTAATGGATCTAAATGATGTAGTTACTATACATAACAATCATGCTTTAAAAATCGAATTGTTAAGTGTAAAGGACTACTTAGAAAAGACTTTAGAATCGCTTAAGGTAAATATACAGGATAAAAATGCTGAAATAAGTACTCACATACCCGAAGAAATGAAGGTTTATTTCAATCCTGCATACCTGGAAAGTATCTTTCTCAATTTAATTTCAAATGCTTTAAAATATAGCGCCGAATCAAGGCAGCCGACAATCTCTATTAAAGGCTATTTGAAGGATGGAAAATGGATCCTTGAGATAATGGACAATGGAATTGGAATAGATTTGGAAAAACATGGGACTAAAATCTTCGGACTTTATAATACCTTTAGTAATGCGTCTAATTCCCGTGGCATTGGCCTTTTTATCACTCAAAATCAAATGGAAGCCATGGCAGGTAGAATTACTGTAGAAAGCGAACCAGGTAAAGGCGCCACTTTTAAACTCTTCTTTGAATAAATATGTTTAAAACACTTACAATAATAGATGATGATCCGGTATATCAACTTATTGCCGGTAAGCTGATAAACAAAACTGAGATATTCTCCCACCCCACTTTTTTCAACAGTGGTATAGATGCTATTGAAGAATTTAAAAAAGAAGAAAACCCCCTGCCACATATTATCCTATTGGATATTAATATGCCCTATATGGATGGATGGCAGTTCATCAAAAAACTAAAGCAGCTGCGGCCTAATTGTAAGGAAGAAACTAATATCTATATCGTTAGTTCATCTATCTCTGAACGCGATAAGCATAAAGCAGAAGAAATCGAAGAGGTGATAGATTTTATAAGCAAACCCTTACATGTAGAGCGATTAAAAGCTATTGGAAAAAACACTAATCAAAAAATCAATTTTTAGTCAAAATTTGATAAATGTGAGGTTGTTTAAAGGGAAAAGTATCCCTGGATTATTTATAATATTCACAAGTAAATATTTCTCGGGATTTCCAAAGGTATTTAATTAGAATTTGAAGAAATTCTAATTCCTCTAAATGGAATTATTGAAATTTAACTTTGGAAGAATTAAGACTACCTGCACTCTGCTTACCTGAATAATTCAAACAAAATGATTAGCCTTTAATCATCTCGATCAATATTTTTTAAGGTTATAATGCATGGTGTATCATGATTAACTGATGCATAAATCAAACATTTTATCTAAATTTCGATAGTTCTACAAGTGTTAAATAACAGCAAAACTTTCTATTATGAAAGTATTACTATTATTTTTGAAAAAAATTTCAGCATGGAGGAATTGCTTAAGAACCTGAAAATATCTGTTAGCGAAAATCTTTACCTCAAGGATCCTGAGTCAAGTGAGTTAGGAAGAAGAATAATAGAACATGGTATTTTGCTTATTGATAAAATAGGCTTCGAGAAATTCACTTTTAAGAAACTGGGGTTGGAGATCCAGTCTAATGAAAGTTCTATTTATCGTTATTTTGAAAACAAACATCTCTTCCTGGTATATATCACCAACTGGTTTTGGGGATGGAAGGAATATCAGTTAATGTTTTCCATATATAGTATCAATGATCCCGAAGAGAAGCTTCTAAAAGCCATAGATGTTATGGCCCACCCGGTGATACAGGATATTCGTTTTAAGCATATTGATGAAGTGGCGCTTAACAATATTATCATAAACGAGTCTTCAAAATCTTACCTCACCAAAAAAGTAGATGAAGAAAATAAACATGGACATTTCCTGCTTTATAAAAGATTGGTAAAGAGAATTAGCCAAATGATCTCAGAATTGGATTGCGAGTATAAGTATCCATTCAGTCTTGCCACTACCATTATTGACGGTTCATTACATCAACATTTTATAAGTCAGCATTTTTTAAGCATCACCGATGGTGGTGATAAAATCAATCCGTCCATGTTTTTCAAAAACTTAGTTTTAAATCTTTTAAATACTAACAATGGCAAATAAACTCACCCCATTTCAGAGATTTGTAGGATTGCTGAAATTAGAGCGAAAGGATTTTCTTCAAATTGTTTACTACGCGATTTTTGCCGGACTTGTGAGTCTATCGGTTCCACTTGGTATTCAGGCGATTGTTAATCTTATGCAAGGTGCAAGGATTTCTACATCCTGGTTTGTACTTGTAATATTGGTAACGCTTGGGGTGGCTTTTGTGGGCATACTTCAGTTAATGCAAATCAGAATTTTAGAAAACATTCAACAGAAGATCTTTACACGTGCTTCTTTTGAATTCATCTATCGTTTTCCGAAGATAAAAATGGATCAGCTGCGAAATTTCTATCCGCCGGAGCTGGCCAATCGTTTTTTTGATGTCCTGATCATCCAGAAAGGCCTCTCAAAGGTGATTATAGATTTCCCGGCTGCTTTAACTCAGGTGATTTTCGGACTTATATTATTATCGCTCTACCATCCATTTTTCATTATTTATGGAATATTACTGGTCTTTTTGATATATGTAGGTTTTAAGTTCACTGGACAGAAAGGGCTGGATGCAAGTATGCTGGAGTCTAAATATAAATACCGAATAGCTCACTGGAT
Source organism: Christiangramia sp. (assembly GCF_029937855.1). Lineage (GTDB taxonomy): Bacteria > Bacteroidota > Bacteroidia > Flavobacteriales > Flavobacteriaceae > Christiangramia. Next base: position 4,981 of record NZ_JAPYPC010000025.1, read on the forward strand.
TCAGGAAGTAGCCCGCGGACTAATGACTTTTAAAATCTCCGGAAAAACTAATCTTGCTATTTCCAAGAATGATCGCATGCTCAGTGAATACCTGGTGGCTCGAGAAGGACATTTCCAGGTACTTAAAATTCAGTTTATCCAGCTCATTATTTTTAAAGTGCTGGTTACAGCAGGTCTTTTAGCAATTGGAGGTATGCTCGTTTTAAATCAGCAAATGAACATTGGGCAGTTTGTAGCGGCAGAGATCATTATATTATTGATCATTGGTTCTGTGGAAAAAATTATCCTGGGCCTGGAGTCTTTTTATGATATTCTTACCTCCCTGGAGAAAATGGGGGAAGTGGTAGACAAGGAGCTGGAAGACCAGACCGGGGAAGAACCTTTTGAAATAGGGGAACCACTTACAATAGAGCTGGATGGAGTAAATTATAAAGGTTTTAGTGACAATAGAATAATTAAAAATATAAACCTTAAGATAAATCCTGGCGATAGGATTTTATTAAAGGGAAGTAACGGTGCAGGTAAATCTACGCTACTCAAACTGGTGGCAGGACTTATTCAGCCAAGTCTCGGAGAGATCTACGTGAATGATATTTCCCTTAAGAGCATTAGGCCCAATCATTACCGTGCCTTACTGGGACAGTCTATAACTGAAGAATCTCCTTTTGAAGGCAGCATCCTGGAGAATATCACCATGGGAAATCAGGATATTCCAAAACAGGATATTCAATGGGCACTGGAAAAAACAGGTCTGCTGGGATTTGTAAAGCAACAACCTAAAGGTTTAAATACCATCATTTATCCTGAAGGCATCCAAATGCCTTATTCGGTTTCAAAAAAGTTGATTCTGGCACGAAGTATTGTGAAGCGTCCTTCACTGCTAATTTTAAATGATCCATTGAATCAATTAGATCCAGAAGAAGAGGATAGAATCCTGGATTTTCTTTTTAGTAAAGAGAATAATTGGGCAATAATTGTGGCCGGAAAAGGTGAAAAATGGGAGAAATATTGTGACCGGCATCTTTTTATAAAAAACGGGAAAATAACAAATAAGACCTAGAATATGTTAAATATCACAAATAACACACTGCACGAGAAAGTAGATCTTAAGCAGTACGCTTCTGGGAAAAAGGTACTTCGAGATCGTACCCAAAAATATTTCAATAGGTTCCTAATAACTTTTGGGATAATTCTGATCGTCATTTTATTTTTACCCTGGACCCAAACTGTTGCAGGAAAGGGATATGTGACCACATTAACGCCGGAACAGCGACCACAAACTCTTCAATCGCCTATTCCGGGCCGTATTGAGAGATGGTACATCAACGAAGGTGATTTTGTAGAAAAGGGAGATACCATCCTTCATATTTCAGAAGTTAAAAATGAATATTTCGATCCGCAATTGGTGGATCGTACAGGCGATCAGATTAGGGCAAAAGAAAGCTCTCAGAGATCCTATGAAAGTAAAATACAATCATTGACCAATCAGGTAGGTGCCCTTCAGCAGGAAAAAAGACTAAAAATTAATCAGGCCGAGAATAAATTACGACAAAGCAAATTGAAATTCCGCAGTGACAGCATCGATCTGGAAGCCGCGAAGACAAATCTTGCTATTGCTGAAACACAATTTGAGCGGGCAAGAATGCTTAATGAAGAAGGATTAAAATCCATGACCGATCTGGAAAATTCCCGATTAAAACTTCAGGAATCTCAGGCTAAGCGAATTGCGCAGGAGAATAAAATGCTGGCTTCACAAAATGAAATAATCAATGCTGAAATTGAATTGAATCGTCTTGAGGCCGAATACCAGGAGAAGGTTTCCAAGGCTCAAAGTGACCGTTCTTCAGCAGAAAGTTCAATGTATCAAACCCAGGCAGACATTAGCAAGCTTGAAACTTCCTATGCTAACTATGATAAGCGAAGAGGGCTTTATTATATTTTGGCTCCACAAGATGGATATATTAACAAAGCAATTAAGGCGGGTATCGGCGAAACCTTTAAAGAAGGGGAACCTCTTCTGGGAATTATGCCCTCCAATTATCAACTGGCGGTAGAAACTTTTGTAGATCCTATAGATATGCCGTTGTTGCACGTGGGAGAATCTGTGCGCGTACAGTTTGATGGTTGGCCGGCGATTGTCTTTAGCGGCTGGCCCAATAGCTCATACGGCACCTATGGAGCAAAAATTGTCGCCATTGAAAATTTCATTAGTGCAAATGGGAAATACAGGGTTCTCTTAGCTCCAGATGAAAGCGAATATGCATGGCCAACGGAAATAAAGATAGGCTCCGGTGCTTCTACATTGGCTTTGTTAGAAGATGTACCTATCTGGTATGAATTATGGCGACAATTAAATGGTTTTCCACCAAACTATTATTCGCCTGAAGATGCTGTAAATACCAAAGTTTCAGAAAAATGAGAAAGCTGATCTTTATTTTAATGCTTGTGATGGTGAATGCCGGACACGCTTCTGAAAAAGACAGTTTAAGACTGGGTTTTGAAGAGTATCTGGCTATTGTGAAAAAATATCATCCCCTGGTGAAACAAGCCGGTTTAAAAGTGGATGAAGCTGATTTTAAGCTCCTAAAATCCCGTGGTTTTTTTGATCCCAAGATCCAAGCCGATCTATCTGAAAAAGATTATAAGGGAACTGAGTACTACAATATTTTTGGGGCTGCATTTAAAGTTCCCACGTATTACGGATTGGAATTCAATGCGAAATTTGAAGAAAATTCCGGCGAATACCTCAATCCTCAAAATACAGTTCCTGAAGAAGGGCTTTATTCCGCAGGAATTTCCCTGGATGTGACTAATGGCTTATTTATGAGCGAACGTATGGCGGCACTTAAACAGGCTAAAATTTACCAGGATCAGTCACTGGTGAAAAGGGACCTTATGATCGCTGAAATTCTTTATGATGCTTCCAGTGCTTATTTTAACTGGTACGCAGCATATCAGGAATTGTTGCTCTATCGTAGTTTTGTTAGCAATGCCGAATTTAGGCTAAGATCTGTAAAAACCCAATTTCGGTTGGGGGATAAACCGGCAATAGATACGCTTGAAGCCAATATTACTTTTGAGAATCGGGAAATTCAATTACAACAGGCTGAATTGGATTATCTGAAAGCTTCCCTCAGACTATCAAATTATCTCTGGACAGAAGCTAATGTTCCATTAGAGATCACTTCAGAAGTAAGGCCTAACGAAGATCTTTTTGAAAAGGTAAACGCAATGTGGCTGAAAAACGAAATCGCGGTTAATGAAGAGATTGATTCGAATCCAAAAATCAGGTTTCTGGAATATAATCTGGATATACTGGAAATTGAGAAAAAACTGAAAGCCAATAAATTATTACCAGATCTCGATATTAACTATAATTTTATTACCAATCAACCGGAAGAGTGGAGAGGTCTTAATACCCAGGACTATAAATTCGGTTTTTCTTTTAGTTTGCCCATTTTCTTAAGAAAAGAGCGTGGAGAATTACAACTCGCCAAACTGGAAGTGGAAAATTCTCAATATGAACTTTTAAATGCAAGTCAGGAAATTTCTAATAAACTGCGATCCCTTCAGAATGAAATTAGCTCTTTTAGAAATCAACGTTTCAAGCTGAATACTTTAGTGGCCGATTATGCCAGGCTTGTAGATGCTGAACAAAGAAAATTTCAACTTGGGGATAGTTCTCTTTTTCTGGTGAATAGCCGGGAGAACTCTTATATTTCTGCAAAATTGAAAGAAATAGAGGTTATTTTAAAGTATTTGAAAAGTCAGGCAGAATTGCTGAAAATTAAAGCTGCTTTTTAAAAAAAGAAAATGGTAGTGCTAATTTTTAAATCGATCTATAAATCCCGTAAGTATTCAGGGAAAACCAGACCAAACCCGGGTTTGTATTAGTGTAGAATTTGTAAATTGACGTAAATGCCTCATAAAAAGACAGCCTATTCTATCCTGGAACTAGCCGTAGTAGGTCAGGATATTCCTCATCATATAGTTTTTGAAAACAGTGCTGAACTTGCGAAAACCGCAGAAGATTTAGGTTACAAAAGATTCTGGCTGGCAGAACATCATAATATGGTTAGTATTGCCAGTTCGGCCACGACGGTACTTATGGGGCATATCGCCGGTAAGACAAATTCTATTAGAGTAGGTTCCGGGGGGATTATGCTTCCAAACCACTCTCCACTTATTGTTGCCGAGCAATTTGGAACTCTGGGAACCCTATATCCAGGAAGGATAGATATGGGACTGGGAAGAGCACCGGGAACAGATCAGGTAACGGCCCATGCGATTAGAAGTGACCGGATGAATTCGGTTCATAAATTTCCGCATGAGATTGATGAAATTCAGCAATATTTTAAGAACCAAAGAGCGACCAAAAAAGTAAGAGCTACGGTCGCCGAAGGTGTGGATGTTCCTGTGTATATTTTGGGATCCAGTACAGATAGCGCCCATGTGGCAGCAGAAAAAGGGCTTCCCTATGTTTTTGCCAGTCATTTTGCACCTGCTCAATTATTTCAGGCGATGGAAATCTATTACCGGGAATTTCAGCCTTCAGAATATCTGGAAAAGCCTTATAGCATTGCTGGTATCAACATAATTGCTGCTGATAGCTATGCTGAAGCTGAAAGAATTTCTACAAGTTCCCTTAGAATGATGGTTGGAGTATTAACAGGTAATCTTGATTATCTTCAGAAACCGGAAGATATGAGTCCGGAACTTACTGAAATTAGGAATCATCCTCAACTTTCACGAATGCTGCAATACGCTTTTGTGGGAGACCGTGAAAGGATCAAAAAGGATACAGAAGATTTTATCAAACAAACAGGGGTAGATGAAGTAATTGTTGCATCTCATATCTATCATCAGGAAGATCGCTTGAAATCTTACAGGATATTTTCAGAAATTATGCAGGAGCTTAATGAAGGTTCTTAGACTTTCATCTTTATATATTTAAGATCAAAGAGAATAATAGTGATCAATTAGAAAGATTTTGTACTCATCTTTTTTACCAGGATTGCTATTCCTTAATTTAATCGTCATTGATATATTTCTATAGCTTGAGTTTCCCCAGTGCTATTATCTATTCTAACCTGTAGAAGATCATACCTCCATTCATCGTTTTTTAGATGTGCTTTAATATCAAGTTTAGCCTTCCCTTTATCCCCATGAACCTTAATGGTAGAAGTCACTTTTTGAAAATCACTGAAATAATTGACTTCCCCGTTAAAAATCGCCATCCTATCAATACTCTTTATTCTAACTACTACTTTAATTACACGCTCCTCTTTATTAGCCATTTCTATAGCCTTTCGATAAAGTTCTTTATCGGAATAAGCCTGCACCAGATCTTGCGAAATTTTGCCGAAATTGAAGGAACTTAAGAAGTAGAAAATAATGATAATAGTACCCGTTACAGGTACAAGCCATATAATATTCTTTTTGAACCAGTTTTTCATACATCAATCTTTACGCACGAATGGCTATGAAGTTTTTTATGCATACAGTAGCGCAATAATAAATGGAATAGTAACGGTGATAGATATAAGGGCAGGTTTTACCCAGCTCTTTTTTTCAAATTCAATATCTTTTCCCAGGTATCTATTCCAGAAATATTCATTTAGAATAATGGCTCCTAAAATATTTAGTAAAATGGTAAAATTACTTGATTTGGTATATGCTACGGTAAAGATCATTCCGGCCGTGTAGATAATAGAAAAAAATAGTACCTGTAGCTTTCCTTTTTGTTCATCTTTTTTCTTCAGATTACTCATTAAAATAACGGCTCCGAAGATGGTAGAAAATAATATACAGAAAGCGGTAATTACCCTTTTTGAATATAATTCTGGCGGTATTTCGGTAATCTCATTTTCTTCAAATTCTTCATCTAAAGGCTGGTGGGAGTAATTACTTCCCGGTTCTTTTTCGGTTAATTTCCTTTGGTAGTTTAATAATTTCTCCAATATGAGAGGTGTTTGATTATAATATATTATACTGAGGAAAACTTGCGGAAGTAGGGATGCAGCTTTCAACAATAGGCTAGTAAATAGCGAATTTAGAAAAAACCACAGGAATCACATAGAATATTGAAAAAACTATGGAAGAACTGTTTTAATACCGCAGAAGGATAAATTCCATGTTTCAAAAACCATTTAAGTTCGGTATAGATTCGTAGGATGGGTAACATTATTTCTCCTGTGCATTTCTTCTTCCACTTTATGTACAAAAAGAAAGATTAAGAACAGGATGATGAGTATTGAAATAATGAGCAGTTTAAAATCTTTTATGGTTTCTAATCGAGCATTGGATCTTATTTTTTTAATCACCTGCTCAACAGATTTTTCAGGAATCCTGTCAAAAAGAAGTCCGTCTTCCGGAATTTCATCTTTATAAATATTTTCCCTGATATTTTCTTTAAATCTCGGTTTGTTGGAACGTAAAAGAGATTTGTTATGATCCTGCTGACTTCTTATTTCATTCCTGTTAGGCATGCTTTTACTTATTAATCTATCTCACTTTTAATATTGCAATTTGAAAAGGAAAAATAAGTGTAGGGAATAAACTCCATTCTTTAACTGCTTAATTAGGCAGAAGTTAATAATTTTTTTGAATATGTCTTTGGGAAGAAAATACGATTCCCGGGATAAAATCTCCCAGAGTTTTCCTTCTTCTGGCTACTATGATTTCCGTAATATTTTTTCCATTTTTCGTCCTTTTGCCAGCTCATCTACCAGTTTGTCCAGGTATCTTACCTGTTGGGTCAACGGAGTTTCCAACTCCTCTATTCGATACCCGCAAATCATTCCCTTAATTAGATGTGCGTTTTGATGTAAACGTGCTTTTTGGAAGAATTCTTTAAAACTGACTTTTTCCTTTATAAGTTCCAGTATTTTCTTTTCATCAAATCCTGTTAACCACTCTATAACCTGATTTAATTCCTCTTGCGTTCGTCCTTTCTTCTCCACTTTTGTAATATAATGTGGATATACCGAGGCAAAAGTCATTTTTGCAATTCTTTCATCATGTTCAGGAGTAGTTTTCATATCTCAGCTTATTGAAAATGATAAGTTACTTCAATCTTTTCAAACGTCACTTTTCTTTAGTGATTTTTTGACTTTCTTCTGAACCTTTTAATTGTTAAAAGGACATTTCCATAGAAAATCAGTTAATTCTTTTTTGACTTAATGCTTTTATTAATCAATTTATAATCTCTGTAATTATAATGCTGTCGGAAGCTTCTCCTCTAAGTCCTTTTTTCAAATTCTTTCCAATCATAAATGATTATAAAAACAAATGCAGCTAATGCACCAAGGATAAAAAATGTGAGATATCTACGGGTGAAATTAAAACTCATATTATCGTTTTTGGTTATTCCTGGAATTTTTATTTTTCTGAAATCCTGAAGGAATCAATCTTTGCTTTCTTCTGTATTTGTTACCGATGCTGCTTCATCATCAACTAATGGACTTTTTAAATCCTGTTTCTTTGAAATTGTGGATTAATCCTGATTAGAAGAAATATCAGGTTGTAATATGTTTAAAATTAAGAAAGATAGTAGGCTTATCATGAATTTTTTTCAGACATGAAAAAAATTTAATTTCTGGCAGATAAATCATTTATAAAATAAGTAACGGTTTTGACTGTTAAGATATCTTTTTGGTAAAATTTACATAGTTAATTCATCTTTCTTTTGATGGAGTTGGTTTTATCCTATTATCACAAGGATAAATTTTTAAATTTGCAGGCAACAAGAACAAACACACAACAAAAAACAACACAACATGCCTGCTACAGAAGCTAAGATCTTTAATTGTACCCAAAGTCGCGAACTCGCTGAGAAGATCGCTGAATTTTATGGTTCCAAACTGGGAAATGTGATTACTTCCACTTACAGTGATGGTGAGTTTCAGCCTTCCTTTGAAGAATCGGTAAGAGGATCCCGTGTATTTATAATTGGATCTACACATCCGGGGAGCGATCACCTTATGGAAATGTTGCTGATGCTGGATGCTGCGAAAAGAGCTTCTGCTAGACATATTACTGCAGTGATGCCGTATTTTGGGTGGGCCAGGCAGGATAGAAAAGACAAGCCGCGGGTTCCTATTGCAGCGAAAATGATTGCCAGTATTTTGGAAACTGCCGGGGCTACAAGAATTATTACCATGGATCTTCACGCAGATCAAATTCAGGGGTTCTTCGAAAAGCCGGTAGATCATTTGTATGCAAGTACTGTTTTTCTTCCGTATCTAAAGAAGCTTGGACTTGATAATTTAACTGTAGCATCACCAGATATGGGAGGTTCTAAAAGGGCCTATGCCTATTCCAAAGCACTGGAGAGCGATGTAGTGATTTGTTATAAGCAAAGGGCTAAAGCGAATGTAATTTCCCATATGGAACTTATTGGAGATGTTACCGGAAAGAATGTTGTTCTGGTAGATGATATGGTAGATACTGCCGGAACTCTTACTAAAGCCGCAGATCTTATGATGGAGCGTGGTGCGAAAAGTGTTCGTGCTATTTGTACGCATCCTGTACTTTCAGGAGAGGCCTACGATCGTATAGAGAAATCTAAACTTCAGGAATTAATTGTCACAGATTCTATTCCGCTAAGACAGGAAAGCAGAAAGATTAAAGTAGTAAGTTGTGCTGAACTTTTTGCTGATGTAATGAAGCGTGTTCAGGATAATAAGTCGATAAGCTCTAAATTCATTATGTAATTGTAGATCGCTTCACTTTGTTCGCGATGACAGTCAATAGAAGTTGTTGATATTGTGAGTGAAACGGAATAGTTTCATGTTGCTTATGTGGTTCTGAGTTTTCTGCATTGAGAAAAGTCACTGCGAGCATAGCGAAGCAGTCTCATCTTCGGTATTGCCGCTAGGAAGTTCTATGCGTCATTGTTCCTTGTTAACACTATAGATCTCAAGTTTTTTCCCGGTCACTTTTTCAAATAGTTTAGATTTCCTTTCGGCGCCCCAGATCTCAAGTTCAGGATCACCCATGGTCGTGATATGGAATTTCACTTTTTCAGCTTCATTTTGCACTTCCAGTGTTTGAACATTTTGATAATGGCTACGATCCAGGCCATCAGCTACACGCAATAAAGCAGAAAGTTTTTTAACTCTTTTTCGAAGCGGTTTCTCAAGTTTTTTATACAGGAAATGTCTTTTCCTGGGGGTGGATCTCCGGTGATATCTGGCCACATTGGCCATAATATTGATCTCATCTTCGGTAAAGCCCCTTAAATCTGAATGTCTTATTAAGTATAATGCATGTTTATGATGTTTTCTATAAGAAATATAATAGCCAATATCGTGCAGGTAACTGGCATATTCCAGCAGTTCCCGATCTGTTTCCTCTAATTTTAATTCTTTTCTAAATTCATCAAAAAGCTGCAGAGCCATATTGGCGACATGTTTTGAATGCGCTTCCAGCCAGTTACATTTACGGAGCAATTCAAAAATACTTCGCTTTCTGGGTTCGGGAAAATTGGCGACCATATCTAGTTTTGGCCTTTCTTCTTTAATAAAGTTCAGGATCATCCCATCCCTTAAAGCAGCTTCGGAAATCTTTATAGTTTGAATTTTAAATTCTTCTATAAGATATTTTACCAGTACCATTCCAGGGTTGATGATATCTATCCGCTTTTCATCCAGTTCACTGATCTTTTGGCGTTTTTTTCTGTTTAGCTCAATAAAATCCTGGTATAGGGAGTTAAAATCTGAAGCCTCAAAACTTAGTTCATTAAGGCTCATGGAAGCAGTGAGGGAATTACGGCTGGCTACCATGGCTCCGATATTTTCCATAGTTCCTGAAGAACCTATCATGGTGGTGATATGATTCTCTTTGAGAATTTCTGAAATTTCTTTTAGTTCCTGTTGATAGTGTGAAACTAATATTTGAATTTCCTCTTCAGTGATCGGATCATTTTTCACAAATTTCGCGGCCATTCTGGCAACTCCTAATTTTAAACTTTCCCGATAAATAAATTTTTGATTATTCCCTATGATAAATTCTACGCTTCCCCCGCCTATATCAACCATTAGTACCATTTCCTTGTTCAATGCAATACTATGCCTAACCGCGTAACCAATAAGTTCAGCTTCCATTTGTCCCGGAATCGCCCTGGCTTTTATACCTACTTCATCGATCATACGTTGAATAAAATCACCGCCGTTCTTTGCTTCCCTTATGGCGCTGGTGGCAAAAGCGAGAATTTCTTCTACATTCTGACTATCACATAGGAATTTAATGCGTTTCAAAGCATCGAGTCCGCGTTGCATGGCATCTTCGCTTAGGTGATTATCCATGCCTTTTTCAGCAAGTATCACCATTTCTTTTAGTTTATCGATGGTTCTGAAACTTCCGTCGGGATAAATATCTACCAGCACGGCATGGAATGAATTAGTTCCCAGGTCTATGGCTGCAATTCGTTTGGTGGAGGTGGAAGATTCGGTATCATTTTTCATTCTTTGAATATTTCAGGATGAAGTTTTCTCTTATTTTTTTCAATTTACTGAAAATAGGCTTTACGTCCTTGAAAGGCTTTGTGAAAACAATAATCAGTTAGTTGAGAATAATCAGAGATTTCTCCCTTCGGTCGAAAGGACAATGAGGTTGAGATCCTGAAACAAGTTCAGGATGACGGTTCCAGGAAGTTGTCACTACGAGTGAAACGAAGCAGTCTCCAACTGGGATTGCTTCGCTTCTCTATTAATGAAAATGAGCGGTGGAGAAATTTATTTAATGCAGGGAATCAACGTGTACTATAAATTTCCGTATCTCTTTATTGTGGCCACGAATTCACGAATGTTTGGTTTTATCAATAGAAATATGAGTGCATTAGTGGCTAATGATTTGAATGTCATAACGCTATATTAGTGCTGTTCGCATTCTAATAAAACATTTCAATGGTAGCGGAGTGAAACCAGACGAAGCAAATTCGCTATTATCAAGTTCAAACATATTTTAGAGGAAAACAACAGCAGTTTGCTTCGGCTACACTTCGCAAAGACCACCGGTTAAATAACCCGTTTTTCTATACGTCACTGCAAGTGAAACGAAGCAGTCCCATATTGCCCCCCAGACCTTGCCGAAGTATGGATTCCCAACCATCCAAATCTCTAAAATGATAATTCTTAATTCCGTAGAGCTTTTTAAGCTACAGGGTTTTACAAATAAATAAAAAAGACTTACTTTTGCAGTCAAATTTTTAAGCAAATGAAGGCGGTCCACGAAGGACTTGACAACATTTGTTCAATTAAATTAAGATTTACAAATGAAATCAATTACGATCAACGGATCTAAAAGAGAAAGCGTAGGCAAGAAAGCAACGAAAGCACTACGTAATGCTGGAGAGGTTCCTTGCGTATTGTACGGGGTAGAAGGTGATCCACTACACTTTGCAGCAGAGGAAATAGCATTCCAGAATTTAGTGTACACACCAGACGTACACACTGTAAAAATCAAATTAAAAAGTGGGGAGTCCTATGACGCGATCCTTCAGGATATCCAATTCCATCCTGTTACCGATGCGATTCTTCATATTGATTTCTACCAGATCTTTGGAGATAAACCAATTACTATGGAAATCCCAATTCACACCGAAGGTGTTGCAAGAGGGGTTAAGAATGGTGGTGTGTTAAGATATAACCTACGTCGTCTTAAAGTAAGAGGATTGCCAGGAGATCTTCCAGATTATATCGTAGCGAACGTGACTAAGCTTAAAATTGGTCAGAAGCTTTATGTAACTGGAGTAGATAGTAAAGATTTCGTAATTCAGCATCCAGATAATACTGTAATATGTCAGGTAAGAACTTCACGTAACCTTGTAGAATTAGAGGATGAAGATGAAGACGAAGATGATGTAGCAGCAGATGAAGTGCCAGCAACTGAAGTTGATGATCAGGCAGCTGTAAAAGAGGGAGAAGATAAAGAGTAACCTTCTTTGAATAATTTTTAAAAAGCATTCCTTATTCGGCAATCCCGATTTCGGAATGCTTTTTTATTTGAAATATTTTAAATCTTCGGTTTTGTTTTTTCTGAATTAAAAGTATCTGATTAATTTTATCTTTACCAAAACACTAAATGGATGCTTTCATTCTTCGGAAGGATTTTAGGAAAGAAAGAGACCGAGGAGAAAATAGATCCCATGAAGAAATTTTTGATCGTTGGTCTGGGCAATATTGGCCCCAAATATGAAAATACCAGGCACAATATCGGGTTTAAAATTCTCGATGAACTTGCCCGGGAAAAAGAAGTGACTTTTGAAACGCAGAAGCTTGGAGATGTGGCGACCTTTAAATTTAAAGGAAGAACCTTCGTTTTGCTTAAGCCCAGTACCTATATGAACTTAAGCGGAAAAGCAGTGAATTACTGGATGCAGAAAGAGAAAATTACCCTGGAGAATCTTCTGGTGGTAACAGATGATCTCAATCTTCCCTTCGGAACGCTTAGATTAAAGACCAAAGGCAGCGACGGTGGGCATAATGGTTTGAAGGATATACAGTCGCAACTTAACACCACGAAATATAATCGTTTTAGGTTTGGGATAAGCGATGAATTTTCCCAGGGGAGCCAGGTGAATTATGTGTTGGGTGAGTGGACCGATGATGAGGAAAGTAAATTACCGGAACGTTTAAAAACGTCAGCTGAATTGATCCAATCTTTCGGAACCGCGGGAGTCTCTAATACCATGAATACATTTAACGGAAAATAGCAGGATTTGAAAGAGCATAAAGGAGCAAACTCATTTGTAAGTGAACGTCAAACGGTAGTCACGATTGGTACTTTTGATGGGGTTCATGCAGGGCATAGGAAGATCATAGAACGCCTCGTAAATGCTGCCAATGCAAATAACCTGGATTCTGTAGTGCTTACTTTTTTTCCTCATCCAAGGATGGTGCTTCAAAAGGAAAGTGGAATTCAGCTTATAAATACCATCGAAGAGCGTAAGAAACTTCTAGAAGAAACAGGAATAGATCATTTGGTGATACATCCTTTTACCCATCAGTTTTCCAGACTTACGGCATTGGAATTTGTTCGGGATATCCTCGTAAATAAACTTAAAGCTAAAAGAGTTATTATTGGCTATGACCATAGGTTTGGACGTAATCGTACGGCAGATATTAACGATCTGAAGCAGTTTGGAGAGGATTTTGGATTTGAGGTGGAAGAAATTTCCCAGCAGGATGTGGAACAGGTAGCGGTAAGTTCTACCAAGATTAGAAATGCCTTATTAGATGGCCGGGTGGAAAGGGCCAATATGTATTTGCAACATCCATTTACTTTGAAGGGAACCATTGTTAAAGGCCGCGGAATTGGCAAAGACCTTGGTTTTCCTACCGCCAATCTCGAGGTGACTGAAGAATATAAACTTATTCCAAAAAATGGGGTTTATGTAGTGCAAACTAAAATAGATGGTGAGAAGGTCTATGGAATGATGAATATTGGTACGAATCCAACCGTAGGCGGAAAAGAAAAAACTATAGAGTCCTATTTTTTTGATCTTGATAAAGACCTTTATGGAAAAGAAATAGATCTGGAATTGCTGGTAAGGATTCGTGATGAGAAGAAATTTGTTTCGGTAGAGGATCTCAAGATCGCCATGAAACAGGATCAGGCATTTTCAAAACAATACTTAAAAGATAACCATGCTTAACAGGTGGCTTTTTAAGCAGGTTGATAATTCGGCATTGGTAGTTTTCCGTGCGCTTTTCGGATTTCTCATTGCCATAGAAGCTTTTGGAGCCATTTTCACGGGTTGGATTAGGAGAACGCTTATCGAACCCGATTTTACCTTTAATTTTATAGGTTTTGAATTCCTGCAACCGCTACCGGGCAATGGCATGCTTTGGTATTACGGCATTATGGGCTTATTCGGTATTTTCGTGATGCTCGGGTATAAATACAGGTTGAGCATTATTTGTTATGGTATCATGTGGGCCGGCGTGTATCTTATGCAAAAGTCCTCCTATAATAACCATTATTATCTCTTGATGTTACTATGTTTCATCATGAGCTTTTTGCCGGCAAATCGCTGGTTTTCCCTGGATGCTAAAATCAAGCCTGAAATCAGTAAAATATCCATGCCTCGTTGGGTTTGGGTGGTTATCGTTTTACAACTGTGGATTGTTTACACTTATGCTTCTGTTGCAAAATTCTACCCAGACTGGCTGGACGGAAGTTTTCCAGCATTGCTAATGCGATCTAAGGCAGATTACTGGCTGGTTGGTGAATTTCTTCAGCAGGGCTGGGTACGATATGCTATCGCTTATTTTGGGTTGTTGTTTGATCTTTTGATCATTCCATTATTGTTATGGAAAAGAACCCGACTTCCAATTTTTATGGCAGCGATTTTCTTTCACCTGTTTAACAGCTTTATTTTCCATATCGGGATATTTCCTTATATGTCCCTGGCTTTCTGTATCTTCTTTTTTCCTTCGGAAAAGATCAATAAGGTGTTTCTTCGGAAAAAAAAGAAACATTATGATGGAGATGAAATCATTATTCCTTCCTACCGGAATTTTTTGATAGGAGCGATGAGTGTTTGGTTTATCATTCAGCTGGCCCTTCCATTAAGACACTGGTTTTTTCAGGATGATGTGCTCTGGACAGAAGAGGGGCATCGATTAAGCTGGAGAATGATGTTAAGAGGGAAAAGCGGAAGAATCACCTTCAAAGTGGTGGAAAAAGGAACTTCAGACACTATTATTATTGATAAAAAGGATTACCTCTCGAGAAAACAATTGCGGTCCATTTCAACCAAACCAGATATGATTTGGCAGTTTGCCCAGCGTATAGAAGAAGAATATGCTGAAAAAGGGAAAGAGGTTGAGGTGTATGCAGAAGGAAAAATGAGTGTGAATGGAGGAGAATATAAACCGCTTATTGATCCTAGCGTAGATCTTGCCGCGGAAAAATGGCAACATTTTAAACATCATAACTGGATTCTTCCCTCAGATTCAGACTAATTATCTTACCTGCTTTTGTTACATTTGCTGCTTAGAAAATAATATAAACGGTAAATAAAAATCCGGCCTCATGTTACAGGTTTCAAATATTGCAGAACATAAAGAAGAATACATTAAAGCGCTTAAAAAAAGGAACTTTAATGCCGAAGATATTTTTGAACAGGTTTTAACTCTTGATGAGACAAGAAGAACTACCCAGGCAAAGCTGGATGATACACTGGCAAATTCCAATAAAATGTCCAAAGAAATTGGACTGATGTTCAAAAATGGAGAGCATCAGAAAGCCAATATGCTGAAGGAGAAAACTGGAAAACTGAAAGAAGAATCTAAAGAACTTTCAGAAAAGCTTACCACAACCGTGGCAGAACTTCAAAACCTGCTTTATACGATCCCAAATATTCCTCATGAGTCTGTTCCTTCTGGAATGAGCGAGGATGATAATGAGGAGATCTATACGGAAGGGGAGGTTCCTAAACTTGCTGAAGGAGCGCTTCCACATTGGGAGCTTGCAAAGAAATATGATATCATAGATTTCGAGCTTGGGAACAAAGTTACCGGTGCAGGTTTTCCTGTTTATAAAGGAAAAGGCGCAAGACTTCAACGAGCGCTTATCACCTGGTTTTTAGATAAAGCCACGGAAGCCGGATATACCGAATATCAATTACCTTTATTGGTAAACGAAACTTCAGGTTTTGGAACAGGACAGTTACCAGATAAGGAGGGTCAAATGTATCATGTTACCGAAGATGATCTTTATTTGATTCCTACTGCTGAAGTACCTATGACGAATATGTTTCGTGATAACCTGATGAATGAAAAGGATTTCCCGATTCTTTGTACCGGTTATACGCCATGTTTTAGAAGGGAAGCAGGATCTTATGGCGCGCATGTGCGTGGGTTGAATCGCCTACATCAATTCGATAAAGTGGAGATTGTAAGATTGGAGACACCAGAGAATTCTTATACCGCTCTAGATAACATGGTAGAACATATCAAAGGCTTGCTCAAAGAACTGAAACTTCCATACCGAATCTTAAGATTATGCGGTGGCGACCTTGGTTTTACTGCGGCACTGACTTTTGATTTTGAAGTTTTCTCTACCGCTCAGGATCGCTGGCTGGAAATCAGCTCAGTATCCAATTTTGAAAATTTTCAGTCTAACCGATTAAAATTACGGTACAAAACTAAAGATAATAATAAGGAGCTGGCTCATACACTCAACGGAAGTGCGCTTGCCTTGCCCAGGGTTTTAGCAGGCATTCTGGAAAACTATCAAACCGAAAACGGAATAAAAGTACCAGAAGTGCTCGTGCCGTATTGTGGTTTTGACACGATAGATTAATCTGAAGATCACAATATTAAAACAGCGCAAATGTTTATATTTACATATGCGCTGTTTTGTTTTTATAGCTTTATGGTTGTTAGTCGGTTGTGGGTTGTATGCTCAAAGTGAACAACTGGCAAAGAATTTTTTTGATCAGGGCGAGTATGAAAAGGCGCTGAAGGTGTACCAGAAACTTTACGAGCAAAACCCTGCCAATCCCGTTTATTTTAATGGAGTACTTTCTTCAAACCAGCAATTGGAAAATTTTGAAGAAGCTGAAAGAATGTTGCAGGAACGGCTTAACCGTACCGCTAATAATCCCTCTCTTCTTATAGAATTAGGTCATAATTACGAACTTCAGAACGAAGAAGAAAAGGCCAAACGTTTTTATGATGAAGCGCTTCAGTCTATAGAAGCACGGCCAAATTATGCATATTCTATTGCCCGCGGTTTTGAGCAATACAGCCTACTGGATTACGCGGCCAAAGCTTATGAAAGGGCCTTGGAAATGAGTTCCGATAGAAATTATAACCTTCAGCTTGCCCGTATTTACGGCGAACAGGGTAAGATCGAAGCAATGTTCAGCAATTACCTGGATCTTATTGAAGATGATATGAAATTCTATGGCATTGCAAACAGGGAGTTTAATAGGTATATTTCAGAAGATTCACAATCTGAAGCCAATACTATTTTTAGAAAACTACTCCTAAAACGTCTTCAGGAAGATCCTCAATTGCTATATAATGAAATGCTGAGCTGGTTATTTATTCAGCAAAAAGATTTCGACAAGGCTTTTGTCCAGGAACGGGCAATTTTTAAACGTGGCGAAAATTCTTTACAGGGGATACTTAATCTGGCCGTGCTGGCTAAGGAAGACGAAGAGTATGAGACTGCAAAAGAGATTATTGCCTATGCGATTGAAGAATCACCTTCCAGGACTTTTAATCTACAGGCACGTCATTTTTTATTGAATATTGAACTGCAGACTGCCGGTCCCGAAGATTTTGCCCGGGTGGAAGTAGATTTCAAATCGCTTTTGGAAGAATATGGTTATAACCAGGAAACGCTTGATGTTCAAATAGATTATGCCAATTTTATGGCTTTTAATCTGGACAGGAAGGATGAAGCTATAGTCCTTTTGAAGAAGGCAACGGAGATCACTCCAACTAAATTTAACCTTGCTAAAGTGAAAATGGCACTGGCAGATATTCTGGTGGTTCAGGAGAAGTTTAATGAAGCACTTATCTATTATTCCCAAATTCAGAATCTTGTAAAGAATGATGTGATTTCGCAAAATGCAAGATTTAAAGTGGCAAAAACCAGTTATTATAAAGGAGATTTTGACTGGGCAAAGACGCAGCTTGATATTTTAAAATCTTCCACATCCCAATTAATTGCGAATGACGCGATGGAATTGAGCTTGCTCATTAGCGATAATTCCCTCGAAGATTCTACAAAGACCGCTTTGAAGAAATTTGCACATGCAGATCTACTTATTTTTCAGAAGGAAAACAGTAAAGCTATTCAGGCTTTAGATTCTATTCTTATAAATCATAAAGGAGAAAAGATCGAAGATGAGGCCTTGCTGAGTCAGGCGAAATTGTATGAAAAGGAGCAGAATTTTCAGAAGGCAGAGAAAAACTACCTGGAGATCATTAATTCGTTCAATGATGATATCCTTTCAGATAACGCACATTATTTTCTGGCAGAATTATATGCAAACCAGCTTCAGGATCTGGAGAAGGCAAAGTCACTTTACGAGCAAATAATCTTTAACTTTGCCGATAGTATTTACTATGTGGAAGCACGTAAGAAATATCGAATGCTCCGAGGTGATACTTTAGAGTAACTCCAAAATTTTAAATTTTCAGAAATGATTATATATAACGTTACCATTAACGTGCAGGAAGATATCCATGACAACTGGTTAAAATGGATGAAAGAAGAACATATTCCTGATATGCTGGATACCAAAAAATTCAGTAAAGCATTAATGACGAAAGTTTTGGTGCAGGAACCCATGGGTGGAATCACCTATTCTGTGCAATATACTGCGGAAAGTAAAGAGATGCTTGAGAAATATTACACTGAAAATGCAGAAGAACTTCGATCAAAATCCAAAGCTTTTGATGGTAAATTTGTAGCTTTTAGAACAGAGTTGGAAGTAATTACCGAACAATAAGCTTTTTGAAAAAGTGAATTTTTTCAGGTTGTTTTTGACAGGTTGAGCTTGTCGAAACCTGTTTCCGCATAAGAATTTCCTTAAGACGTATTTAATAGCAAATCATGAAAAAATATAAGCCTTCATTCCATAAAGCCTCTTCCGATTATTCTAACAAGGATGATCAGGCGGTAAAGGCAAAAAAACATCTGGGACAACATTTCCTAACCGATGAAAATATCGCGGCGAAGATAGCAGATACTTTAAGCTATGAAGGCTACCATAAAGTGTTGGAAATAGGACCAGGAATGGGGGTTCTTACTAAATATCTTTTGGATAAAGATGCTGAGGTTCATGTGATCGAAATTGATACCGAAAGTGTGGAATATCTGGAAAGTCATTACCTGCATTTACGTGGTAGAATCCATGAAAAGGATTTTTTAAAACATGATCTGGGGCAAATATTCAACAAAGAACAATTTGCTGTGATTGGTAATTTCCCTTACAATATTTCCACCCAAATAGTATTTAAAGTACTTCAAATGAGGGATCAGATTCCTGAATTTTCAGGAATGTTCCAAAAAGAAGTGGCAAAACGCATTTGTGAAAAAGAAGGGAACAAAACTTATGGGATTCTAAGTGTACTTACACAGGCATTCTATGAAGCCGAATACCTTTTTACGGTTCCACCTTCGGTTTTTAATCCGCCGCCAAAAGTAGACAGCGGAGTATTAAGGCTTCGAAGGAAAGAGAATTTCAGTCTGGATTGTGATGAAAAACTGTTTTTCAGAATAGTTAAGACTTCCTTTAATCAGCGCAGAAAGACCCTTCGCAATAGTTTAAAAAGTCTTAATCTGCCCGATAATTTAAGGGAAGATACTATCTTTGGTCTTCGGCCGGAGCAACTCGGTTTCCAGCAGTTTATAGAACTGACCAAAAAAATTGAGCCGCATGCAATTTCAAATAACTGAAGAGCTAATAGATAAGATCCAGTACCTCATTGAAGAAGAAAACAATGAGGAATTGTTATTGCATCTTGAAGATGTGCACCACGCCGATATTGCTGAAATTCTTACAGAACTTAATCTGGAGGAGGCAACCTACCTGGTAAAACTTCTGGACAGCGAAAAGACAGCTGAAGCACTGATGGAGTTGGAAGAAGGAGTTCGGGAGCGAATCCTGGAAAACCTTTCGGCAAAAGAAATTGCTTCTGAGCTTAGTGAGATGGATACCGATGACGCGGCAGATATCATCTCTGAACTTTCGCTGGAATTACAACAGGATGTAATTTCTGAAATGACCGATGAGCAACACGCTGATGATATCGTGGAGCTATTGCGTTATGATGAAGATTCTGCCGGTGGTTTGATGGCGAAAGAACTGGTAAAAGTGAATGAAAACTGGAGTGTCACCGGTTGTATGGCTGAAATGCGAAAGCAGGCAGAAAATGTGACCCGGGTACATTCTATCTATGTGGTAGATGATAAGAATAAGCTGAAAGGCAGACTTTCCTTAAAAGACCTGCTTACCGCCTCCAGTGATGCCAATATTAGTGATATTTATATTCCTCAGGTGGATTATGTGAATGTGCATACCGAAGGTGAGGAAGTAGCGCGGATCATGCAAAAATATGACCTTGAAGCGATTCCGGTAGTAGATGAGATGAACCGTCTGGTAGGCCGAATTACTATTGACGATATTGTAGATTTCATTAAAGAGGAAGCAGAAAAAGATTACCAGATGGCTGCAGGTATTTCTGAAGATGTAGAAGCCGATGCCAGCATCTGGAGGCTTACCAGGGCACGTTTACCCTGGCTTATTCTGGGTCTCTTTGGAGGTTTAGGCGCTGTATATGTGATGAAGGGTTTTGAAGAAGCGCTCGCCAATTATGTGGAGTTATTTTTCTTTACACCACTAATCGCCGCGATGGCTGGGAATGTAGGAGTGCAGTCCAGTGCGATCATTGTTCAGGGATTGGCTAATGATAATCTTAGAGGCAGCCTCTTTAACCGGCTCCTGAAAGAAATAGGGCTTACACTTATTAATGGAGTAGTTCTGGGTGTTTTGGTTATACTTTTTGGGCTTATAGTAGGGCAACCTCAAATAGTAAGTTTTACCATAGCCCTGGCTTTGATCACGGTTATTATACTGGCGGCACTAATAGGTACTTTTGTTCCCATTATACTTGATAAACAGGGCATAGATCCTGCCATTGCCACAGGTCCTTTTATTACCACCAGCAACGATATTTTCGGGATCTTTATTTTCTTTTATTTGGCTAAAACCATCCTTGGTTTTTAGAATATTCCTCTATTTCTTCGGGGGCTGATAATCATTCTTTAGATTTGTAAGTTCCATTTTCGGTAGTTAACTGGAAATGTGAGAAACCTTATTTTTTAATACTAATCAGAAAAAGAAAAGAAAATGATTATTCTGCATGCCGATACGAATCATCCAACTTTGATGAAGAAACTCGAAGAGGCAGGACACCACAATATTGAAGGCTACGAACAATCCAGGGAGGAAACACTTCAAAATCAACATTTATATGACGGAATTGTAATTCGAAGCCGATATAAAATTGATCGTGAATTTATAGATGCAGCTCCCAATCTAAAATTTATTGCACGTGTTGGAGCAGGTTTGGAGAGTATAGATGTAGATTATGCTGAGGAGAGAGGTATCAAACTTTTTTCTGCTCCTGAAGGAAATAGAAATGCGGTGGGGGAACATTCGCTGGGAATGCTATTGTCGCTTTTCAATAAGCTTAATAAAGCCGATAAAGAGGTTCGCGAAGGACTTTGGCAACGAGAAGAGAACCGTGGGGTGGAATTAGATGGAAAAACGGTGGGCCTCATTGGCTACGGAAATATGGGAAAAGCATTTGCCAAAAAATTGAAAGGTTTTGATGTAGATGTGATCTTTTATGATATTAAAGAAGGAATAGCCGATGACAACGCCCGCCAGGTAGGTTATGAAGAATTCTTTAAAAAAGCAGATGTAGTAAGTTTGCATACTCCCTTGACAAAAGATACACATCAAATGGTAAATAAGGAATTCATAAGTAGATTCAAAAAACCTTTCTGGTTCATAAATACTGCCAGAGGAAAAAGTGTGGTGACTGCAGATCTTGTAGAGGCACTCAAGAAAGGAAAGATCCTTGGCGCCGGATTGGACGTTCTGGAGTATGAAAAAGCTTCTTTTGAGAGTCTCTTCGGAAATAAAAAAAATGTTTCCATTAGTGCGGCAGATCCAATTCCGGAAGCATTGAGGGAATTGATGTTTATGCCACATACTTTGTTAAGTCCGCATGTGGCAGGATGGACCAAAGAATCGCATAAAGGTTTGGCAACGGTGATCGCAGATAAGATCATAGATACTTTTGGCGAAGGAGACGAGAAAAAATAATAATTATGAAAAACAGGGTAACTGGTTTGGGTGGATTTTTCTTTAAGTTTAAAATTCAGTGGTCTCAGGTACATAAAAATTTTAAAATCTGACCTTAGCAAGTATGCAGCCAATTTTTGATTTTTTCTTTCAGCAATACTCAGATTATCCCACCCTGTTTATAATTCTGGAGATCATTGCGGTGATATTTGGATTCTTATCGGTATGGTATTCCAAGCAAAATAATATTCTGGTATATCCAACCGGTATTGTGAGTACCATGATCTTTGTTTATTTACTATGGCAATGGGAATTATTGGGAGATATGATGATTAACGCATATTATTTCTCCATGAGCATTTACGGCTGGTATATCTGGACAAGAAAAGTAGATCCTGAACATTATACTCCAATTACTTCCACCACAAAAAAAGAGCAAATCCAGTCGGTTTTTATTTTTCTGGGCACACTTCTTTTTGTCTTCGCTGTTTATGAGTATTTTGATAAATGGAATAACTGGACAGCTTACGTAGATACGGTGACTACGGCAATTTTCTTTGTAGGGATGTGGCTCATGGCCAAAAGAAAGATTGAAAACTGGATCTACTGGATTGTTGGAGATATTATATCGGTTCCACTGTATTTCTACAAGGGCCTTACCTTCACCAGTCTGCAATATTTGGTGTTTACCATTATTGCTGTTTATGGATATAAAGCATGGAAGAAAAACTTACGCAACGACCTGCGTCCTGCATAAAAATTGTCATTTTCGGGCCTGAATCTACCGGGAAGACTACCCTTTCTGAAGATCTTGCCAGGCATTACAGCGAACCTCTGGTACATGAATATATGCGAGAATATCTTCAGGAGGTATGGTATTCCGAAAAACGAATTTGTAAACCTAAGGATATTATTCCTATAGCTGAAGGACAAATGAAGGCGGAGAATCAACTTTCAGGTAAAGCTAAAAATGTTCTTATATGTGATACTAATTTATTGGAATTAAAGGTTTATTCCGAAGCTTATTATGATGGCTACTGCGACCCCAAACTTCTTAAACATGCGTTAAACAACTATTATCATCTCTACTTTTTAACGTATATTGATGTTCCCTGGACTCCAGATGATTTACGGGATAAGCCTCACGATCGTGAAGGAATGTTCCGGAGATTTAAAGATACTTTGGAGCAACATCAAAAACCATATTTTCTTTTGAGAGGAAACCGGGAAGAGCGTCTAAAAACCGCAATAAAAGAAATTGACCAACTAATAAAAAATAAGCATCGTGAACTTTAGTGAAAAAGATATCCTGCAAATTGATGAAAAAGGGCTTTCAACTAATGAAGTAGAAGATCAGATAGCCATATTCAAACGGGGAAATATCAAGGTAAATATAACAGAAGCCGCAACCATAGGCAAAGGAATAAGTGAAGTAACTTCAGAGGAAAAAAGGAGGTTAATAGAATTTTATGATATTGAAAAAGATAAACATAGCATTTTAAAATTTGTTCCGGCATCTGGTGCAGCTTCGAGGATGTTTAAAGCCCTGCACAATTTTGCGGATGATTTTAATCCTGAAAAACATGGATTACGGGAATATTTAGATGCTTCAGGCGATACGGATCTGCGTAAATTTTTCAATCACTTGGACAAACTGCCATTTTATGATCATGCGCTGGAAAAGACGAAAAAAAATCATTCAGATTATGAAGAGCTTTCCCATGACATGCAACATAAACTCTTGGTAAAAACCATTCTGGAACCTGATGGATTGTACCTAAGCAATCTTCCAAAAGGCCTGGTGCCATTTCACAAATATAAAGATCATATTGCCACTGCCTTTGAAGAACATCTTCTGGAGGCCGCAAAATATGTGGAAATAGGCGGAATTGCAAAACTTCATTTTACTGTAGCCAAAGGCGATAAGGAGAAGTTTGTAGGTGAATGGAAGGAAATTCGTGAACGTATCGAAAAGAAAACCGGTGTAAAGTTTGAAATTGAATATTCATATCAGGATCCTAAAACCGATACTATTGCCGTAGATAATGATTTTAAACCTTTCAGAACCGAAGAGGATGATCTTTTCTTTAGGCCGGGAGGCCATGGAGCTCTCATAGAGAATATGAATCAGTTAAAAGAAGAAATTGTTTTTGTTAAGAATATAGACAATGTGGTTCCCGAAGATGAACTTCAGAATGTTGTTAATTATAAGAAAATGCTTGGTGGTAAGCTTTTCGAGATTCAACAGAAGATTTTTAACTATTTGGAGGCTCTGGATAACCGAAATGTAACTTCTGAAAAACTGGATGAAATTCAGGATTTTATACGCACAGAACTTTTCGTTAGAGATTCATCTGACCGTGATTTATTCAAAGAAAATCTAAAACATAAATTACATCGTCCTTTAAGGGTGTGTGGAATGGTAAAAAATGAAGGAGAACCCGGCGGAGGACCGTTTTTAGTAAAAGACAAGAATGGAGAAATATCGCTTCAGATCATTGAAGGCGCTCAAATAGATAATGACAATCCAGAACAGGCAAAAACAGCCAGGGAAGCCACTCATTTTAATCCGGTAGATATCGTGTGCAGCTTAAAAGATCATAAAGGTGAAAGTTTTGATCTTCATGAATATGTTGACGAAGAAATGAGCTTTATTGCTGATAAGACTAAAGACGGCAAAGCTTTAAAAGCCTTGGAGCGTCCCGGTTTGTGGAATGGCGGTATGGCGAAGTGGAATACTATTTTTGTTGAAGTTCCAGTAGAAACCTTTAATCCAGTGAAAACGGTTTCAGATCTGCTAAAAGAATCGCACCAGCCTCGATAAGATGGATCAAGAGATTATTCTGAATGAACTGGACTATAAGGCAGTAAGAAGCTCTGGTCCAGGTGGGCAGCATGCGAATAAAACCGCCACTAAAGTAGAGCTGAGCTTTGATATTGCCAATTCCGAAGGACTTTCGGAGCAGGAGAAAAAGAGGATCTTTTTAAAATTAGCTGCGAGAATCAATAAAGAGGGTATTCTAAAAATGAATATTGAAGACTCCAGGAGTCAGCACACAAATAAGAATATAGTTACCGAAAATTTTTTTACTGAAATTGAGAAGGCGCTTGAAAAAGCGAAGCCAAGGAAAAAAACCAAACCTACGAAAGCTTCAAAAATCAAACGCCTAAATGCCAAAAAGAGGAAATCTGAGATAAAGTCGAATAGAAAGGATCCACTCAAATAAAATTGGGGAAAATTTCTACACTTCTGGCATAATGTCTACATATTTTCTAGAGAATTAAGTTATATAATTTAAGTTATAAATCGTGAAAGTCCTATAATTCAGATATATAGACAGTTGTTTGGTGAGTTTTGCGAAGTGGTACAATTTTTACAATGTATTAAATAGGTTAGTATTGGGAATAGAATAATTTGACAACTAACAAATTTATTCTATTTTATAATTTAGATTTTCGGATTGAAAAGGCTCCTGAGTGGAGCCTTTTCTATTTTGTATAATATTCGGTAAAAACTAAAGGCTGGATATTAAAAAAAGTGAGGTTTAATTTCCACAGTTATTGACTCATAATTATCGTTTTTCTACATAATATTTTGTGAAATAAATAATTTTAGAGCCAATATATTACTGTTTATGAGGTGTTTGGTTCTTATTGATCAAAACGGCATAATTTTTCTATTAAATCTATAATAATCAGAAGATCAACAATAAAGGATCAATAAATTCAGAAATTATGAAAAAGATTTTATTAAGTTTTATGACCGTTGGAGCCATGTTCTTTGCTACAGAAAAAGTACAGGCACAGGTAGAAGAGGTAGAAGAAATCGAAGAGATTGAGATGGAAAAGGAACATGAAGAATTTGTTTCTATTGATGTGATGGAATTACCTCAGGCTGTTAAGGACGCTTTAATGACAGATTATAATGGTGCCGTTGCTTCAGAGGCCTGGGTAAAAACAATAGATGATAAAAATATATATAAACTTAAAGTAGATGTAAAAGGTGAAACCGAGAAAGTTTATATAGATCAGGATGGTAAATGGCTTGAGAAAGACGACCTGGAAGATATGGAAAAATAAAGTTCTGTTATTTGGAGAGACCAACTCCCGGAACTACAGATTAATGAAATGCACAGTAGTTTATCTACCCCAATGTAACTTGCAAAAGAGTGACTGCTTTCAGGATTTATCCTGAAAACGAACAACCAGAAAACTAACACTATAAAGGTCACTTTTTTGCCGGTTATCTTGAGAAGCAAATGAAAATCTGTTAAATGGAAATTAGTCTACGGCAATTATATAACCACAAATTGTCAGAAAGAGAGGTTGAAAACAACCTCTCTTTTTTTATGCTTTCTTTTAAAAACTAATGATTTAAAGATTCTTACCTTTGTTGAGCTTTTTAAAATTGATCTATGTCTAAAGTTTTGGTCGTTGAAGACGATGTAGCATTTGGAACCATGTTAAAAACCTTTCTTGAGAAAAGGGATTATAAGGTAAGTCTTGTTTATTCAGCTTCTGAAGCCTTTAAAAAAATATCATCTAATACCTTCGATTTATTGCTCACCGATGTAAGGCTGCCAGATAATGATGGGTTAGAAATTCTGAAAGATATAAAATCTAAGAATCCCGCTACCCAGGTTATTGTAATGACGAGCTATGCAGAAATAAGTATGGCGGTAAATGCGATGAAAGAAGGTGCTTTTGATTATGTTTCAAAGCCATTCCGGCCCGAAGCTATCCTCCAAACAATTGAAAATGCCCTTCACACTAATGAAGTGGCGCCCGTAGCTGCAAAACCTAAAACAGTAAAAAAGAGCAAGGGCCCGCTGAATGAAAATCTCGATCTTGTAAAAGGGGTTAGTGAACCGTCCAGAAGACTGAGTGATTATGTAGAACTTGTCGCACCGACGAATATGTCTGTTCTGGTTACCGGTGAGAGTGGTACGGGAAAAGAGCAAATCGCTAAAAGCATACACTTACAAAGTAAAAGACATAGTGCACCATTTATTGCCGTAGACTGTGGGGCCATTCCCAAAGAAATCGCTTCCAGTGAATTTTTTGGCCATTTAAAAGGATCTTTTACCGGCGCCATCAATGATAAAACAGGCCATTTTCAGGCAGCAAATGGGGGAACCCTCTTCCTTGATGAAATTGGGAATCTTACTTATGAACTCCAGGTGCAATTATTAAGAGCTTTACAGGAGCGAAGAATTAAGCCGGTAGGAAGTAATAATGAGATAGAAGTAGATATTCGTGTGGTTACAGCTACTAATGAAGACCTTTCTGAAGCGGTTAAAGAAGGCGAATTTAGAGAAGATCTTTATCACAGGCTGAATGAATTTTCTATCAAAGTTCCTGCTTTAAGGGAAAGAAAAGAGGATCTTATGTTATTTGCAAATCAGTTCTTGGATGAAGCCAATGCCGATTTGGAAAAGAATATTCTAGGATTCACAGATGAAGCGATCCATGCTTTCAGGAATTATAACTGGCCGGGAAATCTTCGGGAACTAAAGAATATGGTAAAGCGTGCCGTGCTATTAACCAAGGATGAACTTATTCCCTTAAAAGTGCTGCCACACGAGATCGCAACTTCTACACGTACCAACGATAATGATTATGGCTTGTTTAAGAATAAGAACGAAGAGCAATTAATTTTAGATGCGTTGGAAAAAACGGGAGGAAATAAAAGTAAAGCTGCCAGGATGCTTTCTATAGATAGAAAGACTCTTTACAATAAACTAAAGCAGTACGGGATTAAACTGTAATTTCAGTTTCTAAACTTGACATTAAATCCTTTATTTTTTTCTCAAAAAATGAGAATTCAGTTTTATTAATTTCTTCTCTGGCTTCCATTTTTACCAATAACCCGGTTAAATCTTTTGCTTTCATTTGCCGAAGCATTGGGAGCATACGGTGAGCAATTTTCCCCATTTTATTGATATTCTTCTCTTTATAAGCTGCTTTAAGCTCCTGCAAACTATCCTCTGATCCTTTTAGAAACGCATGGATGATCTTTTGCATGGCCTCCTCATCATGGCCCGAAAATTCATAAATGTCGCTTAGATCATAATTATCAGATTTTAATTTGTCATTTTGAGGTTCTTTGAAAGCTTTACTTTCCTCATATTCCAAGCCAAGAATATCGGCGATATTCTGTTTTAGGTCATCAGGTTTATAAGGCTTTAAGAGTTTATTGTTGAAGCCGAGTTGAATGTAAATATCCCTTTTAATATCTGTTCTTCCTGAAAGTGCGATTACTGGAATTTTTTTGCCTATCTCGCTAGCTCGAATATTTTTGATGAGCTGAAAGCCATCAAATACGGGCATTTGAATATCGGTGAGGATAATATCGAAGTTGGAAGCTTCAAATTTTTCCAGGGCTTCCTTCCCATTCACGGCAGTTTCAATTTCAAAGCCCATAGATTTAGCCACTTCCACAGTTAAGGATAATTGTCCGGGTTCATCGTCAACAATCAAAACCCTTTTTCCTGAAGCATCCACGGTTTTCTCCTCAATAATAGCTTTTGCTTGTTCTTCTCTTTCAGGATCTTCCCTGGTTTCAGAAATTTTTACAACGGGAATATTAATAATAAACTCACTTCCTTTTCCCTGTTCGCTTTCCACTCTTATTTCTCCGTCAAGAAGCTCGGTAAGTCTTTTAGTAATCGCAAGACCAAGACCAGAGCCGCCAAATTTCTTCTCTATACTGCTGTTTTCCTGCGAAAATTCTTCAAAAATAATGCTTTGCATTTCTTTAGAAATCCCAATCCCGGAATCTTTAACCCTTATTTCCAGGAAATGATCTTTAGCCGAATTTTCCTGAAGTTCTGCAGCGATAAGGATACTTCCTTCTTCAGTAAACTTCCAGGCATTGGAGATAAGATTCGCCAAAATTTGCTTTATTCTGAAAGGATCACTTTGAATCTGAACATCTGTTTTGTCTGATACCTCGACGATGATTTTAACCTCCTTTTTCTTTTCCGCAGGGATAATGTTACTTATGGTGTCTGTGATTAATTTTTTAGGATTGAAGGAAATCTTTTCCACCAGCATTTTCCCGGCTTCCAGTTTTGAAAGATCTAATAGATCGTTTACCAGTCTGAGGATAAATTCTGAAGATTTTCTAATCTGTGTTAAATAATGATTTTGCTTTTCGTTTAAATCGGTCTTCTGAATAAGATCTGTATAACCCATCACTGTGGTAAGCGGGCTTCTTAAGTCGTGGGTGATCGCTGCCATAAACTGCTCCCGGCTTGCCAGTAAAGATTCGGCAAATTCTTTAGCATCTTCCAGTTGCACCCTATATCGCTGACTTCGGGTAACATCACCAATAATGTTTATAACGAAATAAAGGATAATGAGAAGAATAATACATCCTCCCATGATCACGATATTCGAGGTCTTATTGAGCATATTCTGAAAGACTTCTGCTCTTTGCACTGAATTCTCCCTTTCTTTTAATTCAAGTTCAGAAAGTAAACTTTGGAGTTGCTGATTCAGGATCAGGTCGTTATTTAATAATTCATTCTCTTTTTGAATCACTTCATTCTGGAACTGCCGGTTGGCAAATTCAAGATCTGTTAGCACACGTTTTACAGATTTCACTACAGAATCCAAACGCTCGGTAGTAATACGCTCGGCATTATCTTCCCTGGAATATTCAAGCCATTTTACCAGCACATCTTTTTGATAAGGCTTTAGATTTCTAAACCTGTTTTCGTAGTTATAATTCTTAAAGGATGCATCAATATTCCTGAGTTCATTTAAAGCTCTGGAATAATAATTCGTATTTCTATCGGTATCCCTCAGCGCGACCAGCTCTTTTAAGTTTTCGGTTTTTTGATCCAGCAGTTTGTCAATACTATCAGCTTCATTATCGAGGTCGATATTTTCATAGGTTTTTTCAAGTTTATTCAGTTTAGACTTTATGGTGTCTATCTGTTTATTATAAAGCTTTAATTCTTTTTCTTCCCCTGTTTGAATAAGTCTACGGCTGGTATTTTCAGATTCGTTGAGGTTGGTGCTTATCTCGCTCACCAGTATAAGTTGCTGGTTGTTTTCGGTATTGGATTGTGCGATTTCAGAATAAGCGATTACCTGTTGGTATACATACCAAACTGCAAGCCCGGCCAATATGGCTACGATTACATATCCCGTAACAACTTTTGCGGTGATGGAGCGTTTCGCACTAAACATTAATCTGATTTTAATCTAAAATTAAGCCAATTATAGTAATTCTTGCCAAATGTATTGTATTTCTGAAAAAGCATATTACATTTGCGCCACAATCTCATAAGGGGTGCCCGGATGGGCTGAGATCATACCCAATGAACCTGGGCAGGTAATGCTGCCAAGGGAATTGCACGCAAGTGCAGTGTATGTACTCCTGATATTGCCAAATGGCAGTTTCAGGATTTTTTATTTATAAACTTAAAACAGAAGAATAATCGCCCCTTTTATTCGTAAAATTTATTACGGATGAAAAATGTATTATTTTTTGTAGGTCTGCTAGTACTTTCTATACAGGCCTATGCACAGGAATTTCGACTTTCCGGTACCGTAACCGAAAATGGAACTCCTTTAAATGAAGCTTCAGTGTATGTAAAGAGCTCTGGAGAAGGAACGCTTACCGATGAAAATGGGAATTATTCGCTAAACCTGGAAAAAGGGGAATATACCATTGTTTTTATCTTCGGAAATCAGAAGAGTAAGAAGGTTGTTCTGGATTCAGATAAAGTGCTGAATATAGATCTTTCCGGCGCTAAGGAATCATTAGATGAAGTATTTCTTTCCGCAGTAAGGGTGACCGAAAAATCGCCCATTACCTATAGTAATTTAAGCAATGAGGAAATTGAAGACCGAAATCTGGGACAGGATATTCCCGTTTTAATGAGTTATATGCCCAACGTGGTGACTACTTCAGATGCCGGTGCCGGGGTTGGATATACCGGAATTAGAGTTCGTGGTAGTGATGCTACCAGGGTGAATGTGACTATAAACGGTATTCCCTATAACGATGCGGAAAGTCAGGGCACTTTTTGGGTGAATCTGGGGGATTTTGCCTCATCTGTAGAAAATCTGCAATTACAACGAGGAGTAGGGACTTCCACTAACGGAGCCGGAGCTTTTGGTGCCAGTCTTAATATCCTGACAGATTCCTATAAAGAAGAGGCGCAGGGAGAAATTGCCAATAGTATTGGCTCCTATAATACTTTTAAACACACGGTTAAATTTAGTACAGGTCTTATAAATGATCACTGGTCTTTCGCCGGAAGAGGTTCCAAGATTAGAAGTGACGGCTATATAGATCGTGCCAGCAGTGACCTTAAGTCTTACTTTCTTCAGGGAACTTATGTAGATGAAAATACGCTGGTAAAGGCCCTTACTTTTGGTGGAAGCGAACGGACTTATCAGGCATGGTACGGTATAGATAAGGAAACACTGGAAAATGACCGCAGATTTAATCCGGCCGGTATTTATACAGATGAAAATGGAAATACCCGGTTCTATGACGATCAAACAGATAATTATAAGCAGGACCACTATCAGTTGCTATGGAACCAGGACTACAATGCTAACTGGTCTTCAAATATCGCCCTGCATTATACCTACGGAAGGGGATTTTATGAAGAGTTTAATGAAGATGCAGATCTGGCAGAATTCGGACTTCCTTCTTTTATGGCGGAAGGTGAAGAGATTACTACTTCAGATATCGTGGGGACCAAATGGCTGGATAACCATTTCTACGGAACTGTTTTCAGTTTAAATTACCAGAATACCAATTGGGATGTTACTTTAGGAGGTGGCTGGAATAAATACGATGGGGATCATTTTGGAGAAGTGATTTATACGAGATTTGCCCGAAATAACCATCCTTACGAGCCATATTATTTCAACCAGTCTGAAAAAACCGATTTTAATATCTACGGAAAGGCGAATTTCGCAATTACCGAAAAACTTGCTGGTTATGCAGATCTTCAGCTTAGAACGGTGAGTTATGAGACCGATGGTTTGCTAGATGATCAAACGCGTTTCCTTAACGATGATAATTTCAGTTTTTTTAATCCTAAGGCTGGATTAACCTATGAGATAAATCCGTTTAACCAGCTCTATCTTTCTTACGCCCGAGCGCACCGCGAGCCAAGCCGAAATGATTATGAGAACGGAGATCCGGAGCCGGAAGAATTAAACGATTTTGAATTGGGATGGAGACATAACACCAGAAATTTCCAGGTGAATACCAACCTGTATTATATGGATTATCAAAATCAACTGGTGCTTACCGGTGGAATTGATGATGTGGGAGCCTTTATTCGTCAGAATAGTGGGAACAGCTATAGATTAGGACTGGAAATAGATGCAACAGTTAGACTTTCAAATCAGGTTTCGCTAAGGCCAAATCTTGCTTTAAGTCAGAATAAAAATGTTGATTTTGTTTCCACGTTCAATGGTGAGTTGATAGACTATGGAAATACCGATATTTCCTATTCTCCGGAAATCGTTGCGGGAAATATTATAAATTATCAACCAGTAAACGGACTTGAATTGAAGCTGCTTTCCAAATATGTTGGAGAACAATTTATGAGTAATGTTGAAGCAGAGAACTCTAAACTGGACAGCTACTTTGTGAACGATTTTAATGTACAGTATACCTGGGACGAGCCATGGGTCTTTAGAGAAGTGGTGCTCACAGGTTTAGTCAATAATATTTTTAATGAGAAATATGTGTCTAATGGGTATTATTTCACGTTTGATGTTCCCAATGAAGATATCCCGTCTGGAGTTCAAACCTTAGACGGAGCAGGTTTTTACCCGCAAGCCACTACTAACTTTTTGTTGGGATTAACTTTGAAATTTTAAGTATTTCAAAGGTTTTTAGCTGCCTCCTTTTCTTAATGTAGGGTTTTGAAAAGGAGGTTTTTTAGTTAAATACTTCTATTCGGTTACCAAATCTTTCTACACGATATGGTTTCATAGTGTATCGTCCTTCGCCTTCTACAATCTCTCCCGTAATTACATTGTACTGGTTGTCTTCACATCCACAGGTTGCGATCACGCCATTTACGGTCATCCCGGAACAGCTATTTGGCGGATGGTTGGGGTCACTTAGTTCAAAAGCTACATATTGGGAATTATTGAGGTTATAAATAACCACGCCTCGAACCCCTTGATTATAGGTGGCAAAGGAATTACCAGGGAATTGAAGGTCATTATATTCAGGGAAACTAAGATCTAATTGAAACCTGAAATTAAGATCGGGTAAATTAGGATTGTTTCTCACTTCATCATCAGATCCCGAACATGCCGTGAATATTATAAAAACTGCTATTAAGCTGAAGATTTTTTTCATGTAATTTTAAGTTGCAACGAAAATAATATAATTGTTCTAAAAGATTAAATTTCTTACATTTGTTTAAAGAAATCCCGTTCGTAATGGGATTTTTTCAGTTAATGATGCAATAGTTTAAACCCGGAAAGCTAAAACTTTATAGATCCGGGCAATCCCGCATCCAGGGATTCAATTATTACTAAAATCATTATAAGGTATTTTTTCGGCTCAGTAAGGGTGCAACCCGCTGACTGCGAAATATTAAAACGATAAAGTTATGAGTAAAGTATCTTATTATACCCCAGAAGGGTTAAAGAAGCTAAGAGATGAACTTAATCATCTTAAAGATGTAGAGCGGCCGAAAGCTTCCCAGGCTATTGGAGAGGCCAGAGATAAAGGGGACCTGAGTGAGAATGCTGAATATGATGCGGCAAAAGAAGCTCAGGGTTTACTAGAAATGAAAATTTCAAAATTAGAGGAAGTAGTGGCCAATGCCAGGGTGATAGATGAATCCCAGTTAGATACTTCCAAGGTGCTGGTGCATTCCCATGTGAAGATCAAAAATCAAACAAATAAGGCTGAAATGACTTATAAGCTGGTGGCTCAGAGTGAGGCCGATCTTAAATCAGGTAAAATTTCTGTAGATTCACCTATCGGAAAAGGGCTCCTCGGGAAAAAAGTAGGTGATACCGCCGAAATAGAAGTTCCTAACGGAACCGTGAAATTTGAAGTTATCGAGATCTGGAGGGAATAATCTCTGTCCATTTCAGTTAAAATTTATCCTTTTCTTTCATCTATAATTTCGGATTTGAGAAAAGGATTCTTTAATTTTATTAAAAACCAACCTAATCATGCCAACACTATTCACAAAGATCGTAAAAGGGGAAGTGCCTGCTTATAAAGTAGCTGAAAATAGCCAGTTTCTGGCTTTTCTGGATATCAGGCCCAATGCAAAAGGTCATGTGCTTTGTATTCCGAAGAAAGAAATCGATAAGATTTGGGATCTCGGAGAAGAAATGTACCACGAGTTGATGCGTTTTGCGAGAAGTGTATCTATAGCTCTTGAAAAGACAGTTCCCTGCAAAAGGGTAGGAATGGCTGTGGTAGGTCTGGAAGTGCCACATACTCATGTGCACCTAATTCCTCTTAATAGCATGAAGGATATGGATTTTTCGAACCATTTTGAAATGAGCGATGAAGAATTCAAAGAGCTGGCCGCAGCCATAAATTCGAACATTGAACTGTGACCAATAGCGACGATTTTAAACTTAGCCTGAAAATTAGAATAGACTGGAGCGATCTCGATATGTATGAGCACGTAAACAACGTTTCTTATATGCGGTATCTCCAAAGCGGAAGGGTGAATTTTTGGGAGGCTTCCGGGATTCATAAATTCTACCGGAATTCAAACCAGGGAACCATGCTGGTTTCAACTAAATGTGATTTTAAAAAGTCACTGTACTATCCTGGCGATGCCATTATAAAAACCGGGCTTGATTTTATTGGTAATACCAGTTTTGGCTTGAAGCATGTTATTCTGAATGAACAAAACGAACTTTGTGCGGAAGGAAAGGATATCGTAGTTTGTTTCGATTTTGAAAATAAGACAACTTTTCCTGTTCCAGATTGGTTACGCGAAAAAATAGTTGAATTTTAAACTTTTTTCAGACTTATCTGAAAGGTAGTTCCTTTATTAATTTCACTTCGGGCAACTTTGATCTTTCCTTTGTGGTATTCTTCAATGATTCTTTTGGCTAAAGAAAGACCAAGGCCCCAACCACGTTTTTTGGTAGTTTGTCCAGGTTCAAAAATAGATCTGAATTTGTTTTTATCTATACCCTTCCCGGTATCACTAATATAGATATGCGCCTGCTTTAAATCCTGTTTTATCTCAATTAAAAGCTCGCCTTTGCCCCTCATGGCATCAATGGCATTTTTAACCAGGTTTTCTATGGTCCAGCTGTAAAGCTGTTCGTTAAGCATCACATTTATTGGTTGGCGGGGAGTTCTTATACTAAAATCTATAAGATTAGAGCTTCTGTTTTTTAGATATTCGAAACTTTCTTTCGTGGAGCCAACAATATCAGTTTTTTGTAAATTAGGTAAAGAACCTATCTTGGAGAATCTTTCGGTAATGGTTCGTAACCTGTCAATATCCTTTTCCATTTCCTCCACATAAGACGGATTAATATTTTCAGCTTTTAAAATTTCAGTCCAGCCAATAAGAGAACTTAGCGGTGTACCTATCTGGTGAGCAGTTTCTTTTGCCATTCCCGCCCACAGCTTATTTTGCTCGCTGGATTTGGTAGTAGTATAAAAAAAGTAAACCACTCCTATAAATAAAAATCCAATTAGGGTAAGGCCAATGGGATAATACTTTAGCTTATTCAGGGCAGGGGAATTACCGTAATATAAATATTGGATTTGACCTTCGCCCAGATCTATGATAATGGGTTCGTTTTCTTCTTTAAGATCTTCCAGGTACTCCCGGGTTCTATCCTGATCTTCGAGGATTATAGGATCAAGATTGGTAGTGTAGGCAATTTCGCCTTCCTCATTGGTATGGATTATTGGAATGGTAGTGTTATTATTTAAAATTTCGAGAATAAGGCTAAGGTCGGCATCTTCAGGAGCATTGCTTAACTCTTCCTGTGCCTGCGCCCAGATATTCATTTTTGCCCGTTCATCTTCTTTTAGCCGCTGAAAAAATATGCTTGTATTCCAGAGCACCAAAACGATGACCACAAGGCAGGAAATAATGATAAACCAGCGATTAAAGCTGCGTTCGTCGGGTAGATTCATGTATGATTCCGGCTTTTAATCCAAAATAAATATAAGCGTTTTAAAACTAATTTTATTGTAATGCATTGCTTTTCATTCCTTGTTTGATTCTTTATCTTTGACGAAAATTCACCGATGTTAAGTATAGAACCTAAGGAGGTAAGTGTAGGGAAATTGCATCAATATCTTTTGGGAGCCATTGGTCCCAGGCCAATTGCTTTTGCAAGTACTATAGATGAAGATGGTAAACCCAATCTTTCACCATTTAGTTTTTTCAATGTTTTTGGTGCGAATCCTCCGGTATTGATCTTTTCACCGGCAAGACGGGGAAGGGATAATACCACGAAACATACTTTTGAAAACGCTAAGAGGGTAGATGAGGTTGTGATCAATATTGTGAATTATGATATTGTTCAGCAGATGTCACTTTCCAGTACAGAATATGCTGAAGGGGTGAATGAATTCGATAAAGCAGGCTTAAGCATGCTGAAGTCTGATCTGGTAAAGCCCTTTCGGGTGGCAGAATCTCCGGTTCAGCTTGAATGTAAGATCAAAGAAATTGTGGAAACGGGTACTGAAGGCGGTGCCGGAAACCTGGTGATCTGCCATGTGGTAAAAATGCATATAAAAGAGGAAATTCTTGATGAAAGCGGGTTTATAGATCAGCATAAAATAGATCAGGTAGCACGTATGGGCGGTAACTGGTACACGCGTGCTAAAATGGGAATGTTTGAAGTTCCAAAACCACTTTCTACTTTGGGAATAGGTGTAGATGCGATGCCAGAAGAAATTCGCAAGAGCACCGTTTTAACCGGAAATGACCTGGGAAAGTTAGGAAATGTCGAAGCTTTACCTGAAAACGGTGAAATAGAAGAATTTCTTAATTCGAATTCAGAAGAAGCCGAACTTGTAAAAAGCGGTGATAAACAAAAAATTCATAAACAGGCTCAGGTTTATCTTGAAAAAGATCAGCCGGAAAATGCCTGGAAAATATTATTAGCAAAATAAACGAGACAATGGAAGTACAGGGAAAGATTAAACTTATTGGAGAAACCAAGACTTTTGGGAACAATGGTTTTCAAAAAAGAGAAATGGTAGTCACTACCGAGGAGCAGTATCCACAACATATCATGATTGAATTTGTTCAGGATAAATGCAGTCTTTTAGATGCATTTCAGGTGGGACAACCGGTAAAAATTGGAGTAAACCTAAGAGGACGTGAATGGGTAAGTCCACAGGGCGAAACTAAATATTTCAACTCTATCCAGGGATGGAGAATTGAGAACCTGGCCGCTCAACAACCATCGGGAGGTTCTAATGTGCCACCACCAGACCAGTTCGAGCCTGCCAGTGATTTGAATGAAGAAGATTACGACGATCTTCCCTTCTAGAATAATTTAAGTTATTTCGACCAGCGGGCGAAATCTCTTGAGATCTCTCAATTTCGTTCGGGATGACCCATTTTAAAAATTTTTGTAGAACTGAGCTTGTCAAAGTTCGAGGTATAAAAAAGGAATATTTTTATTTAGTGATAAAGCGTATTTTGATCATACTGAACTTGTTTGAGCGTTTCTGGCTAACACCACAAATAAAAATTCAGTTTTGGAGGAGGTTGTCTAAAAAGTCCTTATTTCGTCAAGCTGAACTTGATTCAGCTTCTAAGTGCTTTTGATTTTCAATTAGTTGAGATCCTGAAATAAATTCAGGATGACGTTTCCTTATAATAATATCAAAGTCGGGTTAGAAATCTCGCCGGACTTTTTTATTTTCAGATTCTAAAATCAGAATATTTGTATTTTATTCAACCATATGAAAAGCTACCTCCGGTAACTTACGCCGATGATGAAGGTTTGCTTGCTGTGGGCAGAGATCTGAGTCCCAAAAGGCTAAAAGAAGCTTATTATAAAGGAGTTTTTCCCTGGTACAGCGAAGGTCAGCCGGTGCTTTGGTGGTCCCCAGATCCCCGAATGGTGCTTTTTCCAGAGAACCTGAAAATAGCAAAAAGCATGAGGCCTTATTTAAATCAGGAGAAATTTCAGGTGACTTTCAATCAGGAATTTGAAAAAATCATGGAGAATTGTGGCCAAATTGATAGAAAGGGACAGGATGGAACCTGGATCACTTCAGAGATAAAAGAAAATTATCTTCAGCTGCATAATGAAGGTTTAGCTCATTCTGTTGAGGTCTGGGATAGTGAAAAGTTAGTGGGCGGACTGTATGGTATCTACTTAAAAGATAAACATGTCTTCTGCGGGGAAAGTATGTTTACAAAAGCCAGCAATGCTTCAAAATTCGGTTTTATAAAGCTGGTTCAGAAATTACAAAAAGAAGGAGTAGAATTAATTGACTGCCAGATTTATACGAGTCATTTGAAAAGCCTTGGTGCTGAAGAAATTTCCAGGGATGAGTTTTTAAAATATCTTAAATAGAGACTTTTTCTCCAAGTTTTTTAACTTCTTCATATTTGAAACAATCTACCTCGTGGTCGTTCACCATCCCGGTAGCCTGCATATGAGCATACATCACCGTGGAGCCAACAAATTTAAAGCCTCTTTTTTTTAGATCTTTACTTAGTTTATCGCTAATATCAGTAGTAGCCGGAGCTTTTTTATAATCTTCGACTTTGTTCTGGATAGGCTGTCCTTCTACGAACTGCCAGATATATTTAGTAAAACTGCCAAATTCATCCTGGATCTTCATGAATTCCCTGGCATTGGTCACCGCAGCCCTGATCTTCATCTGGTTTCTGATAATACCCGCATTCTGCATCAATTCAGTAATTTTAGCGTCTTTATATTGGGCAATCTTGCGATAATCAAAATTGTCAAAAGCTTCCCTGAAATTGTTTCGTTTGCGTAAAACAGTGATCCAGCTTAAGCCAGCCTGGAAAGTTTCCAGCGTTAAAAATTCGAATAAAGTTTCATCATCCAAAACGGGAACCCCCCATTCATGATCGTGATAAGCTTCATATAAAGGATCACCTACGCACCAGCCACAACGTTTAATTTCTTGCATAAATCTAGGATCTAAAGTAATAAGTGATGGTTCCAATTTGGGAATTTCTGCCCGCCAGTTTGCTGAATCTTGCCCCGGCTGAATATTCCAAAGCACGATCTATAAGGCATTCATTAGAAGTTGTTGAGCTACCTTTATTAAACGACGAATCTACCACATAGCCATTGGCATCTACCGTAATATTTATCACAACTTTCCCTGCCGTATCACAGGTATAAACGGGATTCGGAATTTTCACCGCACGTCTTCCTTTTAAAGAAAATGAAATGGAACTATAATCGTAAGCAGCAGACTTTTGAGAAGCTTCCTCAGCCGAATCATCTCCGTCTGACCGGTTTTTATCTTTTTCAGCATTTTTTTTACTCAGCGCATAATTTCCTTCTGAACCTTCGGTATCTTCATTCTCAGATTGCTCTTGTTGGGCCGAGTTCTTTTCGAAAATTTTATCCAGTTGATTTTTAAAATCTTCTTCTCTGGTTTCTTTATCCTGATTATAAGCCTGATGAGTTTGAACATCTCGCGGATTTCTCCTTTGGGTTTCTTCCGGCTTTTCCGGTTCTGCTTCTTTTTTCTCCTCGACTTTAAACTGTTCGAGATCTACGAGCATTTCTGCTGTTTCCTTATTGTTGTTGGCAAGTTTAAAGTTATACAGTGCCAGCATCAGGACAGCAAACGAAAGTATAGTCAGGATAAGCGCTTTGTGCTTATCGAAAAAATCCTCGAAATCTTTCATATACAGTTAACAGTCAGTAGACTTAATTATTCTCTGGTGAAGGTAGCAATTTTTGAAAAGATTCAAGGTTCATTGCTTTTTCTACAGAATAATCGCCAATAGCCGTCCTTCTTAATTCAGAAAGATGGGCACCGCTATTTAAAGCCTGACCGAATTCGTGGGCAAGACTTCTAATATAAGTTCCCTTGCTGCAAACCACTCTGAAATAAATCTTCGGAAAATTCTCAGAATCGATCTCAAACTCTGAAATTTCTACCTTCCGGGATTTTACTTCAACTTCCTTGCCTTCCCGGGCATATTCATAAAGCCTTTTCCCGTCTTTTTTTAAGGCCGAGAATACAGGTGGAGTCTGCTCAATTTCACCAATGAACTTTTTTGAGGTTTTCTGAAGTAGTTCTTCCGTGATATGATCTGTGGGGAATTCCTGCTCAATTTCAGTTTCTAAATCGAAAGATGGAGTAGTGGCTCCTAAAGTAAAGGTTCCTGTATATTCCTTGACCTGTCCCTGGAGCTCCGGAATCGTTTTAGTAAATTTTCCGGTGCAGATAATGAGTAATCCCGTGGCAAGCGGATCTAATGTTCCGGCGTGACCAACCTTAATTTTTTTAATATTACAGCTTTTCCTGATTAGCCATCTCACCTTATTTACTAGCTGAAAGGAGGTCCAGTTAAGTGGTTTATCAAAAAGTAATACCTGTCCAGTTTTGAATTCTTCGGGAGTAATTTCCTTATTGTGCATATGCAAAAATAATAGCCGCCAGTCCCACTACAAAACAATAAATGGCAAACCATGAAAGTTTACTTTTCTTAACCAGGGCTATCATCCAGGTACAGGCTACAAGACCTGCTAGAAATGCTGCAACGAAGCCAATGGCCAGAATGGAAAAATCGGCAGAGCTTTCCATCAACTCCCCGCTTAGAAGATCTTTAGCGATCTTTCCGAAGATCAGTGGCACCACCATCAAAAATGAGAATCTGGCTGCTTTGGTTTTATCATTGCCAAGCAGTACTGAAGTAGAGATAGTAGCTCCGCTTCGGGAAATTCCCGGTAACATGGCAATCGCCTGCGAAACTCCAATTACGAATGCATTGCTGTAACTGACTTTTTTTCCGGTGTTTTTTGCTTTATCAGCAAGCCAGAGCAATAATGCAGTTATTAACAGCATAAAGCCTACAAATAATATATTTCCGCCGAATAAGGCTTCAAGCTGTTCTTCAAATAAAAGTCCAACTAGAACGGCTGGGATCATGGAAATGATGATCTTTACTGAAAATTGCGTTTCTTCATTCCATTTTAAACTCAGCAGGCCACCAAAAATTTCTAAAATATCTTTTCTGAAAACAACAATGGTACTCAACGCGGTGGCAAAATGAAGCACTACCGTAAATAGTAAAGATTCTTCTGGAACACTCGTATCTCCTAAAATCGCTTTACCTAATTCTAAATGGCCACTTGAAGATACGGGTAAAAATTCGGTAAGTCCCTGGATGATACCAAGGATCACGGCGTCTAATACGTCCAAATTCCTTATTTTTTATTCGGATTCAACAAAATGGCATACACCTCAATGGCAAAACCAATCAGGACCAAAGTAGGAGCAAGTCGAATTCTTTGAAAATTATAGATCGCGTCATTAAATTCATTCGGATCTTCGCTACCACCGCCAGACATTAAAATAAAGCCTAAAGCGATCACTGCGATTCCAATAAACATAAAGGTGTAGTTCTTCTTCCCAAAAACAAATCCGGTATTAAAACTGCCTTTTATTTTGTTATTTTCTGCCATAAATATACTTTTTGCCACGAATAAATTATAGAACTATTCTTTGGTGTATTAATTTGTCGGCTTCAAAATTAACCAATATCGCTAATTTATTCCCTGAAACTTTGAGATAATTAATACATTGCGCGACATGACGATCATTTAGAGCCGCAACCGACTTGATTTCTAATATTATTTTATTATAAATAACGAAATCTGCTACAAATTGGTGAGGTAATACAATCTCTTTATAATTTACCTGATATCGTTTTTCCCTTTCAAAGGGAATCTTTTTGGACTTTAGTTCATATTCTATAGCATCTGAATATACCGCTTCAAGAAAACCTCCTCCAAACTCATTGTCTACGTCAAATAGAACACCTATCAACTCATAACTTTCCTGTTTATAGATGAGGTTTGCCCTCCAGATTCTTGTTATAAACCGATTTTGCCACGGATGCACTAATAACTTTTAAAAAAAATATCTTTCTAAGCATTTAAAAAAAGATAAGATATTCGTGTATTAGTGGCTAATAATATAGTGTTTAATAGTATAACTCATCCGTTTTCAGATTTAGAAAACGCGACGTGGCAAAATACGTACTTATCCATGTAATTACAATTCCCATCAGGAAAATTCCGGAGAAGAGAATTACCAGCATTTTTATATCTCCAAGAAGGTTAAGTTCTGTAAAACTGTTATTGAGATAATAAAGTACCGCGGCCATTCCTATTAATGCCAGGATAGCCCCAATAAGTCCAAGCTTTACACTTTGCCATATAAATGGTCTTCTAATAAATCCTTTGGTGGCGCCAACCATTTGCATGGTTTTAATAATAAATCTTTTTGAATATACGGCCAGGCGAATACTGCTATTGATCAATAGCACTGCTATAAAGGTGAAAACTGCACTGGCTATTAAAACCCAGAAACTGATCTTTTTTACATTATCATTTAATAAAGCGATCAATGGTTTGTCATAAACTACCTCGTCTACAAAATTCTTCGAGGTAAGATCTTCCGCGATCTGGTCTACCTGATCTGAAGAGACAAAATCGGCATTCATATACACATCAATAGAATTCTGTAACGGATTGTATCCCAGGAATTCCATAAAATCTTCGCCAATTTCCTCGCTATGCGCTTCCGCAGCTTCCTCTTTGGAAACATAGGTGGTAGATTTTGTATAATCAGCCATAGCCAGGCTTTTTTTCAACTGTTCAATTTCTACTTCTTTGGCGGTGTCTTTTAAATACACGGTAAGAGCGATCTGTTCCTTAAAATGATCGGCTACTTTTTTGGTGTTCAATACCAAAAGCCCCAGCATTCCTAGCAGAAACAATACTAAAGAAATACTAATCACTACGGAGAAATAGGAAGATATAAGTCGGCGTTTCTGATACCTTTCAAAAGATGTGGTCATAGAGTGACTTAAGATTTTTTGTAAAAATAAGAAAGTTCGGCTTTCTCAATCTTTAAAACGTTTAAACTTTTAAAAATATTGGTAGGGTCTTATATTATTTAAATTGTCATTCCGACCGAAGGGAGGAATCTCTTTTTCTATTGAGTCTTCTCGGTCGCTTTGCTTCCTTGAAATGCCCTAATATTACGTCATGCTGAACTCGTTTCAGTATCTCTAGAAAAAAACTTTGAAATAAAGGTTGACGGATTTCTCGTCGCAGCAGCCTTGCTATCGCGGACTACTGCTCTGTCGAAATGACATTTCCGCTGTTATTAGGGAGCTATTATTGAAAAGTACCATTTTCGAAAGCAGTTCCTATCACTACGAGATCTGCTCCCGCATCATACACTCTATGAAGTTGTTGTATGCTGCGGATGCCCCCACCCACAATAATTGGAATATTCAAGGCATCTTTTACAGCTTTTATAATTTTCGAAGAGACCTGATCTTTTGCGCCACTACCTGCTTCCAGATAGATTATTTTTTTTCCTGAATATTGTCCCGCCAGGGCCGTGTTTACAATTTGCTGAATGTTATCTTGAGCCAGCGGAATAGTATTGCTCACTTTTTGCACTGAAGTTTCTCTTCCGCCATCAATCAAAATATACCCCGTGGGAATAATTTCCAGATTCGTATTCCTTATCTTTTCTACAGAACGTACCTGCTGTTCAATTAAAAATTCGGGATTTCTGCCGGAAATAAGACTTAGAAAAAGTAAAGCATCTGCATGTGAAGAGATCTGACTATGATCGCCAGGAAAGAGTATAACAGGTAAATCGCTTATACTTTTTAGGAATTTAACCACAGAGCAGGTTCTGCCTTCTTTAACCGTACTTCCTCCTACAAAAATATGGGTGATTTGCTTTGGTAATTTCTGAAGAAATTTCTGGGGTTTTGTTTCATCAAATTTATCGGGATCTATAAGAATTGCCAGTAATTTCCTCTTTTCAAATGTCGCCTGCTGAATTTCTTCCAGATAACTTTGTACCTCAATCATCAGGTTCCTTTTTTAATGGAAGGCATGGCATACACACAGGTGAAATTTTCAAATTCTAAAAATTCAACATCAAACCAACCGTCTATTCCGTTATACCTTACATGAGTTGTAGTTTTAGCATCGTCGAAATCGAAATCGGTTACATTGATATGCTGTAAAAAACCCACTCCGGGTTGCGCCAATATTTTATATACCGACTCCTTTGCGCCCCACACAATCGTAAGTTTTCTTATAAGTGCTTCTTCATTGGCAAGGGTATGATATTCATCTAAAGGAGTGAATTTATTCGCAATTTTTAGAATTTTGTTTCGCTGCTTTTCAATATCTATACCAACATCTTTATTGCTAATGATGATTGCCGTAAAATTAAAAGAATGGGTGATGGAAATATATTTATCATCTTTCAGGTGAGGCTTACCATGATCGTCGTAATAAAGATCATGATCGGTATAACCTGCCTCGGCCATTAAATGACGAATGCTC
The DNA here is from genome assembly GCF_029937855.1 of Christiangramia sp. GTDB lineage: Bacteria > Bacteroidota > Bacteroidia > Flavobacteriales > Flavobacteriaceae > Christiangramia. The sequence continues at coordinate 49,388 of NZ_JAPYPC010000025.1, forward strand.
ATAAAACCGCGACGATGAATCTCAGACTTCATCCCATGAACCCTGTTACTGCAATGATCGCTTAATTCCACATTTTTAGATAGCCAATCAAAAGATTCTTCAACCTTCCAAATGAAGACCTTAGTGAGTTCGTCAACTGTTATAGTTTTATAAAGAGGCATAAATTTTCTAAGCTTTTCCTTATTTTTGCAATTAGAAAAATTGCTAATATTCAAATATAATAATATGTCAACTAAAACAGTACCGTATACCGCCTATAAAGTAAAAGATATTGAGCTTGCTGAATATGGACGCCGTGAAATAGAACTTGCTGAAGCCGAAATGCCAGGTTTAATGGCGCTTCGTGAAGAATATGGAGCATCAAAGCCTTTAAAAGGAGCCAGGATAGCGGGATGTTTGCATATGACCATACAGACCGCCGTTTTAATTGAAACCCTTGTAGAACTGGGAGCTGATGTTACCTGGAGTTCCTGTAATATCTTCTCTACCCAGGATCATGCTGCCGCTGCTATTGCCGCTGCCGGAATTCCAGTTTACGCCTGGAAAGGAATGACAGAAGAGGAATTTAACTGGTGTATCGAACAAACACTTTTCTTTGGGGAAGAGCGCAAGCCATTAAATATGATCCTTGATGATGGTGGAGATCTTACCAATATGGTACTTGACGAATACCCAGAACTGGGTAAAGGTATCAAAGGACTTTCTGAAGAGACCACTACCGGCGTTCACAGATTGTATGAGCGAATGAAAAAAGGGACCCTTCCTATGCCCGCCATCAATGTGAACGACTCCGTTACAAAATCTAAATTTGATAATAAATACGGGTGTCGCGAGAGTGCGGTAGATGCAATTCGTCGTGCTACCGATGTGATGCTAGCTGGAAAACGCGTTGTTGTTTGTGGTTATGGAGATGTGGGTAAAGGAACAGCTCAATCATTCAAAGGAGCTGGCTCTATAGTTACAGTTACTGAAATTGATCCTATTTGTGCCCTACAGGCTGCGATGGATGGTTTCGAGGTGAAGAAACTGGAAACTGTACTTCCAAAAGCAGATATAGTGATCACTACAACGGGAAATAAAGACATCGTTCGTGGAGAACATTTTGAAGCCATGAAAGATAAGACCATTGTTGCTAATATCGGTCATTTTGATAATGAGATCGCTGTTGCCTGGTTAAATGAAAACCATGGAGATACTAAAGTTGAGATCAAACCTCAGGTAGATAAGTATACCATTGATGGGAAAGACATCATCCTTCTTGCTGAAGGTCGGTTAGTAAACCTTGGATGTGCCACAGGTCATCCTAGTTTTGTGATGAGTAATTCATTCACTAACCAGACTTTAGCACAAATCGAACTTTGGAAAAATACAGACCAGTATAAGAATGAAGTATATATGCTGCCAAAGCATTTAGATGAAAAAGTAGCAAAACTTCACCTGGAAAGAATTGGTGTGGAGCTTACCGAGCTTAAACCAGACCAGGCTGAATATATCGGGGTTGAAGTAGAAGGACCTTTCAAACCTGAATATTATAGATATTAATAAGGTTTTAGACCTGAAATGTTACAGGTTAGAATTAATAAAGCCCCTGCAGATACAGGGGCTTTTTCTTATATAAAAGTTTCAGTTTTTATTCCTTGATTACCACAGCAGTTTCTTCTCTTAGTACATCCTGACCTTTTAGCCATTCCTGGAAACCTGCCTCACCCATTCTGGCTTTCATTGCCCGGGTGCCTGCCGCAGTACCTTCTACCGTAACCCCGGAAACAAATGGGTAACTGGTATAACGTACTACACCGTCTACAAGCATATCATGATCGGGACCTACAGCTTCTAAAGCTTCATCCATAGCATCTTTAATATTCCAGCCAGCCTATTCGAGGGAAATAGGATTTCTTAGCTTCCGTTTTTACGCCTTCAGACTTGTGTATGTCCAGGCTTACATTTTTAGAACTGATTACGGTAAAGGCTACCAGTCTCATTGAGCAACTTGTTAATGGCATAACCGCAATTGCGACCATAATTAAACTTTTAAATTTCATAATGGGTGGATTAGTTGTTTTTCCTACTCTTTTGGATTTTCAGGTTTCTCCACCCGAATACAATTTTCCGAAATTTGCAGGATATATATGATATTTTTTATTGAGGATTCTAAACAATATCTGACTGCGATTTTTTCTTATCTTAGAATTATATTATAAAATCTTACAATATGTTTCACAAGATCATTCTTTCATTCTTCCTTTCTATTCTATTCATAGGTTGTAAAAATGAGAATACAGAGACTTCCGCAGATGATGAAAAAAATGAGGTCAGTGCAAAATTTGACAGCATCCTTAACAATTATTATGAAGATGGTTTAAAGCTGAACCCTATTTCAGCTACCACTTCAGGAGATATGCGCTATAACGACCAATTTCCAAATTTCCTTTCTAAAGAATATGAAGATAGCTTAAGAGCTTATTATACCAAATATAAAAATGAAGCCGGTGCTATAAGTGACGAGGCACTTAGCGACACCGAAAAAATGAGCAAAGATATTTTGCTTTGGGAATGTGATATCAACCTTGCCTCAATGGAATTTAAAAAAGACAAATATATGCCCATAGACCAGATGTGGTCTGTAAACCTGTTTATGGGTCAACTGGCCAGTGGTGTTGGTGCTCAACCTTTCAATACGGTAGAAGATTACGAGAACTGGCTAAAACGTGTGGATGGTTTTCTTAGCTGGATGAATTCTGCGGAAGAAAATATGCGCGAAGGGATGGAGCAGGGATATGTATTACCGGCTTCATTAATTCAGAAGGTGATTCCGCAAATGGAATCCATGACGGGTTCTAATCCAGAAGAGCATTTATTCTACGGCCCCGTAAATAACTTTCCCGATAGTTTTTCAGAAGAAGAAAAACAGCGTTTAACGGAAGAATATAAAAGTATGATCACCGAAAAAGTCATTCCGCAGTATAAAAAAATGCATACTTTTTTGCAACAGGATTATTTGCCAAAAGGCCGTAAAAGTAGCGGGATTGCAGATATTCCAGAGGGAGAGGAATATTACAAACATCAGATCAAGCTTTACACCACTACAGATATGACGGCAGAAGAAATTCACCAGCTTGGACTGGATGAAGTGGCCAGGATTTCAAAAGAAATGGAAAAAGTGAAAGAAGAAGTTGGATTTGAGGGAGATCTTAAATCTTTTTTCAACTATGTAAGGGAAAATAAAGAGCTGATGCCATTTGATAAACCTGAAGAAGTGATCGCCAATTTTGAAGAAATTCATGAGACCATGAAGCCAAATATCAGTAAACTTTTCAGTGTTACTCCTGAAACTTCTTTTGAGGTAAGAAGAACGGAAGAATTTAGAGAAAAATCTGCCAGCGCCGAATATAACCCTGGATCTTTAGACGGAACCAGGCCTGGTATCTTTTACGTGCCCATTCCCGATGCCGCCACTTATAATACTTATAGTGATGAATCATTATTTTTGCATGAAGCAATTCCCGGACACCATTACCAAATTTCCCTTACACAGGAAAATGAGAAGCTACCAGATTTCAGAAAAACTTTATGGTACAGCGGTTATGGTGAGGGCTGGGCTTTATATTCAGAATCTTTAGGAAAAGAGCTTGGGCTATACACAGATCCTTATCAATATTTTGGAACATTGGGGGCTGAAATGCATCGCGCCGTGCGTCTTGTAGTGGATACAGGTTTACACAGCAAAGGCTGGACCCGCGAAGAAGCGATCCAGTATTCCCTCGAAAACGAAGCAGAACCGGAAGCCAGTGTGATTTCAGAAATTGAAAGATATATGGCCAATCCAGGGCAGGCATTGTCTTATAAAATTGGTCAGTTAAAGATCCAGGAGTTACGTGAAAAAGCGAAAACTGAACTGGGAGATAATTTTGATATTAGAGAATACCACAAACAGGTGCTTGAAACCGGTTGCGTTCCACTGGAATTACTGGAGAATAAAATTGATAACTGGATCGCCGAGGCGAAATAAAATTTTTATAAATAGCAGAAAGCCCGTCTGGGAATTTTAGCCGTCAAGCTGGACTTGATTCAGCTTCTCTAGAGATCCTGAATCAAGTTCAGGATGACGATAATTAAAATTTCAGACGGGATTTTCTATTTATAATCTGGTATTCCTTTCCCGAGAATAAAATCACGCTCAATTAATTTCATATCACCTATATCCTGAAGCTTAACCACGCCGTCACTTCCCCGGGGAGGATCATTTTGATGATTATCGGTAAGCAGTGGATCACCTTCAAAGAAAAAAGCAGATAGATAGTAATATGTACCATCAGGTTCCAGTATAAATGGATGTATATGCGCCGGATTTTTACCATCGGGATAACTTCCCGGTATTTGAGTATAAAAAGTTCAACGCCCATCTTTAGCAGTTTTTATCCAACCTCTTAAATATCCATGTCGCCTGGCCCAGTTCTCTTCATTTCCTTTGGTAGGATAAATTCCTTCCGCATTTGTATGGTGAATGTATAAAACAATATTTTCAGCGGGTGTGACGCCATCAGGCTCATAAATAATACCCGATATTTTCAATTTATTTTCTGCGGAAGTAAATTCAGGTAGCGTATCAACTGCGCTAAGCTCCCGGTCGCCGTATTCCAGGACCGCTTCACAGCCTTCGCAAGGCCCGCCAATAAGTTTAGGTTCGTTTTGCTGTTGTGATCTTACGCAGGAAAACATCAACACTGAAGTTACGATTACAATTATTCTTAAACCCATTTTAATAAGCTTTAGATAAAGTTACTTAAAATTTGATTATCAGGTAAGTATATTGTTCCCGTAAATATTACAATAGTGCGGGAGTACAAATAAGCATTATAAGTGATCGACGATAAAAGTGAGGGTTTAAAAATGTCGATAAAGTATATTCCTGAATTTATTTTTGGATTATTATAAAGTAAAGAGGTTTGACTGATTACTAAGGATTTTTTACAGCCTATTTTTATTAGTTAAGGGAAGATTGAAAGTTCTTCATCATTTTATAAATGACCTTAAAAACGTATTTTCTTTTCTTTTTCCCGGAACTTTTTTCAAACCGAAATTTGATAAATTTCCCTCCAGGCTCATTGCTTGAAAATTGATAGTTGGTGCCATCAAGAACAAAACCTGTTTTTTCTGAAAAAATAAAATCTGACACGTATTTCTTTACCAACCTGCGTTTACCTGAAGAGCCTTTCATAATTTTTGGTTTTTGGTTAGAATGTATTAAGATACGAAAAAAATAGTTTGATTAATTTCACGGCCTTTGTAGAATTTCCCAATACCGTCAAAACTACCAGATTTATAGGTGTAATTATCGTTGGTTTTTTTGGTTTGCCCATTACATTGCAAAAAGGTGAAGGCAAGAAATATTATTAAGGTGCAGGATATAAATTTTCTCATAATTTTTTATTGACCTCAATAAATTTATAGAAAAACCAGCTCACTTAACTTTATTGATCATTGGTATTATTTATTAGATCACTTTCTCCGCCTATTTTAGGCTTTGCCATTTGGCAATCTTCAATTTGTTTTCAAATTAAAATTTCAGGCTGTTTCACTAGAAACTATCTCTGTATATAAGGTCGGGCATTACTATTAAGAAGAAATTTTGGTATTCTTATCTACAACCTGAACCTGAATAAATGATTAAATATATTCCTATATTGGTGAGCAAATTTATTCTAATAGAAACATGAAAAACTATTTCTACTTTATTCTAGGTATACTAATTTTTACTCAATTCGAGATCAAAGCGCAGGACAGTATTAGTATTGCCCAGTTAGATACTCTTACAACCAAAGAACTTCCTTTAAAACCGGCAAGAAAAATATCCTTTACCACAGAAGAAGGCACCTGGCTTTCTGTAGACGTGAGCCCGGATGGGAAACACATCGTTTTTGATATGATGGGTGATCTATACCGTATTCCTGTATCCGGAGGTAAAGCAGAAAAGTTAACCAGCGGTCTTGCGTATGATGTACACCCAAGATACAGCCCCGACGGAAACAGTCTGGTTTTTATTTCAGATAAGAATGGATCAGATAATGTCTGGATCATGGATCTGGAATCCAAAGAAATGAACGCAATTTCTGAAGAAAAAAATCAAAATTACTTTTCGGCTGAGTGGAGTCCCGAAGGTGATTTTATAGTTGCCTCAAAAGGTAGAAGAAATATAAAGCTTCATTTATATCATAAAGATGGGGGGAGTGGAGCCCAACTGGTTAAAGAGCCAGAGAATCTAAAAATGACAGATCCGGCTTTTAGTCCTGATGGCAAGACCATCTATTTTTCTAAAAGGAACAATGCCTGGAATTATAATGCCCAATTTCCACAGTACCAGATAGGGACTTATGATATGGAAAAGTCTGATGTTGCTACGATCACCGGGAGGTATGGATCTGCTTTTACTCCCACGCCTTCGCCAGATGGAAAATGGCTGGTATATGGTACACGCTTCGAAACTAAAACGGGGCTGGTAATTCGTGACTTAAAAACAGGTGATGAAGAATGGCTAGCCTATCCTATACAACGCGATGATCAGGAATCTATCGCCAGTCTGGGGGTATTACCGGCTATGAGTTTTACTCCAGACAGTAAAAACCTTGTTGTATTCTATGGTGGGAAATTGAATAACATTTCCCTTACAGATAAAAAAGCCACCCCTATTCCTTTTGAAGTAGATCTTGATCTGGAATTAGGTCCTGAATTGCTATTTAAATATCCTATTGAAGATGATGCCACCGCCCAGGTTACCCAAATTAGGGATGCGGTGCCATCGCCTGATGGATCAAAACTGGCTTTTACCGCCCTCAATAGATTGTATGTTATGGATTTTCCCAACGGGGCACCAAAAAGACTTACCAATAATGATTTTGTAGAAGCTCAACCTGCATGGTCGCCTAACGGAAATAAAATTGCCTTTGTAACCTGGGAAGATGATGGTGGATATATTTATAGTGTAGATACCAATGGAAGGAATTTAAAAAAACTTACTCTCAATAAAGCGATCTATTCCAACCCGGAATGGTCTTACAAGCATGACAGAATTGCTTTTACGATGGGAGCAGCAGAAGAATACAGGTTGGCCACCAGCATGAGCGGTTCTCCTAACAAGGAAGACCTTGCCTGGATCCCTTCCGCCGGAGGTGAGGTAAATTTTATTGAAAAATCAAAAGGGAGAGTGAATCCTCACTTTTCAAAGATCGATGACCGTATTTATGTGAATGATGATGATAAGCTAATATCATTAAGATGGGACGGCACAGATGAGAAAACACATTTATCTATAAAAGGAATAACTCCTTATGGATCCTCAGATGTGCATAAACATATGCTGGGAGAAGATGACCTTCAGGAAGAAAAAGATAAAGCCTCAAAGCCTTCTGAAATAAGGATCTCCCCAGATGGCAAACGAGCGCTGGCTAAGATTAATAATGATATTTATACCGTGGTGATTCCTCGTTTTGGACAAACTGCCAGTATTTCCCTTGCGAGCATGGATAAAACTGCTTTTCCAGCAGAAAAACTTACAGAGATTGGCGGGGAATTCCCGGCCTGGGAAGAAAATAGTAAAGATGTGCACTGGTCTTTGGGAAGCAGCCACTTTGTTTACGACCTGAAAGAGGCAAAGGTTTATAACGACAGTGTTAAAGCACTGAAAAAAGCGGAAAAAGAAGCTGAAAAAAAGAAAGACGACACAGAGGAAAAGGCAGACAAGAAAGAAGATGAACATGAAAACTTTAAAGCTGAAGAGTATAAAATTGTAAAGACCTATCAGCGGGCGATCCCTCAGGGTGTTGCTCTTATTAAAGGAGGACGTATCATCAGCATGAAAGGGGATGAGGTCATTGAGAATGGAGATATCTTAATAAGGAATAACAGGATTGAAGCGGTGGGGCCATCAGGTTCTTTAAACGCACCTGGGAACGCTACCGTCATGGATGCTTCAGGGAAAACAGTAGTGCCGGGATTTATTGATACCCATGCTCACATGTGGCCTAACTGGGAGGTTCATAAGAACCAGGTATGGATGTATTCAGCAAACCTTGCTTATGGCGTTACCACTACTCGTGATCCACAAACTTCTACTACAGATGTACTTACATATTCAGATATGGTAGATGCGGGAATGATCCAGGGCCCCAGGGTTTACAGTACCGGTCCCGGTGTAGGTTACTGGGCTTATAATTTAAAAGATCTGGATCACGCCAAAAGGGTATTGAAACAGTATAGCGAATACTATGATACCAAGACCATCAAAATGTATTTGACAGGGAACAGGCAAATGCGACAATGGATCATCATGGCCGCTAAAGAACTTAAACTAATGCCCACTACAGAAGGCGGACTGGATTTTAAATTGAATATGACACAATTACTGGACGGTTATCCCGGGCATGAACATTCATTGCCGGTGTATCCTATGTATAAAGATGTTTTACAGACCGTTGCAGAATCCAAAATGGCGGTGACCCCGACTTTACTGGTCTCCTATGGCGGGCCATGGGCAGAGGAATATTATTATGCTACAGAGGAACCGTATAAAGACGAAAAGTTACAATATTTTACTCCATATAATGAACTGGCTCAAAAATCGAGAAGACGTGGAGCATGGTTTATGAAAGAGGAACACGTATTTCCCAAGCATGCTGAAATGATGAAAGAAGTGGTGGATAAAGGCGGACTCGTTGGAGTTGGAAGTCATGGGCAGCTTCAGGGGCTGGGGTATCACTGGGAATTATGGTCTATGCAAAGCGGGGGTATGAGTGAACATGATGCCTTAAAAACCGCTACCATTCTGGGAGCAAAAACATTAGGTTTAGATGGTGATCTGGGATCTATAGAACCTGGAAAACTGGCAGATCTGGTAATCATGGATAGGAATCCTTTAGAGAATATTAAAAATTCTAATTCAGTTACCCATGTGATTAAAAACGGCGTGATCTATAATGCAGATAATTTGAACGAGATCCACCCGCAAGAGAAAGATGCACCAGATTTTGATTGGAAAATGCAAAGACCTGAAAAATTACCGGGCATTCAGGAATAGTTACGAATTGGTAATATTTACAGTATTTCGGGGTTTTGCTTTTAGATTTCAAAACCCCGTTTATTTTGATCTAATATCACAATCTTTTTAATGAAAAAATTTATTGATAAACTAGCTTTTATTTATATTCAGGATAAAAAAATTCTTATGAGCCTGAGTAAAGGTAAATCTACCTGGTATATCCCCGGTGGCAAAAGAGAAAAAGGAGAATCTGATATTGACGCATTGTCCAGGGAAATAAAAGAAGAACTTTCTATAGAACTGATTCCTGAAAGCATTAAGAAATTTGGTGTTTTTGAAGCTCAGGCTCATGGACATCCTGAAGGCACTATAGTTAGAATGACCTGCTACACTGCTGAGTTTACCAGTGAACTTAAGGCCGCTTCTGAAATTGAAAAATTGGAATTTTTCCCATATTCCAGGAAATCTGAAAGTTCATTTGTAGACCATCTAATTTTTGATGACCTCATAAACAAAGACCTGCTCTAGCTTTCGAAATAAATTCCAAAATTCGTCTCTCTTTTTAACGCTCTCTATTTCTACAACCAAAATAATTTTATAATTTTGGAATATTTCCAATTAAAAGGAATTATTCCTAATATGAAGAATGTAAAATCTATTATTCATCTGGATCTCGATACTTTTTTTGTTTCCGCAGAAAGACGTTTAGATTCCAAATTAAATAATAAACCGCTTATTGTGGGCGGGCTGGGTGACCGTGGTGTGGTTGCGGCATGCAGCTATGAGACCCGGAAGTTTGGTGTACACTCGGGCATGTCTATGAAAGTAGCAAGGCAACTTTGTCCGCAGTCTATCGTCATCAAGGGGAATGCCTCCACTTACACTAAATTCTCCCACGAAGTAACCGAGATCATCCGCAGTAAAGTACCCTCTTTTGAAAAGGCCAGCGTAGATGAATTCTATGCAGATCTTACCGGGATGGATCGATTTTTTGGGATTACTCAGTTTGCAAAAGAACTTCAGGAATCTATAAAAAAAGAGACCTGGTTGCCAATTTCATTCGGACTCTCACAGAATAAAGTGGTCTCCAAAATTGCTACCGGAGAAGGTAAACCCTATGCACAAAAGATCATTGAAGCTGGTACTGAAAAAAGTTTTCTGGCTCCGCTGGCCGTTAATAAGATTCCCATGATAGGAAATAAAACCTTTCAGAAATTATTGAATCTCGGAGTAAGAAAGATTGAAACCATTCAAAAAATGCCAGTGGAGGTACTGGAAAGTGTTTTGGGGAAAAATGGCCGTACTATCTGGAAAAGAGCCCACGGAATAGACAATCCGCCGATCATTCCTTTCCACGAGCGTAAATCAATCTCTACCGAGCGAACTTTTAACCGGGATACTATCGATATGGTTCGGCTGCATGCCACTCTGGTAGCCATGGCTGAAAGTCTCGCTTACCAACTAAGAAAAGGTAATAAACTTACTTCTAATGTAAGTGTGAAAATTCGCTATTCAGATTTTCAAACTTACAGTAAACAGGTGAAGATTGCCTATACCAGTGCAGACCATATTCTAATTCCAAAAGTGGAAGAATTATTTAAACAATTATATACCCGGCGTCTTCTTATAAGGCTAATCGGGGTGCGTTTTAGCGGACTCGTGGGCGGGCATTACCAGATCAATCTTTTTGATGATTCTGAAGAAATGCTGAACCTCTACAATTCTTTAGATAAAATTAAAAACAGGTTTGGAGAACATAGTGTGATGCGCGCGGTAAGCATGGATGTAAAAACAATCGGCAGAATGGGAAATCCGTTTAATGGGGAACCGCCAATCGTGCTGGCACATAGAAAACAGTAACTGGATGTTAGATATTGAGATCGCTTCACTGCGTTCGCGATGACTGTAACACAATGAGCAGCGAACAGTTAGCAATTAACACAGAAAAGTGATCGAACAGAAGATTTCTCCCTATGGTCGAAATGACAATAGTTAAAATGTCACCCTGAACTCGATTCAGGGTCTAAATAACAGATGCTGAATCAAGTTCAGCATGACGAAGAAGAACACGATTATAGTCACTGCGAGTGAAACGAATGGGAAGGCCGAAGTATAGAGATCGCTTCACTGCGTTCGCGATGACTGGAAGACAATGAGCAGCGAACAATTAGCAATTAACACAGAAAAAGTGATCGAGCAAAAGATTTCTCCCTATGGTCGAAATGACAATAGTTAAAATGTCACCCTGAACTCGATTCAGGGTCTAAATAACAGATGCTGAATCATCCCGATAGCTATCGGGACAACATGACGAAAACAATAAAATAAGACAATGCGAGGGCAACGAAGCAGTCTCAAAGCGGGAAAACCGAACTATAGAGATCGCTTCTACCGGGAAACCGGTATGGCGATAACAGGGTAAAAGAGATCGCTTCACTACGTTCGCGGTGACAAACCTAAAAAATGTTTCGACTGCGCTCAGCATGACAGGGCTCACTGCACTGAAAACCGATAATTGATAATTGTAGATTGATAAATGTACTTAAACTGCCATACATATTACTCTT
>NZ_JAPYPC010000025.1:61085-65283 GCF_029937855.1 Christiangramia sp.
TAATTGATAATTGTAGATTGATAAATGTACTTAAACTGCCATACATATTACTCTTTACGCTACGGCACCATGCCCACAAAAGAGCTATGTGAACTGGCAAAACAAAATGGAGTACAACAACTCGCCGTTACCGATATTAATAATACCTCAGCCTGCCTTGAATTTTTGAAAATGACCAAAGGCACAAATCTTAAACCCCTGGTAGGAATAGATTTCAGGAATGGAGTAGATCAACAATATGTAGGAATTGCTAAAAACAATAATGGCTATCGCCAATTAAATGAACACCTTTCCTTTCATCTCCATGCTAAACAGGATTTTAAACCGGAAGCTCCCCTTCTACAAGATTGTTTTATAATTTATCCGCTGGAAAAAATCATCAGCCAAAAGAAAAAAGATTTTCAAGAGAATGAATTTATCGGGGTTTCCACAGCGAGTCTTGGAAAACTAAAGTTTTCAGCCTACCTGAAAATGCAAGACAAACTGGTCATTCTCCAAAACGTCAGCTTCAGAAATAAAAAAGATTATAACGCCCACCGACTATTACGTGCTATAGACAACAATATTCTTTTAAGCAAACTTTCTGAAAGTGAACAGGGCGCCATTTCAGATAAAATGCTTCCCATAACGGAACTTGAAAAAAGATTTGAAGAATTTCCGCAAATCTGGGAAAATACCCAAAACCTTATTGATCGTTGCGAAGTAAATTTTGAATTTGGACGTGAGCAAAACCGCAATTTAAAGGTGGCAGGAACCAGTAAGAAAGGAGATGAAGAAAAACTAATCAGGCTCTGTTATGAAAAACTGCCGCAAAGATATCCAGAGAAAAAAGAAGAAGTCTATGTCCGGTTAAAAAAAGAACTTGAGGTGATTATAAAGCTGAAATTCGTTTCTTATTTTTTGATCAATCTTGATATTGTGAACTACGCACGCTCCCAAAATTATCCATTTGTGGGTCGTGGTAGCGGAGCGAACTCTATAGTTGCCTATATTCTGGGAATCACCAATGTAGATCCTATTGAACTGGATCTCTATTTTGAACGTTTTATAAATCCCAACAGAAGTTCTCCGCCCGACTTTGATATAGATTTTTCCTGGAAAGACCGGAATGATGTAACAGCTTATATTTTCAGAACCTATGAGCATACTGCATTAATGGGCACCTATGTGACATTTAAAAGCAGGGCTGTTGTAAGAGAATTAGGCAAAGTATTTGGACTCCCTAAAGAGAATATTGATAGATTATCTTCAGGTTTTTTTACTATTGATGAACTGGATCACCTGGAAAAACTGGTGTTAAGATACAGCAGATTGATCGATGGTTTCCCAAATTATCTCAGTGTTCACTCCGGCGGAATTCTGATTTTGAATGATTCTGTATTCAACTATGCCGGTACTTTTTTACCGCCCAAAGGTTTTCAAACTATCCAGATTGATATGAATATTGCCGAAGAGGTGGGTATTCACAAATTTGATATTCTCGCTCAACGCGGACTTTCCAAAATTACCGATGCCCTTGAGATCATAAAGCAAAATCAGCCTCATGCTAATATTGAGGAAATGGAAAATATAGAGGTTTTTAAAAATGATCCAGCCATCAACGAACTTTTAAAAACCGGAGACTGTATGGGAGTTTTTTATGTGGAGTCACCGGCCATGCGCGGATTGCTTACCAGGCTACAAACCGATAATTACATGAATCTGGTAGCTGCAAGTTCTGTAATAAGACCAGGAATTTCCAGTGCTGGGATGAAAGAAGAGTTTATTCGCCGCCATCGTGACCCGGAACTTAGAAAACAGGCACATCCAGTGATGTTAGAGATTATGGAGGATACATACGGGGTAATGGTTTACCAGGAAGATGTAATGAAAGTAGCCTACAAATTTGCAGGCCTGGACCTGGATGATGCAGATGTACTTCGCCGTGGAATGAGCGGAAAAAAAACTTCCAAAGGGCAGATGGAGAAAATCGAAGAAACTTTCCGAAGAAATTGTAAGCAGCGGGGTTACAGTATAGATCTTACCAATGAAGTCTGGGAACAGATATCTTCTTTTGCCGGTTATGCATTTCCGAAGGGACATTCAGCTTCTTATGCCGTGGAAAGCTACCAGAGTTTATACCTGAAAAAGTATTTTCCCCTGGAATTTATGGTTGCCGCCATAAATAATGGAGGCGGGTTTTATGATCTACAAACCTATATTCAGGAAATAAGAAATTGCGGAGGTAAAATTCATGCGCCCTGTATAAATAAAAGCGACCACCCCAATACTATTTATAAAAAAGATATTTACCTGGGTCTTGGATACATTAAAGAGTTGGAAGTTAAAACCATTCAGCAAATTTTGGAAAACAGGCAATTTTTTGGTGCATTTAAGTCCCTGGATGATTTTATAGACCGAATTCATATTTCTATTGAACAGTTAAGTCTTTTATTGAAGAGCAATGCGTTTAGATTTACCGGAATAGATAAACATGAATTGCTGTGGAAGGCATATTTTAAACTGCATAAAAGTAAGCCAAAGATTAGTCAGGCTTTATTATTCAAACCTCAGCATCGTGATTTTGAACTTCCAGAATTTGAATATTCATTATTAACCGAAGCTTATGACCAGATGGAACTTCTTGGATTCCCCCTTTGTAATCAGTTTGATCTATTAAAAGATTCTATTACCAATACTATTACTGCTGAAGATCTAAAAAATTATATCAATCAGGAAATAGAAATCTACGGAAACCTGATAAACTCCAGGAAAATCGGAACCTCTAATGGAAAATACATGTATTTTGGAACCTTCTACGATCAGGACGGAGGTGTCTTTGATGTGGTGCTTTTTCCTAAAGTTGCTGAAAAATACCCGCTCAGGACCCGGGGAATCTATAAATGCTTTGGCAAAGTGATGTATGACCTTGGTTATATTTCTCTAGACATTAGATGGGTTGCCCGGCAGGCGACGCAAACAGATCCGAGGTTGGTGAAAACTGGTTTTAAGACCGGAACTACTGATTAGTCGAGTGTATTTCCTCATGTCCTACCTTGCAGTTATAATCTGGAAGGTTTATTTATATAATTACAATAGTATCCGATAAAAATTTTAAGGAACAAATCAGAAACCCGGAATTTTCAATAGTTTAAAGCGTTTTACTACTATCTATGCCCTGCATTTACAATTTTTTGAATGTGATCTTGAAAGACACAATTTCCAACTTCTTTCATTTATCAGTCAGTTAAGTTCAAATCTAGCTTCTTATTTCTAAAAGCGAATCCATCTAATTTCTTTAACCAGACATGAGTGATCTACTTATAAAAGATTTATGCTAACTGACTCAGTTCTATCAAAGCAGTTTTAATGGACTCTTCTCCTTCAATAGCTTCAAAAGTCACATTCTTTACTAAAGGATCTGCCAGTGACATTACCAGAATAAAAGCGACATCATCTCTGGAAATCTCACCTCGCTCATTAAGAGAATCTTTGGCAACCTTTACTTTTGCAAGTCCAAGATCGTCTGTAAGGGTTCCTGGACGCACAATGGTATAATTTAGTCCGCTATCTCTTAAATATTCATCAGCTTCCTTTTTAGCTTTCAGGTAATGTTTTAAATCTTCATTTTTTGAAGGTTCATCAGCTCCCATGGCACTTAGCATGACGAATTTTTTGACATTTGCATTTTTAGCGGCATCTATCAGTTTTTTTGCGCCTTCAAGATCTACGGCAATGGTCTTGTCTTTTCCCGTACTTCCACCGGAACCTGCTGCAAAGATCACTTTGTCTATGCCTTTCATGGTATGGCTTACATCACCTTCCAGATCTCCCATCACGGCTTCTACTTCCATATCTTCAAACTGCTGACGTTGTTCTTCTTTTCTAATCAGCGCAAGCGGATTAAAACTTTCAGAATTATTAAGGATCTCGATTACCCTTTTTCCTGTATGACCGGTAGCCCCGGCGATTAATATATTTTCCATAAAATTGTGTTCTTTTTTAGTTTTAACAAGATAAGGAGGAATAGAAAGAATGCCCAGCATGATCACTGGAATAACAGTATATTAACAAGTTGTAGTTTATAGTTCGTAGGCGTAGTTCCAGTTTCCAGTTTCCAGTTTCTAAAGAGAAACCCTATACATTAAGCTAAAATTTATAAATTTACTAACTACTAACTACTAACTACTAACTACTAACTACTAACTACTAACTACTA
>NZ_JAPYPC010000052.1 GCF_029937855.1 Christiangramia sp.
AGCGGAGAAAGAGGGATTCGAACCCCCGGAGGTGTGACCCTCAACAGTTTTCAAGACTGCCGCATTCGACCACTCTGCCATTTCTCCTGAGTGCCTCATCAGCTATTTGCTGAATGCGGGTGCAAATATAACAAGCTTTTTCAATTTAATACAACTAAAATCTCATCTTTTTTAAACTAATTTTTATCCTTTTAAAAATCAACAGGTTTCAGATGAAAATCATATATAAATTAATAATAAAATTTTCATTCAGATCATTTTAAACCTTTACACATCTCCCCAGTCTATATTTATGAATCTCTTATAATTAATTAGTATCAAAACTGCTATATTGGCGAATTATTAAAAATTAAATCTTAATTATGAAAAAAATATTGTTTTTAGCCTTTCCAGCCCTGCTTGTCGCATGTGGCGCGCAAAACAAGAAAATAGAGAACGCAGATCCTATGGAGTTTGCTAACACCATCACTGCCTCAGAATTGAAAGAGCACCTATATACTTTTGCCAGTGATGAATACGAAGGAAGGAACACTGGTGAACCTGGTCAGAAAAAAGCAGCTGAGTATATTGTAAATGAATATGAAAAGATAGGTATTAAAACACCAAAGGCTATGAATAATTATTACCAGGTAATACCCACTGAATATTTCAAAGGTAAGCTGAAAGCTTCAGAAAATGTTCTTGGTTTTATTGAAGGTAGTGAAAAACCGGAAGAGGTGCTTGTGATCTCCTCTCACTACGATCATGTAGGGGTAGATGATAAAGGTAACATCTACAATGGAGCAGATGATGGTGGCTCGGGCCCTATGGGTCTTTTAGAAATTGCAGAGGCATTTGCTGAGGCTAAAAAAGCGGGATATACTCCTAAACGCTCCATACTTTTTCTACATCTTACTGGCGAAGAAAAAGGACTTTTAGGATCAAAATATTATACTCAGAATCCTGTAATGCCTCTTGAAAATACTGTTGCTAACCTTAATATGGATATGATTGGCCGAATAGATCCTGCACATGAAGGTAATGATAATTATATCTATTTAATTGGAAGCGACAGGCTGAGCACAGAACTTCATGATTTAAGCGAAGAGGTGAACAATAAATACATGAATATGGAACTGGATTATAAATATAATGACGAAAACGATCCAAATAGATTCTATTACAGAAGTGACCATTATAACTTCGCAAAAAATAACATTCCCGTAATATTTTATTTTAACGGGACACACGCAGATTACCATAAACCTACCGATACTGCTGAAAAGATAAGCTATTCAGCGTTGGAAAAAAGAGCTAAGCTCGCTTTCCTAACGGCCTGGGAGATCGTAAATCGTGACGCTAGACTTGTAGTTGATAAAGCTGAAGAAACTACTGCAGGAAAATAATCTTTTTTATCTAATAACAGAAAGAGCCTCGTCGTATAGCGGGGCTTTTTTTATTTGTTCCTGGAGGTGAGTATGGAGATGGGAGATTTTCAGAGTTCAGAGTATGTAATTTATAGTTCATAGACCTCAATCACTGCGCTTCTTTTAAATAACTTTTTTTAATAAGATATCCCGAACTGAGGGAGAGATCTTTTAAGTTGGTGAGTAGGCCGTAAACTGTAGAGCTCCGTAGTTAGTAATTCCTAGTTCGTAGTTGGTAAATCAAAAATTAGTTTTTGTCTTCCAGCAACGGTACAAATCTAAAAGCACCAAATTCCTTCCTATCAAATTCTTTTGCTGATTTTCTTATGAACAAGGTCATGGTTTGCACTTCAGTACCTACCGGAATTACCATCCTCCCCCCTACTTTCAACTGGCTCAGCAAATCTTTAGGCACTTCTGGCGCACCAGCGGTTACAATGATCTTTTCATAAGGGGCGTATTCCGGAATGCCTTTATACCCATCACCAAAACTGAGATGTTTAGGGCGATAACCCAGCTTGGAAAGGAAGGTTTTTGTTTTTTTATAAAGTTCACGCTGACGTTCAATACTGTATACTTTTGCTCCGAGTTCACAAAGCACCGCAGTTTGATAACCGCTTCCTGTACCTACTTCCAGCACCTTATCCCCTTTTTTAATTTCCAGAAGTTCAGTTTGAAAAGCAACCGTATAGGGCTGAGAAATTGTTTGATCTGCAGCTATGGGAAATGCCTTATCCTGATAGGCATGGTCTTCAAAACTGCTATCCATAAAAAGATGCCTCGGAATTTTTCCAATTGCAGCAATCACCTTTTCATCGGTAATTCCTTTTTTTTTCACCGTTCTAACCAGTTGCTGCCTTTTCCCCTGATGCCTATACGTATCCTTCAAGATTTTTTGTGCTTTTTCTGGCTATAAATTTAGGCAATGCTTCTGATTTATCCCAAGCAAATAGCCTCCGGGATTTGGCCTAATTTTATAAAGTATTTAATATCAAAATACTATTTTTGTGAAAAATGCAATAAATATGCTGAAAGCAGGAGTCCTGGGCGCCGGCCATCTGGGAAAAATTCATCTGAAATTATTGAAACAGTCGCAGGAATATGAACTTATTGGTTTTTATGATGCTAATAAGGAAAGTGCAAAAAAAATTGCAGAAGAATTCGGTTATAAAATGTACGAGAACCTGGATGAACTCATTGCCGAAGCCGATATGATAGACGTGGTAACCCCCACTTTAGCGCATTTTGAAATTGCTAAGAAAGTGATCTCTGCTGGTAAGCATCTTTTTATTGAAAAGCCAATCACCAATACCTACGAAGAGGCTGAAGAGCTCATTAAACTCGCCAAAGAACATAAGGTAAAAGGCCAGGTGGGTCATGTAGAGCGATTCAATCCGGCATTCCAGGCAGTTTCAAACCGCATAGAAAACCCTATGTTTATTGAAGCGCACAGGTTAGCTGAATTTAATCCACGCGGGACAGATGTCCCGGTAGTGCTGGATCTTATGATCCACGATATAGACGCTGTTCTGAGTGTAGTTAAATCTGAAGTAAAGAAGATAAATGCCAGCGGTGTTTCAGTAATTAGTGATACTCCAGATATCGCCAATGCAAGGATAGAATTTGAGAATGGCTGTGTTGCGAATCTCACCGCAAGCCGGATTTCTATGAAAAACATGAGAAAATCACGATTCTTTCAGCGGGACGCTTATATTTCAGTAGATTTTCTGGAGAAGAAATGTGAAGTGGTAAAGATGAAGGATGCTCCTGAAGATCCTGATGATTTTGCGATGATCCTTCAGAATGCTGAAGGCGTAAAAAAACAAATTTATTTCGACAATCCAGATGTTTCTCCTAATAATGCCATTCTGGAGGAACTGGAAAGTTTTGCCGATGCCATAAATAACGATAAAGAACCTGTGGTAACCATGCAGCAGGCTGCCAAAGCGCTTCAGGTTGCCAATCAGGTGATTGCTAATTTTAATTTATAACTATAAACTGGATTTTCAATATTATACCGTCAAGCTGAACTTGATTCAGCTTCTCAAAATAAAGATCCTGAATCAAGTTCAGGATGACGTCCCACGAAAATCTTTGAAAAAACTTACAAAATGAAAAATATTGCAGTAATAGGAGCGGGAACTATGGGAAATGGGATTGCCCATACCTTTGCTCAAAGCGGTTATAAAGTTGAACTTATAGACATTTCAGAAGAGAGTCTTAAAAAAGGAATGGATACTATTTCCAAAAATCTCGACCGGATGATCTCCAAAGAGAAAATCACGGAAAATGATAAAAAGTCGACACTAAATAATATTACCACGCATACCGATATTTCTGAAGGGGTTGGTAATGCCGATCTGGTGGTAGAAGCTGCCACTGAAAATACTGAATTAAAGCTGAAGATATTCAGACACCTGGACCAGCAAACATCTGCAAATACGATCCTGGCTTCCAATACTTCTTCAATCTCCATCACCCAAATCGCTTCAGTGGTTTCAAATCCGGAACGAGTAATTGGAATGCATTTTATGAATCCCGTACCGGTGATGAAACTGGTAGAGATCATTAGAGGTTATAACACTTCAGATGAAGTGACTGGAAAAATCATGGACCTTTCCAGGGATCTTAATAAAGTTCCGGTAGAAGTGAACGACTATCCAGGATTTGTTGCCAACAGGATTTTAATGCCCATGATCAACGAAGCCATTGAGACACTTTACAACGGCGTTGCGGGGGTTTACGAAATCGATACGGTGATGAAACTGGGAATGGCGCATCCTATGGGCCCACTTCAGTTAGCAGATTTTATTGGTCTTGATGTTTGTCATTCTATTCTTGAAGTGATGTACGATGGCTTTAAAAATCCTAAATATGCGCCCTGCCCGTTATTGACCAATATGGTGAGAGCAGGAAAAATAGGAGTGAAATCTGGTGAAGGTTTTTATGATTACTCTGAAAGCAGAAAAGCTGAAAAAGTATCGGAGCAGTTTAGTAGTAAATAGTATTGAGTAGTTAGTATTAAGATTTCTCCCTTCGGTCGAAATGACAAATATTTGTCATTTCGAAGGAGTGCATAAACACGACTGAGAAATCTCTTTTATGAAAAAAAATAAATTTGACAAAGATACTTCCATTCAAAGCAGTAAGACCAACCCGCGAATATGTCGGGTTGGTGGCTTCTCGCTCCTACGAAGATTATAGCGAAAATGAGTTAAAAGCTCAGCTGGAATTTAATCCATATTCTTTTTTACACATTATAAATCCCGGGTATAGATTTCAGCACAATATAGCCGGTGAGAAGCGTTTTGGAATGGTGAAGAACCGCTATCTGGAATTTAAGGAAGAGAATATTTTTAAGCAGGATAAAGAGCCCTGCTATTATATCTATAAAATTAAAACCAGGGAAGCGTCCTGTTGCGGAATTATAGCAGCGGCAAGTGCTGAAGATTATGAAAAAAATGTAATTCGGCGTCATGAAGATACCATTGCGCATCGGGAAGAATTATTTAAGGAATATCTAAAGGTGGTAGGATTTAATACAGAACCTGTGCTGCTTACCTATCCCGATAATTCCGTGATCAATGAACTACTGAAAGAAAGGATGAAATCCAGACCAGAATATGAATTTGCCACCTATAATAAAGAAACTCATTCCCTTTGGCTAATCGATGAACCTGCGAGTATTGAAAAAATAAAGCAACAGTTCAGCGCGATGGAAAAACTTTACATTGCAGACGGGCATCACCGCAGTGCTTCCTCCTATTTGCTGGCAAAGGAAAGCCAGGAAAATAATCCAGATCATACGGGGAAGGAGGCTTATAATTTTTTTATGAGCTATTTAATTTCTGAAAGCAATCTCAGAATATTCGAATTCAGCAGATTAATCAAAGACCTTAACGGTTATACAAAAGAAGAGTTTTTAATCCTGCTGGATGAATGGTTTCGTATAGAGAATCGTGGTTATGAGATTTATAAACCTTCTAAAAAGCATCATTTCAATATGTATCTCGATGGTGAATTTTATTCCCTTTATTTAAGAAAGACCAACTATGAATTTACTGACTCCCTTAGCAAATTGGATTCTTATATTTTATATGAAAAGATCCTGAAACCGGTACTTGGCATTCAGGATCTTAGGTACGATAACCGCATTTCTTACATTCATGGGCGCAATGATTTGATTGAATTAAAAACCCGCGTAGATAAAGGGGAATTCGCCGTTGGTTTTGGGATGCTCCCCGCAGGAATTGAAGAAATCAAACAAATTGCCGATGAAAATTTGACCATGCCGCCAAAAAGTACTTATATTGAACCTAAGTTACGCAGTGGTCTCACCATATATGAGTTTTAACTTTTTTTAAATCGAATGTCCGCCCTACAGGACTAAAATTATCCTTAATTTAAAAAATAAAATAAAGGATGGATATATCTGAAAACATTAAAAAATATAAAAGCGAACTTCCTGATAATGTGAAGCTCGTTGCAATATCTAAGACCAAACCTAACGAAGATATCCTGGAGGCTTACAGATCTGGACAACGCATTTTTGGCGAAAATAAGATCCAGGAGATGACCGATAAATCAGAAAAACTTCCTGAAGATATTGAATGGCACATGGTGGGTCACGTTCAGCGAAATAAAGTGAAATATATGGCGCCATATGTTTCCCTGATCCATGCCGTAGACAGCTTAAAACTTCTAAAAGAGATCAATAAAAGAGCAAGGCAGAATGAAAGAACCATACAATGCATGCTCCAAATCAAAATTGCGGAAGAAGACTCAAAATTTGGCATAGATGCTGAAGAAGCAAAAGGGATTCTAAATTCAGAATCTTATTCCAAAATGGAACACGTAAAAGTTATCGGACTAATGGGAATGGCTACATTTACAGAGGAGGAAGATCAGGTGAGATCAGAATTTAAATATCTGAAGTCAGTTTTTGATAAATTCAAAGACGAATTTCCGGAGCTAAAAGAGCTTTCTATGGGTATGAGTGGTGATTATAAAATTGCCGTAAATTGTGGGAGTACAATGGTTCGAATAGGAAGTAGTATTTTTGGTGAACGGAATTATAATTAACGAAGGAGAGCGAATTTGTACGCGATATTAGACATAGAGACTACGGGTGGTAAATACAATGAAGAAGGGATTACCGAAATAGCAATTTATAAATTTGATGGTCAGAAAGTCGTAGACCAGTTTATAAGCCTTGTAAATCCTGAACAACCCATCCAGCCATTTGTTGTTAACCTTACCGGAATAAATAATGATATGCTTCGCAATGCTCCAAAATTTTACGAGGTAGCTAAGCGAATTGTAGAGATCACTGAAGATTGTATCCTGGTAGCCCACAACGCAAAATTTGATTATAGAATCTTACGCACTGAATTCCGCCGTTTAGGTTTTGAATTTGAACGAAAGAGTCTTTGCACAGTAGAACTTTCCAAAAAATTAATCCCGGGGCTTCCTTCATACAGTTTGGGTAAATTGGTACGCTCCCTTGGTATTCCTTTAAGTGACCGGCATAGAGCCGCAGGCGATGCGCAGGCAACTATAAAATTGTTTAAAATGCTCCTTACAAAAGATGTGGGAAAAGATATTTTGAAAGAGCATGTTCGTAAAGAACCCAAAAGAAGTATGGATACCAAATTGGTCTTCATATTGGAGGAGCTGCCTTCAGAAACCGGTATTTATTATTTCCATGATGAAAACGGTGAAATTATTTATATAGGCAAATCAAGAAATATTCGAAAAAGGGTTAATCAGCATTTTACCAATGAAAATCCCAAGTCAAGAGAAATGCAGCGCAATGTGGCCTCTGTTTCTTATGAACTAACAGGGAATGAACTTATCGCACTTTTAAAGGAAAACCAGGAAATAAAAGAGCTAAAGCCTAAATATAACCGGGCATTAAAAAAGGAAATTTTCAGCCATGCTATTTATCAGTTCACAGATGATGATGGTTATGTAAATCTCAAAATTGGTCGAGCAAATAAGGCCAAAAAAAATATAACCACCTTTAGTTCATTGAGATCTGCTAAAAATTCTCTGGAGAAATGGGTTACAGAATATGAATTATGCGAACGTCTTGCAGGCCTTCACGGCGGTACTGGAAACTGCTTTGCGTACACCATAAGAAGTTGCCATGGTGCCTGTATAGAGGAAGAAATACCGGAAGATTATAATGAGAGGGTTTTAGAACTCATCAACAGATACTCGTACGATAATCAAAATATGCTATTGATTGGACGAGGCCGCGAAATAGATGAAAAAAGTGCCCTGCTTATTGAAGATGGAGAGTTTAAGGGAATTGGTTATTTTAACCTGAACCACCAAATAAACAATCTCGATATTATACGTTCTATCATTACCCCCATGCATAATAACAGAGATGCCCAGCATATCATTCAGAGCTTTTTGCGAAAAAAACATAATTTTAAAATTATTCAGTTATCTGTTCAGGAATAGACTGCGAATTTTTTATATTTTTAAATTACTGTGGAAGAAAATAATTCAATGCCGCACTGGAGATTTAAACTTCATGAAATTATTTATGAAGCTGATACCCCTGCCGGTAAATTCTTTGATATTGCCATTCTCGTAGTTATTCTAATAAGTGTTGCGCTGGTAATGATGGAAAGCGTCACAACGCTACTGCTTAAATATTCATGGGAATTTTATATAGCAGAATGGATAATTACGGGGATATTCACCATAGAATATATTCTTCGAATTATTGCCATTAATAAACCCAAACGCTATATTTTTAGCTTTTACGGGATGGTAGATCTTTTATCTACGCTCCCAAGTTATATCGGTTTTATCTTTGGAGGAGCCAATTTACTATTCGCCATCAGAGCTCTTAGATTGCTTAGGATTTTTAGAATTCTTAAAGTTACCCGGTACATTGGTGAATCCCGAAAACTGATTTCAGCATTAAAAAACAGTAAAGCAAAGATCCTGGTTTTTCTTTTTGCAGTTTTAATTATTTGTATTATCGCCGGAACTTTAATGCACCTGGTAGAAGGGAGTGGTGCTGGATTTGACAATATCCCGTTGAGCATTTATTGGTGCATTGTTACTCTTACTACCGTTGGATTTGGAGACATTGCACCGGTGACTCCATTAGGACGCCTTATAGCCTCTCTAATTATGATCACCGGTTACGGAATTATAGCTGTCCCTACTGGAATAGTAAGTGCTGAATTCAGTAAAGCGACAGATAAACCCATTAACAACACCCAGGTGTGTCCTAACTGTAATGAAGGAAAACATTTAGATAATGCTGAATTTTGCCATAATTGCGGATATAAATTAAATGTATAATTACCTGGTTAATATCGTTGGCCCAACAGCAATTGGAAAAACATCCCTTTCCATCAAAATAGCCCAATCATTTAAAACCGAAATCATTTCAGCCGATTCCAGGCAATTTTTTAAAGAGATGAAGATAGGCACGGCAGTTCCTGATGATGAAGAACTGGAAGCTGCTCCGCATCATTTTATTCAGCATATTTCAGTTGAAGAAGAGTATTCTGTAGGAGATTTTGAAAGAGCCGCTATCAAAAAACTGGAAGAGCTTTATAAAGAACACCCCATGGTGGTCATGGTTGGCGGCAGTGGCCTGTACGTTAAAGCCGTAACTGAAGGCCTGGATGAATTTCCTAAAGCTGATCCTGATATTCGTAAAAATCTAAATAAACACCTTGAAGAAGATGGTATAGATTGGTTACAAAAGAAGCTTTTTGTGCTGGATCCCGAATATTACAAAACGGCAGATGTGCAAAATCCCCATCGTCTGATACGGGCATTGGAGATCTGTATAGAAACAGGAAAACCTTTTTCTTCCTTTCTAAATCAGGAAAAACCGCAACGTAATTTTGAAACTATAAAAATCGGGCTTACTGCAGATAGGGAAATGATCTACGAACGCATAAATAAACGCGTGGATATCATGATTGAAAATGGATTAATAGAAGAAGCCCGAAATTTATACCCACACAAAAATTTAAATGCCCTGAATACCGTAGGTTATAAAGAACTTTTTCAATATTTCGACGGAACAACAGACCTTGAAACAGCAATTTCAGAAATTAAAAAGAATACCCGCAGATTTGCCAAAAGACAACTTACCTGGTTTAGAAAAGATTCGGGAATTAAATGGTTTGAATTTGATGAAAAACCAGCGCGAATAATAGAATATATTCAGGAAAAGATCAATACTTAAAAATAAACCTTTTAGTAAGTATTCCTTCATTCGTCTGTATTTTTACTACATATACAGCTTCCTGCAAAGGTCCAAGGTCAATGCCATATTCAAAAGTACCTGTATCATAATCTTTTGCTGCAATAAATCTTCCGCGATGATCAAAGACCTCTATTCTCGAAATAGTAACATCGGCAGGTGTGGCAATCTTAAAACTTCCGGTGTTGGGATTGGGATAAATAAACACATATTCTGAGCCTTCCAAAGGAGGATCTTCACAAACATCATTTTCAGCATTGACAGTTACCGTTATTGTTTCCGTAGAAATATTTCCGCTGCTATCTTCCGCTAAAACCTGAACCTGATTTGTGCCAACCTCTTTACAGGAAAAAGCAGTCTTACTTAAAGTGTAGTTAACATTATCATCGCAATTATCGAAGGAGCCGTTATCTATATCTTCGATACTTATAGTAGCCGTGCCTTGCGTATTTAATTCTATACTAATATCATTTAATCGGAGTACCGGTGGCGTTATATCTTCAACTACTATTACTATATCACAAAAGTCCTCTTCTCCCTCTTTGGTATAACTCAATCTTATTGTATTGGCTCCTAAATCGCCACAGCTAAATTCACTTTTTGACAAACTGAAAGTTACACCCGTTGCATCGCCACTATAAAGTTCTTCTACTTGAATTTCAACCTCGCCATTTTCATCCAATATTTTGTTTATAGTAGACAAACATTCAAAATCAAAACCCTCTTCTTTTGCCAATACATTAATATCCACGCGTACGGTTTCAGAATTTAGTTCCCCATCATTCACATAATAGGTAAAACGATCTTCACCGGTAAAACCGCTATTTGGTGTATAAGTAAACGATCCGTCAGAATTTAGCTGAAGAGTTCCATTTAATACATCATTTGCTAAAACAGCTGTAATTTCATCCCCCTCTGGATCGATATCATTAGCAAGCACTCCTTCTGTAGCTGAAATATTGAGAGTGGTGTTAATAAAGGTTATATATGATTCAGAAACTGAAACGGGTGCCTGATTACCGGGCTCGTCTACTTCCACTAAAAGGTTAAAGCTACAGGTACTGGCATTTCCGGCAGCATCAAAAATTAGAAAATCCACCTGTGTATCCCCATTAATTGGAATATTCGCTGCGGGTTCCTGGATAACTTCGCCCAACCCACAATTGTCACTCAGCTCTAGTTCATTTCTGAAATCTGGAAGGAGGTAAGTATCATCTTCAGCAATAAAAACTGTTTTATCGGCAGGACAACTTACTACTGGAGGGGTATTATCTTTAAGAATTAATCTAAAAGTACAAGAATCTGTTTCTCCCTCAAAACTCGCAGTTACTGTAATGTTTGTTTCCTGATCTATTTTTGAGCCAATAGGTATGGATTGAACAAAAGTGGCATTGGAAGGAGAATAGTCAATTAGTGTAGAAAAATCCGGAACTATATACTCACAATTTTCATCTGCTTTAATTACACTTTCATTTTGAGGGCAATTCAGGGCAAACTCTGAAGTTTCATTAACCGTAATTCTAACTGTCGCCTCTGCTTCACCTTCACCGTCTGTAGCATAATAAACAAAACTATCTACACCGGTAAAATCAGTATTGGGAGTATAAATAAAAGAACCATCTTCTTCTAAAGTGATCGATCCATTAAATGGCCCTTCCTGCAAAAAGGCCCTCAGGGAATCCCCATCAGGATCTGAGTCATTGGCTAATACTCCTGGTGCGGCCACTGTTAAAACCGAATTTTCCTGCATGGAATATTCATCATCTTGCACTGTAGGTGGTATATAAGCATCTTCTCTGATAATTATAAGAAATTTACAGACTGTTTCATTTCCCGTAGGATCTGTAGCCGTAAATTCTATCCCGGTTTCACCTATGCTGAAAGTACTTCCTGAAGAAGGCCCGCCAGTTTGTTCCACGGTGACGGAACAATTATCGCTAACTGTGGGCACTTCAAACTCAACACTGGCTTCGTTTTGTCCCGAAGGCAGATTTTTGATGATATTTTCACAGTTTTCAATGAAAACCGGAGCCTCGCTATCAATAACTTCAATGCTAAAACTACATTCGGAAGTATTGCCAGATTCATCTGTAGCGATAAATGAAAGTGTATACTCTCCAACTGGAAATACCTTCCCGCTCTTTAGATCAATATCATCATTACGTTGTACAGTGACCTCTCCTCCTCCATTATCTGTGGCTACAGCGTTCTGAAAGTTTATCACAGCTCCACAAACGCCGGTGTCATTGTTTACACTGATATTTTCGGGACAGGTAATCGTTGGCGGCTCGTTGTCAGAAGAATCTTCTCCAACTATTATAGTTACAGTGGCAATTTCAGAATCAAGATCACCATCATTTGCTCTGTAGGTAAAACTATCAGTTCCACTGAAACCATTAGCTGGTGTATAAGTGAACGACCCATCAGCATTTAAATTCAGTGTTCCATTAGAAACATTATTTACTAAAGTCGCCGTAAGATTATCATTCTCAGCATCAGTATCATTCAATAAAATTCCATCTTCAGCATTTACAGAAAGTCTAGTCTCAAAAGGCGTGTTATAGGAATCATCATTGGCTTCAGGAGCGGTGTTTGGTTTTTCGTCTGAGACCACGGTCACCTGAACGGTACAGGAGTCTTCATTTCCGGCATTATCTGTAACGATCATCTCTACAGGATAAGTGGCCGCAGAGTTAAAAGTGGTTTGAGACAGACTGATACTCTTTATTCCGCAATTATCGGTGGACCCATTATTAATATCACTGATGCTTATTGATGC
This sequence comes from Christiangramia sp., assembly GCF_029937855.1. Lineage (GTDB taxonomy): Bacteria > Bacteroidota > Bacteroidia > Flavobacteriales > Flavobacteriaceae > Christiangramia. The sequence goes on from NZ_JAPYPC010000052.1 coordinate 12,434, forward strand.
CGAACCGTTTACCAGTAAAATATCAAAATCACCTACACATTTGGCTATAGGATCAGTGAGGTCAAAAGAAGGAGTTCTTGAGTATATCTCTAAATCAAATTGTAAAGAAGTTCTATTTATATCCGCATTATTCAAATATAACTTACTATCACAAATTAGGTCATTAATTGCCAAATCTACTGGAAACCTAATTTCATTATCTTGATAGTAATACTCAAATTTCTGATTGGAATTAAAGATTTTAAAACCGAAGTCATTATTATTAATTCCTTGTTGTATATTATTAGCTAAGCCAAGGAGCTCAAGAAAATTCAATTGATCATAATTTAGAAATTTTTCAAAATCTACCCTCCCAGCATATTCTATGACATGAACAAAATCAAATTCGTCGACTACCACACTACCAGGGGAAATTATATTTGATAAGGTGCCTTGAAAATTTAAATCAGAATTAAAAAAAAGAACTTGTGGGTTATCGTCGCCAGCTTGGCTCACATACAAGGTAAATTCTGAATCTACATCTAATCTATACGGAATTTCTACAGAGTTTGTTTCATCGAGAAGAATTCCATTATTATCAAAAACCCTAACCCGACTTTCTTCTCCACTTTCACAAGTTGAACCATCATAATATTCAGCAACATATATATTATCATTATTATCTATTGCTAAACCTAATGGTCTGAAATATGATTTAGCAATTTCATTCGCTAAATTACCATTAGAACTAAAAATTTTCACTTTACCATTGTCCAAACAACTACCGCTTTCAAAATAATCTGCTATGTAAATATTACCTGAACTATCTATTTCTATATCCAAAGGACTATTTAAATCAGATGGACTAATTAATCGAGATCGATTGATAGTTCCATCAGGATTTAGTTTATCGACGCCATTCCCAAAAGAAAGTGTATAAATAAATCCTTGAGAATCTACAGCTGTAGAAATAATTATATTTTCGGATGAATTACTCCCAGCTGTACCCAGATCCCTTCCGGTAATATGAGTATAGGCCGGTGGAATATTTTCGGGTTCTTGCCCATAACCATTCAGAAAAAAAATAAAAAATAAGAAAATAAAAGTGCAAGCCT
>NZ_JAPYPC010000073.1 GCF_029937855.1 Christiangramia sp.
ATGGTAATCTTCCTCCGGGAGTGATTCTAAATGAAGATGGAAGTCTTTCCGTTGAAAATGCTAATCTATTGGAGGCCGGTGATTATAGTATTGAGATCACTACTACCGATGCCAATGGTGGAATTACAAGTCAGACCATTGTACTTAGTTTCGGAGCCGATTTAGACCTGGATAATGACGGATTGTTCAATGAGGAAGAAATAGCTTTAGGAACAGATCCAGAAAATGCTGATTCTGATAATGATGGTTTAACCGACGGAGAAGAAGTGCTTGTAATTGATGATGATTCAACCGAATTAGTACCTGAAAATGTTAGTGATCCTCTAAATATCTGTGATCCATTGCAAACTTCTGCTACCTGCGATGCTGATAATGACGGACTGACCAATGAAGAAGAGGCTTCAGCAGGAACCGACCCTAATGATGCCGATACAGATAATGACGGACTGAACGATGGTGAAGAAGTGAACGGAATCGATGATCCTTCAACAGAAACAATTGCAACCGGAGTAAGTGATCCATTGAACATTTGTAATCCAAATCCAGTTTCTACCGACTGCCTTGAAGATGGACCCGAAATTATTCAGAAACTATCTCCGAACGGTGACGGTATTAATGATTTCTTTATGATAGAAGGCCTGGAATTATATGAAGAGAATACCCTGGAAATTTTCAATAGATGGGGTGTACATATATATGAGGCTAAGGCTTATGGAGAAAACGGAAATCTTTTTGGAGGGATCTCAGAAGGAAGATTAACCGTTAGAAAAGGGGAAGAACTCCCTGCAGGAACTTATTTCTATGTATTGAGATATAAAGACGGAGAATGGAAATCTAAATCTGGTTACTTATACCTAACACGTTAAAAACCTACTATGAAAAGATATATTTTTTTATTACTAAGTATTATAAGCCTGGGGGGATATGCTCAGCAGGACGCGCAGTACACCCAATATATGTACAATACAGCCTTATTCAATCCAGCCTATGTAGGATCGGAGGATTTTCTCAAAATATCGGGAGTATACAGGTCTCAATGGGTGGGCCTGGATGGCGCTCCCGAAATCTTATCTTTCAGTATCAATGATCGCATCGGAAAAAATGTTGGATTGGGAGGTTCTGTTATTTCAGATAAAATAGGACCCAGTAGTGAAACTATCATTAACGCCGATTTTTCTTATACCCTTGATTTTGAAAACACAGCACTGGCTTTTGGTTTGAAAGCCAGTGCAAATTTACTTAATGTGGATTTCACTCAGCTCTCAGGACCCGATGACCCTGATTTTAATCAGAATATCGATAATAGATTTACTCCAAACATAGGAGCTGGAGTCTATTATTACAGTAATAAGTTCTATGTAGGTTTCTCGGTACCACAATTGCTGGAGACGGAGCATTATAAAAACAATGAGAATTCTGATACTTTTCTGGCAAAAGAACGTTTTCACACCTATTTTATGGGAGGATATGTTTTTGACCTGAACCCTGGGCTCAAGTTAAAACCAGCCTATTTATTGAAGGTAACCGATGGTGCTCCCCTACAGGTAGATATTTCTGCCAATTTATTATTTTCTGAGAAGTTCACTTTGGGGGCTTCTTATAGATTGAATTCAGCAGTGAGTGCACTGGCAGGTTTTCAAATATTCGATTCGGTTTTTATTGGATATTCATATGATGCCGATACCACCAGATTAAGAACATATAATGACGGTTCTCACGAGATCGTTTTGAGATTTGACATACGGGATACAATGAAATATACGAACTCACCAAGATTTTTTTAAAAAATTTAGCAGGATAATTCAAGTATGATTTAAAGGCGACTATTAAGGTCGCCTTTCTAAAAAATAAAAAGTGGAAAAAAAATTATGATCAGGGTGTATCCAAGAAATAATTAATTTACACTTTCAATATCTATGGAGCCAAAAATTTCAGAAAGAAGATGTAATTTTAATTAATAATTATCTTGAAATTACGAGCTTCAATTCTATAGGTTTTGGTGGCATGTATAACACATTCCGATAATATATTTTTTATATTCTAATTGTTCTTAAAGAGAAAATTATTATCTGCTTCCATATTGTTACGGTTCTATAATACTGTTTCAAAATAGGAGAGTATAAAATATTTTTATAGCGTACGGGAAGTTAAGCGTACCTGCCTGCCCGCCGAAAAGTGGCAGCCAGGAAATAAAAACAGCATTTTAAAAGATACCACATATTCGGTTTTTCATGTTAATCCTGCTGAAAGCAATTCATAAAGAAAGAA
>NZ_JAPYPC010000026.1 GCF_029937855.1 Christiangramia sp.
GCCAACGGCTGGCCATGAAAATTACCGCCAGAAATAATTTTATCTGCTTCAATAAAAATATTTGGATTATCAGTTACAGAGTTTATTTCAGTTTTTACGGTTTTTCTAACGAATGACAAAGTGTCTTTCGAAGCTCCGTGAACTTGCGGAATGCATCTAAAAGAATATGGATCCTGGACATTATCTTTTTCGGAAGCAGCAATTTCACTGTCTTCTAAAAAATATCTAATCCTTTCAGCTGTTTTTATCTGACCCCGATGTGGTCTCACTAAATGAACCAATTCATCAAAAGGAGACAGGTTACAATCAAAAGCATCTAAAGAAATAGAGCCAATAAGGTCTGCCATATAAGAAAGCTTATAAGCTTTTAAAAGCGCATAAACTGCATGGGCACTCATAAACTGGGTTCCGTTAAGCAGCGCCAGTCCTTCTTTACTTTGCAACTTCACCGGCTGCCAATCCATTTCTTTTAAAAGCTCAGCTCCTGAAATAATTGTATCCTGAAAATAAACCTCTCCATCACCAATTAAAGGCAGTGCCAAATGAGCCAGGGGAGCGAGGTCACCTGAAGCACCTAAAGAGCCCTGCTCATAGATTACCGGTAGAATATTATTATTATAAAGCTGGATAAGTCTTTCTACAGTCTCAAGAGCTATCCCGGAATTTCCGTAACTTAATGACTGGATCTTTAAAAGTAACATCAATCTAACTACAGGTTTTGAAACCTTATCTCCGGTACCACAGGCATGCGATCTTACGAGGTTCTCCTGTAGTTCAGTTAATTTCTCAGAAGTGATCTTCACATTGCAAAGTGCACCAAAGCCTGTATTTATTCCATAAACCGGAGCATCACTTTCTTTAATCTTATTATTTAAATAAGTTCTGGATTTTTCAATATTAAGTCGGGATTCATCACTTAAAGCTAGTTTTTTTTCATTTTTTATGAGATCATGAATTACTTCAAGATCTAAAACAGCTGAGCTTATATAATGATGATTTTGCATTTTCTTGCTTAAGTTTGTGGATTGCAAAAATCTTACTTCAGAAATAAGATTCCAAATAAAAATGAAATAAAAAAATTCTTGAAACCAACTATCCTGAGGCAAGCCGTACCGGTATTTAACCGTACCTGTAGTTATCGGTATCATTTTTCCCTCGCCGGCCAAAAACCATTTTTTTTATTTCCATTCACCCGGAACGGCGAAAAAGCAGTTCTGTCCCCTCCCAGAGGAAATATGAAAGGAAACCCGAGGCAGAACCGTCAGGGGAATTTGTAAGATTAAATCACGTTATTTTGAAATACTCCTATGTATTCCCGGTTTCGTTTGCCTCTCTTGTAAATAGTTCCTTAATAGCCCGCCCCATTCTATTGGCTATTTCTCCCGCCAGGACAGACTCATAACCCAATTCTGAAGCGGCAATATCTCCCGCCATACCATGAATGTAAACACCAAAAACTACGGCGTTAATCGGCTCATACCCCTGTCCCATCAAAGAAGTTATAATGCCAGATAATACATCTCCGCTCCCTGCAGTAGCCATTCCAGGATTTCCTGAATTATTTATATAAATGTTTTCTTGGTATATGGAAAAAGTATGTGATCCCTTTACTACCATAATAATGTTATATTTTTTACTGAATTCTTTTACGAGATTAATCTTATGAAAATCATCATCCCACTCCCCTATTAGTCTTTTTAATTCACCGGGATGCGGAGTTAGAACGGAATTTTTTGGTAGCAAATCAAGCATATCAGGATTTTCTGATAGAATATTCAATCCATCGGCATCAATCAGTATGGGTTTGTCTATAGATTCTAATAATTCTTTTAAAGCGTTTACAGATTTTTTGTCAGTTCCCACACCCATACCAAAACATACTACATCGGCTTCAAAAGCTTTTGGATAAGACGTGAGTATATTATTATCGTCATCTGTAATAACCATAGCTTCCGGAATCCCCGTTTGAATTATATCATAACCACATTTTGGAATATAAACACTGCATAAGCCTGTACCCGTGCGTAATGCTGCCTTTGTGGAAAGAAGCACACTTCCTATCTTTCCATAACTTCCACCAGCAATTAGAATTTTTCCGTAGTCACCTTTATGGGTATTCGTTTTTCTAGGAATATAAAGACCGACGGCTTCTTGTTTTCCTATTAAAAAAATGTCAGATTCTATCTTGCTTATAAATTCCCTGTCCAGTCCTATATCCAGTACCTGAAGGTCACCAATGTAATCCATCGTATCAGGAAAGAAAAAGACAAGTTTTGGCGCTTGAAAACTCAAAGTATAATTAGCTTTAATTACAGCTGCTTCCTTTCCAGGAATTTTATCTGAAAACAGCCCGCTTGGCATATCTATGGCCAGTATAAAAGCCTCCGAAGTATTGATCAATCCAACTAGTTTTGCAACCCAACCTTCTATAGGCCTGTTTAAACCAATTCCAAACATCGCATCGATCACAAAATCTCCCGTATTTATCTCAGGAAAATTGTCTTCCTTTTTGATTAATTGTGGCCAGTCATTGGTGATTTCTTTCAGTTTCTCATAATTAGCCAAAAAATCTTCAGCTCTTTTATCACTATAATTCACAACATACACGGTAACATGATAGCCGTGCTGTATAAGATGCCTGGCGACCACTAAACCATCCCCTCCATTATTTCCAATACCACAAAAGATCTTAATTGGAATAGGAGCGCCCTGCAAGCGATTATTAATTTCATTAAATACCAGGGTTGCGGCACGCTCCATTAACTCTTCTGAAGAAATGTTCTGTTTTTTGATCGTTTCTTTATCTGCTTCTGAAAGCTGTGCTGCGGAAAGTATTTTCATAAAATTCTATTTCTTTTAAACATTAAATATAAGTAAAGTCTGTACAATAAATATAAAGTCATAAAAAGACCAAATTAATATTGTATTCTGCCCGAATTGAATAAATTTGCCCAAATTTTTGACAATAATGAAAGAAATAGCCCTATCTGAAAAACACAAAGAATTAAATGCTAAAATGGTTCCTTTTGCCGGTTTTAATATGCCAGTATCCTACGAAGGTGTAAATATTGAGCATGAAACCGTAAGGGAAAAATTAGGTGTTTTTGATGTTTCTCATATGGGAGAATTTCTTATTTCAGGAGAAAATGCCCTGGAATTGATCCAAAAGATAAGTTCTAATGATGCTTCCAAACTGGTAGATGGAAAAGCACAGTATTCTTGCATGCCGAATAATGAGGGAGGGATTGTAGACGATCTCATTATTTACAGGATAGATGCCGAAAAGTATCTATTAGTGGTAAATGCTTCCAATATTGAAAAAGACTGGAACTGGATTGCGCACCATAATTCTATGGATGCAACCATGCGAGATATGAGTGATGAAATGTCATTGTTGGCTATTCAGGGCCCAAAAGCGGCAGAAGCAATGCAATCTATTACCGAAGTTGACCTTAACAATATGAAATTCTACACCTTTGAAGTTGGTAGATTTGCTGGTGTAGAAAAAGTGATTATTTCTGCTACAGGTTATACCGGAAGTGGTGGATTTGAGATTTATTTTAGAAATGAAGATGCAGAGCAGATTTGGGATGCTGTAATGGAAGCTGGTAAAGATTACGGTATTAAACCTATTGGCCTGGCTGCCAGAGATACGCTTCGTTTGGAAATGGGTTACTGTCTTTATGGGAATGATATTGATGATACCACCTCTCCCATTGAAGCTGGATTGGGATGGATCACCAAGTTCACGAAAGACTTCATCAATAGTGAAGCTTTAAAAGCAGAAAAAGAAAACGGACCAGAACGCAAACTGGTAGCATTTGAACTGGATGAAAGAGGAATTCCTCGCCAGGGATACGACATCGTTAATGAAAATGGTAAGAAAATTGGAGTGGTAACTTCGGGCACCATGTCCCCTTCCCTTGAAAAAGGTATAGGATTAGGATATGTACCGGTTGATGTTGCAGGCGTTGGAAATAAGATTTCAATTCAAATACGTAAGAAAATAGTTCCTGCGACTCAGGTGCAACTGCCCTTTTATAAAGGCTGATTTATTTGAAACGAATACTTATTTTAGGAGCTAGCGGATTTATAGGCAATGCCTTGTATAAAGAGTTATGCTCCTATTTTGATACCCATGGTACTTACCATAGCGAAAGTAATTTTTTTGAAGAAAACCATCAGTTTCATCATTTCGATATGGAAACTGAGAACATCGAAATCCTTCTTGAAAAATTATACCCCGATATTATAATTTCATCCTTAAGAGGAAGTTTTGATGCGCAGATTGCGACGCATTTTTCAATCATCAATCATATTATAAAATATAACAGCAAACTTATTTTTATAAGTTCCGCGAATGTTTTTGACGCATTTACAAACTTTCCATCTTACGAATATGACAAAACCCTTAGTCAAAGTGTCTATGGTCGGTTTAAAATAAAGATTGAAAACGCATTACTGCGATTGCCCAATCACAACTACAATATTATAAGGCTTCCCATGGTTTTTGGAAAAGCTTCTCCGCGGGTAAAGCAAATAAAAACAGTCTTGGATTTTGGAGAACCACTGGAAGTATTCCCAAATGTAGTTATCAACGCTACAGAAATATTGAAAGTTACCCAGCAAATTCACTACATCATAAATAGGAACAAACAAGGAGTTTTTCACCTTGGTAGCACAGATCTTGTACATCAAAAGGATTTTACTGAAGAACTTTGTGCAGGTTTAGGTTATGAAAATCCTCTTTTCAAAAATGTGTATGATTCCAATTTCGATAGGTTTCTGGCAGTTTTACCCAAAGACAATAAATTACCATCAAATCTTCAAATAACCGTGCATCAGGTAATAGAGGCCTCTACCAAGCTTTAGTTGTTAATCTTATACTAAACCAAAGCTTAGTACTTCTTTTTCCCTGCTTAATTTCTAACTTTAAGTAAAACCAAAATTTTAGAGTGATGAAAAAATTAAACGAGGACGAAATTCAGAAGAAACTCAAACAGTTTGACGGCTGGAGCTATGCAAAACAAGCTATTCACACTTCGTTTCAATTTGAAAATTTTAAGGAAGCATTTACGGTTATGACGCGAATCGCTTTTGAAGCGGAAGCACAACAGCATCATCCTAACTGGGGAAATGTATATAACCAGTTAGAGATTTCACTTTCTACCCATGATGCCGATGGAGTGACTGAAAAAGATTTTAAACTGGCTCGTGCTATTGAAGATATTATAGAATCTACCAATTAAGATTTAGAATATTCAAATGAACAGCTCCTAAAATTCAACGAAAATTAGGAGCTTTTTTTATACTTTTGCCCGAATCTAATTTTATTCTAAGCATGGGAAGAGCATTTGAATTCCGAAAAGCACGTAAAATGAAACGCTGGTCTGCAATGTCCAAAGCGTTTACCAGAATTGGTAAAGACATTGTGATGGCAGTAAAGGAAGGCGGCCCAGATCCAGATACAAATGCGAAATTACGCGCCGTTATACAGAATGCGAAAAGCGTAAACATGCCTAAAGATAATGTGGAACGCGCTATAAAACGTGCTTCAGATAAATCTCAGGGTGATTATAAAATTGTACTTTTTGAAGGTTATGCTCCTCACGGAATCGCAGTTTTAGTAGAAACAGCTACAGATAACAATAACAGAACGGTAGCAAATATCCGCTCGCATTTTAATAAATCTGACGGAAACCTAGGAACTTCAGGTTCTGTAGAATTCATGTTTGACCATACCTGCAATTTCAGAATAAATTCTGAAGGCATAGATCCTGAAGAACTGGAACTGGAATTGATAGATTTTGGGGCCGAAGAGGTTTTTGAAGATGAAGAAGGAATTCATATTTATGCTCCTTTCGAATATTTTGGAGCGATCCAGAAAGAACTTGAAAGTCGTAAAATAGAAATAGTTTCTTCAGGTTTTGAGAGAATTCCGCAGGTAACAAAAAGTCTGAATGAAGAACAAACAGCAGATGTGGAAAAGTTACTGGAAAAATTAGAGGAAGATGACGATGTTCAAAATGTGTATCACACCATGGAAGCATCTGAAGAAGCTGAAGAATAATGGCTAAAAGTTTTCAGAAACTTTGCCTTCCACTCCCTCATAAAAGCTAAATATTTCAGTAAAATCTTTTTTAAAATCTCCGGTTGGCGAATATGCTTTAGAGATTTTTACTAGTTTATTTCCATAGTCAAAAGAAACCAGAATAATTGGCACATTAGCTTTCACGGCGATATAATAAAAACCGGTTTTCCACTTATCTGTTTTTTTCCTGGTGCCTTCAGGAGACATGGCTAATCTGAAAACTTCTTTTTTATTGAAGATTTCGGCAATTGCATCCACCTTTTTTTTCATTCCGCTTCTATCTATTGGCGCACCCCCAACGGCTTTGAAATACCACCCAAATGGTGGTTTAAAAAGTTCTTTTTTCCCTACGAAGTTAATTTGAATTCCCATTATCTTTCTTACCAGAATTCCAATAAGAAAATCATAAGAACTGGTATGCGGTGCGACAATGATCACGCACTTCTTTATTTCAGGGTTAAAATCGTTCTCTAATTTCCACCCTAAAATTTTAAAAAAAATAAGCCTAGCGAACCATTGCATGAATAGATCTACTCCCTGTGGTGCTTGGTAGAGGGATCTCCTTTGCGCCTTTTACGTTCTTCCCGTAATAAAGAAAGCTCCCTTCCTGTTTGGCCTTTTACGGAGGTATTTTCCTGGGCTCTTCGCAATAAATACGGAACGACATCCCTTACAGGGCCAAATGGAACCAGTTTTACAGCATTATAGCCTTTTTTAGCAAGGTTATAGCTTATATGATCACTCATTCCATATAACTGACTAAACCAGATACGATCATCATTTAGAGATAATCCTTTATCTTCAATGATCTGTAAAGCAAGATAACTACTTACTTCGTTATGCGTCCCAATGAATACGGAGATATCTTTCAGGTGATTTAGACAATAAGATAGCGTACTATTAAAATTCACATCGGTAGCTTCTTTGCTTTCACAAATTGGTGATGGGTATCCAAGTTTCTTAGCACGGGCATTTTCTTTTTCCATATAAGCCCCGCGCACGATTTTTGCTCCTATTTTAAAACCTTCTTTTTTAGCCTTTTCGTGAAGTCCCTTCAAATAATCCAACCTGTCCCACCGGTAACATTGCAGCGTATTAAAAATAAGGACTTTCTCCTTATTATACCTTCGCATCATTTCCTCCATAAGTTCATCTGCTGCAGTTTGCATCCAGGTTTCCTCTCCATCTGCATATAAACGCACTCCTAACTCATGAGCTCTTTTACATAAGGTATCTACCCTTTTTTGAACTCTTTCCCATTCTGCTTTTTCCTCCTCAGACAAGCTTACTTTTTCACTTACTTTTTCCCAAATTTCAAAACGTCCAATCCCTGTAGGCTTAAACATGGCAAAAGAAATTTCTTCTTTCCCTTTAGCATATTCAATAAGGCTTAGTTTTTTTTTCATAGCGGCATCAAACTCCGCTTCCGTCTTCTTTCCTTCTACCGAATAGTCTAAAATACTATGCAGGTTCTCATTATACATTTCCTTGGTCACCGGCTTACAATCCTTCTCGGTAACTCCCCCACAAAATTGCTCAAAAATTGTTTTTTTAATTAATGTTTCTACAGGTAAGTGTAGTTTAAGGGAAAATTTCGTCAACGCAGATCCGGCTTTTACCAGCGTAGGCCTGTTCATCATACTGAATAAGAATATCGCTCTGTCCAGTTCTGTATTAGACTTTAATTTAAAAGCCGATTTAGTATTGTTGAAAATCTTTTTATTTATCATTTGGCGCTATTAATCGGGCAAATATAATTATTGAAGCCGAAGAAATTCATAATTTCTCTTTAATTTCGAGTCAACAAAACTTAATATAATGAATGATTTACCGGCATCCTTAGATTCTGTTTTTTTTGCTGAAAATGGATATTCCAAACTGAACGAGTTTTTAAAAAAAGAGAATCCCTCCAGGATTTTCATCCTGGTAGATAGCAATACTCACGAGCATTGCTTATCCGATTTTCTTCAGAAAATACAAAATGAGGTTCAGACAGAAGTCCTTGAAATTGAAGCGGGGGAAGAATTTAAAAACCTGGAAACCTGCGCAGGTGTTTGGAATGCTTTGTCTGAATTGGAAGCCGACCGAAAGAGCCTGCTAATAAATCTGGGCGGCGGTGTGGTTACAGATCTGGGTGGTTTTGTGGCCTCTGCTTTTAAGCGTGGCATACAATTTATAAATGTTCCCACAACCCTACTTTCTATGGTAGATGCTTCTGTTGGAGGTAAAACCGGAGTAGACCTTGGGAATCTCAAAAACCAGATTGGAATTATCAATCAGCCAGAAATGGTGCTTATTGATTCTTCATATCTCTCGACACTCTCTCCCCAGGAAATGAGGAGCGGCCTTGCTGAAATTCTAAAACATGGATTAATTGCTGATGAATCTTATTGGGATCGGGTTTCAAATCTATCAGACTTAGATTTGTCCCATCTTGATGAAATTATTAAGCAATCTGTAAAAATAAAAGGAACTATTGTAGATAAAGATCCCTTCGAGCAGAATATTCGAAAAATATTGAATTATGGCCACACCCTGGGGCATGCTATAGAATCCTATTGCCTAACTCATCCCGAAAAGAAAAAACTTTTACATGGGGAGGCTATTGCCGCAGGAATGATCCTGGAAACATACCTATCTGTTCAATTAAAAAATTTTCCCAAAGAAAAACTTCAGAATATTACCCGAGTAATAAAGAATATGTATGGAAAAGAAGAGTTTTCTGAAAATGATATTGAACATATTAAGAAACTGATGAAATTCGATAAAAAGAACGATCGGGGAAATATTAATTTTGTACTTCTGGAAGACATCGGAAAGCCGGTTTGTGACATCGTTGTACCCGAGGAAATCATTCAACAAGCCTTCGATTTTTATGCAAGAATCTGAATTTTAAATAATTAAAAATTATGATAATATCCTGATAAGGCTTGTATCTGATTTAATTTTTTATTTATACTTGCATAAACCATTAATACTATGAAAAGGATAATCGTAGATTACAAAAAGCTCACTCCGGAAATTTTAGGATTGCTGGTAGAGAAGTATCCAGACGGCTATGATGACGATCAGGTAATTTCTTTTAAAAATGCTAAAAACGAAACAGTAGATGCTGTGGAGGTAAGAACTGAGGACGCTATATATCTTGTAAAAGTTAGTACACGTCTTGAGACAACCATGGCGAATTTTGATGAGGATGACTACGATGATTCAGAATTCAATGATCCGATTGTTGATATTCCTGAAAAAAATGATGATTCAGACGAAGAGGACGAAGACCAATAAAAAAAGGAACGCTCCGGCGTTCCTTTAAATTTATCTCAAAATTTTGATATTATCATTAATTAAGCATGTTGTAAATCGTGCTTGCCTTCTTTAATTTCCTCAATTACTTTTGCATTGAAAGCAGGAAGATCATCAGGATTTCTACTAGTTACCAAGGCTTCATCTACTACCACCTCTTTATCTACCCAAAGGGCCCCGGCATTTTCCAGATCTTTTTTCAACGATTTAAAAGAAGTCATCGTTCTACCTTCTACCACATCTGCACTAATTAAAGTCCAGGCTGCGTGGCATATGGCCGCTACTGGTTTACTTTGTTTAAAGAAATCTCTTACAAATACCAAAGCTTTTTCTTCCCTCCTTAAATTGTCTGGATTAATAACTCCTCCTGGCAGTACCAATGCATTATAATCTTTTGCAGAAACTTCATCTAAAGTTTTATCAACATTATATTCTTTACCCCAGTTTTCTTTATCCCAGGATTTAATTTTTCCTTTTTCCAGACTTACTATTTCTACTTTAAATCCTTCTTTCTCCATTGCTTCTTTTGGAGATGCCAACTCACTTTCTTCAAATCCATGTGTGGCCAAAATTGCAATTCTCTTTTCCATAATTTAATCTTATTTTTCGTTTGAATAAATATAAAGATGAGCTAAGGAAAACTGTATTAAGGCTCTACTAAAAATAAAGAGGTTTACGTTAAACCTTTACTAAGTGCCAGGAGAATCGGTGTTTTTCGATTTTTCATCGTCAATATCCAGGTAAGATTTTAACCTATCCACAATGTATTTTTCTTCCTTCAGCTGAACCCGCTTTTGCTCCAGTTTTTTCATTTCCTGATAAATGGCCGGTTCACCAAATCTATTTGGTTCTACTTTCTCTTTTCGAACCAAAGCATATTGAACGGTAAATTCAGCACCAAAAAACAGAATCAAACAGGTGTAGTATACCCATAATAGAATAAGCACCACAGAAGAAGCCCCGCCATAAACAGAAGCAGGTTCACTTTGGCCAAAATAGAAACTAATAAGAAATTCCCCTATAAGAAATAAAATAGTGGTTACCGCTGCACCCATATACGTTGTTTTGATCCTGATCTTAATATCAGGCAGCAGTTTGAAAATTGCGGCAAATAAAGTGGTTATAAAAAAGAAACTTAGGGCAAAATCTGCAATTAAAACTACAGTTTCAGTTAGGTTTGGTAAAATTTGCTGGATTTTATCGGCAAGGACTTTTAGGAGCGTGGAAATCACGAGGGCAATGAGCAGCAGCAAACCTATTACCAGCACCATTCCAAGGGAAATGACCCTATCAAGAACCAGTCGCCAAAAATCGGTAGATTTTGCAGCTACATTCCAGATATTGTTCATAGCGATCTTTAGCTGAAAAAAGACGCCGGTGGCACCAAAAATCAGCATAGCCAAACCAAAGATGATGGCCAGTGTGGAATCTTGAGAAAGTGCCACATTCTCAATCATTAGTTCAATGGCATCAGCAGTGTCCTGACCAATGAATTCTGCTATTTCCCCCGTAAGTCGGCCACGAACAGCTTCCTGACCATAAAAATACCCGGCAATGCTAACTACGATTATCAGCAAAGACGGTAATGAAAAAAGCGCATAATAGGCAATGGTTGCGCTTCTTGCGTATGGCTCATTCTTATTCCAGCTTACATAGGCTTTTTTCAAGAGCTTCAAATATATTTTTACGGTGTTCCACATCAAAGATATTTTTGAGTTATTATATCTTTATGATGCAAGGCATGCCCGGCCACAATAAAACCTATGGCACGGGGAGTGGCATTCATATCATTCATATTGCCAACAATTTTAAGCCTTTCTTCTGACAAACTTCTGAATAGAAAAATACCAGCTTTCCGGACAGATTTAAATTCTTCAATCAAATCATCAGGCCTTCGTACCTCTGCATCAGAATTCAACACATAAATATCGTGGTCAAATCCTGGTAGGGAGTTTTTCTCATTTCTGGCAAAGCATAATGCCCTGTATTGAAAAATACGTTCAGTATCTATAATATGCTGAAGCATTTCCAGAATACTCCATTTTCCAGAGGAATAGCGATAATCCCATTTTTCCTGTGGAACTGTTTTTAAAAAATCACTGAATTCTATCCTATTATTTTCCAGGGTTTCAATAAGCTCAGCCTTATCGTCAATTTTATTAATATAGCGCCAGTAAAAATCTCCTATTTCGCCTTGAGTTAATTCTGATTTTATCATTTAAGCTGAATTTCTACTTGCATTAATATTCCCATACAGTGAGCGTGTCACCATTTTCTCAAAGGTCTCCAGTTTTTCACCAGCATTTTCAGGATTTTTATTTAATTCCTGAACCATTCGTAAAGCATGCTGTTGGATGGTTAACAATGGTAGCACAATTCTTTCTCTTGCCTGGATAGAGGCTCTACCCGCAGGTTGATTCTGCATTAACACATTATAGCCTGTCACCTTTAGAAGCATCTTTTTTGTTCGCTCAAACTCCTCATGGATTATTTGCCAGAATTCTCCAAATTCTTCATCATTTTTCATATAAGCGGTTAAAGGAAAAAACGATTTGGTAAGGCTCATCATACTATTTTCCAGTAATGTCCTAAAAAACTCCGAATTTTCATAAAGCTGTTTCACCTTATCAAAATCACCTTCCTTTTCCAGCCTTTCCATGGCTGTTCCAACACCAAAAAATCCAGGAACATTTTGTTTTAACTGACTCCAGCTCCCCACGAATGGAATGGCCCGAAGATCTGAAAGATTGAGTTCCGCAGATTTATTACGTTTTGAAGGCCTACTTCCAATATTTGTCTTAGCGTAATACTTTAAGGTACTCATCTTCTCTAAATAAGGGATGAACCTTGGATGCTTCTTAAAGTTCATGTAGGTTTCGTAGCTTATCTCGGCCAACTCGGTCATCGTTTTTCTATCTTCATCTTTCAACACGTTTTTTCCATTGCTGAAAATTTCGTTGGAAACCCCGGAACTTAATAACTGTTCCAGGTTATAAGTACATGAATCTTTAGTGCCGAAATTTGAACTAATAGTTTGTCCCTGAACCGTAAGTTGAATTTCCTCATTTTCTATGGTAGGCCCCAACGAAGCATAGAACTGGTGTGTTTTTCCACCACCTCGAGCCGGTGGGCCTCCCCTGCCATCAAAGAAAACTACCATAATTCCATATTCCCGTGAGATTTTAGTAAGAGCTTCTTTGGCCTTGTAAATACTCCAGTTGGCCATTAAATAACCACCATCCTTAGTTCCGTCACTAAAACCGAGCATGATTGTTTGCTTATTGCCTCTTCGCTCCAAATGTTCTTTATAAACAGGATTAGTATAGAGCTTTTCCATCACATTATGCGCCTCCTGAAGATCTGGAACGGTTTCAAATAAAGGGATCACGTCTACACTTGGTTTTTGCCAACCGGTCATTCTTATAAAAGCAAAAGGCTGAAGAACCCCCTGCACACTACCGCAGTTACTAATAATATAACGGTTCGCGCCCATTTCACCACTCTTTTCCTGTATTTCCTGCATCGCATAAATAGAAGAAATAGTGGCTTTGGTCATTCCATCTTCCATCTTCTCCGGATCAAGTTCTCCCTTAACATTACTTAATATTTCAATTTGTTTCTCGTCATCCAGTTCATTGTAATCTGAAGGGATCAAATCTGGGTGGAGCTTACTTAAATCTTCTAAAACTTCTTGATGAATACTAGAATCCTGCCGGATATCCAGCGTTGCAAAATGATACCCGAACAAATTAATTTTATTAAGCATATCATCTACTTCATCAATAAAAAGAGATTGATGTTCTTTATTAAGTATCTCTTTTATTTTAAATAGCTTAGACCTAAAATCTTCAATAGGCAGTTTAATAGTGCCAGATTTAGAAATCGCAGAATCATAAAGCCCTTTTTCTATTTCAGCCATCAACTCATGAACCTCCCTAAAGGTCAATCTTCTTTTTAATTTTCGGATATCCCTATAGTAATTTAGTAATATCGTTCTCCTTAGTCTTTTAGCCACTCTCAGGGTTATATCTGTAGTTACAAATGGATTTCCATCACGATCGCCACCGGGCCAGAAACCTAGATTAATTACCTGATTCCCTATCTCTTCCCCATCAAAAATATTCTGCTGAATATAATTATGGATTTTACTTGCGCTTTGATAAAATACATTCTCAAAATACCAAATCAAGTTTACAGCCTCATCATAAGGAGTTGGTTTCTCTTTCTTGAAAAACGGAGTTTTACCCAACTGAGCCAATAGCTGTTTAATCTTTACCAGATCATTTTTTTGAATAGCTTTATCGAGATCTGTAATAATTCCTAAAACAGTACCCGGGTAAAATTGAGTGGGATGTGCTGTAAGAGTTGGCCTTACATTAAACCTTTTTAAGTATTGCTTTAACTCCTCTACTTTCTGCTTTGCTTCAGCCTCTTCCTTTACACTTCTAAGAGTCCCACGTCCATCCATATTATTTACGATTGAAAATGAAGCATCTTCAATAGCATCGAACAAAACAACCTGTCTTTCTATATATTGTATAAATTTGAAAAGTAAATCTACTTTTTCTTCTTCTGTAGGATCTTCGCCGTACTTATTAAAAAACCGATTTACAATTTGCGAAGGATTTTCATTATTAGCGAATCCGGTCTCACACAACTCCTGAAACAAGGGTAAAAGCGCCCCTGTTTTTCTTATATCGTCATATGGCAAGGTGAGGAATATGCTATTATATACCTGGTATTTCGCGAGCACGTTATCATTAAATCTATCTAATCTTGGTTCTCTGTGCATAAAAAAATTTTTAGATGGTTTAATTTATTTTTACAAAAAAACCCTTTAAACAAATGCAGTCTAAAGGGTTGTTATTAATCGTTTAAGACTGCTTACATTTCCTGAAAAATCGAGTGCATCAGGCGCTTCTTATCATTAATACTTTCCTCTAAGGAAATCATGGTTTCAGTTCTATATACCCCTTCAATATCATCCAGTAAGAAGATAATGTCTTTTGCATGCTGCGTATTCTTTGCGCGGATCTTACAAAATACATTGAACTTTCCAGTGGTAACGTGAGCTACCGTCACAAAAGGAATTTCATTTATTCTTTCTAGGACAAATTTGGTTTGTGAAGTGTTTTTAAGAAATACCCCAACATATGCAATAAAAGCATATCCTAGTTTTTTATAATCCAAGGTTAATGAAGAGCCAATAATTATCCCGGCTTCCTCCATCTTCTTTACCCTTACATGAACCGTTCCGGCAGAAATTAATAGTTTTTTAGCGATATCGGTAAATGGTGTCCTGGTATTCTCGATAAGCATATCAAGAATTTGATGGTCTGTTTCGTCTAATTTAAACTTAGCCATTTTAAAGTTCTTTTTTTAATGAACCTCAAAATTAATACAAAATCGTTGAATTATTGTCAGATAATTTGATATTTATCCGTATTTAACCTCTAATTCTTCATCATTTAAGATAATTTTATTAACTATAACGTTTTCGGTAATTTCTGAATCATCTGAGAGCTTTAATAATTTTCGATCTGCATTGATTTCCTGGTGAGCATATTTATTAATTTCAGGTAATATTTTTTCGATCATTGGAACAAATTCAATTTTTCCATTTTTTAAAACTTCTTTGAACTGAATAGCAACATCTCGCACGTCACCATTGATCATTGCTTTTCGAATAATCAAATCATTAAAAAGTTTCTGATTTTGAGGAAGTTCAAAATACTTTTTATAGTCAACCAGATCGATGTTTTCTTTCGAAATTCGATATAAACAGGAGATCAAAGCCTTATACACCATTTTTCTGGTGATTTCTCTCTCATAATCACCCGGAAAATGACCGGCTTCAAACAAAATCGTAGGGGTTGAAAGATTTTGAAATGTATCCCCGGCACAATTAATATTAAAAGCATCATCATATCTTCCTATATTCCCTGATAAATCACTAGACAGATCTTCTGCCATACCGGCGATGATACTCATACTTCTCTTCCTATAATCATCTATACTGCGCTGTTCATCCATCGATGGAGTCAAAAAAGAAAGGATAGCCGACTTCGGCCTGGATCCTGCGCTAAAAATTGTACGTTGATCATGCAGGTTGAGACAAAAATCGGGTTTCAGGTCATCATAAACTTCTTTTAAAAGCTTACTTTCAGGCTGATTAAGCTCCTGAAGATCCCTGTTTAGATCGATGGAATTTGCATTAACCCGCGTATAAGCCTCAGCTCCGTCAGGATTGAGAATGGGAATTAGCGTAAGCGTACAATTTTCAAGGATGCCAGAAATTGAGTTTTCATTGGAAATCAACTTAAAGGAATTCAAAAGATCAAAAACAGCCTTTGTAGTGGTAGATTCATTTCCATGCATTTGAGACCAGGCTAAAACTTTTATATTTCCGGTTCCTGCCTTGAACTGATATATAGGTTTACCCAGAACAGATTTTCCCGGAATCGAGATTTCGAAATCATTTTTAAATTCATTAAAAACCTGTTCAAGATGGGAATTGGTAATATATCTTCCGGTTATATCTGTGAACTTCACCTGTTCGTAAGACTGATTGCTAAATAGATTTTTAAGGACATTATTCTTCATGTTTACAAAACTAAACAATGTAAGTTTTACAATTGTAAACAATAGATTTAAATAAGACTGTACACATTTGTAAACGTAAAAACACTGGCTCGTTAATAGATACTTGGAAAATATCCTATTCTCTATAATTATAAATGTATATTGCTATTTTTTAGATATTTACACATCGTTATTTAAGATTTTTATTCAAATATATTAAGTTTGTTTACAATTGTAATGATATGTATTTGGAAATATTATTTACATTTGTAAATAGAATTCATCTTTCAATTTATTTACAATGGTAAACACAGAAAAGTTTGCAAATCGGCTTAATAAAATTCTTAATTTTTACGATTTATCAGCTGCATCTTTTGCTGATCAAATTGAAGTGGGCCGCTCTTCCATTTCTCATATTCTATCAGGCAGGAATAAACCGAGTCTGGATTTTGTGATGAAGGTGGTCCAGAATTTTCCTGAAGTTGAATTGTATTGGTTGCTAAATGGAAAAGGTACATTTCCTTCCACTTCTCAAAAAGAGACCACACACAAAAAAGAAAATAAACAGAAGCAGGAAGTTTCAGCTAGTTATCCTAAACAGGAAGAAATTGCAAAACCAGGGAATCAATCTTCGGATTCTTTTATTTCCAACAAATCTGGAAAGCAAATTCAGAAAATTGTAATTTTTTATACTGATGGCAGTTTTGAAGCCTTTGAAAATTGATAATCCCGTTTAATTTGAATTATTTTGCGGTATGAAAAGATTTTTTCCCTTTTTAGCCATCCTATTACTTAATTCCTGTTTTAATGCCGAAAGGAATTGTAAAGACTTTCGAACCGGTACTTACGAATTCGAATCATATATCAATGGAGAGCTGCAAACCTCCCGTTTTATAAGAACCGACAGTATTGAAATTGAAAATTATCAGGGAAAAACAGATACTTCTTCGGTGAGATGGATCAATGACTGTGAGTATATACTTAAGAATCTAAATCCGCAGGGAATGGCTGAAGAAAAGCCTATTCATATCAAGATTCTTACTACCACCAAGAATGGCTATAAATTTGAATACGGACAGGTTGGAGACCCTAAAAAGGCTCGTGGTGAAGTGAGAAAAATTTCAGAAGATTAATTTTGGCGCTCCCTTAAAAGTTTATTCTGTTCTTCCATCTTATCATTCAGGCTAGAAAGTAACTCAATATCCTTGGGAGTAACCACGGTCTTGTTTTTAGGATCCTGCGCTTTATTTCTAAAGCGGTTCATAAATTTAACCACCAGGAATACTACAAACCCAATTACAATAAAATCGATCATGGTTTCGATAAGTAAGCCGTAACCTATAGAGACTTCCTCCACAAAATCGGCAGCACCTTTAACTCCAGAGCTTTCTTTTAAAACAAATTTTCTGTCGGCATAGTTTATACCATCGGTGAGTAAACTTAGCGGAGGCATTATGATTTGCTTTACAAGCACATCTACAACACCATTAAAGGCAGTACCAATAATGATACCTACCGCCATATCTACCATATTGCCTTTTACAGCAAATTCTTTAAACTCTTTAAATATGCCCATTATTCATCAAATAAAGAAGGTTGATCGTCTGATTTTGATTTATCTGCAGCTTTGATCTTTCCGGCTTTAATATCTTCACCAGTGATTTCTTCAGAATTTTCATTATTTTCCTCTACACCCTCTTCCTTTTCATAAGGCATTGGATCCAGCAGATTTATCTGATTTACCTTTTCTGAAGTAAGTTGATTCCCTAGGGCTTTTATTCCTTTTATGGAAATAAATTCCTCCAGATTCACTTCTTCATTATCGCGACGCTCTTTCCCTTTAGGCTTGGTATATACGATTTCTGCCATGGGATAATAATCTGTAGAGACAAGCTCTAAAAATGAATCTTCGTGCTCTGAAATAAATCTCTCTTCTTTATCCGGATGTTCTATTACAAAACGTTTTACGTAAAAGCGTTCCTTTTCAGGTTCCCAGTAAATAGCTGAAATAGGTTTGTCTTTTATCCATTTTTCCAGCACGATGATCTCCTCATCAAATCTTGTGGTTAATTCTGGTTTAATGGTCTTGGCGACACCATCCTGAGTGATAATAAGCAGCCTGTCTTCACCTCTAAATTCACCTAAAAGCTCACCTCTTTCGTCTACATTCAATCTTTTTACCGTGTCATCAAACCAAATTCGGCGAGGTTTAAGAGTAGAAACGCCTTCTTCCTTTAATTCAATTCTCTTTACGGAATATTTTGTGACAATATTTCCTTTTACATTCCTGCCTTTAATAAGAATTTCAGCAAAATCAAGATCGAATTTCACTTTGCGTATACTTCCTACCTGACGGAGCAATACGGTTACTACTTCTGCTTCCCCATTGGGATTTGCAGAAAAATACAGCACTTTAGAGTCTTTTTTACCCTGGCTAAGATCATATTCCCTATCCCTGGTTACTGAAGTGACTGCGAAGCGTTTCACGTAAGTGTTTCCGGCTTTTCCGTCCCGGTACACCATATTATAGGTGGTACGCTTGTCTTTTTTCTTAAAGATGGCTACATGAATGATATCTTTACCAATAAATGTTTTAGCATCTACTTTTGTGACCATCATTTTACCATCTGCGGTAAAACAGATAACATCATCAATATCTGAACATTCGGTTACATATTCGTCCTTTTTAAGGGAAGTACCTACAAAACCTTCTGCTCTGTTCACATAGAGTTTGGTGTTGCGAATCACGACTTTGGTAGCTTCAATATCTTCAAAAAGTCGGAGTTCTGTTTTTCTTTCTTTTCCTGTGCCGTAATCCTTTTTTAGCTTTTTAAAATAATCAACAGCAAAATCAACGATATGATCAAGGTGATGTTTCACCTGGGCGATTTCCCCTTCCAGGGCATCAATTTTTTGTTGTGCTTTATCAATATCAAATTTGGATATTCTTTTAATCCTTATTTCAGTAAGCCGAACAATATCTTCTTCGGTCACTGCTCTTTTAAGGTGTTTTGTATGCGGTTTTAAACCTTTATCTATCGCCTGAATCACTCCTGGCCAGGTTTCTTCTTCTTCAATATCACGATAAATACGATTTTCAATAAAGATCCTTTCTAAAGAAGCAAAGTGCCAGCTTTCTTCCAGCTCGTCAAGCTTTATTTCCAATTCCCGCTTCAGCAAATGTAGCGTATGATCTGTAGATCTTCTCAAAACATCAGATACGCCTAGGAATACCGGCTTATGATCTATAATTACACAACCTAGAGGTGCCAGTGAATTTTCACATTGAGTGAAAGCGTACAATGCATCAATAGTCTTATCTGGAGATAAATTATTTGGTAAATGAATCAGGATTTCCACCTCAGCAGCGGTATTATCTTCGATCTTTTTGATCTTGATCTTCCCTTTATCATTAGCCTTAAGAATAGAATCTATAAGGCTCGAGGTATTGGTGCCGTAAGGAATTTCATTGATTACCAGCGTATTTTTATCCAACTGATTGATCTTCGCCCTAATCCTTACTCTACCACCGCGTTTTCCATCATTATAATTAGAAATATCTGCAATTCCGCCGGTTGGGAAATCAGGAAAAAGTTTAAAACTCTTTCCTCTCAAATGCTGTATTGAGGCATCTATAAGTTCATTGAAATTATGCGGAAGAAATCTGGTACTTAGCCCAACGGCAATTCCCTCAGCTCCCTGCGCTAACAACATGGGGAATTTTACCGGAAGGTTTACCGGTTCCTGTTTTCTACCATCATAAGAAAGTTGCCATTCGGTTAACTTCGGACTAAAAAGAACTTCTAAAGCAAATTTTGAAAGTCTGGCCTCGATATAACGAGGAGCAGCCGCACGGTCCCCTGTTAAAATATTTCCCCAGTTTCCCTGGGTATCTATAAGAATATCCTTTTGACCAATCTGAACCATCGCATCACCAATACTGGCATCCCCGTGAGGGTGATACTGCATGGTATGTCCTACGATATTCGCAACTTTATTGTAGCGCCCATCATCAAGATCCTTCATAGAATGCATGATTCGGCGTTGTACTGGTTTAAAACCATCTTCAATTGCAGGTACTGCCCGTTCCAGGATTACGTATGAAGCATAATCCAGAAACCAGTCTTTGTACATGCCGGTTACCTTTATAAGTTCTTCTTTACTTTCAAACTGCTCTTCTTGAGCTCCTTCTTGGTTTTCTTCCATTAGGCAGTAGGTTTAGGAACGGTTTGTAGAACTTTGTTCAAGGAATCAACCATTCCCCTTTTCTTTTTTCGATTTAAAAATGTGGTATTGAATGTATACTTTCTATAGCCTTTTTTCCTTCTGGAATTAATATAAATAGTCAATGCAGAATAGATCCCATAATCCATAAATTTGAATTTCCCCAGTTTTCTCTTAGGGAATTCAGCTTTCTGAACCCGGTATTCCATAAATTTTGAAAAAAAGACTCCGTTGTTTTTAAAATTCAGCGTTTCCCCGTCACTATCAAAATCAAAAGACTGACCGATTCTATGAACGTATAATCCTAAAAGCAGTGTGACGATATTGGGCACAAAATGGCTGAAACTTATCTGCTGTTCAGATTCTGAAGAAGCCATGATCTCAATGTTCACAAAAACATTGGTAACAAATACCGCCACAAGAACGATATAAATAGATGGAATTATTTTGACCTCGTTTTTATTGGTAAATCTCATATGCCAAGCTCTTCAACAAGGTCTAATTCAACTTTCAGGTTATCGATGATAAATTCCTGTCTATCGGGTGTATTTTTACCCATGTAAAAACTCAACATTTCTTCAATAGACTTGTCTTTATCCAGCATTACGGGATCTAAACGGATATCTTCTCCTATAAAATGGACAAATTCATCTGGGCTTATTTCCCCCAAACCTTTAAAACGAGTGATTTCAGGTTTTCCCGAAAGTTTTTCGATCGCCTGTTTACGCTCCATTTCACTGTAACAATAGATCGTTTCCTTTTTATTACGTACCCTGAATAAAGGGGTTTGTAAGATATATAAATGATTTTCTTTGATCAATTCGGGGAAGAACTGAAGGAAAAAAGTGATCAATAATAATCTAATGTGCATCCCATCAACATCGGCATCTGTAGCAATCACAATATTATGGTACCTAAGATCTTCCAGAGAATCTTCAATATTTAAAGCTGCCTGAAGCAGGTTGAATTCCTCATTTTCGTAAACGATCTTTTTTGAAAGTCCGTAACTGTTTAGAGGTTTACCTTTCAAACTAAAAACAGCCTGGGTAACCACGTCACGGCTTTTGGTAATAGATCCACTTGCAGAATCCCCCTCGGTTATGAATAAAGTAGTTTCTAAACAACGTTCATGTTTACTATCTCCCAGGTGAACCCTGCAATCTCTTAATTTTTTATTATGAAGACTGGCTTTTTTAGCTCTGTCTTTGGCTAGCTTTCGAATTCCTGAAAGATCTTTACGTTCTCTTTCTGCCTGAAGTATTTTACGCTGAAGACTTTCAGCAGTTTCCGGATTTTTATGCAGATAATTATCAAGATTCCTTTTTACAAAATCATTAATATAGGTCCTTACCGTTGGAAGTTTTCCGCCCATATCTGTAGAACCTAGTTTTGTTTTCGTCTGACTTTCAAAAACCGGCTCCATTACTTTGATACTAATGGCGGCGACAATGGATTTTCTTATATCGCTGGCTTCGTAATTTTTTCCATAGAATTCACGAACGGTTTTTACTACTGCTTCTCTAAAGGCTGCCAGGTGCGTCCCTCCCTGAGAAGTATTCTGTCCATTCACAAAAGAGTGGTATTCTTCAGAATATTGGGATTTACTATGCGTGATGGCAACTTCAATATCTTCTCCCTTTAAATGAAGAATTGGGTACAGCATATCATCTTCATGAATACTATCTCCAAGAAGATCTTTTAGGCCATTTTCAGAATAGAACTTTTCACCGTTAAAAACGATGGTTAGTCCCGGATTGAGGTATACATAGTTTTTAAGCATTTTCTCTATATATTCATTTCTGAATTTATAGTTTTTAAAAATGACCTCATCCGGTATAAAAGTGATCTTGGTTCCTCTTCTGCGAGAGGTTTCTTCAAGATGTTCCTCATCTTTTAATTCCCCCTGCTCAAATTCAGCAGCATGACTTTTTGAATCCCGGGAAGATTCCACCCGAAAATAGGAAGAAAGCGCATTTACCGCTTTGGTACCAACACCATTTAAACCTACAGATTTTTTAAAGGCTCGTGTATCGTACTTACCTCCGGTATTCATCTTGGAAACTACATCTACAACTTTCCCTAGTGGAATTCCCCTACCAAAGTCACGAACGATAACCCGCTGATTCTGCACAGAAATTTCAATGGTTTTTCCTGCGCCCATCACGAACTCGTCAATACTATTATCTATAACTTCTTTTAAGAGTATATATATGCCGTCATCCTGACTGGATCCATCTCCAAGTTTCCCGATGTACATCCCGGGACGCATACGAATATGTTCCTTCCAGTCTAATGACCGAATATTATCTTCGGTATATTTAGTATTCTCGCTCATAGGTAGTAATGGAGTTATGGCCTAAATATAAGGCAATAGCTAAAAAACTGAAATAGTTCTACGCGAAAGTAATTAACAAAGAATTTAGAAGAAATGTTAATTGCGAAGTATGAATCTAGAACTATGAAGTTTGAGATACGACGAAATTACGAAAATTTATTTGTTCGAAATCTAAATACCACATCGAGCGAAGCTGAAACGCTTTTTAAATTTTAACTTCTCCATGCTAATCCCGTATCATCCAGATTATATAATTAGTATTACAACGAATTACCAAAAGATTCTTCATTTCGCCACATTACATTCAGAATGAACATGAATATAGTCCGAAGTGTGAATTACGAATTACGAAAATTAAGTTTCAGGTTTCGATATTCGGGATTTGGGATTCGTTAATTGTTCATTATTCGTTATTCATTTTTCTTTCTTCGTTGTTGTTCGTAGTTCGTTGTTCCTTACTTGTACTTCAAACTTCGTACTCCAAACCCTAACTTCCTTAGACGTTAAAACGGAAATGCATCACATCCCCATCCTTAACGATATATTCTTTTCCTTCTACTCTCATTTTTCCCGCCTCTTTTACCTTAGCTTCACTTCCAAAGCTTACATAATCATCATAGCCAATTACCTCAGCACGAATAAAGCCTTTTTCAAAATCGGTGTGGATTACACCAGCAGCCTGTGGAGCAGAAGAACCAACAGGGATTGTCCAGGCTCTTACTTCTTTAACTCCGGCGGTAAAATATGTTTGTAGATCAAGAAGCTCATAGGCTCCTCGAATAAGTTTCGCTGATCCAGGCTCATCCAATCCTATATCCTGAAGGAACATTTGCCTTTCTTCAAAATCATCTAATTCGGTGATATCGGCTTCGGTTCCAACAGCTAGCACCAAAACCTCCGCATTTTCATCTTTTACGGCTTCCTTTACCCGTTCAACGTGCTTATTTCCTTCTACTGCAGCACCTTCATCTACATTACAAACATACATCACGGGTTTATCTGTAATAAATTGCATCGGTGCGATAAATTCTTTCTTTTCCTCTTCACCCAGATCAATAGCACGAACAGATTTTCCGGCCTCAAGTCCGGCTTTCACCTTTAATAATGCAGCTTCTTCTTTCTGTGCTTCCTTATTACCGGTTTTAGCGGCTCTTTTTACTTTCTCCAGTTTCTTTTCAGTTGTTTCTAAATCCTTAAGTTGAAGTTCCATATCTATGGTTTCTTTATCCCTAATAGGATCTATAGAACCATCAACATGCACAATATTATCATCTTCAAAACACCTTAATACATGAAGAATAGCGTCAGTCTCCCTAATATTTCCCAGGAACTGGTTTCCTAAACCTTCTCCTTTACTGGCCCCTTTTACCAGGCCGGCAATATCAACGATCTCTACAGTCGCAGGAATTACTTTTTCTGGATTCACTAATTCTTCAAGTTTCAATAATCTTGGATCCGGAACATTCACTACACCTACATTCGGTTCTATGGTACAGAATGGAAAATTTGCACTCTGAGCCTTAGCATTACTCAAACAGTTAAAAAGTGTCGATTTACCTACGTTAGGCAGTCCTACAATTCCAGCTTTCATATAAAAAAATTTAGATGCTTTGTTTTTGCGGCTGCAAAGATAGGCTAAATAAGCTGAATATCGAATTTATTTGAAATGCTGTTATTTAGATTTAAAAGACAAAACCTGGACTGGTATTTAAGGTTCGTTATAAACTTCTTTGTTCTCATACCAGTCAAAAGCGTACTTAAATTCATCTTTTGAACGCTCTGATTTTCATTAATTTTTAATAAATTTTATTAATTTAATATTAAAAAATATGTATTACACCGGGTATTATATTCTTTTTAACGATTTTCAAGGAACAAAAATGAAAACCGTAATGTGTTTTTTTTCGTAAATACCATTAACCTAACTAAACTTTAATTATGAAACAAAAATTACTTCTCAGAAGGGGCTACCTTCTAATGATCTTTTTTATTACCACTTTTACCGCTTTCTCCCAGGTTACAAGTGAGGAAATAGAAACCAATTTAAACAATGATCCCAGGGTAAAAAGTTTTATTATGGAAGCGGGCCGTGGCACACCCTCTCTCATGCAAATGAATACTTCAAAAGGAGAATTGCAATTAAGCGAGGCTCCTGAATTTCTTAAAACTGTTCTTGGAACGGGCACGGAAACAGATTTTGTACTTGAAAGCAGCCTTACTTCCCATGGATTGCAGATAAATAAATTTCAGCAATATAAAAATAGCGTAAAAGTGGAGCATGGTGTTTTTAAGGCTGTTTCGAAAGAAAATGTTGTTACCGCTTTTTCTGCAGAGTATTACAATTTGCCAGATTCCTTCTCAACCACTGCCTCTTTAGGTGAGGAAGCTGCCCTGCAAATAGCATTGAACCATGTTGGAGCCAGTCTCTATTCCTGGGAATACATCAGGACTCTTGGAAGTGGTCCCGAAATAGATGCCGCTTATGAGGAATATTATCCAAAAGGCCAACTGGTAATCGTGGACGATTACGGTACTACCGAAGTTGATCCTGCTATTGCTTATAAATTTAATATTTATGCTGCCGAACCTATTTCCAGAGCTGATATTTATGTAGATGCAAATTCCGGTAAAATTTTACTTACCGATGCTATAATTAAACATGCCAACGGGCATTCTAAAGAAGAAATAAAAAACACTATCCGCAAACCTGAAAATAAGTCAGTTAATATTCCTTTTCTAACCGCAAGCGGAGACACTCGTTACGCAGGTACGAGAAATTTTGATACTTCTCAGGACGCTAATGGTAACTTTGTTCTTAAAGGAGTTACTCCAAGTGGCATTGAAAACGAAACATTTTCTTACGAAGGTATAGGTGGTTTACCTTTAAATATTCCTGCACTTGCAGATCTGGCAGTTCCTGTAGCAGATGGTGACGGTGATCTTCTAAATCCTGAAACAGCCGATAACATCTGGAATTCAGCTGAGCATCGAAAAGATGAATTTTCTACCACCAGTGTTTATCCTATTGCTAACGAAAAAAACAATGATGATGTAGCCCTGGATGCCCATTGGGGTGCCGAAGTAGTACTGGACTACTGGAAAAATGTACATAACAGATTAAGTTATGACGATAAGGGTACCAAAGTTTTTAATTATGTTCATTTTGGTGACGCTTATGATAATGCTTTCTGGAATGGTACTGCAATGACCTATGGAGATGGTAGTTATCAGGGAGGTACTAATCCAAACGGTTCTTTTGCTCCTTTAACTTCTATGGATGTTTGTGCACATGAAATTGGTCACGGCGTTTGTGAATTTACTGCAGATCTCGTTTATGCAAGGGAATCTGGAGCTATGAACGAAGGTTTTTCCGATATATGGGCAGCGGCCGTTGAAAATTATGTGCTAACCCAGATTGACGGAAACCTTAATTTTGATACCTGGGGGATTGGAGAACAAATAGATGAAAGAGATGGGGGTTTGCCTCCCGGAGATGCTAATTCCCGTGCCTTAAGATGGATGGATAGTCCAAAAACTGCGGGAGATCCTGATTCTTATGGTGGTGAAAACTGGATAAATCCTGAATGTGGAACTCCTACTTTAGCAAATGATCAATGTGGTGTTCACACTAACAGCGGGGTTTTGAATAAATGGTATTATTTACTGGTGGCAGGAAGTGGTCAGACTATTTCCCCCGGATTTAATAAACCAGGTGCGGAAGATGGAATAACCGATGCGGGCAATACTTATTCTGTTACCGGACTTGGATTCGACAAAGCATCGAAGATTACTTATATTGCAGAAACCATGCTTTCTCCAAATGCTAAATTTGCTGAAATGCGTGAAACTTCTATTCTGGTGGCTCAAACCCTATTCGGAATAGGCTCTTTTGAAGAGGAACAAACCACCAACGCATGGTATGGGGTAGATGTGGGACCTAAATTTAATGCGGGTGAGCCTAATTCTATTAGCTTCAGCGACAGTAATCTTCAAATATTTTCAGAAAACAATGAATTGAACGGTTGTGAAGATTTTAACACCTATTCCGTAGTTCTTACGGGAGTAGAAATAAACCCTTCGGCTAATATCACTTTAAGTACCGCTGGAAGTACCGCTTCGGAAGGAACAGATTTCAATGTATCTTCTAAGGATTTAAGCTTTACTGGTTCACAAACCCAGACTATTGAAATCACCGTTTATGACGATGCGCTGATTGAAGATAACGAAACAATCGTACTCTCATTCGTTTATAATGGGGAATTCTTCAAGCAGGAGTACGCTATTTCAGATAACGACTTTGCTCCCCGAACAGGAAGCGAAGTGTTTGACCTGGCTTCAGAATCTTTTGATACAGCAGGCTTGCCTACAGGCTGGTCTACAGTAAACCTGGCAGAAGGGAATAATATCTGGAAAGTGAACGGTGACCTTACAGCCGCCGGAAGAGCTTATATAAGTGACGGTATTACCAATATTCCGTTTTACGATCAAAATTCACCATCCAATATTATATTAAGGTCGGCACTTTTAAATGCCGCGGCTGCAAGTGATGTTACCGTGAGTTTTGACTGGGAAGCAGGTGGTGAAACCGACGCGGTAGATCCAAATGTTATTTTTGACTATGGTGAATTTGTATATTCCCTGGATGGATCTAATTACGTTCCGGTGAAAAAATTTGTGGGAAGCGGACCTGTTGGTGTGAATACTGCCAGCGGGACATTTAGTGCCGTAATGAATGAATTGGACGGAAAAGCATTTTTCCTTGGCTGGAGATGGTATAACGATACCAATGCGGGAACCGAATTCAGTTTTGCAATAGACAATGTTAAAGTATCTGCCACACCAGCAGGTATAGAAACAGAAATTACCGAACAGTCTACAACAAAAGTAGCTGCAGGAAGTACGGTATTTTTCCTAAGTGATACAGACAAGGCTCTTATCGCGAAGATCGAAAATGCTTCCGCAGATCTTGGATGTGTTACTATGTCTTTGACAGATGCGGGAAAAAGTTTTAAAGTATTTCCAAATATTGCAACGGCCAGGCCTTCTAAAGTCTTCAGTATAAATACTGAAAATGCTGATGCAACGTACGATCTTACTATCTATTTTACAGATGAAGAATTGTCGGCTTTTGATAACACGACAAATCTGATCCCTATCAAAGTTAACAGCGATAATATTGACGATGCCGATGACAGGGAAAATAATTTCCAACTGAATGGCGGGTTAACCGATGTAAATAAGGAAGACGCTTTTAGCGCTTATACGGCCACATTCACTGGTTCTGGAAGTATTTCTATAGTACAGGATTTTGAATATTGTAAAGCTGCTCCATCTCCATGGTTAAGCAGTGATATTGGAAATGTTCAGATCCCCGGAGAAATTTGCTATATAGATGGTGATTTTGAATTAACAGGATCTGGTGCTGGAATGCAGGATAAGGCAGATGCTTTTTATTTTACTTATCAGCAGTTAACTGGCGATGCTGAAATTATAGCCAGATTAAACTCGTTTGAGAATGGTGGACTTAACGGAAATGCCTCTGTGGTAATTAGGAAGAGCCTCGATAACGATGCTAAGGTAGCAGCAACTACAATTTCAGCGAATCCTAATTTTAAAGGTGCTGAAGTTCAGTTTGAATTCAGAAAGATTACTGGTGCTAAATTGAATGCAACCAATTATCAATCGGCGGCTTTACCTCGATATATTAGATTGGTAAGAAAAGATGATAATATCACCTCTTATATTGGTAGCTCTATAGATAGTTGGGTAGAAATTGCTTCTACAAAAATAAAGTTTGGTGCCGAAATTTACGTTGGGATCGCTACTGCGTCTGGTTCGAGTAATACTTCTACCACAGCCAACTTTAATGAAGTAACAGTACTTCAGGGTGCTCAGGTTGCCTCTAAGGAGCAATCTTCAGGTACTAAAACGGTTACAACGAGTACGAGTACACAAGAAGCAAAGAGTTTCGCGGTTTATCCTAATCCTGCAGTTAACAATATAAATGTAGAGATCGAAGAGGATACCATAAATTCTGTTGCTATTTATAATATGAATGGTCAGATGCTGGATCAGATAACTTATAGCAAAGCATTATCGAAAGTAAATGTGGATGTATCCCGTTTAATTCAGGGAACTTATATTCTTAAAGTAAACACGGGTCTGGGACATTCTTTGACAAAGCAGTTTGTGAAAAAATAAACTAGTGTTTTATAATTCTAATGAAAAAGCCGGGAAATGTTTCCGGCTTTTTTTTACCGTCTAAAAATCATAGTCTTAGTATTTTTTTAACTGAAGCGACCTACTTATTTTTTAATTTTAAGAGATACAGAATCCTAACTTTTTTATTTAAATCCTGTTTATGCCTAAAAATTCAAATTCTACAGAAACCCATTGGTATAAAGACGCCATAATATATGAACTGCACATTAAAGCTTTTTTTGATAGTAATGGTGACGGGATTGGGGATTTTGAAGGCTTAATGCAAAAGCTCGATTATCTTGAAGATCTTGGGGTAACAGCCATCTGGCTGCTGCCGTTCTACCCTTCCCCACTACGGGATGACGGTTATGATATTGCCGATTATTACTCTATTAACCCATCCTATGGTGATGTAAAGGATTTTGAAATTTTTATAAAAGAAGCGCATAGTCGAGGTTTAAAAGTGATCACAGAGTTGGTTATTAATCATACTTCAGATCAACATCCATGGTTTCAAAGAGCCAGGAAAGCTCCGGAAGGCTCTGAGGAGCGGGATTATTACGTATGGAGTGATGATCCGCATAAATATAAAGATGCCCGAATCATATTCACAGATACCGAGCCTTCTAACTGGAGTTGGGATGCAGAAGCCAAATCTTACTATTGGCATCGGTTTTTTGCCCATCAGCCAGATTTGAATTTTGATAATCCGCAGGTTCAGCAGGAAGTATTTAATATTTTAGATTATTGGTGCAAAATGGGCGTGGATGGATTTAGACTGGATGCCGTTCCGTACCTGTTTGAAAGAGAAGATACCAATTGTGAGAACCTGCCACAAACCCATGAATTTCTTAAAAAATTGAGAGCCCATGTAGACCAGAATTATGAAAATAAGGTGTTGCTGGCTGAAGCAAATATGTGGCCCGAAGATTCCGCTGCTTATTTTGGCGATGGAGACGAATGCCACATGAATTACCACTTTCCTATTATGCCACGTATGTTTATGGCCGTTAAAATGGAAGACCGCTACCCTATTATAGATATTATAGACCAAACCCCAGATATCCCTGAAAATTGCCAGTGGGGAATCTTTCTTCGAAACCATGACGAGCTTACTTTGGAAATGGTAACCGATGAAGAACGAGATTATATGTATAAAGTCTATACAAAAGATCCGCAGGCAAAGATCAATGTGGGGATTAGACATAGACTGGCTCCGCTTCTGGAAAATAACCGCAGTAAAATAGAACTGATGAATGTGTTGTTATTTTCGCTTCCGGGAACCCCTATTATTTATTATGGAGACGAAATAGGAATGGGTGATAATTTTTATTTAGGAGACCGTGATGGGGTACGGACTCCGATGCAATGGAGCGCCGATAGAAATGCCGGGTTTTCTCTGGCTAATCCTCATAAATTATACCTGCCGCTAATTATAGATCCCGAATATAAATATGAATCTATAAATGTAGAAACCCAACAAATGATCTCCTCATCACTATTATGGTGGATGAAGCGTATCATAGGAATGCGTAAAAAATATAAAGCTTTTGGACGAGGTGATATTGAATTCCTATCGCCTACCAATTCTAAGATCATTGCCTATACCAGAACATTTGAAGATGAAAAAATACTTGTGTTGGGTAATCTCTCCCGTTTTTCCCAACCGGCAGAATTAGATCTGGAAGAATATAAAGGATTTACCCCTGTAGAAGTTTTCAGTCATAATAGATTTCCTGAAATATCTGAGCGACCTTATCTTTTCACATTATCACCTTACGGTTATTACTGGTTCATTCTGGAAAAGGAAAGGGAACGGGTGGAAGGAAAAAGTAAAATCCCAGTCCTAAAAATTGATAATTGGAATAATCTTTTAAAAAACCGAACACTACAGAAGCTTTCAAGACAAATATTGCCTCCATATTTGGAACATCGAAGGTGGTTTGAAAATGCCGGCAGAACTATACAGGAAATTGGTGTTAATGAGTCAATTGAAGTAAAAATCAAAGGGCTTCCTACCAGAATCCTTATTCTTGAAGTTACCTACAATGAAGGTTTACCCGAGTCGTACCAATTGCCTGTTTCTTTCTCTTCAACAGAAAACGAAAACCTGATAAAAGAAATACCCAAACGCGGCATTATCACGAAACTTAAGATAGACGGCAAGGAAGGTTATTTATTTGATTCGGTATATGCGGAAGGTTTTAGGGATCATCTCCTTAATGGTTTCAGGAATTCGGAAAAATCCAAACCCAAATCTGGTTCCCTGGATTTTTCAACAGAAAATACTATGCGGGAATTCTTAGACACTGAAATTAAATCTGAGCTTGTAAGCACAGAAAACCGCCAGACCCTAATCACTTATAACAATGAACTAACGTTTAAACTGTATAGAAAACTAGACCAGGCTTTTAATCCAGATGTTGAAACTATAAAGTATCTTTCTACTAAAACAGATTTCCAAAAAATCTCTGCATATGTAGGGGCTATTAAATTCAATCAGAAATCTGGTAAAGCTTTTTTCCTTGGAATGCTGCAAAAAACTACAGAAAACCAGGGCGAAGCCTGGTCCCATGTAAAAGATTCGCTAAATCGTTTCTTTGAAAAGGTTCTTACCTCTACCCGGGATATCGAAATTGAGCGATTAGATCAACATATTACAGAACCCTTAAAATATGAAAGCTTTCCAGCTTCTATTCAGGAAATAACAGGGATCATATTACCTGAAAGAATATACCAACTCGGAGAATTTACAGCAGAACTACATGACGCGCTGTCTCAAAATTTAACCGACACCAATTTTGATAAAGAGGAATCTTCCCTGCATTACCAGCGATCCTTATTTTCAGGATTACAAACCTTAACCAGAACGAGTCTCGAAAAGCTCAATAAAATAGTAAAAGATCTACCTGAAGAAACCGCGGCCGAAGCGAAAGAAGTCCTGCACTTAAAGAAGGATATTCTAAAATGTTTTAAACAAATTTATGATCATAAGATCCCGGTAATGAAAATAAGGACCCACGGTGATTATCATTTAAAGGAAATTTTATGGACAGGAAGGGAATATATTATGAATAGCTTTGAAGGGGATCCTTCCAAGCCTTTTAGTGAACGGAGAATTAGAAGGTCTGCCATGAGGGACCTGGCAGCGATGATAAGATCACTCCATTACGCTGCATACAGCAATATTATTTCTTCTGAATATGACCAGCAACGAAAAGAAGGTAATCTTGAAGAATGGGCAGAAACCTGGCATTATTACATCAGTAGGTTATACATACAGGGATATTTTGATAAAGCCTTAAATAAGGATTACGTCCCTAAAAAACAGGAAGATTT
Source organism: Christiangramia sp. (assembly GCF_029937855.1). GTDB lineage: Bacteria > Bacteroidota > Bacteroidia > Flavobacteriales > Flavobacteriaceae > Christiangramia. The sequence continues at coordinate 32,076 of NZ_JAPYPC010000026.1, forward strand.
TAAAATCCTCATGAATACCTTCCTTTTGGAAAAAGCCTTGACAGAGCTTAATTATGAGATAGAAAATAGACCCGAATGGATTTTAATTCCACTCAGGGGAATTAAAGGAGTGCTTAATCATTTATAGAGATTAGCGGCTTACACTATTCTACGATATACATCTTGTTGGAAGCTTTTATATATTCCTGAGGGTTAAAAGTAGATTCAAAACTGTTTCGAACCAGGTCCAGCTTGAGTTTTAAATTTTTCATTTCATCTCTAAGAAATGGATCGTTTTGATATTTCTGAATAAGCTTTTCATATTTCTCCAGGTTTTCAAGTATTCTGAAAGTAAGCATTCCAAATCTGATCTTTAAATTTTGCACGCTAAGCATCTGGTCGTGATATTCCTGTTTCCAGTTTTCAGGATTCTTGCTACGCTCCTCTACGATTTTATTTTCAGCAATTTTAGAAATATCAAGGATGTACTGAGTACGCTTTTTAGCATCGGTCTCATTCGTGAAACTCTCTCTAAAATCTTTTTCGTCAATACCCAGTATTTTTACCAAATTATCCTCTTTTGCCTTATTTTGAAGCTCTTTTAATTCATTTAAACTTTTGGTAATTGCTTCCCATTCAGTTTCGATTAAGTCTTTATCATGGGTAAACTGCGCTATGGAAGTAGTAAGCTTAAGCATCTTCATACTTTGTTCCCTTAATTCCTTATCCCTTCTATTTAAAGAACCTATAAACTGACTAATCCCGTCAAAAAGGCTTCCGGCAAATACACCTGTAAATGGAGTTCCTTTAGCAAGATCTCCGGTAACCTGTATCATATGGTTTAAGGCTGCCAAACGGGCATTATCCTCCTGCTCTGCTGCAATATATTGCTTGAATTTCCCAAACCATTCCTGGTATCCCTCATAATTCATAGGATTTCCCACAGCATCTAATGTAGAATAGAATTCACGGGAAGTTTTGAAAAGATTTAAAGGTTTGATTTCACGTTCCATCGAAGCGAGGTTCAAAACGGCAGAACTATAATTATATTTATAGACACTTACAGTATTCTTATCTATTTCTTCCTGTCTTTCTTCAAGGTATTTAACCCGTTCCAAAAGTTTCTCTACTTTTTCTGAAGCTGAATTGGTATTCTTAATACTTTCATCCAGATTATTAATTTTAGAGTCTATTTCTTTGATTCTAAATTCCAGATTTTGACTTAACAGGCTACGTTCCCTATTTAGTTCCTTCAACACCTGCTCTGTTACCGATGCATTTTGATTATCTGAGTATATCTGGGCATGGGCGCTAATTTCGCTGAATAAGATAGCTGTAAAAACGAAGATGATCTTCTTCATAAGATATTGTTTTTTCAATATTGTAAACCTACCACAAATTTGCATTTTTTATGCCAATAATTTTTCAGGCATATAAGCTGAAAAAAAATCATAAACTCCAGGGAGATATCATTAAAAGTGTAGAATTATTAAGCAAAACTATGCATTTTCCCCATTCTGAAAAGAATTGGAAAATTAACCTCATTTCTTTTTCCAAAGGTCATTTTTAATCTGTTCTCTATCAAAGAAACAGGGTCTTTGTCATTCTCTATTTGATAATGCTTTACGGCAAACCATGTTCTTAAATAGCCTAAAAGATGATCTATATCCCAGGTGTAATTTTGGTTAAAATGAGGCGCCCTAATTTCTTCAAACGGAAAAGGAATTGTTTTATAATGATCATCAAGATATTTTCTTTCTGTATCCCAGTAATCACCTATAATACCATCATAAAATTCCCGGATTACTTTATTGGTTTTTGAATTACTACTGAAAAGTCCATATCCCATAATTACGATCTTCCCGTGAGGTTTAAGGCATCTTTTAACTTCAGCATAGAAGCTTTTAAACTCGAACCAGTGTACTGCCTGGGCAGATATTATTAGATCAAACTGCTCATTTTTAAAATAGGTTTCTTCAGCCGGCTGAATGGAATAATCAATATTGGATTTTTTAACCGCTTTCTTTAGTTGATTTTCACTGATATCTGTGGCTTTAACTTCTTCGAAAAATTTAGAAATCTCTCCTGCAACCTGCCCACTCCCCGTGCCACAATCCCAGGCGCTTTCGAATGAATTTAAATTTGATTTTATAAATTCATAAACTTCCTGGGGATACTGTGGCCTGTATTTCCTATAATTTTCAGAATTGCTGGAAAAGTTGTCTTTCATTTCATTAATTAATCTTAACACTTTAAAAATATTATATTTTCAGAAATTACACCTGATGCTTGATAATTTATTAATCGTTTAATGCATAAAGCAGTCCTTTCACATCATTTTATGCATATAATTCATTATATTGTATAAGTTTATTCAAAACTTAATTTTACAATTATGAAAGAGTATAAAACAATTTTTAACAGTAATATGCATACTGCCGTTTGCTTGTTATGCATGTTATTAATATCGATGCAAAGTTTTGCTATTCAGCCCGGAGATATCGAATTTGTTCAGTATAAAGGTGAAGTAGTAAATTCCAGTAACGGAAGGGGAATTTCTTCAGCATATCTAGCGCTTAACAATAGCAACATTTCTACCATTACTAATGCTGACGGGGAGTTTTCCTTAAAGGTTCCTGAAGATATGATAGAAGCTACCGTGACCATTTCAGTATTAGGATTTCAGAGCAAAACCCTGCCATTAGACTATTTTAAACCGGAAGAGACCATTATAGAACTCGATGAGACGGTAGAAGAACTTTCAGAAATAAGCCTTTATAAAGCAACTAATGCTGATCTACTTGTTAGAGAAATGCTGGATAAGAAAGACGATAATTACCTTACAGATCAAAGTTTAATGACCTCCTTTTATAGAGAAACCATCAAAAAAGGCTGGAGTAATGTAAGTCTTTCAGAAGCTGTGGTAAAGATTTTTAAGAGCCCTTATAATTCAGGTAAAAAAGACCTGGTATCGCTTTACAAGGCACGTAAGAGTACAGATTATGATAAATTAGACACCCTTGCACTTAAATTGCGCGGAGGGCCTTTTAATACGCTATACTTAGATATGATGAAGTATACTGAATATGTATTAAGGCCGGAAATGATGAAAAGCTATGAATTTAAGTTTGATGATCCTACAAAGATCAATGACCGGTATACTTATGTAGTAAACTTTAGGGAAATGGATGAATCTGATCCATGGTACTACGGAAAATTATTCATCGATGCTGAAACTTCTACTCTTGTAAAGGCTGAATATAGTCTGAATGTTGATGATAGGGATAAAGCAGCAGCAATGTTCGTCAAGAAAAAACCCAATGGATCTAAAGTGTATCCGACAGAATTAAATTATCAGGTAGATTATGCCCAGAATGATGGAAAATGGCATTATGCTTATGCTAAGGCCCAAATGGAATATGTGGTAAACTGGAAACGTAAAATATTTAATTCTAAATATAAGATCAATAGTGAGATGGTAGTAACAGATTGGCAGGCCTATGCTGGAAACGACTGGAGAAAATCTGTAGATCTTATCAATCCAAATATCGTGATGGTAGATGATGTTTCCGGATTCTATGATACAGAGTTCTGGGGAAGCAATAATATTATTGAACCTGAAAAATCCATTCAAAATGCCATTGATAAAATAAAGAAAAAAATGGATGATGAATAAGCTGAGATATCATTCTCAGGAATATTTCAGGCTAAGAATTCTATAATATTAGTAAATGCCAAAGTAATAAACCTATAAAAATAAAATCCCTGCCGTTGGCAGGGATTTTTTATGTTTAAACAAAGCCTTACCTCTTTTCTTATTCGTCCTGGTGCATAAAACGTTGCTTTGCCAGCAGTTCTTCTTCACTCTCCACATGCTCATCATCTGGCACGCAGCAATCTACAGGACATACCGCTGCACATTGAGGTTCCTCATGAAAACCTTTACATTCGGTACACTTGTCTGGTACTATATAATAAATTTCATCACTAATAGGTTCCTGTGCTTCGTTTGCATCGGCTTCTTTACCGCCAGGAAGTACAACATTCCCTTCCAGGTCGGTACCGTCGGCATACCTCCAGTCATCAGCACCCTCATAAATTGCAGTGTTTGGGCACTCTGGTTCACAGGCCCCGCAGTTTATGCATTCATCGGTTATAACAATTGCCATAGCTCTTCTTTTATTTGTAAATTTAAAAAAACGGAACGAAAAAAGTCCGTTAGCTTTTTCAGATTTATATGGTTATAAGCTGCAGAAACTTTAATTTCGCTGTACAAATTTAAGATAGACTACCCTCTTAACCAAATAAGAAGATGACAATTGATGACCACAAATCACATCTAATCACTTTAGGTGAATTTTTAAAGCAGTTCAAGTTACCTGGGGCGGTTCAGGATGAGAATATCCCTGGAAATGATAAGTTTTTTGCAGAAATGGATGAAAAAATAAATGCTGCAATTCACTATAATGGTTGGTTTACCCGCGAAAATATCATCTTTTCCCTACAGCAATGGAGTGAAGCTTTAACACATCAAAATCTAAAACTATGGCTCGGGGAATATGATCTTTCTAATAGCGGAGGAAAAACGGTTGGAATTGTCATGGCAGGTAATATTCCTTTAGTTGGATTTCATGATTTTCTTTCGGTTCTGGTTGCAGGACATAAGGTGCTGGTAAAATTATCCAGCAACGATCGGTTTTTACTACCAGTTATTGCTGCTTACCTTATGAACCTTGATAGCAGATATGAGAACCGTATAAATTTTACAGAAGGCAAACTGGAGAATTTTGATGCGGTAATAGCCACCGGAAGCAATAATACCGCGCGTTATTTTGAATATTATTTTAAGGATAAGCCCAGCATTATCAGAAAGAATAGGAATTCAGTAGCTATTATCACCGGAATTGAAACAAAAGAAGAATTGGAGAAATTAAGCGGGGATATTTTTAGGTACTATGGCTTGGGATGCAGGAACGTTTCAAAATTATATGTTCCTAAAGATTATGATTTTGATGGTTTTTTCAAGGCTATCTATTCCTGGAACCCTATTATAAATCAGGATAAATATGCCAATAATTATGATTATAATAAAGCGGTATATTTAATGAGCGAATTTAAGCTGCTGGACAACGGTTTTTTAATGTTGAAAGAAGATAGCAGTTTTGGCTCACCGATAGCCACTCTTTTTTATGAGAAATATAATGACGAAAATGAGCTGAAAACCCTTTTAAAGCAAAACGAGGACAGGATTCAGTGTATCGTTAAAAATGATGCAGGTAAAGAAGAAGTAAGCTTTGGCCAGACTCAAAAGCCTCAACTTTGGGATTATGCCGATAACATCGATACTATAAACTTCCTTTCTAAACTCTAATCTTATAATTTTTCTAACAGCAATTCCGTTCAATTTTTGGCATCTTTGAAATATTCAAGTATAAAACTTATGAAAAAACACAACTTCAGCGCAGGACCCTGTATTTTACCTCAAGAGGTATTTCAGGAGGCTTCCAAAGCAATCTTAGATTTCAATAATTCTGGTTTATCTATTCTGGAAATTTCCCACCGAAGCGCCGATTTTGTTTCGGTAATGGATGAAGCACAATCGCTGGCATTAGAATTATTAGGTTTAAAGGACAAAGGATACAAAGCTTTATTCCTACAGGGTGGAGCCAGTACACAGTTTTTGATGGTTGCTTATAATCTTTTGGAGAAAAAAGCAGCTTATCTTAATACTGGCACCTGGTCTTCAAAAGCCATAAAGGAAGCCAAATTATTTGGTGAAGTAGAAGAAGTTGCAACTTCGAAGGATAAGAACTTCAATTATATCCCTAAATCCTATTCAATTCCTGAAGATATAGATTATTTCCACTGCACCAGCAATAACACTATTTTCGGGACTCAGATGAAAGAATTTCCTGCTACTTCAAAACCACTGGTGTGCGATATGAGCAGTGATATTTTTTCAAGAGAAATGGATTTCTCGAAATTTGACCTTATTTATGCCGGAGCTCAAAAAAATATGGGGCCTGCAGGAACGACTCTGGTCATAATCAAGGAAGACATACTTGGCAAGGTTTCCAGGGAGATCCCGTCAATGATGAGTTATTCCACCCACATTTCTAAAGATAGTATGTTCAATACTCCGGCGGTTTATGCCGTATATGTTTCCTTGCTAACTTTAAGGTGGATAAAAGCTAAAGGTGGAATTAGGGCTATGGAAGAACTGAATAATAAAAAAGCTGATCTCCTCTATTCTGAAATAGATCGAAATCCGCTGTTTGAAGGTTTTGCTGCCAAAGAAGATCGTTCTCCCATGAATGCCACTTTTAATTTAGTTGATGACTCCTACAGGGAAAAATTTGATAAATTATGGAAATATGCCGGTGTGAACGGGCTAAACGGGCATAGAAGTGTTGGAGGATACAGGGCGTCCATGTATAACGCCTTAGCTTTAGAAAGCGTGCAGGTGGTAGTTGATTGCATGCAGAAATTGGAAAAATAAGAATAGAATTAATTATAGATCATTTCAAATGAAAGTATTAGCTAATGATGGTATTTCAGAAAGCGGTATAAAAATCCTTAAAGATGCCGGTTTTGAGGTTATTGTAAAAAAGGTGGCTCAGGAGCAGCTTAAAAATTATTTAAATGAAAATGCCATTAGTGTACTTCTTGTAAGAAGCGCCACGAAAGTAAGAAAAGATATTATTGATAATTGTATCCATCTTAAAGTTATAGGACGTGGTGGCGTGGGAATGGATAATATTGATGTAGAATATGCCCGAAGCAAGGGCATTTCTGTTATAAATACTCCTGCAGCTTCCTCAAGCTCTGTGGCAGAATTAGTCTTTGCCCATCTTTTTGGAGGTGTAAGAAAACTGTATGATGCGAATAGAAATATGCCTCTTGAAGGAGAATCGAAATTCAAGGAACTAAAAAAAGCATATGCCGGAGGTGTAGAACTTAGAGGAAAAACCCTTGGAATTATAGGTTTTGGAAGAATTGGTCGGGAAGTTGCTAAAATCGCTTTAGGTATTGGAATGAAAGTAATTGCCAGCGATCAAAATATTGGCGAAGCTGAGATCACCCTGGACTTTTATAATGATCAAAGTATAAAAATTCCTATAAAGACCGAACCTGTTGATATGCTTATTAAAGATTCCGACTTTATCACGTTGCACGTTCCAGCTCAGGGCAAACCGGTTATTGGGGCAAAGGAGTTTAAGCAAATGAAAGATGGAGTGGGCATCATCAATACGGCCCGCGGTGGAGTTTTAGATGAAGAGGCCTTACTCGCTGCCATAGAGGCTGGAAAGGTTTCATTTGCCGCTTTAGATACTTATGAAAATGAACCCACCCCGGCCATCAAATTATTGATGAACGAAAGTATTTCTTTGAGTCCGCATATTGGTGCTGCTACCAACGAAGCACAGGAAAGAATTGGTATTGAACTTGCAGACCAGATCATTTCAATCTTAAAAAAGGAAAAGGCCTAAGCACTATTTTATAAGAGGACAAAGCCGGTGAAACAGCTTCATCGGCTTTTTTTATTATTTCATTAGGAAAATACCGTGGTAAACTTACTAACTTCAGTTTATCTTATAAAACCTTGAACATGGCTAATATTCTGGATATATTACTAACCCGAACAGGGGACCGGCTTTTGGAAAAAAGCCAGGAAATAACTAAGCTTGATTCTGAAGTTTTTAAAAAATCTTTTGTGTATTCGTTGCCGAGTTTACTTATAATTTATTCCAACAAATCAGAATTTAAGACCGGCAAACATAATAATCTCATAGCACTGATTGAAAATGAAGATATTATTCAGGCAGGTAAACAAAATGCCCAATCGCTAACAGACCCTGAAATCCAGGTTTTTCTTCAATATGCTGAAATATTAGATGTCGAAAAAAAGGATCTCAAAGATATCTTATACCTCTCTTTAGCCATTCTCACCAGCATAATTTCTGAAATGATGGAAAATTCCGATTTAAAATTTCAGGATATCATTAAAACACTTTCAGGGCTTGAAACCAAAAACTCTGAAGCATATTTAAAAGTACTGCTTAAAAATGCTGAAGATCCTAATATTATTGATAATCGCGAAGAGATATTATTAGGGCGGAAAAATAAAGATGATGACCAAAGTTTACTGGGAGGTTATACCGGCGGGCGCTGATTCAGGAATAATTTTTGATTCAATTTTATAAAAAGATATAATGAAAAACATCCTACACATAGCATTACTTGCACTATTTGTTTACAGTTGTGGTTCTTCAGGGGGAAAAAATTTACCTTCACAAAAAGATAGAAATGCCAAAAATGATACCGTAAGAATAGCCAATGACAGCCTGGAGTATGAAATTATCATAATTGAACCAGGGTTCAACCTATTTTTAAATTCAATCGCAAGACCCCGAGGCTATTACTCTCAGCCTTATTTGGAAAATAAAAATCAATTTCTGGTAACCGAATATAATCAAAGAGTTAACCAGCCCTTCGCTTATAATCCAGATCTATATATAAACCAAATTAATTATGATCCGAGTATAGATTATGGCTACGAAGTAAATTATTTACTCTACAATTATTTTGTTTTTTTTAGCAGGCATTATAATCAAAGATTTAGTGTGCCTACAAGGATTTGATTCTTTAGTCAATTTCCTATATTTGCAGCATGAGGAAATTGAAAGAACGCTGGGGAATAGAGTCTAATTGGCAATTCTTCGTCATTCTACTTGTATTTGCAATTACCGGCTCTTCTGCGGCCAAACTTGCCATTCCAATTTGTGAACTTTTTGGAATTACTCGAGAAACCAGTCACTGGAGTATTTACTGGACAGCAAGAATTTTACTGATTTTTCCTATTTATCAGGTTCTTTTGGTAAGTTTTGGATGGGTTTTCGGCCAGTTTCAGTTTTTTTGGGCATTCGAAAAGAAAATGCTTAACAGGATTGGATTAGGTAAAATTTTTAAAGCATAATTTGAAGCTATTTAAAAACATATTCTTCGTTTTTACTGCGGTACTTATATGGTTGCCGTCGGTCATTAGCTTCTCCCATATTTTTACAGATCACGATCATCAGCTTTGTGATAATTATGCTGAACATCATTACCACGCCAAAGCTCTGGATTGCGATCTGCATAAATTTCACAAAAATCCTGCTCTTAGTCTGGACTTACCTGAGTATTTTCTGGTAATTGAAGAAAACTTACAGGAAGAATTATTTGATTATTATTCATTTTTAAATGATTATGATCCCCTTCATTTTGATCTTCGGGGACCACCATGTTTTGCTTAAATCAACAATTCTTACATAAGCAATAACATACAAATCATTTAAATCTTACCAATGCGAAATATATTGTTAGGTATACTGCTATTTGCAGTAAATACTGTTATATACAGTCAAAATCAACTTTCAGGAACCATAATAGATTCCAATACAGGAGAACCTGTTTTTAGTGCAAGTGTTTATTTTCCTCAACTGGAGAAAGGAACAATGAGCGGAGAAGATGGGAGCTTCACTATAAAAAATATCCCTGAAGGAACTTACAAATTGATCATCTCTTCCATAGGTTTTACTACCCAAAATCTGGAAGTCAGTATTCCTTCAGAAGGCATTAGAATAGCATTAAATCCTTCTGCCATAGAAATGGAAGAAGTAATTGTTTCTACGCCTTTTCATCAATTGCAAAGTGAAAATGTGATGAAAGTCGAAAGGGAAACTGTTTCTGAACTTAATAAAAAGGGAGCGATTAACCTTTCTGATGGAATTACTCAAATTGCCGGAGTGGAGAGTCTCACTACAGGTTTTGGAATAGGAAAACCGGTGATTAGAGGTTTAAGCTCTAACCGTGTATTGGTCTATACCCAGGGAGTGCGGCTGGAAAATCAGCAATATGGAGATGAACACGGTCTGGGCATTAGCTCTAAAGGGATTGGAAGTGTAGAAGTTATAAAGGGCCCTGCTTCCCTACTCTACGGAAGTGATGCCATTGGAGGAGTCCTCTATTTGAATCCAGAAAGATATGCCGCTGCCGGGAAAACCAACGCCGCATTAGAAGCCGATTATTTCAGCAATACCCTGGGCTACCAAACAAGTTTAATGGCAAAAACCTCTGGCGAAAAACTAAAATTTTTAGCTCGCGGAAGTTATGCTGCCCATAGTGATTATGAAGATGGAAATGATACGCGGGTGACCAATACCAGGTTCAATGAAAAAGATATTAAAGCAGGATTAGGGTTCCAGGATAAAAATTACAAAGCCGATCTGAGATATAACTTTAATCGAAGTGAAATTGGGATTCCAGAAGAAATTGGGGTTCAATCAAAGGATAAAGATCCACTTCTGCCCTATCAAAAAATTGATAACCATATTTTAAGCCTGGATAATAAATTCTATTTTCCTAATTCCAGTATCGATCTTAAGTTGGGGTACCAATATAACGACCGAAAGGAATTTGAGGAGCACCATGAGGAACATCATGAAGGTGAAGAAGAACATGAGGAAGAGGAACATGAAGAAGAGGAGGAACATGGGGAAGAAGAAGCTGGAGATGAACCTGCCCTTGAAATGCATTTAGAAACTCTAAATTATAACCTTAAATACAACCTGCCTAAAATGGGCAATTTTGAAACTATTACCGGCATCCAGGGAATGTATCAAACCAATAGGAATTTTGGGGAAGAAATCCTCATTCCAGATGCAGAGACCATGGATTTTGGAATTTTTGCCACTACCCATTACCACCTGGAAAGTTGGGATTTTCAGGGAGGAGTGCGATTCGATAACAGAAATATTGAAACAGAGGAATTCCAGGCAGAAGATGGTGATTTAATTGAAAGTATTGACAGAAGTTTTAATAGTTTCAACGCTGCCCTTGGCGCCAAATATCATTTCAATCAAAAATTCATCGCACGCCTTAATCTTGCCAGTGGTTTTCGGGCACCTAATTTATCTGAATTAACTTCCGACGGAAATCATAATGGAGCAAATCGTTATGAGATAGGAAATTCTGAGCTCGATAACGAGCAGAATTTTCAGATAGATCTTTCTCTGGAATGGAGAAATGAACATTTTGAAGCTTTTGTAAATGCTTTCAACAATAATGTTAATGATTATATCTTCATCAATCCAACAGGAGAGATAATCGAAGAAGAACCGGTTTTTAAATACGAGCAGGCGAATGCTAATTTATACGGTGGTGAAGTTGGTGTGCATATACATCCCCACCCGTTAGATTGGTTACATTTAGAGAGCAGTTTTGAAACGGTAACGGGTAAATTGAATGATGGAGGTTACTTACCTCTTATCCCGGCCAATTCATTGACCAATACTTTAAGAATCGAATTTGAAGGCGGGGAAACTTTTATGGAAAAATATACTTTTGTTAGACTAAAGAATGTTTTTGACCAAAACACTCCCGGCAGATTTGAAACTGAAACTGGAGGATATTCCTTATTGGGAGCCGGAGTAGGAACGGTTTTAAAACTGGATAAACTGCAAATAGATCTAAATCTTAGTGGCACCAACTTGCTTAACAAGACTTATATATCCCATCTCTCTCGTCTTAAGCCAGACGGTATTTTCAACATAGGTAGAAATATTATGTTTAGTGCAAATATTAAAATATAGTCTTAAGAGAATCTACTAACAATTTTAAAAAAAGAGGCTGTCTAAAATGTATTTAAAACGTCCTTTTGAATTTTTTCAGCTGGACGAAATAACATTTTTTTTAGACAGCCTCTTTATTTTATCTTATATTTTATTTGCTACGCTTCTCCCCTGGCCGGATAATCTTCTTTTAACACAAAAGAAATAGATTTTAGCAATTCATCAAATTTAGGCCTTGCAAAAGGCATGGATTGGATACTTGCCGAATACAGGGTTCTATCAGGTCTTATTAGAAAAAGTGCTGGTTCAAGAAATACATCCGGTTCTTCATCTTTTATTCCTTCCGAAATATAAAGATCCCATTTTCTGCCTTGTTCAATACTAAAACCATATCCTATATTTAGATTATCTATTTCCCATTCTTCAACAGTTTTTTGTGCCAGTTCCTCCGTATTGGAACTCACGCAAATCACATCTACACCCTTATCTCTAAAATCCTTCACTTTCGTATTTAATTCTTCCAGGTATTTTTTACATACAGGACAATGGAGACCGCGATAAAAAATAAGCATGGTGAAATTTTCCGGTTTGCTTTCGCGTAAATCCCATTTAAGGCCTTTGGTTGTTTTTACAATTAATTCTGGAACTTCCTGTCTTGGTTTTATGTTTTTCATCTGTCAATTTTTTGAAAATTACCAGAATTTATATTTTATCTATATTAAAGACCTGCCAATATTAAGTTAAGTTTTTTCGAAAATCTAGGGTAGATCGAGGTTTCGAAGAGTTTCAAGAAAAAAATGATGCATCTCTTCAGAATAATCCAAATGAGTAACTATTCTCAGTTTTCCCTGTCCCATATTACTAATCCTAATATTCTTTTCTGAAAGTTGTTTCAAAAACTCCTCTTCATTTTCAGCATTCTTTAAATAGAAGATGATAATATTTGTTTCTACAGGTTCAACTTTCTCTACATAATCTAATTCTTCAAGCATGTCTGCGATTTCCGAAGCCCGCTCATTATCTTTTTCGAGTTGCTCTAAATGGTTATCCAATGCATAAATACCTGCGGCAGCCATAAATCCTACCTGACGCATTCCACCGCCCAGTACTTTACGAATTCTAATGGCATTCTTCATTAATTCTTTATCACCGATTAAAACTGATCCCATAGGCGTTCCCAATCCTTTAGAAAGACAAACTGAAATAGTATCGAAAAGTTTTCCGTAATCTTTAGGATCTTCTTTTTTCTTAACCAGGGCATTAAAAAGCCTTGCCCCGTCCAGGTGTAAACCAAGCTCATGTTGATTGCAAACCTGCCTTATTTTCTTTATTTCTTCAAGATCGTAACAGGCGCCTCCTCCTTTATTTGTTGTATTCTCAAGACAAACCAAAGTGGTTAACGGACTATGATAGAAATCTGGCGGATTGATATTTTCTTCTACCTGTTGGGCGGTGATCATCCCCCGCACTCCGTCTACTAATTTACAGGAAACACCACTGTTAAAGGAAACTCCACCGCCTTCATAATTATATACGTGGGCCCACTTATCACAAATCAACTGTTCACCAGGTTGTGTGTGAAGCTTGATTGCTGCCTGATTGGCCATACTTCCTGTAGGAAAGAATAAAGCCTCCTCTTTACCAAACATATCGGCAAGCTTTTTCTCCAGTTTATTAATAGTAGGGTCTTCTTTATAAACGTCATCTCCTACTTCAGCAGTCATAATGGCCTGTAACATTCCTTTGGTTGGTCTTGTGACCGTATCACTTCTAAGATCTATCTCTTTCATTCTTTAATTTTTTACTAGATGCTAAGGTAAAAACTATCGAGTTCTTTTCTTAATAATTTGAATTCTATAATTTTTCATCCCTGGATCCACTTGTAAAAAACATCTGTATCATTTTGGCCTTCCCCGCCCAAAAACCGATTTTTTTAATTGATAGATTAAAAGGTTCCTATAGGTGAACCATCAGGAATTTCTGGCACATTTAATTCCAGTTCAAATTCTCCGGGTTTCTCACGAAACATTTTGATCTTTCTGTACATTTCTTTGGAAACAACATCATCCTTACCTCTTAACCAATTGGCCAAATTATCTATCTTTTCATTGGTTATTGCCCTGACTAATGGCGTGGATCTTTTGTGTATCGCTAAATTTAGAAGATGTTTAAAAACTACAAAATTGATGGTGTACTGAACTTCTGCTTCATAACTGTCCCCATTCCTTTTCTGTATGGTTTCTGAAATTAATTCATCCAGTAAAAATTCAAGATCTGGTAAATTTTTATCCACTGCATTTTGCTGGAGCATTCTTTCTGCTCTTGCCGGATGAAGAAGGAAACTCAATGTCATTTCACTTGCCGTTGCAGGCGCTCCAAAAGCATCAAAAGCGACATCTGTATTACTTTTGAAGGACTCTCTGTCCCGGGAATACCCATAGGCTCTTGGAGGAAATAACTTCAATTTTTCTTTTGGAATGGCAAGTTCTTCTGCTGATAAGGTTTTTAAAAGCGTTTTTAATGCTTCTTTCTGAAGTTTCTCCTCTACGTAGGTCACCACTTCATTATTTCCACCTTTCACCGCATATTCGTATTGAAGTCCGCCAATAAGCTTAACTGCTGCTTCCGTCTGGTATCTATGAAAAAAGTATAAAGGCACAAAAACATCTTCCAGGACAGAGTAAGGTTCATTTTTCCTGATATTATCAATCGAAAAATTCTCAATAGCCTTCTTTCTGATTTTCAGGATATTTTCAAGTTCTTCATTTGCATGTTTTCCATTATCCCATAAATGTGCCAGGGCATTAGCTCCTCCAGCTGCGCGTGCATCAGAATCTGTTATAAATATGAGTCCGTTATCACGAGCCTCTTCCAATATAGAATTAAGATATTCCTTTTCATCTCTGCTTTCAGGAATATCGCTATAGCTATACTTCGTGGTCACTTTATCCCAGGCCCCTATTCCTGTATCGTAAGCATTTCTAAAACTAATCTCTCCATTCTGTATCTCGAATTGAGGGTGAGGATAATCCATTACTGAAGCCCGATCTGCCGTACTGGCGGCAAAATTATGGGCAAAACCAATGGTATGTCCTACTTCATGAGCCGAAAGCTGACGGATTCTTGCCAGCGCCAGTTCCATCATCGGGTCATGATTGGCATCACTGCTGGCAAAAGGTTTATTCATAAGAGCCTGGGCGATCATAAAATCCTGCCGAATTCTCAAACTTCCCAGACTTACATGCCCTTTAATAATTTCGCCGGTTCTGGGATCTACCACACTGGCCCCATAACTCCAGCCCCGGGTTGAACGATGTACCCATTGGATCACATTATACCGAACGTCCAGAGGGTCTGCATCCTCTGGCAACATTTTTACCTGAAAAGCATTTTTATACCCTATAGCTTCAAAAGCCTGATCCCACCAGCTGGCACCTTCCAGTAGTGCAGATCTCACCGGCTCTGGTGTTCCTGGATCTAAATAATAAATAATTGGTTCAACAGCTTCGCTTACATCTGCCTTAGGATCTTTCTTTTCTAAACGATGTCTAACCGCATATCGCTTTTTAATTGGCTCGTAGACCGGGGAAGCATAATCCATATAAGAGATAAAGATTGCTCCGCTCCTGGGATCAAACTCACGCTTTTCATAATTATCATCGGGTAATTTTACAAAGGAATGGTGTTGGGTTACACTAATATTTTTAGCATCTGGCACTACTGAATTTATCGTTCGGCCTTTGGGTTCTCCTTTAAAGGTCAATAAAGCTTCAAATTCCGTATTTTCGGGAAATGCTTTAGTTCGATCCAGGGAAAGGGCGCTTTTAGATTTATCCAGCGTATAATTACCATACTCTCCTTTTTTTAATTTTTCTGCTACGCCATGAGCATCCTGCATTAAGAATGGCGTGAAATCTATAATGTATTTACCATCTTTTTCTTCCTTGATCTCAAAGCCGAAAATAACCGATTTGGCAAATGCTTCAGAAACACTTTGCTTTTCAGCCTGATTATCTGTGATCGCCCTAAAATTCTGATTTGGCTGAACCAATAAAAGCTTATTTCCAGCTTTCTGAAATTTCACCACGGCCTCTCCTCCAAGTTGTCCCCTATCCAGGCCAATATCGTTAGAACCAACCCCTGTAGTTAAAAAATGAGTGTATAAAAATTCCTGGTTAAGATTATCTACTTCAAGATAAATCTCATCCTCCTTCTGGTTGTAGTGAAAATCAAAATATCCTTCATATTTCTTTAAGCTATCTTTTTTTTCAAGGAATTGAGCCTTCATCATAAATGAAATACTGAAGACCAGAAGTATACAGGTGAAATTACGCATAGAAGTAGTTTTAAATGTCGTCTAAAACTAAAAAATATTCGTTAAATACTTTCTGAAAACACCCCTAAATTCTATTTTTACACTAAATCAACCATTGAATGATAACAATAGAGGATATTAAAGATCTCAAAGAGCGCCTGGTTGCGTTAAGGAGGTATCTTTGACATTGATGCCAAAAGGATCGAAATAACAAATATGGAGGAAAAGACCTTTGCTCCTGATTTCTGGAATGACCCTAAAAAGGCAGAACAGATCATGAAAGAGGTTAATTCTGAAAAAAGCTGGGTTGGCGATTATGAAAAAGCGGAAACCCTGGTAGATGATCTAGAGGTTATCTATGAATTTTACAAAGAAGACGAAGCTACTGCTGAGGATGTTCAGAATAGGTATGATAAAGCTTTAGACCTAATTGAAGACCTGGAGTTTAAAAACATGCTTTCTGAAGAAGGAGATAGTATGAGCGCTGTGCTTCAGATCACTGCCGGAGCCGGTGGAACCGAAAGTTGTGACTGGGCAGAAATGTTGATGAGGATGTATCTTATGTGGGCTGAAAAGCGAAAATTTAAGATACGTGAACTCAACTATCAGGCTGGTGATGTCGCAGGGATAAAAACAGTAACCCTGGAAATCGAGGGTGAATATGCTTTTGGGTGGCTAAAAGGTGAGAATGGTGTACATCGCCTGGTGCGAATTTCCCCATTTGATTCCAATGCTAAAAGACATACCTCATTTGCTTCGGTTTATGTTTATCCGTTGGTAGATGACAGTATAGAAATAGATATCAATCCGTCAGATCTTAGCTGGGAAACCATGAGATCTTCCGGGGCTGGGGGACAAAATGTAAATAAGGTGGAAACCGCTGTAAGACTGCGCCACGCCCCTACTGGAATTGTTATTGAAAATTCAGAAACCAGGTCACAGCTTGAAAATAAGAATAAGGCCATGCAATTATTGAAGAGTCAGTTATTTGAAATTGAGCTTCAGAAAAGACAGGCTCAACGCAGGGAAATAGAGGATTCTAAGATGAAGATTGAATGGGGATCACAGATACGTAATTATGTAATGCATCCTTATAAACTGGTGAAAGACGTAAGAACAGCTGAAGAAACTGGGAATGTAGATGATGTTATGAACGGCGATATCGATGCCTTTCTGAAATCTTTTCTAATGATGATGGGACAAAAGAACGAGGACTAATAAATTTTTATCTCAGTTTTTAAAAACTGATTTAATTGATTATTTTAAAGAAAAAGAATCGAATGTTAAAGATCTATCACAACGCGAGATGTAAAAAATCCAGGGAAGGATTAGAGATTTTAAATAATTCTGAAAAGGAATTTGAAGTAAAGGAATATTTAAAAGAACCTCTGGATGAGAATGAATTGGAAAAGCTGATCAAAAAATTAAAGATCACTCCAATACAACTGGTTCGAAAAAATGAAAAGATCTGGAAAGAAGAATATAAGAACAGGGATTTAAGTGATCGTGAAATTATAACAGCCATGGTTAAAAATCCTAAACTTATAGAAAGGCCTGTAGTGGAGAGCGATAAAGAAGCTGTAGTTGGCAGGCCGCCTTCAGATATTGAAAAATTGCTTTAAAAGAAAAACAATGAAACTTCAACACAGAATTGCATTGATTAGTGTCGCAACCGCTGCAGTGGCAGGTTTCGTCTATTCACAAATATATATCCACGAAAAGAACCGCAAGGAAATTAGGGATGTGGCTACAGAGCTTGCGCTTACGTGGAAAGAACAACTTGATCTTAGTGTTCAGCAAACCGAACTCCTGGAAGATACCATAATCGAGTATACTATTAAAAAGAACGAGATCATCAATTCAAGTCTGGGGAGCAATCAACAGATTAATAAGCTTAGAACTATTCAGAAGAATGAGCATAAAACCCTTCAAAAGTTTCTGAACGAAGATCAGTTTGAAAATTATATATTTTTGAATAAACAGATCACTCGAAAATCTTAGTTTTAAGATAATTAGGCTTGTTTTTCTTATACTTCTAGTTGCATTAACACAAAATTAACCGTTGTGGATTAAACTATTTTAATTCTGATGGGTCATAGAAAAAAAATTAATAATGACCATCCGAAAGATCTATTCCCTTAGTTTAATTCTAAGTTTACTCAGTATTTTTGCTTTTAATGTTTTTGCCCAGGCACCTGCCGATGTTGTAAAGTATACTATCACAGGTAAAGTGATAGATAATGAGTTGGAAGTTCCGCTAGAATATGCAACTATTTCTGTTCAGGATGTTAATGGCCCTTCAAATATTAATGGAGGTGTTACCAATGCCAATGGTGAATTTTCAGTAGAAGTTGAAGAAGGGACCTATAATATCCTGGTAGAATTTATTTCCTACGAAACAAAAGAGTTCAATAGCAGGCAAATCAATAAAGATTTGAATCTGGGCACCATAAAATTAGGCCTGGGTTCTGAAAATCTTGATGAAGTTGTGGTAAGGGCTGAGACTACACAGGTTGATATCAGGCTTGATAAAAAGATCTATAATATAGGTAAAGATTTGACCACAGCGGGAGGAACCGTTAGTGATGCATTAAATAATGTTCCATCGATTTCTGTTGATATAGAAGGAGGGATTAGCTTAAGAGGAAATGAAAATGTTAGGATCCTTATCAACGGCAAACCTTCCGCGATGGCGGGATTTGGAAATACAGATGTACTAAGTCAGTTACCTGCAGAAGCTATAGAAAGAGTTGAAGTGATCACCTCTCCTTCCGCCCGTTATGATGCAGAAGGAACTGCGGGGATCATCAACATTATCCTTAGAAAAAAAGAAACACTTGGCTTTAATGGTTCAGTAACTGTAAATGGTGGAATCCCTGAAAATGCCAGTATTTCTACCAATCTGAATTACCGTACCGATAAATACAACCTTTTTACCACCACCGGGTACAGATATTCTGAATCTCCCGGCTATGCTTTCTTTGATACTCGTTATTTTGATCCAAGAGCCGATGTCCTACTGGATAGTATCTCTTATGATAGAAATATAGAAGATAGGGATTACGATAGGATTAACCGTGGTTTTAATACCAATGTGGGAATGGAATACTATCTTTCAGATATGTCATCTATTACCGGAGCTATTTTTTACAGGTTGGGAGACGACCGTGATGTGACCAATAACCTCAATGATTATCTATTAGGAAATACGGAATTACTGGGAACCAATAGAATGGAAGTTGAAAATGAAGAAGATCAAAGCTACCAGCTCTCCCTAAATTATATAAAAAAGTTTGATAATAAGGGGCATCAATTAACGGCAGATTTTCAATTCGAGAACGACAGTGAAACTCAGGATGCTTTTATAGAAGAAATTACCACCTATAATAATACGGATAATAATGATATTGATATCCCTTCAGAATCCACGATTACTAAAGAGGATCAAAAAGAATATCTTATCCAGGCCGATTACGTATTGCCTATTGGAGAAGAGTCTCAATTTGAAGCAGGTTACCGTGGTAATTTTGAGAATGAGGTAACAGATTATAAACTTTTTCAGCAAAACGATCAGGATGAATTTGTTATAAATGAAAGTCAGACTAATATTTTTGATTATTCTGAAAATGTCCAGGCGCTTTATACTCAATACGGAACTAAGTTTGGGGATTTCAGCTTTCTTCTTGGTTTAAGATTAGAAAACACTAATTTAAAAGGTAAGATAGATTCAGAATTAACAGAAGCCGAATTACAGGAGGAATTTTCTTTTCCCATAGATACCGACTTTGACAATAACTATCTTGGTTTATTTCCTACAGTAAATCTTATTTATGAACTCGGTGAAGATGAAAATATTACCCTGGGCTATAACAGACGTATCAACAGGCCACGAGGATGGTATATTAATCCATTTCCATCGAGGAGCAGCCGTAATAATATTTTTCAGGGAAATCCGAACCTTAATCCGGCCTTTTCAAATGCCTTTGATCTGGGATATTTAAAAAAATGGGAGAAATTAACCTTTACTTCTTCGGTTTATTACCAGAGAGAAACTGATGCTTTTCAAAGGGTTCAGGAAGAAGTTTTTATTAGTGGACCTTCCGGCCAGCAGATAGAAGTGATTAGAAGTATCCCTTTTAACCTGGCCACTAACGATAGAATGGGTGGAGAAGTTGGTTTCCTGTATAATCCCGCAGACTGGCTTAGGCTTAATGGTAGTGTAAATATGTTTCGTTTTAAGCTAGATGGAGAATTTAATGGAACCGATTATAGTCAGGATAATTCAAGCTGGTTTGGTAGGTTCAGTTCCAAAGTAACTTTACCCTTGAAAATTGACTGGCAAACGAACTTATTTTACAGAGGTCCCTCGGAAGAAATACAGGGAACCCAGGAGGGTATTTTAAATGTAGACCTCGCTTTTAGTAAGGAAATTTTAAATGAAAAAGCAACGCTATCATTGAACGTCAGGGATATTTTTAACGGTAGGAAGAGGACCAGTTTCACCACTACAGAATTCTTTGAACAGGATAGTGAATTTCAATGGAGACAAGGGCAATCTGTAAATGTATCTTTTATCTATAGATTCAACCAGCAGAAGCAGAGACAAAATAGAAGAGAAAACGGGAATGAAGATTTTGATGAAGGTGAATTCTAATTTTAGATTTCGAGGTATAAAAAAAGGGACTAAAAATAGTCCCTTTTTTTATGCTTTTTCCGCTTTAGCTTTTTTTCGAGCTTCGCGTTTTTCTTTAATCAACTCTCCAACAGACCCTCCTATCCAATAGGGTAGAAACGCCATTAAAAAGATCATAAGCCAGAAACCCATCGTTAAAATTGCCAGAAAAGCTAAGAAACCAAGGTATTGATCGAATTCGAACATAACAGTCTAAGTTTGATTTGAATCACGTCAAAGATATGAAGTCTACCCGGCTTATCACAAAAAAACTCTTAGTTTTTTAACTTTTAATTAATGCTGAAAATCTTCTGATACTAGTTTTAGCTACTTAGGGAACACGTTTAAGCTTAAATTCCCCATCTATAATACCAAAAATTCCATCCAATCCATTGCTAAGCTCTTTACACGAAATTTTACCTTCAATTAGATCATCTTCGTTCTTTGTTATTTCAATAAAATTTGAAGTAAGATTTAATGCTGCCCGGGGAGCAATAACCCACTGTTCCGAATTTAAAGCCTTTTCATACCTGATCCAACTATTATTATATAGCTTATCTCCAAAGAAATACTTTCCGGGACCCTGGAAGTTTTCTACTAAAAATTCCATAGTATCACCATCGGTTGAAATTGCTCTTACATAAATTCAAAATTCCCTCAGGTCCAATTTCCCTGGTAAATTTTAGGGAAGCTACCTTATTGTCTGAATTGAATTCCAATCCATTTACATTCGCTATCAGATATTGATCTGATATTTCTGAATCATCATCATTAGTGCTACAACTTAAAATTGAAATAGCCAGCACTAATGAAAAAAAGTAATAGAAATAGTGCTTTTTCATCATGAGATATATTTAATTATAACTTCCTTAAAATTAACCCTATTATAAGTTTTACAAAAGGGGAATAACCCCCTATTTTCTATTTAATTTACTGAAAATGTGATATTTACATTATATTAAATCAAACCTTTTCATTCTCTCTAAAACAATTCAGATAGTTTTTTAGACCATATTTCTGAGGGTTTTCCAATTTCCTTTTATAAAATATACCTGTCTAATTTTAAAGTTTTTTTAGTTTAAAGAAATCTCGTAAAGCTTAACTTTGCGCGACAACCAATTTTTTTCATTTATGGATTATAGAATAGAGAAAGATACCATGGGGGACGTAAAAGTTCCTTCAGATAAATTATGGGGAGCCCAAACTGAACGTTCCAGAAACAATTTTAAGATTGGTGCGGCCTCTTCCATGCCCTTGGATATTATATATGGATTTGCCTATCTAAAAAAGGCGGCTGCTTACACTAACTGCGAACTTGGTGTCTTACCGGTAGACAAAAGAGATCTTATCGCTAAAGTTTGTGACGAAATTTTGGAAGGTAAGCACGACGATCAGTTTCCGCTGGTGATCTGGCAAACCGGAAGTGGTACTCAAAGCAATATGAATGTGAATGAGGTTATTGCGAACAGGGCACACCAAATTGCAGGAAAAACGATTGGAGAAGGTGAAAAAACACTTCAGCCTAACGATGATGTTAATAAATCCCAATCTTCGAATGATACCTTCCCTACCGGAATGCATATTGCAGCTTATAAAAAGATTACTAAAGTTACCCTTCCCGGACTTCGTAAACTGAGAGATACTCTCAAGAAAAAATCAGACGAATTTAAAAATACTGTAAAAATCGGCCGTACCCATTTTATGGATGCCACTCCCCTAACCTTAGGTCAGGAATTTAGCGGGTATGTAGCCCAACTTGATTTTGGAATTAGAGCCTTAGAAAATACTTTGCCTCACCTTGCTGAGCTTGCTCTAGGAGGAACAGCGGTAGGCACCGGTCTTAATACTCCAAAAGGATATTCAAAAAGGGTTGCAGAATTTATCGCTAAATTCACGGATATGCCGCTCGTTTCTGCAGGTAATAAATTTGAAGCTCTGGCTGCCCATGATGCTTTTGTAGAAACACACGGAGCATTAAAGCAACTGGCAGTTTCCCTGAACAAGATTGGAAACGATATAAGAATGCTTGCCTCAGGACCTCGAAGTGGAATTGGTGAAATCAATATTCCGGCAAACGAACCAGGATCATCCATCATGCCCGGTAAAGTAAATCCAACGCAATGTGAAGCATTAACCATGGTTTGTGCCCAGGTTATGGGAAATGATACTACCATAAGCGTTGGAGGAATGCAAGGCCAATTTGAGCTAAATGTATTCAAGCCCGTAATGGCAAATGCTTTACTGCAGAGCGCTCAATTACTGGGAGATGCCTGTCTATCTTTTGAAGAACACTGTGCAAGAGGAATTGAAGCCAATAATAAAAGAATTCAGGAGCATCTTAATAATTCACTGATGCTGGTAACGGCCTTAAACACGAAAATTGGCTATTATAAAGCAGCTGAAATTGCAAATACTGCGCATGAAAATGGCACTACTCTAAAAGAAGAAGCTGTAAACCTTGGTTATGTCACCGAAGAGCAGTTTGACGAATGGGTAGACCCAAAAGATATGGTTGGAAATTAAAATATATTCCAAATTCTATTATATTAAAAAAGCCCCGTTCGGGGCTTTTTTTAATATATTCTTCTAAATTGTATCGGCATTATTCCTTATCTCTTTCCTGGCTTTCTTCGCATAATGCTTCTGATATTTCCAATAAGATAAAGCTCCAAGAACAGCAACCCCAGCAAGGGTATAATAAATAAATGTTGGGGTGATCACTTTATCTCCACTGGCATATGAATGCAAACCACTCAAATAGAAATTCACTCCAAAATATGTCATCATTATCGATGCATAAGCGATTACCGACATGAAGTTAAAGATCCATCTTCCTCGTAAACCCGGAACTAATCTCATGTGAATTACAAAAGCATATACCATAATACTAATAAGTGCCCAGGTTTCTTTTGGGTCCCATCCCCAGTATCTACCCCAACTTTCATTAGCCCATTGTCCACCCAGGAAGTTTCCAATAGTCAACATCACCAGGCCAACTGTTAAGGCCATTTCAGTGATAATCGTTATTTCACGAATATTTAGTAGTATCTTTTTCTTATTGGAAGCAGTAGTTAGCGTCATTAGAAATAGAGATACTATTCCCAAAATCATTCCTAAAGTTAAGGGACCATAACTACCCACAATTACAGATACATGAATCATCAACCAGTAACTGTCCAATACCGGCACAAGATTAGCAATAGCTGGATCTGTCCAGTTCTGATGTGCGCTCCATAGGATTATAGCAGCTACAAAAGCCGTAGAGGCTATGGTTAAATTAGATTTTCTTCCGAAGGCAAGACCAAAGAACATGGTTGCCCAGGCCACGTAGATCATAGATTCGTAGGCATCGCTCCATGGTGCGTGACCAGAAATATACCATCTAGCTCCCAGGCCAACAGTATGAAGTGCAAAGAGAATTATTATAATGCCTACGCCGAGATAAATTATTCCACGTATAAATTTATTATCCTTAAAAATCCTTGAAATCACAAATATTAGCATGAATATACCCGAAAGCATATACATCCAGTAGAGATTTTTAAAAATATTGTATTTATTATAGGTGATTTCGGCATCAATTTTTTCTTCTGAAGGCATCACTTCTCCGCCAAATCTCTCCTGGTAACTTTTGATACTTTCAAGATATTTTTCAGCTTCTGAATAATCTCCTGTTTCGCGTGCATCTCTTAAGGCATTGATATAAAGCGGTAGGATTTGTTTTGTATAAACCGAATCCATTCCTTTTAAATTAACCTCATCTACTTCCTTAAACGATACCCATTTGTTATTCTCATCGCCAGGAACAGGAAAAATCTTTAAAATCTTTCCCTGTAGGGCCTGATAAAGGAGATTCACTTTTTTATCTGTTTCTATAAAATCTTTCTGAAACTTATTGGGGACTGCAGCCCTATATGCTTCATCAAGATATTCTGAGAGTTTATACTCCCCTGTTCTAGCGAAGAAATCGGTTAGGGAGAGATATTTTCTTCCTTCCTCAACTCCTAGTAAGTTATGGAGACTATCATTCTTTTTTTCTACAAAAATAAGTGGGACATTGTACCAGACCATGGGATTCTCTGTCATGGAAATCAATACCTGATCTGAACTTAGCCCTTCGTACTCATCGGTTTTACTAAGTTTTCTTAAGAGTTCTGACGAATAGGTATTAGCAGGTTTCATTCTTCCACCTGCATCCTGAATTACCAATCTCCCAAATTTAGCTGCATGCTTTTTAGCCACGGCATTGGACTTAATAATGCTGTCCATTTGAGATTTTTGAGATTCGCTATGCATATGTTCCTCCTCCTGAGCAAAAACTCCAGAAGTCATAAACATTAAAACCAAAATGGTGGACAAGGTCTTTTTCTTAGCCTTCACTTTGTCCAGCATTACTTTAAGATTTCCGAAACGAGAACCTTTATCAAACAAAATCAACATAAGCCCTAAATAAAGTAGAAAATAACCAATATAGGTAATCCAGGTACCCCAGAAATCATGATTAACAGAAAGAACAGTACCTTTTTCGTCAGGGTCAAAACTGGATTGAAAGAACCGGTATCCTTGTTCATCCAAAACATGATTCATATAAATTTCATAGGGCATGGGGTTCTCACCATCTCTAATTACCTCAACCTTACTTTTAAACGAAGCGTATCCGGGCGTTTCCCTATCGGCCGTACCGGGATATTTTTCTGCAATAAAATCATTCAGTTTAATGGCAAACGGTAACTCTTTTTCAATGGAGCCATAATTCACAAAAATGTCCAGACCGCCAAGATTTAATTGTGTTGGATCACTTACAGTGCCCTGTCCCCCTAACAAAGTGACGGTTTCAGAATCACCTTCCGTAGAAACCTTTAAAGTCACCGCATCAAGATCCTGTTTTGTTTTCGGATTGGTAGGAACCACATCATACTCACCTTTAACCACCGGTTCAGGAATAACAAATTGCATATTCCCAATATTGTATAAGGATCTAAGCATAAGTGTTTGGGTAGAATCTTTTACCAGTTCCCCCTGCTCTTGATCTGCCATCCTCATATAAGTTCCTTCAAAAGGAGAGTGGATAAGATATTTCCCATCTTCTGAAACCTGGATATTTACAGCTCCATCCTGCGGACTATTCAGCGTGAAAAGTACATTATGGATATTGCTTACCTGTCCTTCCTGAAGATAATGATCGTGGCGTTGCCCATCTCCCGCTTCCACTATTTTTAAATAATTCTCCCCATCTTCTGTAGGAACCAGCGCTTCTTCAGCGCCATGTATAAAATTTGTAACTTCAAATTTTACCGGCTGACCGTTAAAATCGGTATTTAGCACATAATCGTTTTCCACTTCGGGTCCAAACAACACGTCCTCCTGTAAAACCCGACGCCTTGGCTGCCCGTCTATTTCACCATCGATAAAGAAAGTAAGATGGGGATTGTAAGAAAGGTATTTATTAGTGGTTTCTCCTTCCCTTATTGGCATGATGCCCTCATAACTGATATAACGGGTAATAAATGCACCTATAAGAATTAAGATAAAAGACAAATGAAGCAACAAACTACTCCACTTTTCCCTTTTATGAAGATTATATCTTTCGATATTCCCTATAAAGTTGATAAGAAGAAATAGCATAATGCCTTCAAACCACCAGGCATTATAAATTAGAATTCTTGCGGTTTCAATACTGTACCAGGTTTCTATAAATGTACCCATGGCCATAGCAATTGCAAAAAGAATAAATAAGACGGCCATTATTCGGGTAGAAAAAAGGATAGAGGCTATTTTTTTCTGCATGGAAAAAGTGTCATTTTAACGGCTGCAAATTTAACGATTTATTATCATTTTTTAGGGCTTATCGCAATTCATTCTGAAGTGTACAAGTGTTAATTTTACCTGCTTGAAAATTTTGGTATTTTAGCCACATGAAGAAAGTGGTAATTATTGGCGCGGGGAACGTTGCAACGCACTTATACCAAAGCTTTAAAAAAGCTAAACAACTTGATGTAATTCAGGTTTTTAACCGAAATTTCGAGAAGCTACACTTTGTCAAAGACGAAGAACAAAAAGTCTCGGTTTTAGAAGATCTTAAAGAAGCAGATTTATATATAATCGCAATAAACGATGAAGCTATAGAAGAATTGGCGGAGAAACTCTATCCTAAAAAAGGAATGATAGTTCATACATCAGGCAGCCAGGCAATGCAAATTCTATCAAAATTTGAGAATCATGGCGTCTTCTATCCGCTTCAAACTTTTTCGAAAAATAAACAGGTAGACTTTTCAGAAATACCTGTTTGCCTGGAAGCAAATTCAGAAGAAAATTTAGAGTTCCTTAAAGTGATTGCTTCCGCAGTTAGCAACAGGGTTTTTAAAGTAGATTCAGAACAAAGAAAGGCATTACATGTCTCTGCAGTTTTCGTAAATAATTTCAGTAACCATCTTTTTACTCTCGCAGCAGATTTCTGTAAAAAAGAAGACCTGCCATTCGATATTTTAAGGCCTTTGATTAAAGAAACCGTGGTGAAATTAGAGAGTTTAGATCCGTATGCTGCTCAAACCGGTCCTGCGCTGAGAAACGACCAAAAAACAATTTCGGCACATCTTGAAATGTTAGATGGTGACCGAAAAAAAATCTATACAATATTAACCGAATCTATTCAGAAATTTCATGGAAAAAAGCTATAAAGAACATTTAAACCAGATTAACACCTTTGTATTTGATGTTGACGGTGTGCTTACCGACAGCTCTATACAAATTTCTACCGATGGTGAACTTTTAAGAACAATGAATACCAAAGACGGCTATGCCATGAAAATGGCACAAAAAGCAGGTTATACGGTATGTATCATTAGTGGCGGAAAAAATGAAGGTGTGAGACAACGACTTAGAGGCCTTGGAATTACTGATATTTACCTTGGAATCGATGATAAGGTGGAACAAATTGATGAATTTTTTGATATTTACAACATTAAACCGGAAGAGGTCCTATATATGGGAGATGATATTCCAGATTATTATCCTATGAAACTTGTAGGACTTCCCTGCTGTCCCCAGGATGCAGTGCCAGAAGTAAAGGAAATCTCTCTTTATATCTCTCATAAAAACGGAGGGGAAGGTTGTGTTCGGGATGTTATAGAACAGGTTATGAAAGTCCAGGGAAAATGGATGGACAAAAACTCCTAAATTAATGTGGAATTATCTTAAACTTATAAGGGCAGGCAATCTCCTGTTTATAGCGCTCACCATGTTTCTTATTAAATATGGGCTTTTTGAAGCTTTTGGAGTTGCTATTACACTAAACCTTTTTGGTTTTTCGCTGCTGGTTTTAGCTGTAATGAGTGTGGCAGCTTCGGGATATGTGATCAACGATATCTTTGATATTCCTGCAGATATTGAAAATAAACCTCAACGTACCCTTATTAATACACATATTTCAGAGAAAATCGCCTACCGAATTTTCTTTGCCCTTAATGTTATTGGAGTTGGCCTGGGATTTTATTTATCCAATATGATAGGAAGACCGGGATTTTCGGCATTTTTTATCTTAGGTTCTGCCATTCTTTATATTTATAATTCGCAGCTTCAGCAAACTATTTTAGTGGGTAACATCGTGGTAAGCATAATTGTGGGATTAATCCCTGTTGGGGTAGGACTGTATGATCTGTTACCGGCCATCACACCTCAAAATCAGCAAACACAGTCGGTTATATTTTCAATTTTAATCGATTATTCCATTTTCGCTTTTTTTATAAACCTGCTTCGGGAAATAGTAAAGGATCAGGAAGATATCGGTGGAGATTACAATGCGGGCTACAAAACACTTCCTATAGCTTTAGGTAAAAAACGCACCAATAAGATCCTTTTTGGATTAGCGCTTATTCCATTAGGATTTTTGATCTATTATATCTACCAGTATCTATTCGAAAATATACCTGCAGTGATCTACGCACTTTTCCTTCTGGTTGCTCCTCTCCTATTCTTTTTGATTAATATCTGGACTGCTGAAAAGAAATCTGAATACACCAGATTGAGCCTTGTTCTGAAACTGGTTCTTTTCTTTGGCCTGATATCCATAGGCTTATTACAATTTATTTTACTCTAAAATTATGCTGAAAGAATTACTGAAAGATCATGAAATTATACTGGCTTCAGGTTCACCGAGAAGGCAAAAAATCTTTAAAGATCTCAAAATTCCTGTAACTATAGATGTTCGACCGATAGATGAAATTTTTCCTGAACATTTAAAAAAAGAAGAAATTACCGATTTTCTTTCAGCGCTTAAAGCGGAAGCATTTAAAAAAGATCTTAAGAAGAATCAAATCTTGATTACCAGTGACACTATCGTTTATAATGATGGGAAAGCCCTGGGAAAACCAAAAGATCATAAGCAAGCTGTGGAAATGATAAAATCACTGTCTGGAAAGGATCATGAGGTGATCACCTCTGTTTGCTTTACCACAACAAATGAACAAAAGATTCTAAACCATACTACCAAAGTCACTTTTTCAGCATTAAGCGATAAGGAGATTGAATATTATGTCTCTAATTATAAACCTTTTGATAAAGCCGGTGGATATGCTATCCAGGAATGGATTGGCCTCATAGGCATCGAAAAGATAGAAGGCAGCTATTTTAATGTGGTAGGACTTCCCACCCATGAAGTCTATAAAACAATAAAAAAAATTCTTGAAACTGACTATCCCCAAGGCAAGATATAGGGGTATTTCGCCGTACCGATAGTTACCACTATCATTTGGCCCTCCCCGGCCAAAAACTGATTTTTTTATTTCCCCTCACCCGGAACTGCGAAAAAGCAGCTCCCACCTCTCCCCTGGGAGAGGTGAAGCGGAAACCGCGAGGCAGAGCCGTGGGGGAATTTGTAAGATTGAAAAACTTATACAATCCTAAATTTGTAACTTTAAATAAAAATTATGTTTCGGTGCTTAGTTTTCATTCTACCCTTTCTTTTAATTTCATGTGCAAAATCTTCCGAAGAAAAACATGAACTAATACTTTCTACAGCGTTCAAAGATTACTGGTATTCTGGAGAAGCTGAAATAACTTCCTACAAATTAGAACAAGCCCGGTATGGAGAAATAAGGCAAGGTGAAGCGGTGCTTATTTATGTAACCGAAGATTTTCTTCCACAAGAACAGGTAAAAGCAGGAAGCAGGAAGGAAGAAAATATCTCAGTGCTTAAATTAAACGCCACTAAAAATTTTAATACTGGTATTTACCCTTACAGTATTATGCAAAGCACGTTTTATCCTTTGAACGGAGAAAAGCATGCTTTAAAAGTTTCAGCATCTATACAGGAATGGTGTGGGCATGTATATATGCAACTCAATAATAAAGATGATTTTCAGATAATAAGTCATTCTTATTTTGCAGGCGAAGCAGATGAACAAATTGAACTGGATAAAATTCATTTGGAAAATGAAATATGGAATATGCTTAGAATAAAACCCGATCAACTTCCGACGGGGGAATTTAAAATACTTCCGTCTTTTGAATATTTGAGGTTAAGCCACCAGGAGATTAGAGCATATTTGGCAATTGGAGAGTTTTATACAATAGATCAATTAAACGTTTATCAATTAACTTACCCCGAGTTAAAACGAGAGTTAAAAATATACTACAGCAGGACATTCCCTTATACTATTGAAAAATGGGAGGAATCCTATCCTTCTGGTTTTGGCGATAAAGCTGAAATATTAACGACAACAGCCATCAAAAAAGAGCGTATAAAGACCGATTATTGGAATAGGAATTCGAATAAAAATCTACCTTTGCGAGAAAAACTGGAATTAAATTAATGTACGAGATTCTTACTACATACCGTTACGAGTTAGTATACTCACTGGGAATACTTATTCTTTTAATGGTCATACAATTCGTATTAAAGAAGGCCGCGAACAAGGTTGGCAAAAGGAGTGAAATAAATATTACCCGCACCAGGTTAATGTTTAAATACATCAATATTCTTATCATCCTGATTGCCATATTCTTGTTGTCGTTTGCCTGGGGAGTTGGATTATCTGAATTAGCTCTAATCTTTTCTTCTACCTTTGCGGTGATTGGGGTAGCGCTTTTTGCTATCTGGTCTATACTTAGTAATATCACTTCAGGAATTATCATGTTCTTTTCATTCCCGTATAAAATTGGGAACACTATTAAAATTCATGATAAGGACCTGCCGATAGAAGCAGAAATTGAAGATATTAAAGCTTTTCACTTACACCTAAGGACTTCAGAAGGCGAACTTATCACCTATCCTAATAATCTTATTCTTCAGAAAGCAGTGTCATTAATTGAAAGGGAGAAAAGACAGGATGATGGTAAAGAGGCTCTTTAATAACAAAAGAAGCTGAAATATTCTTACAGAGGAAGTGAAAGTTGCCATGTTCAAGTGATAAATGCAACTGGCCAAGTTGATTTTAATTTTTCTAT
>NZ_JAPYPC010000053.1 GCF_029937855.1 Christiangramia sp.
TAGAAAAATTAAAATCAACTTGGCCAGTTGCATTTATCACTTGAACATGGCAATTTTCGATCATTAAAAATTCTTTATTTGAGCTAAATGAAGCTTAGAACCAATAAAATCAAATAATTTAAATAGGGTTTTTTGTGAAAATGAGCAGAATGTTTACTCGACATTCTGTTCACTGCTAGCTTTAAATAATTCAGGAATGTCAAGGTTGAAAGTATTTCCTGTGATTACCTTAGCGGAATTTAATAAATAAGAAACATTTTTATTAGATTTCTGTGCATTCTGTTTAAACATGAAAAGCATAAAAATTCCAGAAACATCAATATTTTCCAGTTTATTTAAATCAATTATCAAATGTTCATGTTTACTTAAATTCTCGTGCAGCTGTTTTTCTATCTCTGACACGTTTTTTGAATTTAATTCTCCTACTAACTCTATACGACTCCCAGCGTCTCCCATATTCATATACTTATAATTGTTAAAAAATAATCTGTAAGGCTAGAGGTGTAGGGTATTCCTGGGGAAGGACCTCTATATATCCTTAAAGATTTGATGTAAAAATACAGGTGAAGTTCCTCTCCTTGATAATTTTTATTTAAAAGGTGGGGTTAAAAAGATAAATGGCAGGAAACATTATATAAAATGAATTTTACAGTAAGTTGAGTCGTGAAAGTAATTGAGCTTTATAACGGCGGCTCAAGGGAATTATTTCTTTGCCAATAAGGATGCTATTATCCTGAATATCAATAATTTTTTTAAAATTTATGATATATGAGCGATGGATTCTTATAAAAATAGAGCCTGGAAGCTTGGCTTCTATTTTTTTAAGAGAGGAGTAGGTTAGGTAATTATCGTCTATGGTTTTAATATAAATAAAATTCCCTTTTGCTTCTATAATAAGGATTTCAGGAATATTTATTTTTATCAGTCTTTTATCGCTATTTATATATAGCTCACTTTCTTTAATTTCAGAAGATTTCTCTATTTCGTTGATATCAGCTTTCTTCTGTGTTTGTAAAACTTTCTGTATGGCTTTTTTAAATCGTTCTTTTTGCACTGGTTTTAATAAATAATCAATCACATTTTCATATTCAAAAGCATTCAGCGCATAATTTTTTTCAGCAGAAACTAGAATTATGTAAGGATGGGAGGGGACAGACTTTATGAGATCGAAACCATTAAGATGAGGCATTAAAACATCCAGAAAGATTAAATCTATGGTTATTTCTTTAGTATTTATAAATTTCAGTGCTTCAACAGGGTTGTTAAAAATTTCTAATAGATTTAAAGTGGGCTCAGAATCTATTAACTGACTCAATATTTTTCTGGGCAATTCTTCATCATCAATGATCACGCAATTCATACAAAAATCAGATTAATGTTATGGGTACCGCTATTAAAGATCCTTTTGTGCTTATAACGATTAGGCCTATATTAGGTAACTGAAATTTACAAAAAAAACGAAATTCTCTTCCAGGCTTTAAGCTTAAATTATGCTTTTCTTTTATTACCTAAGCCTGTCCTGTTCATCGAACCCCAGCTTTTTTTACCGTTTATCAAATCCCAATTTCCTTTTACCGATGCCCACATCACAAATGGATGGTAGATCAAAGGTTCAAATAATATGGTTCCTAATAGTCGAATAATATATTTAGGTTTCTTGTATTGCTGAAAAGAAAATTCTTCAAAAAATAAAGCGGTAATAGAAAATAAAACAGCAAAACTATAAACAACCCCAAAGAAAATCAAATATACCCAAAGATCCAGGCTGCTGAATATTAAAAGTAATACTACATAGATAATGCCTACAAATTCAATCAAGGGCGCTAACCATTCAAAAAAGAACCAGTAGGGGGTGCTGAGTAATCCCAAAACTCCATATTTTGGATTAAAAAGCATTTTGCGGTGCATCCAGAGGGTTTCTGCCGTACCCCTGGTCCACCTGTTACGCTGACGATGGAGAATTTTCCATTTTTGTGGAACTTCAGTCCAACATAAAGGATTTGGCACAAAACCAACTGTATAGGGGACTTCCTTTTCTCTCATTATTTTCCTCATCCTTACGAGAAGCTCCATATCTTCTCCAACAGTATTGTGATTATAACCTCCTGCTTCAATTACGGTATCCTTATCAAACATTCCAAAAGCCCCTGAAATAAGTAAAAGTCCGTCTAAGTGGGACCAGGCCATTCTACCCATTAAAAATGCCCTGAAATATTCAATAATTTGTGCCCTGGCTAAAAAGGTATTGGGCAATTTAACATCGATAATTCTTCCATCTTCAATAATACAGGAATTGGCCACTCTAATGATTCCGCCAGAGGCGATCACTTTCTTATTATTATTTAAAAAGGGCTTTACCAGTTTTAATAAAGCATCGCTTTCAAGAATACAATCTACATCTATACAGCAAATAATCTCCTTATCACTTATATTGATACCGGTATTTAGCGCATCTGCTTTTCCTCCATTCACTTTATCTATAACTGTAAGGTTTCTGAAAGAGTCATTTTTAGATCTATAAATCCCTTTTACTTCCTCAGTTTGAATGAAAGGATGATAATAAAAGTCTTCGGATTCCATTTCAAAAGTTTTAATTAACTCTTGTAGGGTTGCATCCTTACTTCCATCATTAATGATAATAATTTCGTACGAAGGGTAATTGAGTGTTAATAAAGAACGTACATTTTCAACTACATTGGCTTCCTCATTATAAGCCGGAGCCAATATGGAAATCCATGGAAGATTCGAAGATTGGAGTAGGGTAAATTCAGCCTGAAAATTGTTTTTTCTCTTATAATCCCTTATTTCCAGAAAAGAAAAAATAGCTGCAAAGGTATAGCCGGTACAGATGATAAGTCCATAAATTAAAAATAACCAGCTGCCGATTTCTGTAATCTGGTGAATACTCAAGAGCTAATTTTTTTAGGATTGGATTTGCAATATATCATTAAAGGCTAGAAAGGGAAAGATCTTTTTCCCGAAAATTGGTAAGATTAAAATATACCTGTCTGCTTACCCAGTCATCTTTTGGTATCATTTTTTCAAATGTTATCAGATCATCTATAGCACCTATATTAGAGACTGTTTTTAGGATAAAACTTTTTACGGCAGGAGGTTCATTTTTAAACATTTTCAATAAATGTGGCACCAGATCTGGATATCCTAGTTTCCCAAGACTATGGATGGTTTCCTTTTTTAACTCTGGACTTTCACTTGAAAGAAATGGAACGAGTTGGGGAATATTTTCAAACTGGTTATATTCTCCAATCATGTTGATGGAGAAAGATTGTATACTATTTAGTTCACTCTCAAGCCATCGTGAAAAATCTGGAGTTATCCCGGTATAGTTGCTTTTTAAACATTCTTCAATATAAATTTGCTCCCAGCGTGTTAAGGGTTTTTTTATTCTGCCCAGAAACTCAAGGGGAGAATTATCTGATAGCTGAATATAATAAAGCATGGCCTGTTGCCTTAGTTCATCTTTTTCAGAATCTATATGTTTCTCAATGAGTGGCGCCAGACTTTTTAGATTTAATTCTGAAGCTATATAGATAGCTCGTGCTATTTTATACCATTTTTCACTCTTAAGGTCTCTTTGGATATAATTTTTCAAATCCCATTGAACAAACAGCTCTTTAACCTTTTGATTAGCTTCTCCATTAAAATTTTGTTCAAATATTAAAAGCACCTGTATAGCGGTTCTTTTACCCAGCGTATGTTTGATATGAGCTTGCTTAAATGCCTGTACTGCTTCCAATGAAACTTCTTTTTCATCGAAAAGATAACGAGTTATAAAATCAGAAAAAATATTTCTATATTTCTCAATTTTTTGATTTCTTAGAATTTTAGAGATTCTTAAGTAAAGTATTACAAAGATGAATCCAAGGATAACACAAAAAAAAACGCCGGTTAAGATCAGGTTTGTTTTCAGGATCCAGTCACTACTCTCTATAATATTTTTAATTAGGTCTTTCACTTATTCTACTGAAATTTTCTTATTGATCTTTTTACTCGGAGTGATAGCTCATTGGGATTAAAAGGTTTGGTTATAAAATCATCTACTCCCAGGTTAAATGCATCCATAATTATATTTTCCTGTTTGGAGGTGGAAAGTACAATAACAGGTGTGCGGGGAAAAGTTTCTTTGATGTGCTGTATGAGCTGGGTTCCAGATATAAAAGGGAGCATAAGATCTGTTAATACCAGATCAAAAGAATGTAGGTCTAAAAAATTCATAGCTTCCCTGCCGTCTTTTGCAACCACTACCTCATAATTTTCCCTGCTGAGTTTAAACTCGAGGGATTTTACGACCATGGGATTATCTTCTATAATTAAGATCTTTTGCATCTAACTTTTTTTTCGGGCAAAATTCTTTTCAATTTGTAATAAAATCCTGGAAAAGATTATTTTTAGTTCTGAAGTTAAGTTTGAAAGTGAATGGTCCTCTATATCGTAAGTAATATTATTGCATATTGCTGTAGCTTCCTCATTTTCGATCATCTCAAAAGAAGGTTTTATATTATGTGCTATTCTCGCAGCTTTTTCATAATCGTTTTCTTCTTTAGCAATCTCCAGTTCTTGTAATTGTTTTTCTACTGAAGTTTTAAATATTTCCAGTAATTCCATTATAAACTCCATATTATTATCGGAAATATCCCTGAGGTAATCCAATGAAAATAACGGCTGTTCTTGTATCTCCTGAGTTTCTGTAACGTTTTCAAATAAGACAGACATGGATTCCCTACTGAATGGTTTTAAAATTCTATGCTCCAACCTTTTTTCAGATGATGCAGAGGCAATAAAAATGGGTATTTTTAGCTGGAGTTCCTGGCGGATGTAATCTGTGGTTTGAGAAGCATTCATGGGTTGAGCATCTTCCATTATAACCAGCACCTCAGGATGGTTTTGCTGCAACCACTGGATGGCTTCAAAACTATTGGCAAAAACCTTAATTTGAGCCTTTTCATTCTCTTTCTTCACTATATCGACAAAATGATTGCTTTCATCTAAGGAATTTTCTATCAGGAGAATAGAATATATGGAAGATGGTTCTAGGTTTTTCATGTTGGGGTAATTTGGGGAAATAGAGCCCTTTAAATTATTTTAAGCAAAAAAATAAATAGATAAAACTTCTTTAGAGTAATAAAACTAAAGCTTTACAAGGAGTAAAGTAAATCAAAATTCTATTTACTGCCTGTTAAAAAAGCCAATAATCCTTTTTTTTGATTGTTACTTCTTTATTTCTTTTTCCTTTGAGGACAGAAGAAATTTCTCTAATATTATTCGTATATCCTCCAGTATTACTGGTTTTGCAAGGTAATCATCCATTCCCGATTTAATACATCGGTTCTTTTCATTTTTGACAGCACGGGCTGTAAGCGCTACGATCGGTGTGTAAGAATTTTCCTTTTCAATTTTCCTGATTTCCTCTGTAGCTTCCAGTCCGCTCATTATTGGCATTTGAATGTCCATGAAAATAAGGTCCAGCTTATTATTCTTATATTTTTCCACAGCTTCCAGTCCGTTTTCAGCCTGGATTAGATTGGAATTAGGTAAGATTTTTTTAATAATTGAATTTGCCAGAAATCTATTCACCGGGTTATCTTCTACAATTAAAATATCATGCACCTTAGTAAGATCAATGGTTTTTGATGTCGATGAATTTTCAATAGGTTTTATCTCTCCAGGTTGCTCTATAGAGTCTATCATCTTGAACAGAGTGTGTATTTGGATAGGTTTGGTGAGATTAAATCTAACCGCCAAATCTTTGCAGCCTTTTAGAATTTCCTGGTCTTCGGTAGAACTATGTAAAAGAATAATGGGAAGTTCATCTGAACTTTTTTTCAGGTTATTCCTTATTTGTTCAATAACACTCAATCCGTTCATATACGGCATATTATAATCAATAATGGCTAAATCAAAATTGCTGTTTTTTTGGTTTAGCAAATTTAAAGCTTCTACGCCATTAGCACATTCCTGAGTGTTAATATGGTTTGCAGCTAACATTTCGGTTAAGATGGTTCGATTATTCGTGTTGTCATCTACAACCAGTACATTTTTAATGTTTCTACTGGATTTAGCTATATAATTAAGTTCTTTATCTGTTTTTAATTTTACTTTAAAAGAAAATATACTACCCTCATTTAAAGTACTTTTCAGCTCCAGCTTACTGTCCATAAGATTTAAAAGCTTA
This sequence comes from Christiangramia sp., assembly GCF_029937855.1. Lineage (GTDB taxonomy): Bacteria > Bacteroidota > Bacteroidia > Flavobacteriales > Flavobacteriaceae > Christiangramia. Next base: position 6,194 of record NZ_JAPYPC010000053.1, read on the forward strand.
TTACTAATGGAGAGGCCAAGACCACTACCTCCATATTTTCTGGTAGTAGAGGCATCCTCCTGGTCAAATGCATGAAAAATCTTTTTAAGATTTTGTGGAGCAATGCCAATTCCTGTATCTCTAATGGAAAAATTGAAAAGAAGCTCATCTTCTTTTTCTGAAATAGCCTGCGAGGAAACATTCAGTTCTATTTCCCCTTCCTGAGTGAATTTTACTGAATTCCCTAAAAGGTTAGTTAGAATTTGTCTTAATCGAACAGCGTCTGCATACACGTATCTTCTAAGGGATGGTGAAATATTCACCAAAACCTCCAGGCCTTTTTTATGAGCCTGATGTTTAATGATATCTATTGTTTGAGTACAAAGTTCTATTAAGTCTAATCTTTCTTCGCTTAATTCTAATTTTCCAGCTTCTATTTTTGAAAAATCCAGAACATCATTTATAATATCCATCAGGGAATTTGCAGAATTATAAATGGTGTGCATATACTTCTGCTGTGAATTTTCCAGTTCGGTTCGCATTAGAAGATCTGTAAAACCGATAATTCCGTTTAGCGGAGTACGAATTTCATGGCTCATATTGGCAAGAAATTCAGATTTGGATCTACTGGCAGCCTCAGCTTTTTTCTTAGCTTTGATTAGATTAGTTTCCATTTGTTTGAGCTGCGAAATATCAGTGGCAACACCTAAAAAACCCGTAATTTCACCTGTTTGATTCGTAATAGCGGTAACTACTAGCTGGACGGTGAATTTACTACCGTCTTTCCTTATATAAGTCCATTCATTCGAATCGTAAAAACCTTGTTTTGCATGGTAAATAAAAACTTCAAAACCCTGAATATCTTTTCCGTTTTCTGCACTAAGTTCTTTCCCTCTATCTTCTATTTCTTTAGCTTCATGAAGATTTTTAACATTGAAAGTGAATTTTACTTCCTCTTCGCTATAACCCAGGAGATTTTCAGCTCCTTTATTGAATTTCTGTACAATTCCATGCAAATCAGTTTCTATGATAGATACATGAGTGGTGGCATCCATTAAGCTTTGAAGGTCATTTAGGCTCCTTTGTAAAGCTTGCTCAAATAAAATACGTTTTGTTATATCATTAACCTGGCCAATAAGATAACGTGGTGCCCCATCATCGTCTACAATAGTAGAAACATTTAGGATTCCAAAAATGGTTTTTCCATTTTTATGAATAAATCTCTTCTCTACGCTATAAGTATCAATTTCTCTGTTTAGAAGGGAACGTAAGTTGGAAGAATCTTTTTTGAGATCATCTTCATGGGTTAATTCCCGAGAAGTCTTGTTGATAAATTCTTCCTTAGTGTAACCAAAAATACTGGCCAGATTTTGATTCACCATTTGCCATTCGCCCTCCAGACTAACAACGCCCATGCCTATAGGTGAATATTCAAATGCAGCTTTGAACCTGTTAGCATTCTCTCTGGCTTTAAATTCAAGTTCTTTCTTTTCCGTAATATCTTCGACCTGTGTAATTATAAGGTCTTTATCAGGTTCGCTGGACCGAATGATGGAAGAGTTTGTTCTACACCAAATGATTGTACCATCTTTCTTATGAAATTTTGATTCTAACTGGTAATTATTTATTTCTCCGGCGATTAGTCGATTCCTATAAGAAACCGCATTTATTAGAAAATCTTTATGAATAAGGTCTTTAAAGCTCATCTTCATGACCTCTTTTCTATCTTTTTCATCGTAACCAAAGATTTTAAAAGTAGCTGGGTTCACCTGCAACAATTCTCCTGAGCTTCCTATAAGGACATTTCCTACGGAAGAATTATTGAAGATCATCTCAAATTGTTCCCTTGTACTCTTATATTTCTCCTCAATTCGCTTCTCGGTGTCAATATTTTGGAAGGCACCATATACCCTTATACATTTACCGTCCTTAAATACAGGTTTACCCAGTGACCTAACCCAAATCTCATTTTTTTTCGCAGTAATAAGCTTGAGTTTTATATCAAAAGGAATTCCTTTCTCGACTGCATCATTAAATAATTGAGTGATGGTGTCCCTGCTCCACCCGGGTTTATAAAAATTAATACCTTCACTTAAAACGGGTTCATAATCCTGCCCAACTTCATGAATATCCATTGTAACTTTAGTCCAGGACAACTTGTTTTTGATCAAATCTACTTCCCAGCCACCAACTTTGGCCAATTCATTGGTTTCATGATAGATATTTATCAAATTACGATTGGTTTCCATTCTGGATTCCAAAGATCCGTTGTCTATTCTCCAATCCTGCACCTCCCTCAATTTAATTAGGTATAGAGCGCTTCTTTCTGCTGATATTATCTTTTTTCCATTGGCTTTGAAGCCAATCTTTATTCCAGATTTTTTCTCAAATATCAATATGTCTTCAAATTCAAATATTTCATTACTTGAATTTTTTACAAAATTTATAATATGAGTTTTTATAGTATTGGATAGGAGAGAAATTACTTCAACTTCTGAAGTTTCATCATCGTCATATCCCAGGTTTTTCAGAAAAGCTAAATTCATCCACAGATTTTCCGGAAAGGTCTCATTTACAACCCAAATTCCTGAAATGGTTTCCTGATTAAGCCATTCTAAAATTGAATGATTTTCTGAAAGAACATCATAAAATTCTTGTTTTAAATGAAGATTTGAAGACATGGAGCAGTAGGTTTTGCTTTGTAATTTAATAAAACTGGGCAATAGGAAAACAAAAATATATGTGTTTTAACTAAAGATGGCCGCTCCAGTCTATTTATTTTAAAAAATCTATAAGTTTTTAGTCAAAGAGATTTTATCGATTTTCACAATACTGGGCTGCTTATTTTTTTAAGGGTAGGGTATTCCCAAAACACATTCCTTTTAAATCATAAGGACGAGAAATTAGGTTTAATTAACGTTCTCAGTTAAGCTTATTTTAAAAATTGTTTTTTGACCCCCTTAATATTTAAATTAGGTCATCCATTTTTTATTAACCAAAAAACTAGAAAAATGAAAAATTTAAAGAATTTATTATTACCAGTATTATTCGGCCTTTTTATCCTGAATGCCAATAGCCAGGAGATGAAAGCTGATATAGATAACTGGCCGGAAACCGCTAAAAAAGCTGCAAAAGCCATGATGGACAAGTATGGTGATCCTGACGAGCAAACCCCGAGCATGCTTATGTGGGAAGAGACAGGTCCTTTTACCCACACCATCGTTTATAAAGAAGAGATCCAGCATGATTTTCCCATGCCACACAAGGATGTTTTGGAACAATTTATTAATTATGATGTGCCGGTAGATAAATATGACGACCTGGCAGAATTTGATGGTAGCGTAATTGTAGAAAGAACCAAGGGAGTTATGTCTGCAAGGTGTGATAAGGAAGCTGCTAATCTTTTGGCACTAAATCTTGCAAATGATGTCATTGAGGATAAGCGAAGTGTGGAAGAAGCCAGAGAGTATTACGGTGAAGCTATCATGGCCATGCTGGAGGGAAATAAAAAAGACTACCTGAAAGAACTTCAATTTGATGTACCTCAGAGCAATATTACCAATGCAGATGAAACAACGATGGATATGTCTAAGGTCAAAAAACTGAAAGAAAAGATGAAAGAGAAAGGTACGAAAGAGAAAGAGAATGAGAAAGGTATGAAAGAGAAAGATATGAATTAGTGAGTGCACCGGAAATTTGTCAAAGAGGCTGTCTAAAAAGTCCTTATTTCGTCAAGCTGAACTTGATTCAGCTTCTAACTGCTTTTGATTTTCAATTAGTTAAGATCCTGAAATAAATTCAGGATGACGTTTCCTCGACTTTTTAGACAGTTTCTTTTATTTCTGATAATACTTAAAGAATATCTATGTCTTCAAAATATGACCTTATTGTAATTGGTGCCGGTTCGGGTGGATTGGGAATCGCCATGGGAATGCTGGAATTAGGCTTTAAGGTTTTACTGGTTGATAAATCTTCAGAAAAAATAGGCGGTAAATGTCTTAGTACCGGCTGTGTGCCTAGTAAAGCTTTACTTCGTAGATGAAAAACGAAAGATTCAGAAGGATCTACAAATCCCGGAATATACAGATCCAAAGCATGATCCAATGATCCCATTTACCATCCTTTTAGAACATGGTTTAAAAATTTATAAGATATATAATGGATATTGGTACTGGGGAAGACCAACTCCTAAAGAAATTCGCCAGGCTTTTCGGAACATTTCGAAAAAGGTTCGACCAGATTGGGATCTATCAGATCCAGATTTAAAAGAAAAATGGGATGAAAATGAAAAACGATTTTTTTATCCTTATAAAAAATAAGGTTTTACTATTCAACCAATTAGCCCCTTATAATAAGAAGTCACCTAATCGGATTCATTTTATAGGATTTTACATCAAAATTCTAATAGGGGCCAAAAACAACAAAATTTTGATAATCGTATGATTAATAAGGTTTTTATAATGGTCGTGGACAGGATAATTTACCTTAGAATAAAAAGCTGTAACCATAATACTTTTACTATTAACTATTTTAATGTTTCATCTAATCATTCGCCAAACTTCATATAACAAAGAGGATCGATAAGATTTGCTCATCATTGATTTTTTAAAGGTATGATTCTCTTTAAAATAGCTCTTCTCTATAATATCCTTTTCTTAAATTCTAGTTATTTATAGGAATTCAGTAATGATACTTTTTAAACCTTCCATTATTTTCTTCAAATTTATATTTATTACCTTGCTCCAAATATAATTTTAGTTAACCTTTCAACTCTCTTAATCAGCAAAATCAATTGGATCAAAATTTTATTCTGTAAAATTTTATGAAAAGATTAATAAAGAAAAGAATCAAGTAAAATTTCAAATCAATTTTAAGTTTGGTGTATTTTAAAGCGTACCTCCCCATCTGTGATCGAATGTTTAATTTTTATTTACTAAATGCTAACTCCAAATAAACCCCTTAACGAAGAACGTCGACTTAAAGGAGTAAGGCAACTTGGTTTACTTAATTCGCTACCGCAGGAAACATTTGATAACATCACCACACTGGCAAGGGAAATTTGTAAGTCTTCAATAGCTCTATTAACGATCTTAGATGAGGAAAAGCAGTGGTTTAAATCGAAAAAGGGATTTTCGGAGGATGAAACTGCAAGAGATATTTCTTTCTGCGGCCATGCAATTCTAGAACCAAACAGTTTATTTGAGGTTGAAAATGCACTAGAAGATGAAAGATTCCAAGATAATCCTTTGGTAGCATCAGAAGAGATGCATTTCAGATCTTATGCAGGTGTTCCAATTTTAAATAAGGATGGTCTGGCAATGGGAACTTTGTGTGTAATTAATAAAAAAGAAAAGAAGTTAAGTATAAATCAAAAAAAATCCCTCATTGCCTTAGGGAAGCAAGTTGAAATATTATATGAAACTCATTTAAAGAATGAGGAATTAAAACAAATACGCAAAGAACAAGAGGAAACCAATAAGATGCTCAAGCAATTTGCGAGTAATGTAAGCCATGATTTAAAAATGCCTTTAGCAAATATTATTTTAACAACCGATATGTTAAAGGCAAAATACAAAGATTCATTGGACGATCAGGGGTTAGATTACTTGAATTATATAAAAAAATCTGGCCTTACTTTAAGCCAATATATTACTAGCATTCTAGAATACTACTCAAAAAATAAAGAAGATTTAGAACGGGTAGAAAGCTTTTTTCTGAATGATTTACTAGAAGATATAATTGATATACTTCGAATAGACTCAAATTGTGAAATAAACTTTCCTGAAAAAAATTTGAAAATTATAGCTAACAAAGCTTCAATTGAACAAGTGATGCTAAATTTAATTAGTAATAGCCTCAAATATAATTCAAATGAAAAAACCTTAATTGATATTCATTGTAAAGAAGATCATGATTATTACCATTTTGGTATAAAAGACAATGGAATTGGAATTCCGCATAATAAACTCGATACAATCTTTGAACTTTTTAGTTTTTTAAAAACTACTGACCCTAAAGGCAATAAGAGTCATGGGATTGGACTTTCTACGGTTAAAAAACTTGTCGAAAGTATGGAAGGAACTATTTCGGTAAAAAGTAAAATGGGAGAGGGTACGTTATTTGAATTCTCTGTAAAACAACGAACGGAAAATTCAAATTTAGATTTGAAATAGCAAAGCAAGATGTGTCATTGTCATGACTATCCTACTTTGCACCAGGAGGTTGAAAAGAATGGGATAATCATTCTTAAAAAATTTGATATCTACTTAAATAAAAAAGGAATTAGTACTATTACTCCTATAAGAAAAAATATACGGAGATTTCTAAAGAGAAATTGTTCATATTAGGTTTTTTCAGATTAAGTATTTAAACCGTTTTTAATGAAACAATCAGTTTGCAAAGACGAAAATCGAATCAACTAAATTCCCTAGGAAGTTACGGAATTATCTGTAACAAATGATTCACCAGACCTATGCTATTAAATGATATTCTTTGATATTTCTAAAAACAAAAAAAAACACTGAAAATCAAGAGATTAACAGTGTTCTAGTTCCACTTAACAGGTGGTTCGTCGGGGTGGCAGGATAATTTATTTTAGAATAAATGCCCTGTCCA
>NZ_JAPYPC010000027.1 GCF_029937855.1 Christiangramia sp.
AATTATATAGACATAGTGATTTAAAAACCACTTTAAATTATCAGGCAAATTTTATCCATAGGGATGCTGATGAAGCTTTGGATAGTGTTATCAATTTTTGATTTGGTAATTTGAAATTTATTATTCCTTCTCCATAGAATCTATAATTCATTTCTTATAAAATGTCACTTTTTTGTTAAATAAACTTAATTGTGAAAGTTTTTCCCATAAAAACATAAGAAATTGATTTCATCGATTTTTAATTTTGCTATTCCTTAGAAGCAAGCTCACTTTAATTAACCTTTAGCTAAAATATATTTATCTCTCTCAATTCAATCGATGTTGAGAATTATAACAAATACTACAATTTTTTAATTAATTTAAATAAATAGAGGTGTAAAAAAATCAACCTAACCAATTAACCAAACCATTAATATTATGAGATCTATCATTAAGTTGGGAATTGCTCCCTTATTAGTTTTACTATTAGCTTCCTGTGTGGATAAAAAAGAAACCCAATCTGTCGAAGTAAACACGCCTCAGGAAGTGAAAAAAAATGAAGAAAAAACCGCAGATGTTGCCGATCAGGATTTTATAGATGGTATGACGGGGAAGATCTGGCATAACTATCTTGAAATCAAAATGGCACTTACCAATGATGACTCCGGCCAGGCAAAGGATGCAGCGAAAAGTATGGTCGATTCTTTCTCAGAAGATCGTGCAGAATTAAAATCAATTGCTGCGCAGTTGGGAGACACTGACGATATTGAGGAGCAGAGAAGGTTATTTTCAAAGTTTACAGAATTGGCTGGGCCTATGTTTGAGGAAGCCCTATCCGGTGGGACCATTTACAAGAAATTCTGTCCTATGGCTTTTAATAATGATGGTGCATACTGGTATGCTGATGTAGAGGAGATTAAAAATCCATATTTCGGTGATAAAATGCTGAATTGTGGTTCCGTAAAAAAAACTATAGAAAAGTAAAATTTCCCAATAAACCTTAAAAACCCAATTAGATGAATTCAGAAAATAACAATAACCACAAGTCTGGTGGAAGCAATTATGGTCGGTTTTTCCTAATGCTTGGTCTGTCCTTTTTAGCTATGTATATCACGATGTACATGAATACATATGAGTTTGACCATGTATATTTTAGTTTAACCCGCTTTTATATGACCTGTTTGGGAATTGCAGCTATGGCAGTGATCATGTTATCTCTTATGCTGAAAATGTATAAAAACAAAAAAAAGAACATCGCTATTTATATTGGTAGCCTGGTGTTATTTATTTCGGCCTTAGGTCTTGTAAGAGCACAACGACCTATCATTGGGGATGTTTTATATATGAAGGCTATGATCCCCCACCATTCCATTGCGATATTAACCAGTAAAAGGGCAGATATTAAAGATCCTGAAACCAAAAAACTAGCCGAGGAGATCATTGAAGCACAGAAACGCGAAATTGCCCAAATGAAGAAGATCATTTATCGACTGAAAAACGAGGAGAATTAATCTGAATATTTTACAGCTCTTACATTAAGGAAGGAAATCTCTTGGAGAGAGTGAAGTTAAAAATTAAGAAAATTATATGCGAGAACTGATAAAAATGAATTTGCTAGATCTCTTTCTTATGGGAGTAAGTACAGTTTTTAGTCAACAGGAAAGACGAATACCAGATAGATTTTGGCTGGGTGAATGATCTTCCTGAAGGTTCAAATTTTGAAAATGAAACTATCTGGCAAGTGGGGATGGAATATGTAGTGAGCAAAACAATCCAGGTAATTGGTAGTTATGATAACCGCTTTGGGGCGGGACCGGTTTAGAAATCTGGTTTTAAGATATACAATATGTCAAATTACAAAAAAAACAGTTTAAGTCTGATAGGAGCCATTTCTATGGGTACCAATGTTATGATTGGTGCAGGAATCTTTGCGCTTCTTGGTCAAGTGGCAGAACTTTCTGGTGAGTATTTTCCAATAGCTTTTATTGTGGGTGGAATTATATCAGGATTTAGTGCTTATTCCTATAACAAGATGTCTAATGCGTATCCATCTGCAGGAGGTATCGCCATGTATTTGGAGAAAGCATATGGAAAGGGACTTGTAACTGCTTTTGCAGCTTTACTGATGACGTTCTCTATGATTATTAATGAAAGTCTGGTGGCCAGGACCTTTGGTAGTTATACTTTGCAATTGTTCGATGCGCCAAAAGACAGTTATCTCATTCCCGTTTTAGGAGTAAGCTTACTCATTTTAGCCTTTGTAATTAACATTTCAGGTAATAAAGTAATAGGGAAATCCTCCCTAGCCATGGCGATCCTCAAAACCGGTGGATTATTGATCTTTGCCGGAGGAGCTATATATGCTTCGGGTTTTGTAGTATCAGATTTAGTACCTTCAGGAGATACCGGCGGGGAAAGGGGAGTTATGGAATATCTTGGAGCACTTGCCTTATCGATCCTCGCTTATAAGGGTTTTACGACGATCACCAACAGTGGAGGTGAAATTGTTAATCCGCATAAAAATGTAAGCAGGACCATTGTCATATCTTTATTGATCTGCGGGGTGACCTATTTACTGGTTTCCTGGGGGGTTATTTCCAATTTAAGTATTCCTGAAATAATTGAAGCAAAGGATTATAGTCTTGCGGAAGCATCGAGGCCTTTATTTGGCCAATTTGGTTTATGGTTTACGGTTTCTATAGCCATAATCGCTACGATTTCAGGGGTTATTGCCAGCGTATTCGCGGTGTCAAGAATGACGGCTATGCTTACCGATATGAAGCTAATCCCACATAGCCATTTTGGCATGAAAGGAAGTATTCAAAAGCATATGCTGGTGTATATTATAGTAATTGCTATTGTGCTTACTATCTTTTTCGATCTTTCCAGGATAGCCTCTCTTGGGGCAATTTATTACTTGGTTATGGATATTATTATTCACTGGGGGGTGCTTACCAAAATGAGAGAAGATATAAAGGCGAAAGCTTGGATCGTAATTAGTGCCATAATTCTGGATCTAGTGGTATTAAGTTCTTTTGTTTTTATTAAAATAGAAAGGGATCCTGCACTTATTTGGATAGCATTTGGTTCTATGTTGCTCATTTTTCTAGGTGAAAGATGGTTTTTAAATCGAAAACTTCCGGAAAAAGGGTTGACGAATTAGGAGCTGTTAGTTTGTTACGACTTTTAAGTTGTCTAAGTATCTAAAATTTAAGCGGGGCTTTAACCTTCCTTGTGCTGAAATTTTTACGAATGCAATTCAAAATAATATAATGATAAAAAAAAACGTAAACAGAAGGAATTTTATACAAACTGCAAGCCTGGCAGCTGCAGGTTTCTATGTAATGCCTTTTTTTGCCTCCTGTAAATCGGATGCCTCCACCCGGCATCCCGAGACCGTAAATAAAATGAACAAGGATTTTATTGCCGATTTAGATCTACAACTTACCGCATTACCTTCCCAGACCGGCATCTATCCAGAAAGTAGTACCAAAACATATTCCTATAGAGCATCTATTATAAAAGGTAGTGAAGGTAATTTACAAAATATAGAGGGTAGCTATTTAGGACCTGTTATTCGGGTAAAAAAGGGCGATAAGGTTAGGGTGAGGTATGAAAACCAGATTCCGGCCGAATCTATTGTACATTGGCATGGCCTGCACGTGTCTCACGAGAATGATGGCCACCCAGAGCATGTAATAAGTGAAGGCGAAACCTATTATTATGAATTTGAAGTGATGAACAGGGCTGGAACGTATTGGTTTCACCCACATCCGCATAAACATACAGGGGAACAGGTATATAAGGGACTGGCAGGATTGTTTATCGTATCTGATAAAGATGAAGAAAAATTAAATTTACCCCAGGGTGAATATGATATTCCCGTGGTAATCCAGGACAGGACTTTTAATGATAATAGGCAGCTCCAATACCTAGGTGATGGAGAGATGGATCGAATGCAGGGTTTTTTAGGTGAGCAAATATTGATCAATGGTAAAATTGATAATACCCTGAACCTGGGCGCAAACGGGAAATATCGTTTAAGGCTCTTAAACGGTTCCAATTCCCGTGCCTATAAATTGGCATGGGATCACGGCGAAGCGATAACCGTATTGGGTGTAGATGGAGGTCTGCTTAAAGCGCCAAAAAGAATGCCTTATTTAATGCTAGGGCCGGCCCAACGGATAGATGTTTGGTTGGATTTATCTCAACAGTCAGAAAATAGTCGTATTAAACTGGTCCATTTACCTATCCCACTGGAGATGATGGGTGGTGGCATGATGAATGGCGGGATGATGGGAAATAGCAGTAGCAATCACTTGCCTTATGACACTCAGTTTGATATTCTGGAAATAAAGGTGGGGGCTTCCGCAGAAAACAATGCTCAATTACCTGGTGAGCTCAGTTCTTTCAATACATTGGCAGCCACAGATGCCATTAATAAAAACAACCCCAGAACTTTCACTTTTGCTATGGGCGGAATGATGAAATGGACCATTAATGGGCGTATCTATAACGGCACTGAAGTAGCCGAAGAAGAGACTGTGAAATTAGATACTACCGAAATCTGGCGTATCAATAATGGAAACCAGTTTTCTTCAGATTCTGATGATGACAGCGGAATGATGGGTGGAGGAATGCATGGCAATGGTGGAATGATGGGCGGTCAGGGAGGCATGGGTAATATGATGCAAATGCCACACCCGGTTCATATTCACCAGCTACAATTCAATATTCTTAACCGGAAGACTGAAGAAGTAGACCAGAAACTCTGGGAGCTTACTAAAGACGGTTTTATTAACGAAGGCTGGCAGGACAGTGTTTATCTATTGCCAGGTATGCAAATGGATTTGATCATGCGATTTGAAGATTTTAAAGGATTGTTTCTCTACCATTGCCACAATCTGGAGCATGAGGATATGGGCATGATGAGAAACTTTAAAATAGTTTAGCAAATACCGGAATCGAGGTTATCCTTGAAAGCTTAGTATTATTTAAAACAAAAACTTTTATCAACCATTTAAAACAAATTACAATGAAAACAATTTTAAAAGTAACTTTTTTAGTAGGAACTATTGCGACATTCATAAGTTGTAATGCAACTTTTAATGCCAGCGAAGCGATGGAAACACAGCAAAACAGAAATGCGGTTTATCAGGAAATCATCAGCAATCCGGCTCAATTCAATGAGCTTTTGGATCTGGCTGCCAACAATGAAATGGCAAAGAAAACATTGATGCAGAACCATATGCAAATGATGGAATCAGGGAAAATGGAAGCCATGATGAAGAAGAATCCTGAGATGAAGGAGAAAATGAAAAAAATGATGCAGGAAAAGATGGAAAAAGATCCCGAAATGAAAGAAATGATGGGGAAAATGATGATGAAGAAAATGAAGGAAAATCCAGAAATGAAAGAAAAAATGATGCATGAGATGATGCATTCCATGGAGAAAGATCCTGAATTCAGAAAAAAAATGATGCAGGGAATGATGAAAAAAATGAAAGAAAACCCTGAAATGATGAAGGAAATGATGGAAAAAATGCATGACGATCCTGAAATGATGGAAAAAATGAAACAACATATGGACAAATCCAAAAAAGAAGGGGAGAAGCATAAAGACCATAAACAGAAACCATAATTTTTGAAATTATGATGATGTACTGGTGGATTTTAATAGGAGCTGTTGTTCTGGCCGCGATTTTATTGCCCGTTAGTCGTTGGAAAACAAAGAATGAAAACAACCTCGAAGAGCCTTTGCAAATCCTTAAAAAAAGGTATGCAAAAGGTGAAATAAGTAAAGACGAGTTTGAAGAGCAAAAAAGTATTCTTAAAAAAAACAGATCATGAATTACTATTTTAATAAAACGATAAAAGGAGATTTTGAGCAGGTACTCGAAAAAGTTACCCAGGAACTCGAAAAAGAAGGTTTCGGGGTTTTAACCGAAATCAATGTTACCGAGACTTTAAAGAAGAAACTGGATGTAAATTTTAGGAATTATCGCATTCTGGGGGCTTGTAACGCTCCTTATGCGCATAAAGCATTAAAAGCAGAAGATAGGATTGGTACCATGCTACCATGCAACGTTATTGTTCAGGAAAAGGAAGCCGGGGAGATAGAAGTAGCCGCAGTTAACCCTATAGCTTCTATGCAGGCCGTTGATAATGGAGATTTGGGTGAGATAGCCGAAGAGATTAAGGAGAAACTGGAAAAAGTTATTCATAATCTATAGTTTTTATTGATTAGCTGTTTTTCTATCTTAAAAGTGCTTTTATCATCCTGTCCTGATGTTTAGGTAGTTTTAAGGTCGGCAAATTACCCTGATTTATCTTGAAATAAGATTCTGAACCGGGTCCAGAAAGAAGTTATTTTTCAGTTAAAAATACGTTACATACAAGCAATATTTTAATAAACCTTTAAAAATAAATATCATGAAAAAATTAAGAATTCTAATGTTGGTCTTATTTGTGGGAGCTTTTAATCTTACGATGCTCTCCTGCAGGGAAACTACTGAAGATGACCACGTTGATATGGAAATGGAACATGGAGAAATGGAAGATGATGATATGGAAATGGGTCATGATGAGTCTATGGACCATGACGATGAACATGAATAATAAGTTTGAGGAAAATGGAGGGATGGTCTTAAGTATTAATTAGTTGAATTTCTTTTTCTCCCTCCTTTTCTTTCATTTTTAGCTTCTGTAATTATTATTAATCAGGCCAATTATAATAGGAGACAGGTATTGGTTATTTTAAAAATTAAATTTTATGAAAAAAACCGTTCTTATATTTTTTTTGATGTTCTTACCCATACTGGGAGGGGCACAGGATGATGAGCACTATCATCATAACCACGAAGAAGATACGATCCAACAGGTTGACACTATAGATCTGGAGAAAGAAGTTAATGCATCAACCAAACTTGAAAATAATCAGGATAAACCAGTTAAAGCTAATCTGGATGACTTCCCTAACCTGCATCCTTTAGTAGTACATTTTCCAATAGTACTTTTACTTTTAGGTGGGATATTACAATTAATTCAACTTTTTGTTCTTAAAAGAAACCTGGACTGGGTAATACTTCTATGTGCCGGTGCCGGATTTATAGGAGCTTATGTTGCAGGAGTGTATGCGCATCCTCATACCCATGATCTTAGCGAAATGGCAAAGAAGGTTTTAGAACAGCATGATATATATGCAGAATGGACCATTTATGCCAGTGCCCTGGCAGCCGTTTTAAAACTTGGAAGTATCTTCTTGATTAAAAAGAACCGTATTTTCGAAATTGCGGTTTTCTTGGTTTTGGGCTTCGCTGCGTATTCTGTATCTGAAGCAGGACATTATGGTTCTCAATTGGTTTATATAGAAGGAGTAGGGCCTCAAGGCGATTACCTCGAATCTGAAGGACATGGACACTAAAACCTGTATTTTCCTGCTTATATCATTTACTAAACATGGTCAGATATGAGTGTACAAAATAGCTATAATTAAAAGTTCACCGTTACTAGTGTATTTTATAATGACAGGATTGAATTCTATTTAAAACGATCTGAGTAATAATTTATGATATGGCAATATTTCTGGCTTTAGGGCTCATTATTTATATAGCTACAGTACTGGATATACTTCAAACGACATTGTCTATGCAAGGAGGAGGCTGGTTAACTAGTAGGTATTCTCATCTCTTCTGGAAACTTTTTCTTTTTATTTCCGGTGGTAATGGTAAATCAAAAATCTTATCTCATGCAGGTTATATATTGTTGATTTCAATTGTTTTAATCTGGGTATTTTTATTGTGGTTTAGTTTTGTCCTTATTTTGATATCACAACCTGGAATTATTGTTAACAGTAGCACGCAAATTCCTGCAGATCTTTTGGAAATTATTTATTACAGCGGATATACCTTATCTACCCTGGGCATGGGAGATTTTATAGCTGCCGGAAATGGGGGCAGGATTCTCACCAGCTTTTATTCTTTTACCGGCCTCATTCTCTTAACTATGTCGGTCACATATTTCATCCCTGTACTGTCAGCAGTTATAGAGCAACGAAAACTGGGAATAAGACTTAGCATATTAGGGAGCAGTCCTGAAAAAATAATCCTAAACTTCTGGGATGGTAAAAGCTTTCAATCCTATACTTCTAAAGTTGACGAACTATCTGGATCAATTATAAAATATAGTCAGCAACATAGGGCTTATCCCGTAATTCACTATTTCCATAATCACAAAGAGAAGAATGCCATTATTTTACAACTTGCTAGACTTTACGAAGCCTATCTTATTCTAGCATTTAACTTAAATGATAGGGTAAAACCAGAGCAAGGAGACTTACGTCCATTAGATATTGCTTTCGAGAATTATTTTGAAGTTTTAAAAGAGGTAACGCATATAAATGCCAGTAATGAAACTCCAGCATATTCAACCCTACAAAAATTAGAGGAACTTAGTTTAATTGACAAGTCCAAGGGGAATCACGCGTTAGACACTAAGTCTGAAGATCTTCGTAAAATTTTTCTAACCCTGGTACAGCAGGATGGATGGACTTGGAATCAGGTAGACACAAAAAAACCTTAAATATTCTTTCCACAAGTTAAATTTATTTAAAACTGAAAGATCTTACCATAATTTTATAAGTATCGGTTTGAACTCATTTCTATCTTTATGGTATAACCATAAAAATCAATTAGTTATGAGAAATGAAAAATTAATTACTGCATTAGGTAATTGTATCAACCATTGTAATTATTGCGCAGATGCCTGCCTTGGAGAAGACGATGTTCAAAAAATGGTAAAGTGTATCAGGCTGGATCGAATTTGTGCTGAAGCATGTGCTGCTTTGAATCAAATTCTTGCGGTGGATGGTGCAGAGGTAACCGGCCTTGTTAAATACTGCAAAGAAATATGTAGGAAATGTGCTGACGAGTGCAGCAAACATGAAACACAGCATTGTAAAGATTGTGCTAAAGCCTGTGAAGAATGTGAACGCGCCTGCGTAGAGTTTTTGGCGTAAAATCAATTTATAGTTAAGGCCCCATTAAATTTTCAATAGAGAATTTATTTCTCTGGAGATTTTGTGGGGTTTTTTATTTAACAGGTTTATTCTAAGTCTGATTGATTGAATTTCTGAAATAAGGGAAAGGAGTCTTATTATAATATAATTATTTTCAATATGGCAGATCAAAACCACGAAAAAAAGGCTGAAACACCTGGAATGGGGAGTCGGGGAGTAACTAGACCCATGGCCGAGAAAGAAATGAAGAAAGGAAAGGACGATGGCGAGGATAATGGGATGGACAGAATGAAAATGCTGCACATGCACCATAAGCAAACCCTCTGGATTTACTGGTTGCTTATTCTTCTGGGAGCATGGTTAGTAGTTTCCCCTTTTTCATTTGATTATGGAAAAGATATAGTACAGCCATCAGGAGGAAGATCTATCTGGCTGAGTGACGCAATGCGGGTTCAGATCATGCAGTGGAGCGATATAATCAGCGGATTGCTTCTCATGTTCTTTGGATGGCGTTCCCTAACGCCCAACCGACCTATAAGTCTTTGGATTGCCTGTTTTATAGGGATTTGGCTGAATTTTGCTCCGGTAATATTCTGGGCACCCAATGCCTATATTTATAATAATGATACCATGGTAGGGGTAATGGTTATTGCATTGACCATTCTTATTCCTGGTATGCCGAATATGATCACCTATATGAAAATGGGATCAGTAGTGCCTCCGGGCTGGAGCTATAATCCTTCCAGCTGGCCCCAGCGGTGGATCATGATCGTGCTAGCTTTTTTTGGGTGGATTGTTTCCCGTTATCTCGGAACATTTCAGTTAGGATATACAGACTTTGCGGCAGATCCTTTCTTTGGGGAGAGCACGATGAAAATATTAAATTCTAATATGTCCCATTCTTTGCCAATTTCAGATGGAGCTTTTGGGGCGCTTGCTTACACCTTCGAATTTTTGATGGGCTGGATGGGAAGTCCTTCCAGATGGCGAACTATGCCATGGATGGTTACGTTCTTTGGGATCTTAGTCATTCCTTTAGGCTTGGTCCATATATTTCTGGTGATATCCCAGCCTATTATAGTTGGAGAATGGTGTACCTTTTGTTTGTTGGCCGCGGCTATTATGCTGCCAATGATCCCGCTGGAACTTGATGAGGTAATCGCAATGGGGCAACATATGGTGCAGGCGAAAAAGAGAGGAGATAATATGTGGGAAGTGTTCTGGAAAGGTGGAGAAGCTTTTGAAAAGAATACAGATGATCGTACTACTGAACTTATGGAATTTCCCAACAAACCAGTAGCCGTTTATAAATCTTCCATTTGGGGAATGAGTGTTCCATGGACGCTGGCAGTTTCAACTCTTTTAGGTATTGCAGTAATGTTTGCACCGGCAGTATTCGGGGTAAAGATTCAAACCATGCCTTCTAATATTTTCCACCTTAGCGGTTCTCTTATTGTGGTTACTTCGGTAATATGTATGGGAGAGATTGTTCGTCGCGGAAGATATTTTAATATTCTGCTTGGATTAGTTCTCGCAATTGGGCCATGGCTGGTAAATGGCAGTACTTTAGGATTGCAAATAACCGGTTTAGTTGCAGGCTTATTGGTAGCCGGACTTTCTTTCCCACGTGGACCGAAGAAAGAAGAATATGGCCTCTGGGATAAATACGTAAAATAGAAACTTATTTGCATTCTAATGAGCGATGAAGAGCTTTTAAAAAAAGTCAGGGAAATTATCTATGAGAATATGGAAATGGCTGAAGAGGATGATAGCCCACGTTATCATTACACCCGGCCTGCTCCAGATAGGTATCCCTACCAATTCTTTTGGGATACCTGCTTTCACGTTTTTATTCTGGTCGCTATAGATGAAGTTGAAATGGCTGAGAAGCATATACATAGTTTGTTAAGACTTCAGGAGGAGGATGGTTTTATTGGGCATATGATCTATTGGGACCGATTGAAACCAGGTAGATGGGCAGATATTTTTCAGTCGAAATTCAGTTATAAAAACTTCCTTAACAGTCATATGAGTTCTCTTATCCAGCCACCTCTTATTGCACAGGCAGTGAGCAGAATTGTTAATGCTTCGGGTGATCTGGAATTTTTAAAGCAAGTACTTCCGAAGTTAAAAAGATATTATAACTGGCTGGCTGAAAACCGTGATTTTGAAGGTGATCATTTGCTTAGTATCATATCACCTTTCGAATCTGGCATGGATTGGAAACCCACTTTCGATGTTCCGCTAAATTTTAAAGGAAAGGCCAATAACTTGCTTTACATGAAGGTCATTTGGGTGGATTTTCGAAATTTCCTGAATAATTATAATCTGAAAAAGATTTATAAGAAGAGCTATTTCCTGGTTAAAGAAGTGGGTTTGAATACGATTTATGCACAAAATCTTCAAAGCCTGGGAGAATTATGTGAAAAGGTAGATGACAGGGATGCGCAGGTATTTTATAACAGGGCAAAAGAAGTAACAGAAAGCATTGTTACGATTATGTATGATAAGGAAAATAAAGCATTTTACGATGTGTATGGGAAAACAGATAAAAAAATAAAAATTCTAACGCCTACTGTTTTTTATCCTGTGGTGCTTTCTGGAATATCTGAAAAAATTAAGAAACAGGTGATTGATAAACATTTAGTGCAGGGTGACGAATTTAATTCAAGCTATCCATTGCCATCTGTAGCTTTAAATTCATCTGCGTTTAATCCGAAGGAATCGCTCTATATATGGCGGGGTCCTACCTGGATTGTGCATAACTGGTTTTTACACCAGTACTTAAAAAATAATGGATACGAGGAACTTGCTGGAAAATTGACCTCCAGTATCAAAGAGCTTATTGAGAAAAGTGGTTTCAGAGAATATTACAATCCGCTAACTGGAGAAGGTTACGGTGCTCAAGATTTTACGTGGGCAGGCCTTGTTATAGATATGATGAAGGGAGAAAGAGTTAAATCCAATTTAAACTGAAAAGTAATGGGTATATGGGGATGGATAAAGGAATTTTGGCAAAGTCAAGAGCAAAATTCAGGAAGCAGATTAAAAGATAAAACTTATAGTAGCGAAAATAGATTTGATTCCCCGGAGCTTGCCAGGGAAAAGTTTGTTCGCTCTAAGCAAAAGTTGTTTGATGTGAACAGATGGTCTGCATTACCAGAGATTTCAGCAGAATTTCAAATTTATAATGCTGAAGGTGAAAAAATGAAGGAGCTGGAGATACATGATTATATAAAAATTGAATTACCAATACCTTCACCTGAGAATTGGGTGTATGTAACCGATATAAAAAATGAAGAAACTTCAGCTGAATTTACCGTAAGTCCCAGTAAAAGTCCGGTGGGCGTTATACATTTGAATAAGGAAATAGAACATTTTTTTATTGATGAAGCCACCAGTACTTTCAGGGTTACTTTAGAAGAAAACTCTATTAAAGGCTTTGAAATTGGTAAAAATCAAGGTGTAAATAATAAAGGAGTATCTGCGGGCAAAAGAAAATTAATCAATACCCTTATTGCTGAAGGGACATGAGCTGGTTTCCAGAAACTTCAGTAGAAAAAGTTGACAAAATATTTTGTACACGAAATTGAAATAAACACCAAACTATGAAATTATCAGATAATAACAGAAGTGGCCTTAATGGATGTGTTGTAATCACCGGTGGCTCTGCTGGAGTGGGTAGGGCAACAGCAATAGAATTTGCGAAAAAAGGAGCTAGAATTTTACTTATTGCCAGAGGTAAAGATGGACTGGAGGGCTCAAAAAGGGATGTTGAAGAATGTGGTGGAGAGGCATGGATCTATATTGCCGATGTGGCAAATGCTCGTGAGATGGAAGAGGCAGCAAGCTTTGCTGAAGAAAATCTTGGTCCTATTGCTATTTGGGTCAATAATGCCATGGTGAGTGTTTTTAGCAAAGCGATAGATATGAATCCGGAAGAATTTTCCAGAGTTACCAATGTAACTTACCTGGGGCAGGTTTATGGAACCCTGGCTGCATTAAAAAGAATGAAGCAGAGAAATTATGGGAAAATTATTCTGGTAGGTTCTGCGCTTTCCTATCGCGGTATTCCACTGCAGTCTGCTTACTGTGCTTCCAAACATGCCATTCAGGGATTTTTTGAATCATTGCGTGCGGAGATAATACATGATAACCTAAATATAGATCTTTCCATAGTACATTTGCCGGCAATGAATACCACCCAGTTTGGTTGGGTAAAGACCAGGTTTGACAAAAAGCCTAAACCCATGGGTAAAATTTATCAACCAGAGGTCGCTGCAAGAGCAATTGTAAATGTGGCTAAATCTGGGGTTCGACAGAGAATGGTAGGATATCCCACCATTCAGACTGTTTGGGGCAATAAACTAGTACCTCAATTTTTAGATCATTATATGGCCAGAAATGGAGTTGATGGGCAGTTGACCGAAAATCTAGAGGATGCCGATAGAAAACACAATCTTTGGGAACCAGTGGCCGGGGATCACGGTGTTCATGGTAGTTTTAATAACACCGCCCAAGATTACAGTAAATTTGATCAAGTTTATGAACACAAAAAAGTAATTGGAATTTTTGGAGTCGCCATGTTGGGAGCGGTATTTCTCACTCAGTTTATAAAAAAAAGCGATAAAAACTAGGGTTTGTAATGAGATGTATTATTCTGAAAAGTCTGTCCCAGAATTAAATGGTCGGTTTCACGATCAGGATGAAAAATAAAGGAAAATGAAACATACTTATAAAATTACCGGCATGACTTGTAATGGTTGCAGGTCACATGTAGAAAAATCCTTGAGCAAGGTCAATGGGGTCACTCAGGTTTCTGTTGATTTAAAAAAGGAGGAAGCAGTGATTGAAACGAAGGAACATATTCCTTTGGAAAGATTTGAGCGTGCCTTAGAGGGAAGCAATTATAATATAATGATGCCGGGAAAAACTGATCAATCTGCCGGGCAACTGATGAAACATTCTTATAAGATTACGGGAATGACCTGTAATCGCTGCAGATCTCATGTGGAAGAAACCTTAAATACGGTGTCAGGTGTTGTAAATGCTGCTGTAAACCTTGAAAAAGGGGATGCAGAGATCAGTATGAAAGAACACATTAAAGTTGATGTTTTTGAAAAAGCCCTACAGGAGCACGGAGGAAATTATCATATCATGCTCCCCGGGGAAAAACAAGCAAAACATAAGCATCAGTCTGAAGATAAAACACCAATAGGTAAAGGAACCGGCACATGGTATTGTCCCATGCATTGCGAAGGAGAAAAAACTTATGATAAACCTGGCGATTGCCCGGTCTGCGGAATGGATCTGGTGGAGCAAATGGATTTGAGTTCTCCTTCTTCAGGAGGGGATGAATATACCTGTCCCATGCATCCTGAAATAATAAAAGATGAATCAGGAGATTGTCCTATTTGCGGGATGGATCTGGTTCCCAAAGAACCACAGAGTTCTGCTGAAGAAAAAGGTTATAAGACACTTTTGAAGAAATTCTGGATCGCAGTAGCATTTACACTTCCTATTTTCCTGATAGCGATGTCTGAAATGATTCCCGATAATCCACTGTATGACCTGGCAGATATGAAGATTTGGAATTGGATACAGTTCGGACTTTCCCTGCCGGTGGTTTTTTATGCAACCTGGATGTTTTTTGAACGTGCTTACAGGTCCATTAAAACATGGAATCTGAATATGTTTACCCTAATAGGTATCGGAGCGGGGGTAGCCTGGATATTCAGTGTGTTTGGTATGCTATTCCCCAATTTTTTTCCTGATCAGTTTAAGACTGAAATGGGAACCGTACATGTTTATTTTGAAGCCGCCACCGTAATACTCACTTTGGTTTTAATGGGACAGGTTCTGGAAGCACGTGCTCACAGCAGAACTAATTCAGCTATAAAGGAATTACTAAGGCTGGCACCGAATAAGGCTGTAAGAGTGGTTGATGGGGTAGAAGAAACAATTTCCGTAGATAAGATTCAGAAAGGGGATGTTCTAAGAGTAAAGCCCGGCGATAAAATCCCGGTAGACGGGACCATCAAAAAAGGCAAATCCAGTATTGACGAATCCATGATCACCGGAGAACCTATTCCTGTAGATAAACAGGAAGGCGATAAGGTAAATTCCGGTACCATAAATGGCAATCAAAGTTTCACCATGACTGCGGAAAAAGTTGGAAATGAAACCTTGCTTGCGCAAATCATAAAAATGGTAAATGATGCCAGCAGGTCACGGGCGCCTATCCAAAAACTGGCTGATAGAATCTCAGCCTATTTTGTGCCTATCGTGGTAATTATTTCTGTAGTAACCTTTGCTGTATGGGCAATCTATGGCCCCGATCCTGCCTATGTTTATGCGCTTGTAAATGCTATTGCGGTATTGATCATTGCCTGTCCCTGTGCTTTAGGTCTGGCTACACCTATGTCTGTGATGGTGGGAGTTGGTAAAGGTGCAAAAAACGGGGTTTTGATCAAGAACGCCCGTGCGTTGGAAGAAATGAACAAGATCGATGTGCTTATAATAGATAAAACAGGAACTATCACCGAGGGTAAACCTTCCGTAGAAAAAGTTGTTTCGGTTTCTTCAGAATATTCTGAAAAGGAGCTCACCCGCCTTATCGCTTCTGTAAATGCACAAAGTGAACATCCGCTGGCTAATGCAACTGTTAATTATGCGAAAGCGGAAAAAATCAAATATGGCGAAGCTTCAGAATTTAATTCGGTTACCGGGAAAGGAGTTACGGCCAATTTTGAAGGAAAACAACTGGCGCTTGGAAATGAAAAATTAATGCAGGCTAAAAATGCTGAAATTTCAGAAGAAATAAATAATCAGGTTACTGCGGAACAGGAAAAAGGGAAAACAGTTTCATATCTGGCAATAGATTCAAGTATTGTAGGATTTGTGACCATTTCAGATAAGATAAAAAGAACCAGTAGGGAAGCATTATCCGAACTTCAAAATGAAGGTATTAAGGTGATCATGCTTACCGGGGATAATGAGAAAACAGCTTCAGCCGTGGCAAAGGAATTAAACCTGGCTGATTTTAAAGCGGGTATGATCCCGCAGAATAAAATGGAGGAAGTAAAAAAACTCCAGGCGGAAGGTAAAAAAGTAGCCATGGCTGGAGATGGTATTAATGATGCCCCTGCACTGGCACAGGCGGATATTGGCATCGCTATGGGTACAGGGACCGATGTAGCGATTGAAAGTGCCGAGGTCACTCTGGTGAAAGGAGATTTAAAAGGAGTGCTTAAGGCAATCAAACTCAGCGAAAAAGTAATGCGGAATATTAAAGAGAACCTGTTTTTTGCTCTTATTTATAACACCCTGGGTGTGCCAATTGCTGCGGGTGTATTATATCCATTCTTTGGGTTATTACTTTCTCCTATGATCGCGGCTCTGGCCATGAGTTTTAGCTCGGTTTCAGTTATTGCCAATGCCTTGAGGTTAAGAGGAGCAAAATTGTTGTAGAATATATTTAATCTAATTCTAGTGAGAGACACACGGATTATTTTAGTTATACGAAAATAGGATATCGAAAAATTTTAGTAACATATTAAACCATATAAAAATCCTTGATTCAATATACGCACTTGTCTTTTGCACAATCTGTGCATTGATTTTTTTTTATCTTTGTAGTGTGAAAATTATCGCTGTCATATTATCTCTGTATATATTCGGGCTTAACTTATTAGCCTGTAATGATAGTGATACTTCACAAGTGATTGCTGATTCAGAAGTTACAGTGGTTGCTGCTCAGAATTTAGATATCGACCATTCTCATGATAAAGTAGTAGATTTATGCCCTCCTTTTTGTAGTTGTCATTGCTGCCATGTGCATACGGTAGATTTCGGTTCTTCAAATTTCAAGGCTTTGATTAAGGAAATTCCATCAAAAGCCTTTGTCTATTTTGACAGCTCAGTGGAAGAACCTATTCTTTCCTTTTTAGATCCCCCAAAAGTTTAATTCAGTTTTTTAAAGGATAATTATATCCTTTTTTGACCAAATCCTGGTTCTCATACTAGATCCTTGGTCCTATTGATAGATTTTGTTAGGCACAAAATTATTATCAAGAATTTTAACTGAATTAAATTTTTATTTATATGATTAATAAGATAATCGCATTTTCCATTAATAATAAATTTATTATTGGGCTACTTACCTTAGCGCTTATAGGAATGGGTATTTGGTCCATGTCCACCGTAAACCTGGGATCGGTACCAGATATTACTAACAATCAGGTTCAGGTGATCACCCAGTCACCAAATCTTGCCACTGAAGATATTGAACAGTTTGTAACCTATCCCGTTGAACTTTCGATGGGTAATTTACCTGGGGTTACGGAAATACGATCTGTTTCCCGATTTGGCCTTTCCGTGGTTACAATTGTTTTTGAGGACGATATGGGCATTTACAAACCCCGTCAACTGGTTCAGGAAAAACTAAACGAAGTCAGGGACCAAATACCTGAAAAATTTGGAAGTCCCGCTATGGGACCCATTACTACAGGCTTGGGTGAGATTTATCAATATACGATAAAGCCACAAAAAGAGTATGACACTGTTTATTCCCCTACGGAATTGCGTACCATCCAGGATTGGATCGTAAAGCGTCAAATGACCCTCGTCGAAGGTGTAGTAGAGGTAAATTCATTTGGGGGCTCTATAAAACAATATGAAATTGCCATTAATCCCGAAAAACTGAATGCGTTAAACGTTTCTATTTCCCAAGTCTTCGATGCCCTGCAAAAAAATAATGTTAATACAGGCGGTGCATATATAGAAAAAAATAATATGGCCAATTTTATCCGTGGTGAGGGTTTAATCAGGTCACTAGATGATATAAAATCTATTGTTATCAAGAATGAAAATGGAGTGCCTGTAACAATTGGAGATGCAGCTGAAGAGGTCCAGTTTGGTAGCCAGGTACGCTATGGTGCTTTTACCCAGGATGGCCGTGAAGCTGTTGGCGGTATGGTGCTCATGTTGAAAGGTGCAAATCCTAATAAAGTAATTGCAAATGTTCAGGATCGTATGGAGACGGTAGAACAATCTTTGCCTGAAGGTTTATCAATAGAACCCTTCCTTGACAGAAGTGTTTTAATTGAAAGAACTACGAGTACCGTGACCCAGAATCTTCTGGAAGGTGCTTTAATCGTGATTTTTGCCCTGGTGATACTATTAGGTAGCTTAAGAGGTGGACTTATAACCGCTACGACCATTCCTTTATCACTTCTTTTTGCTTTTATATTAATGAAGCAATTTAATGTCTGGGCCAATCTAATGAGTTTGGGAGCTATTGACTTTGGAATTATTATAGACGGTGCTGTGATCATCATTGAGGGTACGGTATATGAAATACAAAAACGGATGCGTTCCGGCAAAATAAAATTTAATAAGGCTAAAATGGATGAAGTAGCCTATGATGCCGGAAGTACGATGATGGGTTCGGCCTTTTTTGGACAAATTATCATTCTTATCGTATTTGCGCCCATTCTTTTTCTTACGGGGGTAGAAGGGAAAATGTTTCGGCCAATGGCATTTACTTTTGGTTTTGCTATGATAGGTGCTATTTTCTTATGCCTTACCTATGTCCCTATGATGTCTGCTTTATTTATGAAACCAATTCAGAATAAAAAGAACTGGTTTGGAAAGTTTGAACGCTGGCTGGAAAAAGTTAGTGATAAAATTATTGGAGGGATTCAAAAAGGATACATGCCTTTATTAAAAGGAGCTTTAAGATTGAAGTTTATAGTATTGGGGTCTGCGGTTGTCTTACTTATAGTAGCCGGTTTTATCTTTTCCAGAATGGGAGGGGAATTTGTCCCTCAACTTGATGAAGGGGATATCGCCATGCAGGCTTTAATAAGACCTGGAAGTGGTTTGAGTGAAGCAATTGATGTTTCCACAAAAATAGAAGATATCCTTCTTGAGAATTTCCCGGAAGTAGAAACCGCCGTAGCGAGGATTGGGGTTGCCGATATCCCTACTGATCCAATGCCTATGGATATTGCCGATATGTTTATTGTATTAGAGAAGGATATGGATAATTGGACTTCGGCAAGTTCTAAAGAGGAATTGATAGAAAAGATCAAAGAGAAACTTAATGAAGAACTTACGGGAGTCAACCTGGTTTTTAGCCAGCCTGTAGAGCTTCGTTTTAATGAACTGCTTACCGGGGTCAGGGAAGATGTTGCGGTAAAATTATATGGTGAAGATTTAGACCTTCTTGCTGAAAAAGCTGATAAAATGGCTGAAATAATACAGACTATACCGGGCGTAGGAGATGTGAACCCTGAACGAACATCTGGTCTTCCACAAATGACGGTGCGGTTTAATCGTAAAAAAATTGCGCAATATGGATTGGACATTGAAAAGATTAACGATTATATAAGTGCAGCTTTTGCCGGAGGAACGGCCGGAGTGATCTTTGAAGGGGAAAAGCGGTTTGATATGGTTATACGTTTTGATGAGGCGCACCGCCAAAGCATTGATGATTTACGTACCCTCTATATAGATCTGCCGGATGGAACCCAGGTTCCGATTAAGGAAGTAGCTGATATTAGTTATGTACCGGGTCCTATGCAAATTTCCAGGGATAACACCTTTAGAAGAACCTATGTGGGAGTTAATGCCCGCGGGAGGGATGTGGAATCTGTGGTAAATGACATCCAGCAAAAATTGGATGAAGAGTTAGATTTACCTCCAGGATATTACATTACTTATGGTGGGGAGTTTGAAAACCTTCAAAGAGCAAAAGGGCGTTTACAAATAGTAGTGCCCATCGCTCTATTTCTGATATTCGTGCTTCTGTACTTTGCACTCCAATCTTTTTCCCAATCAATTATGATCTATATAGCCATTCCACTGGCGGCTATTGGAGGAATATTTGCTCTTTGGTTAAGAGATATGCCGTTTAGTATTTCAGCTGGTGTAGGCTTCATTGTATTGTTTGGGGTTGCCGTTTTAAACGGGCTGGTGCTTATTAACAGGTTTAATTCCTTAAAAGAAGAAGGGGTAACCAGTATAAAAGATAGAATTTTTACAGGAACCAAAGAACGAATACGACCTATTATGTTAACAGCAACAACAGATATTTTTGGATTTCTGCCGATGGCTTTTTCATCGTCAGCAGGAGCTGAAGTACAACGACCCCTTGCTACGGTTGTTATTGGAGGCATGCTTACAGCTACCTTACTTACTCTGGTTGTTCTTCCTGTCCTTTATACATTTGTAGAGAAGAGACGAGAGAAAAAGGAACAGAACAAGCTTGGTTCTTCCAATTCACGATCTTTAGCCACAATTTTGATAATTGGATTGATGTTAGGCGGAACCTTTTCCGTAAATGCACAATCTGATGAAATGTCATCGGAAAATCCAATACAGGATTCTTTACAAACTATTAGTTTGGAAGAGGCTAAAGAAATGGCAATCCAAAACTTTCCACAATTAAAAGCTGCCCAACTTGAAATTGAAAGTGAGGAAGTATTGCGTAAAACCGCTTATGATTTTGGGAATACCCAAATCTTTACAGGAAAAGAAGAGGTAGGAAATGGTTCTGATGGGATCTATACCCAAATTGGTGTTCAACAACAAGGCATAGATGTTTTTGGAATAGCTCCCCGTTTGAAATTACAGAAAGAAAGGGTGGCACTTGCTGAAAATGCCTTAGAGCTATCTACTATTGAAATTGAACGTGAAGTAAGCAGGGCCTGGACATCTGTTTATACAACTAAAAAGGCGTATCAGGTATATAGAAAAATGGATTCAATTTTTGAAGATATTGAAAGGGCTGCAAGAATCCGGTATGAGACAGAAGCTACCTCTAAACTGGAATATCTTGCTACCTCCAACCAGGCGAACGAGGTTAAAATACAGCTGGAACAGTCATACCGAAATTACCTGAAATCAATACAGCGTTTAAACCTATGGTTTGTTAGTGATACGATTTATGATGTACCAGATTTGCCTGTTGAAACTTTAGACAAACCTTTAAACTTTCTGGTAGAGTCGCTTGAAAATCATCCGTTGCTACAGGTTTCGGAACAAAGGATAGATGTTGCCAAAGCGGTTACCAGAGAACGAAAATCTGAATTTTTGCCCAAATTTCAGGGTCAGTACGGTAGGCAGGAAATAGCCGGGCAATCGGGTTTCTTCCAATATCAAATAGGAATTCAAATTCCGTTATTCTTTGGGCCTGAATTAGGCCGTACTCAGGAAGCAAAAGTGAATCGAAAGATTGCAGAGCAAAATTTTTACCAGGATAAACTCGAATTGGAAACCGCCTATAAAAATATGCGGGAAGAATTCATCAAATGGAGAAATTCATGGAATTATTATAAGGATGAAGCGCTTCCCTTGGCTAAAGAGCAACAAGATGGATCAGTGCTGGCCTTTAAGGAAGGCGCTATCGATTATGTGACATTTCTCCAAAATATAAGAGATGCCATTAGAATCGAGGTAAATGCCTGGAGTGCTTTTAACGATTATCTCGACAGCCGTTACCAACTGGAATATTACCTTAAGAATTCAAATTAAAAATTAAAATAAGAAAATCGATATGAATACAAGATCAATAAATATTCTAATGCTTGCCTTAACGCTCAGCATATTCTTTGGATGTAAAGAAAATCCTGCGGCAGGGGAAGATGCTTCCAGTGAAACTGCAACTACTAATACCGAAGAAGGTGAAAATCACGGTGAGGAAGGAGATGAAGAAGAAGGAGGGATGCGTTCGGTACATCTTTCAGAAATGAAATTCAATAGTCTGGGGATTAAAGTAGATACCTTGCCTAAAAAAGCTTTGTCCGGTATTGTGGAAGCCAATGGCCAGTTAGAAGTGCCGCCACAATATGAAGCTACCGTTACGGCAATTTTAGGCGGTAATATAACTTCTATAAAGGTTATTGAGGGGGATAAGGTAAATAAAGGTCAGGTGTTGGCTTATCTTTCTCACCCAAATTTAACCAGAATGCAGTCTGATTATATTAATGCATATAGTAGGATGCAATTTTTGGAAAAGGAATTTGAAAGACAGAAACGTTTATATGAAGCAGAGGTAGGATCTGGAAAATCTTTTCAACAAACCCAATCAGATTACCAGTCTGTACAAGGTGAAGTGCGGGGGTATGAATCACAGTTACGGCAGTTAAACCTAAATGCTTCCCAGGTTAGAGACGGTGAATTATATGAATATATTCCGGTAGTAAGCCCAATTGGAGGTTATATTGAAAAAGTACTGGTACAGGTAGGACAATATGTAGACCCTCAGACCAGTATGTTTATGGTAGTTGATAATGAACATGTGCATGCCGATCTAATGGTTTTTGAAAAAGATATTTATAAGGTGAAAGAAGGCCAAAAGATTGCGTTTACACTGGAATCGGTTCCAGGCAGTAATTTAACCGGGGAAATTTATTCAGTGGGGAAACAATTTGAACAAAACCCCAAAGCGGTACATGTGCATGCAGAAATCGATAATAAAGAAGATTTTCTAATTCCGGGGATGTATATAAACGGAAAAATCAGGACCGGTGAAGAAGCTGTTCCTGCCTTACCGGAAGAAGCAATAATTGAAGAAGAAGGAAATCCCTACATCTTTACGGCCCAAAAACACCAGGAAGATGGTGAAACCGAATGGGAATTGAAACCAGTGCAGGTTAGAACGGGAATAAATGAAGATGGTTGGGTTGAAATTAAACTGCTGGAGCCTCTGCCTGAAGGTACGTTGGTTGCCTATAATAATGCCTATTATCTGGTTTCTGAAATGCAGAAAAGCCAGACTTCCCATGGTCATTAAATTAAAAAAATTAGATGGATGGACTCTCTGTTAAATGTTTGTCTTAATTAAAATTCCAGAGGGTTCATCCTTAATACTAAAATTAATATTACAGCAATGAAAGAAATAAAAGCATTTATAAAACCGAAACGAGTTCAAAAAGTGATAGAATCCCTTAGTGAAAGTGGATTCAAAAGTATGACGCTTTCCCAGGGGGAAGGTACCGGGGCTTTTAAAGCAAAAGGCGCATCACCTTCTTTAGATTTCCGTGTAACAGACAGTCCGGTTGTAAAGTTAGAACTGGTATGTCAAAACGAAGAAGCACAATCAGCAATAGATATTATCCTTGAGAATGCAAAAACAACTGAACCCGGTGACGGAATAATTTATCTTTCCGATATTGAAGATGCCTTCCAGATAAAAACCGGGGAATCCATAAAGCGTTACGACCCCTAAATACTTTTATAGCAAATGGAAAAAATAGTAAAAAAGTTGGAAAGCAAAGGCATCCGCCCTACGGCAATGCGCTTGATGACCTATAGACGGCTGGCACAACTGAATGTGGCCGTTAGCTTAGGCGACCTTGGAAAGGATTTCGAAAGCTCGGAAAGGAGTACGCTTTTCCGTACTATGAAGACATTTGAAGAAAAAGGAATCGTGCATCAAATTGAGGATGGCACCGGCATCATTAAATATGCCCTGTGCGAAGACAATTGTGAATGTGAGGTGGGAAACGACCTTCACTTACATTTTCATTGCAATAGTTGCGGGGAAACCGTGTGCCTTACAGAGCACAAAATCCCTCAGATAAACCTGCCCGAAGGCTATGTGGCAGAGGATATCAATCTGGTGGCCAAGGGAGTCTGTGAGAAATGTAGCAATGACTTGGATTAAGTTTTTTGATTTAAAAAATTGGAACAATGATGAAAATTTATAAGAAAGAAAGCAAGGTATATATGGTAGCTCAAAATAGATTGGATGCTACCGATTATGACAATTTGATATCTCAATTAAAAAACCATATACAGTCAAACCATAAAGTGTACTGGTATATTGAAATGGAAAATTTTGAGGGGTGGACCGCAAGTGCGTATTGGGAGGGCATTGAACTGAAACTTCCGAATGAAGAACGCGTTAAAAAGGTTGCATTGGTGGGAAATACAAAATGGCAAGAGCAATTTACGGAAGTTTTGATACCCTTTACAAGGGCACATATTAAATGCTTTAGCCCTGAAGAAAAAGATTTGGCCAAGGAATGGATGGAGAAAGGAAATCATTAAAAAAGTTAAATAGAAAGATTATGATGGACAACTGGAATTTTGGGGGAATGCACTGGATATGGTGGGGACTTTGGATAATTCTTATCTTTTGGATATTTTTAATTCCTTACCCCACCCCTGGACAAAAACGGAAAAAAGACGGAGCAATGGAAATTCTAAGGGAGCGTTTTGCACGGGGCGAAATAAGCGAGGAAGAATATAAACACCGGGTAAATATTCTTCAAAATAAAAATGAACCAAAGGACCAGAAAAAAATTAGGCAGGAAAAATAATGGGAAAAGGACAACTAACTATATTTTTTTTAATGCTGGCTCCTATCCTGCATACCCAAACTATATACAGTACACGGGAGGGGCATATCCTTATAAAAGCTAATATAGATGGCAAGGCATTTAAGGCGGAAAGCCATCAACTTTCCATGTTTTTTGATTACACAAGTAAAGAAATTACGGGTTCCATAAATTTGAGAACTATAGACACAAATAATCCACAGCTAGCCACCTATCTTAAAAGTACTCAAGCACCTATATGGATAAGATTTACCGGGAAGGTCCCGGTTGAGGATTTCCTTTTGCGCCCACATGAACCAATTGATTTTAATTGGTTGGTAACGATCAGGCTTCCTAATAAAGAAGTGCAAAACTACTTTAAAGCGACATTGACCCACATCCCCCAAGGTCCTACATTTTCCTGTCTTTTAAGTGCCGGTGGATTTATAGAGAAAACTATAAGCCCAAGCTTAAATCAAGTGGTTCCTGGACTTGAAGGATCCATAGAAATAAAATTTGCCCAGCTTATTTTAAAGAAAGAGTGAATGCCATTTAATTCAAAATAACATAGAAAGATGAAAAAGTATAAATAGAATCCCATCCTCTTCCAGTAGTGCCTTATTAAAATAGCGCTGGGGAGATGTAATAAGTGTAAATAAAATATCCTCCTGCCGTACAAAATTTGTACCGCAATTAGGGAGATAGATGTGATATATAAATATTTCCGTCTTATCATTTTTCGCTTATTACTAATAATGTAAAATTTTGAGGGGTGGACCGCAAGTGCGTATTGGAAGGGCATTGAACTGAAACTTCCGAACGAAGAACGCGTTAAAAAGGTTGCATTGGTGGGAAATACAAAATGGAAGGAACAGTTTACGGAAGTTTTGATACCCTTTACAAAGGCACATATTAAATTCTTTAGCCCTGAAGAAAAAGATTTGGCCAAGGAATGGATGGAGAAAGGAAATCATTAAAAAAGTTAAATAAATTTAAACAGAAAGATTATGATGGACGACTGATATTTTGGGGGAATGCACTGGATATGGTGGGGGCTTTGGATAATCCTTATCTTTTGGATATTCTTAATTCCTTACCCCACGCCGGGACAAAACAGACGGAAAGATAAGGCTATGGAAGCCCTGAGAGATCGATACGCCCGGGACGAGATAAGCGATGAGGAATTTGAACAAAAGAAGAAAGTCCTTCAGGATAAGAAGAAGTAGTTATAAGGCCACAGGTATCGAAGCCGATGGCACCTATGGCATATAAAAGAAGGTAAAAATGAAAAAACGGAAAGTATTTGTTTTTATATTCATTGGATTAGCCCTTGGCTTATTTATAATACAGCCCCTGGCTATTTCACTCCACATGTATGACATGCAGGGAGATAATGGCGAATGGTGGAAATACCTGCTTGCTTCATATCAGCAGGAATTTAGAGTATGGGATTTGGATCAAGCCATAATCAAATTGCTATTTGGACTGCTGGGCATTGCCTTGTCGCTTATGTTTATGGTCAGGCAAAGAATATTTCAATTGACCGGAAGAAGAGATAAGCTGGAGGAGATCAGAGAGCTGATTGCGGCAGGAGAAAACCAGCAAGTAGAATTTAAATCTACCTTGAGATGGGATTTGAGGCAGTTTAAACCGAATAAGGCTTTGGAAGACGTAATAGCAAAAACAATTGCCGGGTTTATGAACACCCAAGGAGGGCATTTAATTATCGGAATTGATGATGAAGGTAGTATTCTGGGGCTGGAACAGGATTATGGTACTTTAAAAAAACCTGGCAAGGACGGGTTTGAGCAATATATAATGCAATTGGTGTCCCTCAAGTTGGGTACCCATTTTTGCACTTTGGTTAAAGTGTCTTTTCACCAATTTGAAGAAAAGGATATCTGTTATGTAAGGGTTCACAAATCACAAAAACCTGTGTATTTGAATTTGGGCGATCGTTCGCATTTCTTTATCAGAACCGGGAACGGAACCCGCGAGTTGGATATGCCCGAGGCGTTGGAATATATGGAAACATACTTAAACTAAACAATATGGGATTTTTAAAACATTTATTAAGAGGAAATTATGGTCATCATTCCAACAAGCATCAACGTAAAAATAATGCCCCAAGATTTAATGAACCCAAGGTTGTTGTGAGATGTACAAAATGCGGCAAAAACAATCCTGAAAATGCTTCTTTTTGACAACATTGTGGCGAGCCTTTAGGTAAAGTAAAATGCATAAGTTGTCAAGAACCAATACCTATGGATGCAAAATTTTGTTCTAAATGTAGCAATGAAGTATAGTTTACATTATGAGAATAAGCAAACAACTTATTGAACGGACTTAAATAATTTTTAAATATGCTCTTAAATAAGCGGATATCAATTTTTGACTTCTTGAAAACCATAAAATTTGACCTGATATTTATCGGTAGTTATTCAATTCTGGTTGGCTATATGGACCAATATGGTTTTTTGTCAAAAATCTCTATTCCAATTGCAATAACCGGCGTTTTTGGTACTGCGGTGGCTCTACTTTTGGGTTTTCGAACCAATCAAGCCTATGAACGGTGGTGGGAAGCCCGTATTATTTGGGGGGCTATTGTCAATGATTCCAGAACACTGGTCAGGCAGTGTGTGTCTTTTTTTGCAAGGGGTCAAGGAGGCTATCAAAAGATGGTGAAAGAGATGACCGATCGTCAGGTAATCTGGTGCTATGCCCTAGGGGAATCGTTGAGGAAACTACCCTTTTCCACTCGGGTTAAGGTATACTCAGAATCCTATGGGATTAAAGCATTTAATATTCCTAATGCTTTATTGTCACAACACTCTGAAACTTTGTTAAAGGCAAAAGAAATTGGTATGGTCAATGATTTTCAGCAGGTACAGATAGACAGTACTATAGCCAGGTTATGTGATTCAATGGGCAAATGCGAACGTATAAAAAATACTGTCTTCCCCAAAGCACACAGCTTATTGATTCATTTGATCATCTACGTTTTTGCTACAATGTTGCCTTTTGGATTGGACGATAAAAATATAGCAGTTGAAATCGCTATAACATTTATTATACCAGTCATTTTCATTGCCATTGAAAAAACATCCATACTCATGCAGGATCCCTTTGAAAACGACCCTTTGGATACACCCATGACTGATTTGGCCGAAACGATAGAAATAAACATTAAACAAATGATAGGTGAAACAGATGTTCCTGTAAAGAAAGAGCCAACAGATTATTATATTTTATAATACAAGATGAATACAATGGATTTTCAAACTGAAATAACACTGATACCGAGATTATTTGTCGCTCTTTTACTAGGTGTCCTGATAGGACTCGATAGGGAAATTGACGGAAATGCGGCAGGAATTAGAACGTATGCAGCCGTTTGCCTTGGGGCCGCATTAATTACAATAATCAATACTCATATTGAAGTAACTGACCAAACCCGCATTGTCGCCAATATTGTTTCCGGTATTGGGTTCCTTGGTGCAGGAATTATTTTTAGGGATAGCGCGAAAAATTTAATTTCCGGTTTGACTACCGCAGCTACAATTTGGGCCACTGCCGCGGTTGGTATATCAATTGGGTTTGGTATGTACCTCATTGGAAGTGTTACATCCGCTTTTCTTATTCTATTATTGGTTTCACATCATTTCCCTTTTTTGAAAAAACATAAAACAAACAATACCTAAAATGAAAAAATTACAACTTAAAATTCCGGTACTGCTACCTCAGGTGCCAAATGAAAAAGATACCTGTGTACAAAGACTTATTGAGGAATTAGAAGCCAAAGAAGGTCTTGAAAAAGTGCATATAAAAGATGATCAGGAAGATACGGTTCCACAATTGTGCTTTCATTATGATCCGGACATTATCTCTATTGACCGAATTCAATCATTGGCAGAAAGAACCGGGGCTGAAATTACCGAGAAATATGGACATTTGCTTATAGAGGTTGAGGGGATTAGACATACCCGGCATGCAAGGACTATAGAAAAGAGTCTGCTGAATATCAAAGGCGTTTTGGAAGCTTCCGCCAATGCGGGAGGAATGATCCGTTTAGAATATGATAAGCGTGAGACCAGTTTTGATGAAATAAGTGCAAAGTTAGAAAAAGAAAACATAAAAGTTAATAAAAGCTCCTCTGCTGAGAATAAAGGCTTTGAACCTGCGGAAAAGAATCCTCAAAATTTAAATAAAAAAAAGGCAAAGGGCAAAGAAGAACAAAAGCATAAAGATAACGAAGTCCAGAATCATATGGAAGGTGAAAGCCACGGGGCCGGGGAAGAACATTCCCACGCCCACGGTGGTGTTTTTGGAAAAAACACCGAACTTATTTTTGCCATCATTTGCGGTGCCCTTCTCGGAATAGGTTTCGGATTGTCCTACGTGGACTCGATACCGGATTGGGTCAGCTTGTCCCTCTACATAGGCGCCTACTTTTTTGGAGGTTATTTTACCGCGAAAGAGGCCATACAGACAGTGGCCAAAGGTGGTTTTGAAATCGACTTTTTAATGTTGGTCGCCGCCATCGGTGCCGCTGCTTTGGGCGCTTGGGCGGAAGGTGCCTTGTTACTGTTCCTGTTCAGCCTCGGGCACGCTCTTGAACATTATGCGATGGAGAAAGCCCGAAAATCTATTGCGGCACTGGCAGATTTAGCACCGAAAACGGCCTTGCTAAAAAAAGATGGAAAGACCAAAGAAGTTGGTATTGAAAAGTTGAATAAAGGCGATATTATTGTAGTTAAGCCAAACAGTAAAATATCTGCCGATGGCGTTGTGGTCGATGGTAAAAGTAGTGTCAACCAAGCCCCCATCACAGGGGAAAGCGTACCGGTGGATAAAATTCCTGTGGAAGATACGAGTAAGGATTATTCGGCAGACGATGATATAAAGGACGAAAACCGCGTTTTTTCCGGGACTATCAATGGCAACAATACGCTTGAAATAAAGGTAATCAAAGAGGCAAAGGACTCTACACTGTCCCGATTGGTAAAATTGGTGAACGAGGCCCAGACCCAAAAATCGCCCACCCAGTTGCTTACCGATAAATTTGAAAGATATTTTGTGCCTTCCGTACTGGTATTGGTAGTGTTGTTGCTCTTTGCTTTTCTGGTCATCGATGAACCGTTTAGTGCCAGCTTTTATAGGGCTATGGCCGTATTGGTAGCTGCCAGTCCCTGTGCCCTTGCGATTTCGACCCCGAGTGCGGTATTGAGCGGTGTTGCACGAGCGGCCCGTGGCGGGGTACTTATCAAAGGGGGTCGTCCTTTGGAAGACTTGGGGGTTATTACCGCGCTCGCCTTTGACAAGACGGGTACCCTGACCGAAGGAAAGCCAAAACTTACGCAAGTAGTACCACTTGGGGATATTTCAGAAAATGAACTTCTCAAAATTGCAGTAGCTGTGGAAAGTTTGAGTGATCATCCCCTGGCAAAAGCTGTAGTTCGCGATGGAAAGGAGCGGATGGAAGGCGAGGAAATACCTGATGCAACCGATTTGGAAGCCGTGCTTGGCAAAGGTATAAAAGCGTCATTGGGCAATGACAAAATCTATGTCGGTAACCTCGACCTGTACGAAGGGCTTGATGAGAGCACCCCTTCCGAAGAGATAATAACGAAAGTCCGTGACCTCGAAGGTGGGGGAAATACTACGATGCTTATTCGGAAAAACCAAGAATATATAGGTGTTATTGCCCTAATGGATACCCCTCGCGAAGCTGCCAAGGAAACCCTCAAAAAATTAAAGGAAATCGGTATCAAACGAATGATTATGCTTACTGGTGACAACCAAAAGGTTGCCGATGCCGTGGCGAAAGAAATAGGATTGACCGATGCTTGGGGGAGCTTGTTACCAGAGGAAAAAGTGGATGCCATAAAAGAGCTAAAGGAAAAGGAATCCAAGGTGGCAATGGTAGGCGACGGGGTAAACGATGCACCCGCAATGGCGAACAGTACCGTGGGCATAGCAATGGGAGCGGCTGGAAGCGATGTGGCCTTGGAAACGGCGGATGTTGCCCTAATGGCCGACAAGTTGGAAACCCTGCCTTTTGCTATTGGCTTGAGTAGAAAAGCAAAAGCTATTATCAAGCAGAACCTTTGGGTAAGCCTTGGGGTTGTGGCACTGCTGATACCGGCCACCATTTTGAGCTGGGCAAACATAGGGATAGCCGTGGCATTTCACGAGGGGTCTACCTTGGTGGTCGTGGCCAATGCGCTACGCCTTTTGGCTTATAAAAAAGATTAGAAAAATTGGGACTTAGAAGAATCCAGCTTTTTTGAAAGAATATTAAATGACAAAAACGGAAAAAATATTAACAAATCACGGTATTCGACCTACTCAAATGCGGTCGAAGATATACAAATACCTCAAAAGGAAAACTTATGCAGTAAGTTTAAATGAAATGCAAAAAGTCTTTATCAATAAAAATATCAAAACGGCCAATAAGACCACTTTCTACAGGACGATAAAGCTCTTTGAGAAAAAAAGCATGGTGCACCAAATTGACGATGGAACTGCTTTTGCAAAATATGCGCTTTCTGATGAAAACACCAATGTTAAACACAGTACAGATTTACATATGCACTTTCATTGTACCGATTGTAAGAAAACAATCTGTTTACCAAATAAAATATCGGAAGAGAGTTTGCCAGACCATTATGAGGTGAACGATGTGAACCTGGTATTAAAAGGGATATGTAAAAATTGTAGTAAAAAATAATAGGTGGAAGTGCCTTAAGCCTGAATCCCAGCCCCCAATGGTCAAGCTTAAGGTTTTTTCCACCGTAACTAACTTAAAAAAATGTGAATATGGAAAAATTTGATGTAACTATAATAGGATCTGGCCCGGGCGGGTATGTAGGTGCAATCCGTTGTGCCCAATTAGGTTTAAAAGTGGCTATAGTTGAAAGGTATAGCACCCTGGGAGGAACCTGTCTTAATGTGGGCTGTATCCCGTCAAAAGCCTGGTTGGAAGCCTCTGAACATAATTACAAGCTCAAGCATCAATTCGAAAAATTTGGGATCAACGTAAAAGAGGCCAATGTCGATATCCTAAAAATGAACCAAAGGGTTCAGGACGTGGTACAGGAAATTATCAATGGTGTTGACTATTTGATGAAAAAGAACAAGGTTGCCGTTTATGAAGGCCACGGCACCATCAAGGATAAAAATACGATTGTAATTAAGGGCGAAGATAAAACGGAAACCATAGCAACCGATAAAATCATCATTGCCACAGGGTCCAAACCCGCTTCATTGCCCAATATTAAAATCGACAAAAAGCGCATCATCTCTTCTACCGAAGCCCTTGCCCTACGGGAAATCCCCAAGCATTTAATGGTCGTTGGCGGTGGCGTTATCGGTGTGGAGATAGGTTCCGTATTCGCCCGCCTGGGTTCAAAGGTTTCTATAGTAGAATATTTTGATAGCCTCATCGCCACTATGGATGGTGCATTGGGACATCAATTGCACCGTTCCCTAAGAAAACAGGGAATTGAATTCTATTTAAAACATAAGGTGACGAATGCAACAGCAACGGACAACAAAGTGGTGTTGAAAGCGGAAAACCTTTCCGATAAAGAAGAAATGAGTTTAGATGGCGATTACTGCCTTATGGCCATTGGGCGAAAACCGTACACCGCAAATTTAGGACTTGAAAACATAGAAGTGGAAATCAATGAAAAAGGACAGATAATCGTAGATGAGAATCTCGAAACCAATGTCAAAGGAATATATGCCATTGGGGATGTAATCAGGGGGGCGATGCTTGCCCATAAAGCAAGTGAAGAAGGCGTTTTTGTAGCCGAAACTATTGTTGGTCAAAAGCCATATATTAATTATTCGCTCATCCCAAATATCGTGTACACCCAGCCCGAGGTCGCCGGCGTAGGCTTGACGGAAGAAGAATTGAAAAAGGCCAATAAAAATATAAAAATAGGGTCTTTCCCCTATAAGGCAAACGCACGGGCAAAGATAAGTATGGATACCGATGGTTTTATAAAGGTAATCGCAGATAAGCAGACCGATGAGATACTGGGCGTGCATATGATAGGCCCTCGCATTGCAGACAGTTATACCGAAGCGGTGGTAGCAATGGAATTTAGGGCATCTGCTGAAGACATTGCAAGAATGTCACACGGGCATCCCACATTTTCAGAGACCTTTAAAGAGGCGTGTCTGGCCGCTACAGATGATAGGGCATTACATATTTAAAGTTGACCTAACAGTAAGTTCTTAAAAATTAAGACGCTACTGAGCTTTTTGAAATATTAAGGTTTAAATAATTAACTCAAAAAATAGATAAGATCAAATGGGGCAATCAGTTCGAAATCAATCCACTATTGGGTATATCAGGGAAACGGCAACAAAGTTCCTCGACAGGGAAACAGCTGGGGGGATTTTTTTAATAATTGCTACTATAGTTGCCCTTCTTTTAGCTAATTCACAGTGGGCAGGTGCCTATCATCATTTTCTTGGCGATGAATTGCTTTTTGAATTTTCCGAGCATCTTAGTTTTGGGCTAACAATTGAAGAATGGATCAATGATGGCCTAATGGCAATTTTCTTTTTGGTTGCCGGCCTTGAATTGAAGAGGGAGGTTATGGTGGGGGAATTATCTTCAATTAAAAAAGCCTCAGCCCCCTTGTTGGCAGCTTTAGGTGGTATGGCAGTTCCGGCCCTCATTTTTATTAGCCTAAATTTAGGCACTGAAAATATAAAGGGTTGGGGCATCCCTATGGCTACCGATATCGCATATTCACTAGGGATTATTGGCCTACTGGGGAAAAATGTCCCCAGGCAGTTAAAAACATTTTTAATAGCCCTCGCTATTGCTGACGATATAGGGGCCATATTGGTGATAGCATTGTTTTATAGCAACGAGTTGAGCTGGATATACCTTGGATCGGGCATGGGGGCATTTGGGTTATTATTATTAATGAATTGGACTGGGGTCAAAAATTTGATTTGGTATATTATTATTGGGATCATCTTATGGTATTGCTTCCTTAATTCGGGGATCCATCCAACTATTGCGGGGGTACTTTTTGCCATTACCATTCCAATAGTGCCCAAATTAGACAGTAAAATATTAAAAGAAAGGACTGCCACAAACGTTACTAATCTTGAGAAAACAGAGCTGGAAAAATTAAATCCCCTTCAGGATAAAAAACAACAAATAATTTTAAAAGCCATTAAAACAGATACTGAGAATTCAAGGCCTCCTTTGCTCAAACTGGAAAATTCCCTTGTTGATTTCAATGCTTTCTTTATCATTCCAATTTTTGCAGTCGCGAATGCGGGAGTAAAGCTCGATGTAAATTTAATTGAGGTTGTTTCCGGTTCTTTGGGGCTGGGGATCCTTTTGGGATTAGCAATTGGTAAAGTAACAGGGATTGGTATTTTTACATTGATTGGGCAAAAACTTGGAGTTTCCGAATTACATATTACACTAAACTGGAAACATATAATTGGAATTGGTATGATTGCGGGAATTGGCTTTACCATGTCCCTTTTTATTACCAATCTCGCATTTAATGATCAGGAATTGATTAAAATTTCGAAAATAAGCATTTTGATAGCTTCATTACTTGCAGCTATTGGCGGTGCGGTAATTCTCTTATTAACTTCCAATAAAGGAAGGAAAAATATAGTTAAGTGATATGGGAGAAATGAACAAAAGTACCTTTATAGTAAGTCAAATGGACTGTCCTTCAGAAGAACAGATGATCCGGATGAAGTTGGAGGCTTATACACAAGTGAAATATTTGGATTTTGATATTCCCAACAGGAAATTGGAAGTATATCATGTGAATGGAATCGAAGATATACAAACATCAATAGCCGGTTTAAACCTTGGGGATTCCTTCCAAGGGACAGAAGAAGCCGAGCCTCCTGAAATAGAAGACCAATCCAAACAGAAAACAATCCTTTGGTGGGTCCTCGGGATAAATTTCGGCTTTTTCATTATCGAAATGACCACGGGGTGGATTTCTTCTTCTATGGGCCTTATTGCAGATTCGTTGGATATGCTGGCAGATTCGATAGTATATGCGCTAAGTTTATTTGCAGTAGGTGGTGCCATTTCCAGAAAAAAGAAGGTGGCAAAATTCAGCGGGTATTTTCAGATGGCCTTGGCAACACTTGGTTTTGCAGAGGTATTAAGAAGGTTTTTTACCAGTAGTGAAACACCAATTTTCCAATTGATGATCATTGTTTCCATTTTCGCCCTTCTGGGTAACCTTATTTCGCTTTGGTTGATAAATAAGGCCAAAAGTAAGGAGGCGCATATGCAGGCCAGTGCCATTTTTACGTCGAATGATATCATCGTCAACGGTGGGGTGATACTGGCCGGTGTTTTGGTCTATTTTCTGGATAGCAAATGGCCAGATTTGATCATTGGTGGAATCGTGTTCACTTTTGTAATGCGAGGCGCCATAAGGATATTGAAAATTTCGAAATAATTTAAATATGTGATCGACACAATATGTATTGCTAACAACATAATGATTATGAATAAAAGAAATGTAGCATTATTGATTTTACTGTTGTTGGCAATAGACCAAGCCATAAAGATTTATGTGAAGACCCATTTTTATTATGGCGAGGAGTACTACGTGTTTGGCTTGGATTGGTTTCGCTTGCATTTTTTGGAAAATTCCGGAATGGCCTGGGGCTTTAAATTTGGGGAGGGATATGTGGCCAAATTTATTTTAATACTATTTCGCTTAGCAGCCATTATTTGGGGGACCTTTTATATCAAAAAGATGATACGTGAAGGATATGCAAAAGTCTTTATAATCTGTGCCGCATTTATATACGCAGGTGCATTGGGCAATTTGATTGACGGTGCATTTTACGGACTGTTTTTTGAAAAAAGTGATCCCGCACTTCGCAACATTGCAGAAATATTCCCCTCAGGCGGTGGTTATGCGGGATTTTTAAATGGCAATGTGGTGGATATGTGGTACTTCCCTATTATTGATACAAGGCTTCCGGAATGGTTGCCATTATGGGGAGGCAATGAATTTACTTTTTTCGACCCTGTATTCAATACCGCAGATGTTTGGATTAGCACGGGAGTGATTTTACTCCTGATCTTTCAAAGCCAACAAAAAAAAGACCAGAAAATATCGGATAAGAAAAAGTTGAAATATACTGAAAGTAACAGGACAATTATAAAAATCGATTAGTTATGAACGTTTGGCTCTGGGTAGTAGTATTGGGATTGGCAGCTTGGGCCGCACATTGGGGTGCTGATCAACTCCTAACACCTTTGAAAATGCTGCGTAAGCAATGGGGGCTTACAGCTTCTGCAGGAGCAGCTTTCCTAGCTATTGTAACAGCGAGCCCGGAAGTGGCGATAAATATTACAAGTGCTGCCCGGGGAGTATCTGATATCGGATTAGGAAATTTGCTTGGTTCCAATATAATTTCCATCCCACTCATGGTAACCATCGCCTATTTCGCTTCCAGAAAACAATTTAAAAACAATAAGGAACATCAAAAACATTTAGATACCAACCTGCTGGCCCTGAACAAACGTTCTGTCTCGGTATTGTCCATCCCCTATCTGGCAATCATTGCTTTGGTAGCTATACTAACCCTTCCAAAAGCCTGGCGTGGGTTACAACCCATTGATGGGTGGATTATGCTGGCGGCCTATGCGGCTTTTTTAATGCGTGCCATTATAAAAGGCAGGAAAAAAGGGGAAAGTGTGGAGTGGGATAAGAAGAAAGTGTGGTTATCAGTAGCCGGAGCTATGGCAATAGCCGTGGGTGCTTTTTTTATTGTTAAGGCTACGGAAAATATTGTTTCGGTGTTGAACATTTCCGAAATTGTTGGAGGGCTGTTTATTACCGGAATAATGACGACTGCCCCAGAAATATTTAAAACATGGAGTGTGGTAAAAGGAGGTGAAGTGACCGCGGGCACCACGAGCGTAATTGCCGATAATGCTGTTACCATGACGATAGCATTTTTTCCTTTGGCATTGGTAACAACACCTATCGAAGATTTCCAGTTGTTTTGGGTCAACCTGGCTTTTGTAGGACTGATGCCGCTTTTATATTCGGTATTTGTTCATCAAAGCAAGGAGCTTCACGGGTTCAGCAGATGGCAGATATTCGTTTTCGATGCAGCGTATATTGTATATCTCTTAACTATGGTGTTTTTTGTTCTAAAACTATTTTAAAAAATGAAGGAGGACTTATTTAAGGATTACCAGGAGAGGCTAAATGTGCTGGATGAAAATATTAGAGCAG
Source organism: Christiangramia sp. (assembly GCF_029937855.1). Lineage (GTDB taxonomy): Bacteria > Bacteroidota > Bacteroidia > Flavobacteriales > Flavobacteriaceae > Christiangramia. The sequence goes on from NZ_JAPYPC010000027.1 coordinate 36,594, forward strand.
TAGCATTAAATTATGCAAGAGATTTCTATTTGAACAAAAATTGTTCAAAAGAAGAGGCTATTGAGCGTGGTATCGTAAAGGCAGAGATGGAAAAAAGGAATTTAGATAGAAATGGATAATATATTACTAATAGTATTATGGCAGAATTAAAAAAATCTCTGGGTACTCTTCGCCTTACTTTTTATGGTGTAGGTACCATTGTTGGTGCTGGAATATATACTGTAATTGGTGCAGCCGCTGGACAGGCGGGAACAGACCTTTGGTTGAGTTTTATTTTTGCCGCCATTGCGGCCAGTGTCTCGGCAATGTCGTATGCAGAGCTGTCCTCTACCTATCCTAATGCCGGTGCAGAATTCATTTTTGTACGGAAAGCTTTTCCAAAAATCGACATTCCATCTTTTCTAACAGGTTGGACGATTGCATTTCACAGTTCGGCCACCATCGCCGCGGTGCTACTTGCTTTTTCAGGGTATTTCAATACGTTTTTTAACATCCCTTCCTTACTGGTTAGCTATGCTGTGCTACTGATTCTTGCATTGATAAGCATTACGGGCATCAAAAAATCATCTACCGCCAATATCATTATGGTCAGTATTCAGCTATTGGGATTGTTTATTCTTATTGCGGTCGGACTTTTGGAAACAGGACCACCAAAATCAGAATTTTTTAAAGTGGAGTCCTTTTCCGGCACCCTGGCAGCGACTGCTACCTTATTTTTTGTTTATACCGGCTTTGAGCATATGGCAGCATTGGGTTCCGAGGTAAAAAATCCGGGCAAGACTATTCCGAGGGCATTTTTATTGACAATGGTGTTTACCACAATTATATACCTACTAATATCTTTTACGGTACTCAATATAAGTGACCCCGCAGAAATAGCAAAGGTAGATTCCCCATTGTCGCTGGCCGCTTCAAATTTAAATTCCTGGTTGCCCGTAGCCCTGGCAGTTGCGGCACTTTTTGCTACGGCTAATGCGGCTTTTAGTGGCATTATTTCCATTAGCAGGTTGCTTTTCGGTATGGCAAGCGTGGGCGAGCTTCCAAAATTTATGACCAAGACCAATGCGCAGAAAGTACCCTGGGTAACTACACTGGTGGTTATGGCTGCGGTAGCGGCATTTTTATTATTGGGAGATATTAAAATTGTCGCAGGAATGTCCTCTTTAGGGGCGTTACTCGTTTTTGTAGCTGTGAATATTGCACTCATCGTTTTGCGTTATAAAGCACCTGACAAAGAAAGACCTTTTAAAGTTCCCCTTTCCATAGGGAAAGTACCTATCCTACCCATTTTGGCCATAATTATTAGCCTGTCTCTGGTAGTTCAGTTTAACTGGCAGGTGTATGTTGCTTTTGTGGGAGCAATTATAGTGGGCATCGTACTGGATTATTTTTTGGACAAAAAGTCAAAGAATGAGATAGATCCCGAAAAAGAAAAAGAACTGTTCAACCATTAAAATGAAGCTATGGAATGGACCTTTGAAGAATTTAAAACCAGTTTGGATGGCCTCCATCCTGCAGTGAAGGAAAAAGCCCTGGAAATTGCTAAAAGTCTGGTTATAGAAAAGAATTATACTAAGGGAAATGCCATAAAAGAAGGAATTATGAAAGCTGAAGAATGGTTTTACGATTTAGGCGGTTAATAATTAATAAAAATAGATATGTTACAAATTATTGAGATTTCAGGAGATAATATTATTGCAACCAGAGCATCGGGAGATTTAACCGAGATGGATATTGAGAAGGTACATCCCCTTATTCATGCTATTTTGGACAAAGGATTAAACGTACGCTGGTATTTTGAAATGGAGAATTTTACCGGCTGGGATTTTCCAGGCCTGTGGGAAGATCTAAAAATGGATACTGCCCATGCAAAAGATTATGAGAAAATCGCGATGGTGGGCAACAAAAAATGGCAGGACTGGATTACAAAATTCATGAAACCTTTTACCAATGCTGAAGTAAAATATTTTGACTTAGAGGAAAAGGAAATTGCCAAAAAGTGGATTAAACAATAAACCTTTTATTTAAATAATTAATTGAAAAACTGAATGTATAATTAAAATTAAAAAACCATGAAAATAATAGTACCGATTGATTTTAGTCAAAGTTCCAAAATTGGAGTTGAGTATGCCGCAAAGGTGGCCGAATCTTTAAATTCAGAAATTATCTTTGTTCATGCCTATTCTGAAGGTTATCAATATGCCGGATATGGGGCTATAGTTTATCCGGTTCCCGACAATTTTAGTTCTTATCAGAAATTGTACAAAGAAAAAATGCTGGAATTTCTCGAAAATTTTCCACGTCTGGCGACAATAAAATATAAGAGTATGGTAGCCCCAGGAAGACCTTCAGATATAATTTATCAACTAGCAACAGAAGAAAAAGCCAGTTTGATAATTATGGGGACAGAAGGTGCAGGTGAGGTAGAAGGTTACCTCGCAGGAACTACCAGTGAAAAAGTGAGCAAGGATGTACCCTGCCCTGTGCTGGTAGTACCGGAAGATTTAGAAACTTTTGATTTAAAAAGAGTTTGTCTGGCGCTGGATTCAGATAATCTGAAACCTGATAGGGAACTAAAGGTTCTGGCTAATCTATTAAAGGCATTTAACGCACGCCTTTTTATATTTCATTTTTCCAAAATTAAAGATGAAGTTATTAATGAACAGGAGATTAAAAACTATTATGAGGAGTTTTTTAATCTGCAGAATATTTCTGTTCATCTTTTTTCCGAAGGGAAAACCGAAGATAAAATAACCGGTTTTTTGAAAGATAATATCATAGATATTTTGGCGCTACTTTACAGGAAACATGACTTTATAGAAAAACTAACTGAACTGGGGCTGAGAAGGAAAATGATTTTCAAATCAGAAATTCCTGTACTTATTTTAAAATAATGGTAGTGCCCGCTTTTAATGAATTATATCAGATTTTATAAGTCCTATGAAGTTATTTTCTGGAAATTAAACAAATTTCCAAAAGGGCATGTTTTTAGAAAAACTAGGCAGCTGTTGTTACATTATAACTCTGCCATTCGGCTTTAAGTCATAAGTGCTTTTTTCACACCGTATTTGCCAATGTTGGCGTAGCTTTATAGGCCGTCCTAAAAGCAATCCGTTTACAGAAAATGGATTGGAAATAGTATAACAAAATGTAATGTCCCAAAATAGAAGAAATAGAAGAAAGAAAAAAGTTCAGAAACCATCTAAGAACAAAATCACAAAAAAAGATAAGGTGAAGGGGATTATCGCGCTTGTCCTTCTGATCATAGCTGCTTTTCTGCTTTACTTTTTTGTGTTAAAAGGGAATATCCATAAACATTAATTTCTATAAAAAATAAAATTATGATACATATTATTACAACAGGAGGAACCATTGAAGGCTTGGATTATGAAAACCCAGAAAATAAAACAGAGCAAAGCGAAATAGCGATTAGAGAATTTCTTGACCTGGCCAATGTCTCGTTTCCCTATATTATCGAAAGGGCATTTTCTAAGGATAGCCGATCAATTACCGATGAAGACAGGAATTTTTTGTTAAAAAAAATAAAAGCTTCCAATGCAGAAAAAATTTTAATAACCCATGGGACTTTTACTATGGAAGATACCGCGACTTATTTTGGAAAGGAAGAACTTAAAAAGACTATCGTCCTTGTCGGCTCCTTTATTTTAGGATCATCTGCAAACACCGATGCTTCATTCAATTTAGGCTATGCAATCTGCGCTTTACAATTTTTAAAACCTGATGTTTATGTGGTTATGAATGGCAGGATTTTTCATTGGAGCAATGTTACCAAAAATCTGGAATCAAACAAGTTTGAGCCTAAAAATGAATAAAAATGTTCGGCACCTCAATACATTGGACCACCTTTTTTTACCTGCTGATAGATACTTTTATTGTAGTTATTGCTACCATTGCAAACATTAATCTTAAGCACCTTAGTTTCCACAGATATATAATTCTCGGCCTCCTGTACATCGCTTACAATGCCACCGGGGGATTTTTGCCTATTGAAAATTTAACCGATCCACTTATTCTCCAGTACATTATTACTTATGGGGTTGCCATTGCATTATGCCTATATATGATTTATTACCTGTTCAAAGATTATGATATTATTTTATAAGAAAATCCAGGGGGTAAGCTTAAATAATCATTTGGATCGGGTATAATACCTTCCACAGCCTCTTGTTTACAAAATAGTTCTTCTGTATTACAGCTAGATAAAATTGAAAAACCTAAAGATGCCAGCACGGCATTTTTAATAAAGTTTCTTCTATTTGTTGTGGAAATAGATGTTTCAATTTTATTCATACTTCTAAAATTTGTATTTAAAGCCGATCAAATGATTCCCTTCAAAATTATCATAAGTTAATTCCATGTGCTCCTGTTGATACTCTGTCGTGAAGACTAAGTTGCTTCCCAAACCAATTGCTGTTCCGGCAAGAACATCCAGGATATCATGTTTCTTGGAATCTATACGACTTGCGGCTGTAAATCCCGCAAGAGCATAGGCAGGTATACTATATTTAAAACCATATCTTCTATGTATATATCCTGCACTATGAAAAACGGTAGAGGTATGTCCTGATGGGAAAGAATTATCATTACTCATATCTGGTCTTTGCTTATTTACCCCTAATTTTAAACCAAATGTGACTGCTTCTGTAAGTAATAGCCCCTTTGTAAATTGCCAGGCTCCTTCATTATCCCCCTTAATCAAGCTGGTTCCTAAAGTCGCAACAGGTAAAGCAATCAATATTACGTCACCTATTTTTTGTACTGTGCCAACTTGTGGAATGGTCTCACTTGTATCCTGAGCATAAGAAAACTGAGCAAATAGAAGACAGCAAACGATGATTACTGTCCAAAATGAAGATTTGAAATTTTGCAAATAGATAAGCATTAATTAGTAAAATTTAGATTTGAGTAAATGTTATCTATAGGCTTTTGATTTTCTCTGATAGCAAAGATGAACGAAAAGTCTTTTGAGAATCTAAAGAGATTCTAAAGGAAATCTAAAGTCTTAATTATTGTAAAAAATCGTCCATTTAGGATACTCCTTTTTTTGATCAAACGCATTTCTCAAGAATTGGATATTTTCGTTTAATTCCGATTTATTCCGAACTAAAAGAAAAGTATGTCGGGCTTTGGATAACTGTTTAAGATTAGCTATTACATCAGGAGTATTCACATCCCATAATTGTTTCCTCCAATCCTCATTATTCTGAAATTGAACTTCCCTATCTGTTGTTCTATGAGTGGATTGTAGTGTGATATATTCAGCATTAGAATAAAATGGAATAGAAGTAAGTAAATAGTCGTAAACCAAGATGGTTTTATCCTTCTCTTTTGAAATAGTATTGATGAAATTTGCCATATGTCGGGTAGAGTTAATTAATGGGCTATTTGTTTTTAAAATAGTGCTGGAAATTAAAAGTACAGCACCACTAAAAATAGCCCCAACTACTGCCGGTTTATATTTTTTATCATTTTCTATGAAATAGTGAACAGCGAAAGAAAATATAGTTACTAAAAAGGAGGTGATAATTGCTGAAGTATGAATATTAATAAACTCAAATTCAGAAAACCAGCAAATAAGAAGACCAATAAATAGTATGGTCAAAATTATCAAGTAAACCAGGCTTATGCATTTCTTACTTTCCTTGTCCAGGCTCTCTAATTGTTTGGCTATATAAATAACCATCATCCAAAATACAGGAAGGATATATAATATAAGCTTGGTACGAAATACTGAGAAAAGTAGAATTAACAGGCTACTGGATATCAATAAAACCAGAGATTGATTTTTTGTCTTATAAAGAGATTTCAGTTTAAATTTAAAAGTAGGAATACTTCCAACTAGCCAGGGGAGAAGTAAACCAAATATTATGGGAATAAAATACCAGAAAGGTTTAGCTCTTTCACTAAAAGAACTACCAGTCATTCTTCCCGCAATTTGTTTTTCAATAAAATAGTCCCAGAGCTTTGGATTTTCAACCACTAAAAGTAAAAACCAACTTGCTCCTATAGTTAAGCATATTAAAACACCAAATACATGATGTGTATTGATCTTAAAACCAGATTTACATATGATTTTATAGGTGAAGATATATACCAGAACAAATAAGAGTGCAACCGGACCTTTAGTCAAAAGTGACAACCCAAGTAGTATATAGAACAGATAGAGAAAAGGTAACTTTTTATTGCTGATGTAATACTGCCAGCTAAAAATAGCTGCCATGATAAAGGTGGTTAAATATGCATCTGTAGTAAGGTTTCGACTTGATATAAGAACAATAGGCATGGAGAAATAAATCAATCCGGAGAGAAAAGCAATTTTTCTACTTCTAAATAGTAAATGAGCTAAACCATAAATTAGAAGAAGCTGAATTACAATAGCAACTTGAAGAAAAAATCTAGCGCCAAATTCATTGATACCAAATATTTTATAGCCCAAAGAGGTAATATAATAGGTAATAGGTGGCTTATGAAAATGAAAAATCCCTAAAAGTTGTGGATTTAGATAGTCACCTGAAAGAAACATTTCACGACTGATTTCAGCATATCTGGCTTCACTACTTTCCGCAAGACCATAAGAACCTAAACCAATGATGAGACAAATAAATGCAAGACAAATAAATAATAGATAAAAGCGGTCAGTAGTATTTTTTAGGGTCACTCTTTGTAGTTTATTGCTACAAAAGTGGAACTGAAATCTTTTGAAAATTTAAACGAAATCTAAAGCAAACCTAAAGGATCTTAGATTCGGTTTTAAGGATCAAAATATTTCGAACGTATAGAAAAATGCCTAATGAATGACCTAAAAGTAACACAGGATCTTTCCTAAATATTGCATAAATAAGAATCATTAAAGAACCAAATAAGCTTAGGAACCAAAAACCCAAAGGCAGGGAAGAAACTTTCCGCTTTTCAGAATAAAACCATTGATAAACAAAGCGCAAAGTAAAAATCACTTGAGCTATAATACCTAATAACAAAAGCCAAAGCGGAATGTTATCATTCTGAAATAATTTAGCGCGATCATAAACATGGTTATTATAGCCAATATAAAGAATGATAAATGGAAAAATATATAAAAACCAACGCAGCATTTTCGGGAATTTCAGCCATTGATTTTGCAGATGCATATTGCGTATGTAAATGAAATAGGTCAGTATTTGGCCCAGCATGATGGCAAAATCATTGCGTAAATAACCATACATGAATAATAGAAAAGAAGCTATCAAACTCAGTTGCCAGAATAATACGGGGGTAAGCACCTTCTTTTGTTTTTCAGAAATTATCCATTGTAAAATAGAACGACCTGAAAATAATAATTGAGCAGAAAAACCAATAGTATAAATTAACCAACTACTCATGCTTTGTCTGCTATCTTATAATTGATATATTTTTTCTTCATCCATATATAGGCAATGCAATCTGCTAAAGGACCAAGCAGACGATTCCAGACACCAAATTTGCCTTTACCCGCAATCCTTGGAAAATGTTGCACTGGCACCTGTTTTACCGTTCCATTTTGAAGCAGAATCATTGCTGGTAAAAAGCGGTGTAAGCCTTGAAACATGGGGATACGTTTAGCATAATCAGCTTTTATGATCTTGAGCGGGCACCCGGTATCATCCATCCCGTCCTGAGTAAAGCTTCTACGAATACCGTTGGCTATTTTAGAGGACATATTTTTTATTAAACTATCTTTTCTGTTGGAGCGTACTCCTGTTACTAGGTCATAATCATCAATATATTCCAATAAAAGATTAAAGTCTTTTGGACTCGTTTGAAGATCTGAATCAATATATCCAACGAGCGAACTTTCAGCATGATCAAAACCTGCCTTAATAGCAGTGCTCAATCCATAATTCTTATCAAAATTGAGATAATTGAAAGTTTTGTTCTGGGTACATATTTGCTTAATAATCTGCAAGCTTGAATCTTTTGAACCATCATTTACAAATAAAACGGTGATTTTGAGCTTACATTGATCGATGTAGGACTGCAATTCTTTTTCTACTCTGGTCAGATTTTTTTCTTCGTTGTAAACAGGTACAATTATGGTGAGTGTATTTGGCATTCTTAGGCAGGAATTGTTAGCTTAATTTGCAATACTACGTTGTAAATCTAAAGTAATTTTTAAGTTTTACTGTTTTCACAACTATTGTTATAAAGCCTTGTGATAAAGGCTTTTTCTTCATTAATTTGAAGTAATTCAAATGAATATAAATGAAAATATTAGTAACCGGTGCAGCTGGTTTTATTGGTTCCCACCTTGCTGAAAAATTGCATTCTATGGGACATGAAGTAATTGGGATGGATAACTTTTCAGGTTACTATAACGTCCATTTAAAAAGGCAGAATGCCAACCAATTACGCAGTTTTGGAATTCCTATGATCGAGCAGGATATCTGCGTAGATTTTTTAGTTACAATTCTACCCAGAGATTTTGATTATGTTTTTCATTGTGCTGCGCAACCTGGAATCTCAAGTACTTCTACGTTTGAAGATTATCTAAATAATAACATCATTGCGACACATCATTTAACCGATTTTGCAAATCAACATCTTAATTTAAAGTTATTTATCAATATTGGGACTTCATCGATTTATGGTTCCGATGTATATTGTGATGAAGAACAAATGGCAAAACCGGTATCTAACTATGGGGTCACGAAACTTGCTGCTGAACAAATAGCCATGACCCATTCCCGACTTGGGAATTTTCCTGCCTGCTCTCTAAGGTTATATTCAGTTTATGGATCTCGGGAACGCCCGGATAAAATGTTCAGTCAGTTAATTAAATGTGGTTTGAATGGGAGAGAGTTCCCTTTATTTTTAGGTAGCCTCACTCATAAACGCAGTTTTACGCATATTAAAGATATTGTTGAAGGAATTGTAAGTGTAATAGGTAAGGAGAAGCTATGTGATGGGCAGATAATTAATCTTGGAACTGATAAAGAATACACTACAGAGGAAGGTATGCAGGTTGTTGAAAAATTACTCAAAACCAAAATTCAGAGTAAGGAAAAACCCGCTCGTAGTGGCGATCAATTGCGTACGAAAGCAGTTATTATTAAAGCAAGAGATTTACTTAATTATAATCCCACGGTGCTTCTTGAAGAAGGAGTGCAGGAACAGATCGATTGGTTTAAAAGTCAATGAAAATGCCCGATCCTAAATAATAGTATCGAGCATTTCAAACTAACCAATCAATTATGAAAACTAACACTTAATCTTTGTCTTCCTCTTCTTCCATTTGCTTTTTTATAATAGTACCGCTACTATCAAAAGTAACTTCCATTTCTATCTTCCCTTTTTCAATTTCAAATTCATAGAAAGACCCTTTAGAAGTTTCAGATATTTCAACTTCTTCTATCTCATATCCTGGAAAGTTTGACTTTAACGAGGATAAAATATTCTGTGTAACGTCGTTGGTTTTCATTTCGTGCTCGGTTTCCTGCCAAGTGCCATTTGCTAAGAAATTAGCTGAATATTCAACATTGTTCATTTTAAATTCAGCTTCCCATTCGGTTTCATTTTCTTTTTCCCATTCCACCTTTTTTGCTGTGGGAAATTTTTTTGCAAAAGCGTTTTTAACGACCTGAGGAACTTTATCCTTATTTTCTGAAGTGAATGCTATGGTAGTCATTGCCACTACAACCATTCCTACCCCTAAAATTAATTTTTTCATATGTACTAATTATTTATAATTATAATGTAAATCTACAGGGCAAATCTCAAGCTGGCTTTAAGCAAATCTAAAGAGATTCCTTCATCATCTTCTGATGATGTTTTTTATGTGAAATATAAATTAGAATGGAAATCAGCACAATTGAGATTAAAGAAGCAGGTAGTGTTCCCAAATCCATACCTCCATTATCCCGAGGTTTGGTAAGAAAATCACCGAAGGTTGCCCCAAAAGGTCTGGTAAATACAAAAGCTATCCAAAACAGAAAAATCTGGTTGAGCTTAGTAAAGTAGTGCAAGAGAATTACAACTGCGATAATTGAAGCGGTTATAAGTGCTCCCTGCAAATAGCTTAGTCCCGCCACATCTCCGAGATAATCGCCAAAGGCCGTTCCTAAACTATTTGAAAAAAGTACGGCCGTCCAAAAAAATAGTTCCTTTTTCTTCTCAAAAATGGGATAGACTTGTAGGTTTTTATAGTTGCTATACCATATTAATAGTATTGCCAGGAGGCCAGTAAATAAAATCAAACTACCGTAAGTATATCCAAGGCCCAGACTCCTATCCATGAAATCTGAAATTTCGGTCCCCAGGGTTGTGGTAGCAATAATTACAAGCCAAAAGTACAGCGGAATATACTTCTTAGCATAAAGCTGAATAACCAATACCACAACAAAGAATATTAGTGTAATAAGAATACCCAAAGTATATCCGAGTGCTAAAGTCTGTGCGATATAATCACCTAAAGTTTCGCCCAATGTGGTAGCGATAATTTTCATAATCCAGAACAATACAGTTATTTCTGCAACTTTGTTTAAAATGATTTTTTCCATTTTTTAAGTCTGTTTAAATAATGGAATTAAATTACTACGTAATTCTAATGGAATCTTAAAGTTATGGATATTAGAGTTTTGTGCCTGACAAAGGAAGGATGATTTGCAATACGATACTTCGAATGCGCTCGGCACAAGTTCGTAAGGATGATCCTTCCTTTTCAGGGCTTTTATTCAGGTATCGTACCTTAAATAATGGCTAATTCAAATAAAGATTGTCTTACCTAAAAAGTAGTTTTAGCCAATAAGCCCTGATTTATAAATTAATGTATTCTTTAATACTGAAATCTAAGGAGGTAATCTAAAGTAAACTTTAAGTAAAAGTTATATCTACTAAAAGATTAAAAAATTTAAGTTTCAAATATCAAAATTTATAGTTGAAACCAAGTCTTACAATTTGAGTCTCATAATAATTTTCATACAGAGCCGTAAAATCCTGACCGTTGATCTTTTGTCTCAAACCAAATTTGTTGAACAGATCTGATGCAGATAAAGTGATCTCACCTTTTTTATCCCAAATTGATTTTTTAAAACCTACATCAATAGAAGAACGAGCGAGCTCTTCTCCCTGGGGAATGTTTCGGGCACTGTACCAAAGCCCCGTAATTTGAGCTTCCAGTTCCCAAGGAAAAGTAAACGTATTGGTTATCTTAAAATCCCCAGCGGTATCTTTAGACTCTTCTATGAAAAATGGTCGCTCAAAAGGAAACAATAAAGTTCCCTGAAAATCATCAATACCATTTCTATAAATATTTAAACTTGAGTTTAGTTTCCAATAATCGGCAATTTCCTGACTGAATAATAATTCAATACCGGTGTTGGTGCTATGCCCTGTATTTTGATAAATTCTATTTACGATATCGTATTGTGGATTACTGTCATCAATACTGAAAATACGCTGGTATGCCCCATTAATTTCGCGGTGATACATCGCAGAAAATAAGGATCCCGAACTCCAGGAATAACGATGCGCCAATTCAAAACTGTTGGTAAATTGTGGTCGTAAATAGGGATTTCCCACTTTAAGCAGTTCCGGGTCGTCATATTTAGGGAAAATGCGCAATTCAGGTTCTCCTGGCCGGTCGATACGACGGTTGTAAAAAGCGGAAAGTTTGTTTTTGTTATTTAGTTTATAGGTAAAGCGTACACTGGGAAAAAATTCAAAATAATTATAGTTATCGTTAGAATCATAATAAATATTTTCTGGGTCCAGTTGATAGGAAACATCAGTCTGTTCTGCCCTTAAGCCAGCTTCTATATCAAAATTTTCTTTTTCCAGCAGGTAATTTCCGTAGGCAGCAAAAAGATTTTCTCTCCATTCTGAAAAATCGCCCAGACTGGGATATATAATACTTTGGTTCCCACGTTCTATAGTATAATCCACAGGAAGTCTTCTAAAGCGAGCTTTTGCACCCAATTCTATCCTCCCATTGCTTAGCGCCCTCGCATAATCTGTAGAAAAACTGCTAGTATGCTCAATGGCCTTAATATTTGTCATGTCCCGACCTATACGAACCGTAGAACTATCGTTTAAAAAATAACTTTCATCTTCCAATCCCCGCGTATATTGAGCATTTACGGAGAGTTTATGACCTGGTTGCTTAAAATTATGCTCATAATTAACAGCCGCATTGATAAAACTGGTCACCTCATCTTCCTTCCAAGTATATAAACGGTTACGCACATTATTGTCTAAATTGATAAATGCCACTTGAGAAGTGTCAATGTGTTTCTCCCGATCAAACATTCCTGAAAAAGTAATGTTGTCATTTTCTGAAATTTCATAGTCAACACCTCCGGTTATAATGCTTCGAAATTGTCTGCGGTTTTCCGGAACTTGGGAGATGATGTTTCTGCCATCGTCATAATATCTAGAAGTAAATTCATTATTTGGTAAAGCTTCCTGTAGAATAATTTCTGTTTGCAGAAAATAATTCAGTTTTTCGGTACGGTAATTAAGATTCAGGCTGGGAATAAGTTTGGGGTTGATCGAGTAGCTGCCAAAATCTGTGGGGGTGTCTTTTTTTCTCTTAGACAAAACACCTAAACCAGAAGATACTCCCAAATCACCATTAAGCCCTTTTTGCTTTTCCTCCTTATAAATGATATTGACGATTCCCGCAAATCCATTGGCGTCATACTTTGCCGATGGATTATTGATGATTTCGATACGTTCAATATTAGCCGCGGGAATATTAGAAAGGCCTTTTTGATTACCAAACCCGGTTAAACTGGACTGTTTTCCATCAATGAGCACCACTACTTTATCACTTCCGCGAAGCACCACTTTTCCTTCCTGGTCAAAAGTTACTCCAGGCATAGTTTTCATGGCATCTAGTACAGATCCGCCAGATTGTGCTACATTATCATCAAGGCTAAAAGATTTTTTGTCAAGATCTGAAGAGACTGTTGTTCGTTTTGCAACAATAGCTACTTCATCCAGCGATTCTGAAGAAGTGGCAAGCTCAATTTTTCCCAAATCAAAAATAGGGTTAAGTCCACCGGCAGTTATTTTTCTTTCTAGCGTTTCAAAACCTACAAATGATATTTTCAGTAGATAATTTCCGGTAGGCAGTTCTACCGTAAACTGGCCAGATTCATTGGTTACGGTACCTGTTACTATGTTTAGACTAGTTGCATCAAAAATAGATACGGTTACAAAAGGGAGTGTTTCCTGCGTATCTTGTTCTATTACCTGGCCTGTAACAGTAATACCCTGGCCTACGGCAATGGTTGAAATAAATAAGAAAAATAAAAGAAGAGTTTCTTTCTTCAGGCATACTTTCATCAGCTGAATTTTTCGTGAATGTAGTGGTGCGATCTAAAGGAAATTTAAAGTTTTAGACTTAAAAAATTTCAAGTATCAAATTCAATCTGGAAAATATGTTTTTTACTGCTTTCATGAAATCTATAGGAAGGTAAAAACCCATAAAAGTCACAAATCTTCTTCACTATGGAAAGACCCAGACCTGTGGAATCTGGTTTTTTACTTTCTTTGTAAAAACGATCAAAAATATATTCTGGATTACTTAGGCCTTCAGTTCCGGCGTTGATAACTTGAACATGGTTCTTTTCGATAACCACACTGATAGGCTGGTTTCCAAAATTGTGTTTTATAGCATTGGTCAATAGATTATTAAATAGTATAGAAGCGAGCGCTTTGTCCATAATAGCAGTTATTTCATCCTTTCCATTAAGGGCTATCCTGGTCTGAGTGATCTCAGTAAAATTATCAATTGACTGTTTAAGAGTTTCATTTATCGAAATATTCTCATCTGCGGTAAACTGATTATTATCAATTTTGGCAAGTAATATCAACCGATTGTTCAGTTGTTTAAGTCTTTGTATATCAAACTGAAGTGAGCTAAGCTGCTCATATTGTTTTTCGTTTATATTTTGTTGATCAAAGAGCGTTTCTATTTTAGCTTGCATAATTGCAAGTGGTGTCTGCATTTCATGAGAGACATCCTCGGTAAATTGTTTTAAATTTCGATAGTCGGCCTGAACTTTTGAAGTTAATGCCAGCATTTGCTTGTTCAGTTCATCAAACTCAACAATATCTGAATCATTAAGTTCTAAAGGTTTATCAGACTTTAAAGAGAAACTTTTTAAGCGTTCCAAATTCACAAAAAATGGTTGCCATAGTTTTTCATTACGGGATTTATTCAGATAAAAAAGGAAAATAAAAGCTAGGAAAATTATTGACAGGAATGTGAGGACAATTGCAGAAAGAATATCTTCAGATTCAATAACCATTGCCCGGACCGTTATTTTATACTCTTGACCATTAATATTCCTGGTACCAGATAATTGCCTGAAAAGTTCTACTTCATCCTGAAGCGGATCAAAAATAAGTGTGTCAATAAGAACATTTTCTTCTGAAATTTCAGTTTTTTCAGCCATCATGATTGGTGGGATTCCCACGAGATCAGGATTGTTTTTCAGCAAACGCTCTACCCGGTCTTTATTGGAATAGAGCTCTTCTTCAATTTCATTCTCCAAAAGCGATTTGGTATATATGAAAAGAACAATACCTGAGAGTATCATTATCACAATACTGGTAATTAGAAAAGTCTTGGAAGCTTTTCTTAATAGTTTTGTTTTATTTGGGGTTGAATTTTTAATCTGCGATGAATTTATAACCACTTCCGTAGGCCGTTTGGATATATTTTGCACCTTCTTTAGTAAGTTTTTTTCTCAAATTATTGATGTGCACATAAATAAAATCAAAATTATCTAACAAGTCACTATCGTCTCCCCAAAGATGTTCTGCAATAATTGCTTTTGATAGAACTCTTCCCTGATTGGTGATAAAGAATAAAAGAAGATCATACTCCTTTCTTGTAAGTGTAATAGCTTTCCCATTTACATAGGCACTACGGGCCATAGTGTCCAACTTAATTTCCTGAAAATTTATAGTGTTATCTCCACCAAATTGCCCACGTCTTAGGACTGCTTTTATGCGTGAATTTAGTTCGGCAAGATGAAAAGGCTTAGTGATGTAATCATCTGCACCCAAATCCAATCCTTCTAATTTATTATCTAATGAACTGTTTGCTGAAATAATAATCACGCCACATTTTTTTTGTTGCTTTTTGAGTTTTTTGAGTAGATCGAGTCCGCTCCCAGTAACTAGGTTAATATCCAGGATAACAATATCGTACTCATAGAGTTCTAATTTTTCTGAAGCTTCGTGATAATCTGATGCGGTTTCACACACATTAGCTTCATGACTCAAATAAGTGGCGATAGATTGCTGTAATTCTTTTTCATCCTCGGCAATTAGATATTTCATTATTAAAAAGTTAAGGGAATAAAGGTAGAGGTTGATTCTAAAGAAATATTAAAGTAAATATAGAAAATTCAATTTGTCTTTAGATTCGAATCCTAATTTGCACGTTAATTATAATTTATTCATTTTGAACTATGCGAAAACAACTTTTTAGCGTATTAAGAAAGATAAAAGAAATTCTTTCAAATAAATTTAGACAATACGATCACAAGCTTCCCTATATTATAACTACTTTAATTACTGCTATCATTGTAATAGGGGGGATCAAATTATTTATAGAGCTTACTGAATTTTTAAAATCTGATGTTTTAGCGAATTATGATACCGCAGTCACTAATTTTTTTATAGATTTTCGATCTCGTGCAATAACTACTGTTTTTACATTTATAACCAATTTTGGGGATACACTTGGATATGTGATTATGTTTAGTTTAAGTGCTATTTTCTTTTATTGGATTTTAAAAAGTTGGAAATATGTAGCTCAAATTGCCTTGGTAATGATTCTTGCTCTGGGTTCTAATTTACTTTTAAAAAAAACAATAGATAGACCTAGACCTGTTTCAGAACATCTGGTTAAAGTAGAAACGCTTAGTTTTCCTAGTGGCCATGCTACTATGGCGATGGCATTCTATGGATTTATAATATATCTCATCTTCAGTTTACCGATAAATAAATTCATTAAGTTTTTTCTGATCACAATTTTCGCAATTTTAATCCTCGGGATTGGATTAAGCCGGATTTATCTTGGAGTACATTATCCTTCAGACGTATTTGGCGGGTTCATTGCGGGGTTTATATGGGTCGTTTTTTGTGTAATGATATTTAATTTGATTAAAATTTTTAGCAGAGATCCTGAAACTTAAAATCATTATTTCTAATATACTTATTCATTTTTCTAATTCTAACTTAAAGTAATGCTTAGAGATAACTTTATTATACTGGAAATAATTAGTTAGCTGCAATTTGAGTTATTAGAATTTATTCTCCTTCCGTTTTGTTTTTCATTTTATCGTTTTCCATTTACCTACCTGACCGATACTGTACCTTCCTTTTTATCAATGCAAAATACCAGCATATAAAAGTTAGCCGGACTGCATAAGCCGATTGACTGCGTCTGCCCTTTTATAAGTCCTCTCTAATTCTATATGCTGAAAATGGATCAGCATCAAAAAAGAAAAGCTCCGGATATAATAAGTAAATCAATTAGAAATCTTTAAAACTTTAATGATGAGAACGCTTAGAAACAAAGTTCAGTTAATCGGAAATGTGGGGCAGACCCCCGAAATTAAAAATTTTGAAAGTGGAAAAAAACTAGCCACTTTCTCCATTGCAACCAATGAATTTTACAAAAATTCTAACGGAGAAAAAGTACAGGAAACCCAATGGCATAATATTGTGGTATGGGGGAAAATCACTGAGATTGTAGAGAAATATGTAGGAACCGGAAAAGAAATTGCCATCGAAGGTAAATTGACTAATCGCTCCTATGAAACCAAAGAAGGAGAGAAGCGATATGTTACCGAAGTCGTAGCCAGTGAAATTCTTTTGTTAGGCGTAAAGAACGACAATAATTCAGCCGAGTAATTTTAAAATAAAGAGGGCGGGTACTTGTTCACGGTAACGCCCTCTTTTTTCAATTTCAACCCTTTAAATAAGATTCAAATGAAAACGAAAGTTAATGAAATATCGATAAAATATCAGGGAAATTTTAAAATCTCTCAGGCGCCTAAAATAACTTCTTCAGTAAGCGCTGCGGAACTATTATACAATGAAAGGAATAAAGATCAGATCGGTCTGCAGGAATGTTTTAAAGTAATGCTACTTAATAACGGCAATAAAGTGAAGGGCATTTTTGAAGTTTTTACCGGTGGAATTACAGGTACTTTGGTAGATCTGCGTATCCTTTTTGCCGTGGTATTAAAGTCATTAAGCGTAAATTTGATAATTGCACATAATCATCCGTCGGGAACTTTAAAGCCCAGCGAAACAGATAAACGCCTGACTGAAAAAATTAGGAAAGCGGGAGAACTTTTAGATATTAAAATCCTGGACCATTTAATCCTGACCCCCGATGGTGATTATTTTAGTTTCGCAGATAGTGGAATCCTTTAAACCAAAAAGTTATGATATATCTAAATTATTCAAACTTAAATAAGGAAGCACAGAAACGACTTCTGAAAAATTCCAAAAGGGATGTAGAACTAAATCTGGTGATGATATTAGAAGATATGCAAAAGAACATGGTTTCAATTTTAAACGGCTTATCGAAGAGGAAGCGATACGAAATATGTATAATAACACCTATGTTTTTAATATCTGAATTCGACCAAATAGAATTACAAACATCTCTGAAATACCAGAGATGTTTTTTTTATGCTTTGAAAATTTCATTTAGTAAAAAAACCTTATCTTTAAAAGGCTGATCTTCAGCATTTATTTTTACGGATAGTGAGCCTATTATTTTGACTTTCGCTGCTTACTATATCCATCAATTTATTTCACAAGGAATCTTGAATTCTAAGAAAATGGAAATTGGCGTTTAGCCTGTATTGTATGAATTTTTTGTCCGCCTGGCGGACAAAAAGGGGGAATAGCAAGAGGATAACACGCAGAGCGATGTTATAAATCCACAAAAACCATATAACTATTGATGTTCAATTAATTAAAGTTATTTTTTTTGACGCAAATCGACTGGGAACCCACCCCAGTAAAACGTTAATATTTTGCGGCAAAAACTTGAAAATCTTTTCAATTATGGACAATTTTGCAACTATCCGCATCAAGAAAAAAACTGCACGTCGATTTCGTGAATATTCAAAATTTGTAGCTAAATCACATACAGAATCTGTAGATGTGATTTTAGCTTTTTTTTGAAAAAAACCAAATTTCTCCACACGAAGATCTAGGACCTAAATTTGAAAGTCTGGAAAAGATTATTTCAAAAGGAATAAATTCTATAATAGCAATCATTAAGAATATAGAAAGCAGCTGTGCTGATGCCATATTCACGGCTGATCTCAGCAGCAGTTTTACCATTATCGCATTCTTTAAGGATCTTAGAGATCTTCTGAGGGGAAAATTTACTTTTTTTCATACTGTTTAAAATTAAGAATTATTCTACTTTTAAACAGTTCGGTTTTAAGGGAAGCTTACACATTCATTGGTATCCTATAATTTCTCCATCTAATTATGGAATAACAATTTAAACAGCTGCCAAAAAAGGTATGGAAGAAAAGGTATAATTTTAGAAACCACGAAAGAAAAAAGGTTAAGCCGATAAAGGCGCCTTCTTATTCCCACACAACCTATGAACTATATTCTTTGCTCGCTATAACAAAAAAATAGCTTCATACGGTCTCTACCCGTAAATTTGAACGGAGGAGCCAATTACGTATTTCAAACGGTAGCTAAACTTTCTAACAATTTACATTTTAAGTTAAAATCCGGGAGGTCTAACACTGTAGTGAAACGACAGAGTCTCTAATTATTCCTGAGTTCGCCAGACATTTATTACACACTTCTTTATGTATTTAAGAATTATCTTTACTCAATAATATAGATTTAATTAAAAAAAATCTACTAAATCCATGATTTTATAACTCTATTCCATAAAATTACAACTTTTTTTATATTTTATTTTTTTATATTTGCTTGGTACTATCATAAAAATGAAAAATTCTTTTAGAAATAGCCTGCTTCATTTGATATCTTTTTTGATGTTGATGTCCACTGTTTCTTTTACCATAAGCAAGCATTTTTGTGGGGACTATTTGGTGGATACCGCCATTAATTTAAAGGCAAAAACCTGTGGCATGGAAAAGGCTTCTTCCGAAGGCTTAGTGCAGGGCGATTGCTGTTCCACTACAAAAACTACCGTAGAGGGGCAAAAAGACTTTAAAAATATTCAGCTAAATCATGACTCAATCGATCAGCTGTTTATCACTATTGCATATTCTTTTTTAATCCCGCATTATTTTACACCTGAAAAGCCGGCTCCTTTTGATGATTACGCTCCGCCTTTAATTGTTAAGGATATTTCGGTACTATACGCTACATTTCTTATTTGAGATTTATTCTGAGGGAACATTAGTCCTGAAACCCTAAGGTTTTCAGGACGCCTTCAATTGTTCTGTGCAACTGTTTTTTCGTGTGTCCGGGCGGCAGTAACTTGCCGTAGTCAATAATAGGTTCCCTGTCAAAACAGCAATGTTTCCTTCTTCATCTTTAGAAGGGGGCTTTTTTCAATATTTACAATCATATTAAGAACGTACTTAAATTTATTTAAAATGAGTAAACCAAGGTTTAAAATCAGCATTTTGGCAACATTAATGGCCATCATTGTAATATCCTGTAAAGAAAACAGTAGGGATCAAAACCTATTAAGTGAAAACAGGGAACAGGGTCTGGTGCAGAATGGAGATACTTTTGAATTAGATTTTAAGGGAAAAAAAATAGGTGAATCCCAGTCTGAAAGCATATCAGTAATCATAGACAACTACCTGCAGATAAAAAATGCTCTAGTAGCAGATGACCAGGAAGCAGCCGCTAGTGCCGGAGGTAAATTGGCCGGTGAATTTGAGGATTTTGACAAGAGCAATTATTCTTCAGAGGAACAGCAGGAGTTAAAAGACATCATTGAAGATGCAAAGGAGCATGCAGAACTTATTTCTGCGAGCGCCATTGACCAACAGCGTGAACATTTTGAAATTTTGAGCAAGGATGTTCTAGGTATGATCGTTATAACAGGAACCGATAAAAAACTCTACCAGGATTTTTGTCCAATGTACAACAATAATAAAGGGGCAGCGTGGTTAAGTTCAACAGAGGAAATCAAGAATCCGTATTTCGGAAAAAGAATGCTGAAATGTGGTTCTATCTATAGAGAAATTAATTAAAGGAAAAAAATACAACCACTTTGCAGTGATCCTTTTATCCACTTTTGCAGCTCTACAATTTATTCCTTAACCTAAAAAAATATAAATGATTACCCTTGGCAGATTTTACAGCTATATATTAAAAAAATCACAGGGATTAATGAAGAATAATACTTCATTCTTCTGCCAGCCGTATCAAAACTAAATAAAAAAAATAAAAATGAAAACACTATTAATTACTGTATTTATAGGTGTACTGGCCTATTCCGGTTTCGCACAGGAGCATAAACATGGAACACATGATATAGTCAAAAGTGAGGCTATAGATAAAAATAAAAAAGTAATGAGCCCTCATAAAAGTGCTATGGCGATGGTAGGGGAGGCCCATGTACATATAGATTATTCTTCCCCAAGGGTTCGTAACAGGATTGTTTTTGGAGGTTTGGTGGGGTACAATACTGTGTGGCAATCTGGAGCTCATAATGTTACCTGGCTAGAAACTAATAAAGACCTTATGCTTGGAGAAAAACTCTTACCAGCGGGTAAATATGCGTTTTTTACAATCCCTGGAAAAAATGTCTGGAAAGTAATGTTTAACAGTCACTGGGACCAGCATGGAAAAGATGAATACGATCCTATGAAGAATATTATAACTGTAGAAGTAAAGCCTGAAAAACTTGAAAATATTCAAGAAGAACTGGACTATACTATAAGTAAAACAGGTGAGGATATTGGTGAGATTTCCCTGGCCTGGGAGAGGGTGCTTTTAAAACTTCCTTTCCAGGTGGAAGACTAAGAATAAAAACAACAAAATTATGATCGTAGAAATATTTATCAAAAATATGGTTTGCGACCGCTGTATTAAGGTGGTACGGAATGAATTGTGTGAGGCAGGGATTGAAGTGAAAGATGTGGAATTGGGACGGGTTGTTTATGAAAGCAATAATAAAATCGAAGACGCAAAAAGACTGGATAAAGTTCTTAAAGTAAATGGTTTTGAATTATTAAAAAGCTCAGATGAAATTCTGGTAGAGAGAGTCAAATTAAGCCTATTAAGGTTGTTTGAAAATCTACCTGTTCAAAAGACAGGTACACTTTCCAGTTATTTGTCTGAGGAAACTGAATATGATTATATTCGATTGAGTAGAATTTTTTCATATACAGAAAATACTACCGTTGAAAAATATTTTATAAAGTTGAAAATTGAAAAGGTTAAAGAGCTTATTCAGTCTAATGAATTTAATTTTACTGAAATAAGTCGGCTTCTGGATTACAGCAACCTTAATTACCTATCCAAACAGTTTAAGAACGAAACAGGGATGAGCCTTTCAAATTATAAAAAACAGAATAAAAACCTAAGAAGTTCATTAGACCAAATTGTGTAAGTATCTATCATAATTGTAACAATATAAGTTGCCGATAAAAAGTAATTTAGAAGATTGTAACCAATCAAAAATATCAAATGAGAAAATTATCAAAAATTGGGATATTATTTCTAGTCGTCTTGATCTTTGTTTCCTGTATGGATAAAGAAAAAGGCCAAAGTGTAGAAATTAATACTCCAGAGGAAGTAAAGAAAGCTGAAAAAGAAACGGCTGATATCGCCGATCAGGATTTTATAGATGGCATGACAGGGAAAATCTGGCATAACTACCTGGAAATTAAAATGGCACTTACCAATGAGGACTCCGGCCAGGCAAAGGATGCAGCTAAAAGTATGGCCGATTCTTTCTCAGAAGAGCGTGCAGAATTAAAATCTATCGCTGAGCAATTGGGAGATACTGACGATATTGAGGAGCAGAGAAGATTATTTTCAAATTTTACAGAATTGGCTGGGCCAATGTTTGAGGAAGCATTATCCGGTGGGACTATTTACAAGAAATTCTGTCCTATGGCTTTTAATAATGATGGTGCGTACTGGTATGCTGACGTTGAGGAAATTAAAAATCCATATTTCGGTGATAAAATGCTCAACTGCGGCTCCGTAAAGAAAACTATAAAAAAGTAAAATTTCCCAATTAACCGTAAAACCTAATTGTATGAATTCAGAAAACAACAATAACCACAAGTCTGGTGGAAGTAATTATGGTCGGTTTTTCCTAATGCTCGGTCTGTCTTTTATAGCTATGTATATCACGATGTACATGAATACGTATGAGTTTGACCATGTATATTTTAGTTTAACCCGCTTTTATATGACGTGCCTGGGAATAGCAGCAATGGCAGTGATCATGTTATCCCTTATGCTGAAAATGTATAAAAGTAAGAAGAAGAATATCGCTATTTATATCGGTAGCCTGGTGTTATTTGTTTCAGCCTTAGGTTTGGTAAGGGCACAACGTCCCATTATTGGAGATGTCTTATATATGAAAGCGATGATCCCTCACCATTCCATTGCAATTTTAACCAGTAAACGGGCAGACCTTCAGGATCCTGAAACCAAGAAACTGGCCGAAGAAATTATTGAGGCCCAGAAAAGGGAAATCGCCCAAATGAAGAAGATCATTTATCGTTTGGAGAACGAAAATAAATAAAATAACAAACTATGAAATTGAAAAATTACTTTCTAATCCTACTGATATTTTTAGGTTTTTCGGGTTACAGCCAGGAAGAATTAGAGGCATCCGTAGAAGGAAACGTTGACGATCTGCCTGTGCGGGAATACACGTTGACCTTGCGGGAAGAACAGGTCAACAAGGCTGGCAAGCCGGTTATGGGTATGACCGTAAACGGTCAGATCCCCGGGCCCACATTAGATTTTAATGAAGGGGAATATGCCATAATTTATGTGAAGAATGAAATGAGCGTAGAGTCTTCCATTCACTGGCACGGTATGTTGCTGCCCAATTTTTATGATGGTGTACCCTACCTTTCTACCCCACCTATAGAACCCGGCAAAACCTTAAAATATGAATTTGCAATAAAGCAAAATGGTACCTATTGGTACCATTCCCATACGATGTTGCAGGAACAGAGTGGTGTTTTTGGCTCCATCGTCATACAACCGAAAGACAAAACATTGGAGTATGATAAAGAGCAGGTTTTGGTATTGTCTGACTGGACCAATGAAAAGCCCCAGGATGTAATGCGGTTTTTAAAACGGGGCACAGAATGGTACAATATAAGAAAAGGGACGGCCACACCGCTCAACCAGGTTATTGCCAGGGGGGCACTGGGCGCGCAGGTCGATTTTTGGAGACAGCGTATGGAAAGCGCGGATATAGCGGACATATATTACCCGGCGTTCTTAATAAATGGAGAAGAAAATGTGGAATATCCCGAATTCAAACCTGGGGAGAAAGTACGCCTGCGCATTATTGACGGCTCTGCATCAACTTCATTTTGGATGGCCTTTGGCGGCCCAGACCCTTTGCTTGTCTCGGCAGATGGTAAAGATGTTGTTCCTGTTAAAAGAAACAAAACCTTTATTGCCGTTGCGGAAACCTACGATTTTATCGTGACCATACCGGAGAACGGCAAACTGGAATTTAAAATTATGGCCCAGGATGGCTCCGGAACCGCAACTGCTTACTTGGGCCAAGGCCCTATCGTTGCCGCCCCTGATGTTTCCAGACCGGATAAAATCGGGATGATGCAGCAAATGGCTAAAATGAAAATGAAAATGGGCGCACCCGCTTTAAAATTTCGACCAGGTAAAGACGAGCGATACGAGATGAAAGAGAAATGGGGGATGCAAATGGACAATAATTTGCAGATGGAAGGAATGAAGGAAATGGATATGATGAATATGGACAAGTCCAATATGAAAAATATGGAAATGAAGAAGGATAAAATGGACGGAATGCAAATGGATATGAAAAAGGATTCAATGCAGATGGACCGTTCCAATATGGTCGGGATGGATACGGAAAAGGATTCCAAAATGAATGAGGCCTCTGAAATGGAGGATATGAACAAGACGAACCCGACTGCCGGACGGGAAGTAATGGACGA